>JAFDEF010000093.1 GCA_019310485.1 Deltaproteobacteria bacterium | reverse complement strand
TCCTATCTCAGCCTGGGATTAAATCTGGCAACATACCACTATTCCCAGGATCCTTCTAGAGTGGCTCATTTTTAAACGACCATTTTTGGCTCACTTTATCACGACCATTTACAGGTGTAGAATCGGGTCTTGGGGCCTGTAACGAGGATAAGTGGATAGGTTTGGGCCAGGTCCGGCCTACTTATTGGGCTCTCAGCCGGTTCTACGAAGACCAGTAAAGGGTCGTAGCCGTACTGCCTTAGCAACTCCGAATATAACTCTGGCCTGCCAGAAGGTGTGTTAAACCCTTCTCTGAGGTGTCTTTTGGGCTCCCACTTGGAATAGAAGACGCCGTTTGGATTCTCTTTAAGTTGCTCAAAGGTAATATCGGTTGGACCAAGAAGGTATTGTGCCAGTTCCTCAGTCTCTTTCCATTGTTTTTCTAAAAAACTGGCTGCTGGTAGAACCACATGGGCCAGTTTGGCGGTATCCGTGAGGAACAGGTCTATCACGACCAGCAGTTCCAGTTTGCGCAACGCGGCCTCCACTTTTTTGTGTTAGGCCATTCGCGCATGGGTTCGGTTCCGTGAGCTATCATCGCCATGATGGGATAAGGAGTGTGACTGAGTATGGCATCGGGAACGCACAAAGCTTGCCTTTCCAGGGAAAAGCGATTGAATATGGGAAACTCCGATCCAATGCCTTCACCTAACGAGACCCTGTCTGGCAGCCTCAGGTTGGCAAACGGGGGGCCTTTAGTCGTCCAGACGTTGCCCCCGGGTCCATCAAGATTCCCTGTAATGGTCATCAGCATGACTATCGCTCTGTGCGCCTGGAAGCCATTAATGCTATGGTCTGCGGCCACGCCTTGATAGATGTTGGCCGGCTTGCTTTGAGTATAGGTTCGGGAAATAGCCCGGATCCTATTCGCTGGAATCCAAGTGATTTCGGCAACTCTGTCCAGGGCGTACTGCTTGACGTGTTGTGCCAGTTGTTCAAAACCCACCGTCCATTTCTCCACAAAGTCCTTGTCATATAGCTGCTCTTCTATAATGACGTTGAGCAGCCCCAGGGCAAGGGCAGCATCGGTACCAGGTCTTATCGCGGTGTAGATATCCGCCTCTTTGGCTAGAGGGATGAGACGTGGGTCAATGACTATGAGTTTGCCTGCTCTTGCCTTGATAGCGCTGATTTCGGGGAGTACGACACGTTCACTTTCATGGGGATTAACACCCCAGATAATTGCTGGCGGACGTGCCTTACCAATTGGGAAATGCATATATGGGAGCACCGTGGTTCAGTGTAACGGTATGAGCAAACCTTCGGGTATAGAAGCAGAGACTTCCGACAGAGCTGAAGTTGGGTGTACCGTACAAATCACAGAATCCTCTGGCCACCTTTTCCGATTCCGTAGCCAGGAAGGCGTTGCCCGTTTGGTAAGTCAGCGCTCGTGCTCCGTTTTTCTCTTTAAGTTGGTGTAGCTTTTCCGCAATGAAATCGAGGGCGTCCTCCCAGGTGATTTCCCTGAGTTCGCCGTTTACCCTACGTAACAGTTTCCGTAGTCTCTTGTCTGAATGTATCATTTCCATAAGGGCTTCCGGAGCGGCTTTTGGACACCCTGACGTGTTTTGGACTACATGGCCCTCGATCGGGTTCACCCTGGTTACCCTGTCCCCGGCAACGTGGATTTCTAATCCGCAGGCCTGCGCGCAGTTATTGCATATGGTGTTAACAATCCTTTCTTTGCTGGCTCCACTGACCATAGACGACTCCCTTCCGCTTCGCAAAATTCTACCCCTTTTCAACTTCTTTAATACCCGTGGGGCGCATCATACTCTGGGTTACTTTCAGAAAAAGCAAAGCCTATGCCGAAACGGAAGACCCTTTCGGGAACACCGCTAACCTTTATTATATGGGAGGTTTTATGATGAGGGCAGGTTTTGTGATGAAAACTGGCAAGTACGGCTAACGGTCGATATTCAGACGCGACGTCAAAATGTGGGATGACTTATCCGGGCGGTGGATACCCAGCTTCTTCATTTTCGAATAGAGAGTGGTCGGCTTTAGCCCCAATATTTCCGCAGCCCCGTTTCTGCCTCTGATTCGCCATCCGGTATTCTCCAATACATTTAGGATATGCCTGCGTTCGGACTCTTCAAGCGTAAGATCAGAAGGTATCCCACCGCTGAAGGTTACGGGAAGTTCCACACTGAGGGTTCTTCCTTTACTCGTGATCATAGCCCGCTCGATCACATTTCTAAGCTCTCTGACATTGCCGGGCCAGTGGTAGCGTCTCATCGCGTCAAGGCTGTTTCGCGATATCGCCTTAACCCGTTTACCCATGGTATCACCAAATTCTTTGATGAAGGCCCATGTGAGCGGCAGAATGTCCTCTGAACGCTCTCTTAGAGGAGGAACCTGTATGGGAAACACATTCAAACGGTAGTAGAGGTCTTCCCTGAATTTGCCATCCCGAAGGGCTTTTACCAGGTCACGGTTGGTGGCGGCAATCACCCGCACATCGACGCTTATGGTTTTGGAACTTCCTAATCTTTCGAACTGGCCTTGCTCCAGCACGCGAAGCAATTTGACCTGCACCTCCATTGGCAATTCACCGATTTCATCTAAAAAAATTGTTGACCCGTCAGCGATTTCAAATCGGCCGACTTGTTTTGACATGGCTCCGGTATAAGCCCCTTTTTCTCGACCGAAAAGTTCAGCTTCCACTAAAGTGGGGGGCAGGGCGGCACAGTTTACCGTTACCATTGGACGGTTCTTGCGCGAACTTATATTATGAATGGCCCGGGCGACCAACTCCTTACCTACCCCTGTCTCTCCAAGAATGAGCACGGTAGAATCTGTATCGGCCACCTGTTCGATCTTCCTGAGCACTTCTTTGATTCCATCGCTTTCACCGATGATTTCGGGATGCTTCTCGATTGTCTTTATTTCTTCCCGGAGACAGATATTTTCTCGCTCCAAACGGTCTTTTAAATCCTGGATTTCGGAAAATGCCTTGCGCAGCTCGAGGTCTGCCTGCTTGCGGAGAATTGCATTAAAGATTACTTCTCCAAGGATCCTGAGCCGCTGAATATACGCTTCAGGCCACGAATCTCTGTAATCTCTATGGGTACCAAATGCGATGGCACCTAAAAAGGATCCTTCAACAGCATAAGGGATAATCATTCCAGATTTTATACCCATTTTTTTTAGGCTTTCTTTATCCTGAAGGGCTTCCCTCGGCAGATCGTCAGGGCTAGAAAAAAGAATATAGTTTTCTCCGCTTCTTATTTGCTCAGAGAACCAAGGATAATGCACATCGGTAACAATACGACTGTAGGGTTCGATCCCTTTGGCTGTCCACGAGTGTGTGATCTCAAGTTGCCCTGATCCACTATTTAACTGTACAAAATCAGTCCGATCAACCCCTAACATTTCTCCGATACACTGGAGTACTCCCTCTACCCTTTCGTCAACCTCACTTGCAGGTGTTTTGACAAACGTCGCTGAAAGTTCGGCTAGCAGTTTCTCAAATCTTAGACGTTCTTTATGCACTGCCTGAAGCTTCAGATCTGCCTGCTTGCGGAGTAGTGCGTTAGAAACGATCTCTCCAAGCAACTTGAGTCGCTGAATCAGCTCTTCAGGCCAGGACCGTCTGGAACGAACCGTGCCGAATGTCATCGTAAACAGAAACGCGCCTTCAACAAAATAGGGGATTATAACTCCAGATTCAACGCCTATTCTTTCAAAGGTCCGTTTATCTTTTGCAGCTTCTTCAGGTAGCTCGTCGCGGCTTGAAAAGACAACTATTTCTCCGAGCATTGTTTTTTCACTACACCAGGGGATGTGCTCAGTCATAAGGAGATTGCCATCCGTAATGAGTCTAGACAAAGCCTCGACCCCTTCTGCCGCCCACCAGTGTGTAACCTGAATTTGCCCCAGATCTTTTGAGTATTGCATAAAAGCAGTGCGATCGATTCCCAATATTTCCCCTACACGCTGCAGCACTCCCTGGATCTGGGCGTCAACCTCGCTGGCAGGGATATTGACAAAAATCGCTGAAAGATCGGTAAGCAGTTTCTCAAATCTTAAACGTTGTTCGAGTTTTGTCCGTAGGGACTCCTCCCCGCTCCAGGCTAACGAGTCGGTCTTCTCCTCTAATTTTTGAACCTTTTGTTCCAATTCTTTCGTACTGATGGGCAGTATTATTTCAGGCCCCGGAACCGAGCGGTCCTTTTCGGCACGGCGTGAGCAGGGGGGCGTCATGTGCGAGAATGGGCCCCCAGGTAGCTCGTCGGAGCACATGGCGCCTCCTGCGGCGGTTGACCCATCGGCGTTGTCTTTGGGTGCGCAGCCGAAATTTTCCTTGCAAAAAGGTCACGGTCTCCTTCATAGGTTTATATCGGCAAATATGAACCTGAACGAAGGGAGACCGTGATGGAACAACAAATTCATATTACACTCCAGTTCGATCTTGCAATCGGAAAAGTAAACCTAAATGAAATTGTCTACCGATTGGAGCAGTTGAAAAACCCCTTGATGCCAAAAATGCTGCCCTGTTTCTGAATTGTCAAGCCCAAAATTGGAGTAGGTCGAAGCAGGTTTTTCATGCGGCCTCTCTCCACTCGATTTGACTTACGCATTGACGGTTTACCTCTAGCCGGAGCAGCTGGGCTTGGCGCCTCCTTTCCGCCCTCTGCTGCAGGATCTGTTGGGCCTGGCCATTGTGCCTCTGCTCCGGGGTCACATAGCCAATAGCGCTGTGATAGCGCTCGGTGTTGTAGACAACGACAAATCTCTCAATAATCGCCTTGAGTTGATCGAAACTCACATAGTCCTTGTACTTGAGGCAGTCGTGTTTAAGAATCCGAAACCAGGACTCAATCCAGCCATTGGAAAAGGTATTCAAATACACCCAATGCGCATCATAAAGAAACAAAATTCATAATCACTCATCCATTTCATCCCTTATATAATCAGCAATTTGATCTTGTTACCTATCGTCATAATTGGGGAGAAAATAGAGTATATTTTCACGACCATGAGGGTCATCTGGCTTCAGTTCCCGCTTCCTGGACAAGCATTATCCCTGAGGATCCGTTTGTCAAGATAGCAGCTGGACGTTCTTTTTTTCATATTGATGATCTTATTGACCTTTGCAATTTAATTGAAGATATCAAAGGGGACTCAAGGGTGTGCACAGTGCAGTGCAACGATGATATGTAAAGGAAATTATGCCGTTTAATGTAAAGTTAAATATGCCATATGAATATCTTTTTATCAGGCATGTATTTCTATTTATTTGGTATAACGAGTTGATTATTTTATTTTTCTGTTCATATTTCTCTTGACAAACAAATTGTTATGGCATAATTATCTTAACAGTATATGTTATTTCATAATTTGTTATGCTAAGGGGGATATGATGGATAATAATGATGGCTCAAAAATCCAAATGCTCAAAGAAGAGGGAGTCCTAAACCCTAAGGCCTGGCAGGTAAAGGATGAGCTTTTTAAGGAGTACGATTTTTTTGACCCTCAAGATTTACTCCAAGTTAAGTACGAGATGATACGCCGGGTACGAAAAGATAGATGGCCGGTAGCCAAGGCCTCAAAGTTATATGGTTTTTCAAGGCCATCTTTTTATCAAGCCCAAAAAGAGTTTAACCGCAAAGGGATACTCGGATTGATTCCCCGACAAAGAGGACCAAAAAGGGCCCATAAACTTTCTGATGAGGTCATGAAATTTGTAGAACAGGCCATTTTAGAGGATAGCACGCTTCGGGCTCCTAACATATGTTCATTACTAGAGAAACGATTTGATTTGAAGGTCCATCCCAGGAGCATAGAAAGGGCCTTGGCGGAAAGAGGGAAAAAAAAGAGATAGAAAATCGATGAGTTTCAATTTAAGCAAAGACATGTTGAGCGCACAGTATGAAGATTTAAGGAGTGTTGTTCTTTGCTCTTCACCGAGACATATGAGGAAAAGCCAAGGCCTTTCTCTGTTTCTCAGACAAGGCATGATTGGATGGTTGAAGGGTTGGTCAAGATGTAGTTTTCGGCCACAAAGGGTTAAAGATGGAAGGGAAGGATATAATTATCAGGAGTTGCCTTTTGATTTACGGGGACAGATTACAATCGTGTTAGCCAATATGGTTTTGAATGTCTGCCGGGAGGATATAACTGTATGCTAACTGAACAGAAGGTCACCCCAGAACATTTAAAAAGGAAGGCCTTTCTTTATGTTCGTCAGTCCACTTTGAGACAGGTATTCGAGAATACAGAAAGTACAAATCGGCAGTATGCCTTGCGTGATCGGGTCATAGGGTTGGGATGGCCGATAGAGAAGATAGTGGTCATAGATTCTGATCTTGGACAATCAGGAGCATCATCTGAAGGCCGTGCGGGTTTCAAAAGATTGGTATCCGAAGTTGGTATGGGAAACGCAGGCATTGTAATAGGCCTTGAAGTATCCCGCTTAGCCCGCAACTGTTCAGACTGGCACAGGCTTCTGGAGATTTGTGCCTTATCAAAGACTTTGATCCTGGACGAAGATGGCCTATATGATCCTGGTCATTTTAATGACAGGCTGCTTTTAGGTTTAAAGGGCACGATGAGTGAGGCTGAGCTTCACGTTCTTAAAGCAAGGCTTCAGGGAGGAATATTTTCCAAGGCCCGAAGAGGCGAACTTAAAAGCCCGTTACCTGTGGGCTTTGTTTATAACTCAGCCGATAAGGTAATCCTTGATCCTGACAAGCAGATCCAGAAAAGCATTCATCTCTTCTTTGACACATTTCTAAGGACAGGATCGGCTGGTGCGACAGTGAGATATTTCCGGGAAAATGAGCTAATTTAATAACTCCAAGGGCTTAAAATCCAACCCATTTTCAACCCACGGGTTTTCATTTCAACCCAGCTCTCCAAGCCGAAATCCTGCCTAAAAAAATTTTCTGTTCC
>JAFDEF010000019.1 GCA_019310485.1 Deltaproteobacteria bacterium | reverse complement strand
GATTTTTTGCTCACGCTGTAGGAAAAAATGGCCATCATATTTTCACATGAGTCATCGATGTCTTGAACCTTTTAACCGTTAGACTTGGGTCATCGATGTCTTGGACTTTGACAAATACTCCTTTGGCTCTTAGATAACAAGAAACCCCATCTCTGAAGTCGCATTCTCCTCGGGCTATGTGGCTCCGCTATCAGGCAAACGGTCATGTCTTACAAAGGGTTTCCCGTGAAATAGAAGGAAGCTTTTTGATCACCTCCGCAACCTGCTGATCCTCTTCCAGCCAATGTCGTAGATTGCCAAGAAGAGAAGCAGCGTAAGGGCTGCTCGCTCCGTCAGTGAGGGAATAGTTGGCCCACAGCCCGTCTTTGTGACACTCAACAAGCCCCGCTTCCTCAAGTTGTTTGAGATGCTTGGAAACAGTCGGTTGCGCCACCCCTAGGGCTTCTTGGATTTCACAAACACACATGGTCCTTCGCTGAAGAATTTTCAAGATTTTTATTCGATTTGGATCAGAAAGCGCCTTCATCACCTTCACAAAACTCTTCATCAAAGCTTCTCTCTTCTATAGATTTCTAAATAGTAATATAACCTTATGGAGCGTTGTGTCAAGGAAGAATCCCTGACAGGATAAAAACCTTTTGCTTTAGAAAAATACGATTAGAGTGGGAGCCTTTTCCCTTGACTGGTTACAGTGCTTTTCCATAAACTCGTGGCCCTAGGTGCAGGTTGTAGAAGCGAAATCATGCATCGATAAAAACTCTCCAGCATGGTATACGAGCCTTAGATACCTGCGATCAACCCCCCTACCTGAGGGGGCCCCAAAGGAGGTCAAAGAGTAAAATATTGGCGGAAGCGGAAAGCACAAAAGGAGCGGAGGGCAAAGATCTCTCCTTTTTTTTCGACCCGAAGAGTGTTGCCGTGGTTGGAGCTTCAAACCGGCCCGGTTCATGGGGTTACAGGATAGCGCTCGGAATAATTGAGGGTGGCTATTCCGGTGAGCTTTATCTTATAAATCGGAATGCCGAAGCCGTGCTCGGCAGGCGTTCGTATCGCGGGCTTACTGAGGTTCCGGGTGATGTCGAGGTCGTAATCATCGCCATCCCTGCCGAGAGAATCTGGAATGTTCTCAGGGAGTGTCCGGGGAAGAAGGTAGAAGGAATCATCATAGTCGCATCCGGCTTTGGCGAGGCATTGGGGGAGGAGGGAAAGAAGTTGGAGAAGGAGATCGCCTCGTTTTGCAGGATGCATGGCATCAGGGTAGTAGGGCCCAATGTGAGCGGTATCTACAACATGCACGCAAGATTTTGCGCTGCAGGCGAGGTGCTTCCATCCGCAACTCCTTCAAAAATAACATTTCTTTGCCAGGGAGGTTATGCTGTTCATAATGTTGTGGCGCGGGCGCGATCCAAGGGAGTGGCGCTCGGGAAATTCGTTCAAACAGGAAACGAAGCAGACCTTCAGTGTACTGACTTCCTGCAGTTACTTGGCAGTGATCCTGAGAGCGAAGTGATCCTCATGTACATTGAGGGTCTGAAAGAGCCGAGAAGGTTCCTCAAGGTTGCTCAAAATGTGGCGGCCAAGAAGCCGATCATCGTGTATAAAGGCGGAAAAAGCGAGGCGGGAGTTCGCGCGGCGGAATCCCATACAGGGGCCATGGCAGGATCTTTCGCGATCCATAAAGGATTTTTCAAGCAAGCAGGATGCATTTTGGTTCAGAACTTTGAGACAATTCTTGAAATAGGGCACGCGTTTACCTTTTATCCTCCGCTGAAGGGATCCAGGGTCGGTATTGTTACGCAAGGTGGCTCATGGGGAGTGATGTTGACTGATCATATTTACCAAAAAGGATTTATTGTTCCGGAATTTTCTTCCTCTCTTCAGAGAAAACTTCGCGATTTCGGCTTGCCGTACCGTGCTTCCACCCGGAACCCGGTTGATTTTGGGGCTGCCGGACTTTCTCTTAGCAAAAAGGCTAGGCTTTCCATCGTTGATGCACTTCTTTCCAGCGCGGAAATTGACGCCCTTGTATTCCATGGCTATGGGCTCAGGGGGCTTGAACCGGACATGGTTCCAGAGTGGGTGAGTGAGAGGCAGAAGGACGAGGAAGAGGTGTTGCGCGGCAGTGAAGAGATGATGAGGGCATACGAAAAACCTGTCATATTTGGGTGTCATCTATCGCGCTTTGAAAGCGCTACCATTAGAAATCTTGCTAGGGACGGAATCCCGGTCTTCAGCCGCCTGGAAGACATTTCAGATGTTTTGCAATGTCTTAAACTCTACTATCAATCAAGCACAGAAAGCTCTTCCGGTTAAAGAGTTCCTGTAAGAAGTTAAACCACTATATTTGGCAATCTAATTTCAAATGATGACGAAGCCGTCCTGCGATCCAGGGTTTTCCTTGACTTTCTGGAGATTTTGTCATTAAATATAATAACTTAACGAATTTTCCAATCCTCTCCTCGATGTCTCTTTTGTGGACCAGCAATATGAAAGCAGTACCTGATCTTTATATATCGCTTACAAAATGGTTGAGCGGGTCACTTCTGTTTGGGGATTCCCGGAAGCGCATGCATGTGGAAATAGGAGCGCGATAGTAGACACGGGGCAGGTAGGTAGATTGACGGATACCCGGAAGGGGGTCAAAGTGCCTGAATTCCGCATTGTTACTGGGTACGGTAAGTCCTTCAGGTACAAAGTATTGAAGGATGTTACCACTATCGGCCGATCAAAAAGTAACTGTGCTTTTTACGGATCTTGTAGACTTTATTCCTCTTTCAGAAAGGCTTTCCCCGACAGAGGTGAGCCTTTTGCTAAACCGCTACTTTCAGGAAATGAATGAGATCATTTTTCGCTATAACGGAACTCTGGACAAGTATATTGGCGATGCGATAATGGCCATATTCGGAGCCCCGGTGGAAAGGGAGGATGATCCGGAAAGAGCCATACTCGCTGCCCTTGAAATGAGACAGGCCATGGCGAAAATGGGAAAGGAAGCTTTGCCTCACAGGATGCTTGAAATAAGATTGGGTATTAATACAGGCACCGTGGTTGCAGGAAACTTGGGTTCCCCAAGAAGGATGGATTATACTGTCATAGGAGACGTGGTCAATACAGCCTCAAGACTGGAGAAAATGGCAAAACCCAACCAGATCCTGATCGGTGAAGGAACCTTTGAGTGCGTAAAAGACAAATTCCGGATTAAAAAGGTGGGAGAAAAATCTGTGAAAGGCAAAAAACAATCCGTCACCGTGTATGAGGTGCTTGGGTTGCTTTGATCCGTGTTACTTTGGTGGGCTAGGAACAAAAAGTGGGTTGACAGAATTCTTGGAGAAGATTGATGAAGAAAGCAAAGCCTCTATCGGAATCCAAGGTGGAGAAAGCCGTAACTGATTTTATCTTCAGTTTTCCATTCTTTGAAGCCCTTACCTCCGAGGAATTGCTCTACATCGCGGAACACATTAATTTTGTTGAAGTAGAGCCCGGGGAGGTTCTCTTCAGGCAGGGTGAGCAGGGAGATTGTGTGTACTTTGTGGTGGAGGGGGAACTGGATGTCATCAAGGAAACCCAGCGAGGGAAAGGGAAAGCGAAAGGAAAGGTGGTGATAACGACACTTTCAAGAGGCCGGTCCATAGGCGAAATGAGCGTGATTGACAAGACGCCGAGATCAGCAACTGTCAGAGCGAGGACTGAAGCAACCCTCGTCACTCTCACATCAAAGGGCTTTGATGTGATTTTGCAAAAGCACCCCAAGATAGGGATAAAGATCTTGAAGGGGATATCCAGGCTGCTTTCCCAGAACCTGAGAAAGACATCTTCTAGGCTTGCCGAATATATGCTGCCCATGGGCTAGGAGGCTGTCGCAAAACGCCCCGCCTTTCACGCCTGTCACAAGAGTGTCACCCGAGAGTTGTGTTAGTCTTTCTGAAATAAATTGGATCATATCCAGGTCAAAGGAGTTTAACGATCCTGGCCTGTTAAGCGTTAAAGTCGCAATGTGATCACTCATTTCCAATCTTACTGAGTTTTTCATTTTCTGTAATCTTTCAGTTCTTTCAAAAGGTCTCGAGCGTCGCTGTTCTCCGGGTCAATTTCAAGGATTTTGTAAAGCTGCTCTTTTGCTTCCCCAACTTTCTTTCTGCCTGCGTAGAAACGCCCCAGGCACAGCCTTGCATATAAGAAACCCGGATCCATGCTTATTGCCTTCAGGAAGGCCTCTTCCGCGAGTTCATCTCCTCCAGGAGTTCTTGAATAAGCAAGGCCAAGCCCCAGGTAGTTGTCCGGAAGATTCGGGTTGAGGGATATTGCTTTTTTGAAACAGGTAATTGCTTCTCTCTCTTTCCCTATTTCACCATAGGCCATTCCCATGTTAAAGTAAAAGCTCCCTTCGATGTATCCCGCAGCCTTGGCCCTTTCATAGTAAAGAACCTCTATTTCATGATCTCCTTTTTGGCCGTAGGAGTACCCCAGGTGATAGAGGGCCAGTGCATTTTGAGGTTCCTTTTCAAGAAGGCGTTGATGAAAAAGAATGCTGTTCAAATAGTCCTTTTCCCTCATTGCCCTATCAGCCTGTGGATCACACGACCATTTTTGGATGGGTCTCTGTTTCTCGCCATTCTTTCCTCCAAAGCAACCTGCAAAAAGAAGTGGAAGGACAAGAAAGAAAAACCCTAGATAAGGCATGGGAGAAAAATGTGCTATGGGCTTTAAAGCTTTCCTTCTCACGTAAGGTCTCCTCTAAAGGACTCTACGACAAATTTTGAATAGAGGGGCTAGTGGAAGAATTCCCTCACCTTCGGAGCCTCAGCTTCAGGTGGACGCACTGTAAAAGGCTCTTTGTGCAAAGCCTGCAAGTACGCCATGTCATTGTTTCCAATGGCCCTGGGGAAAAGCCGGGGACTAATTCGTGCATTGACCCGAAAGAAGTCCTCCTCCCTTGTAGAGAAGACGGACATGTTATAGCTCAATATGTTTTCGCTATTGAAGTAAGCTATAATGCGGCTTAGTCCGTCAAGAAACGACCTGAGGGAATCTTTGTCCAAACTTGCAAGGGAGTGGTTTTGGGCAAACACACAGAGCACATCAGGCAAGAAGCTGAAAGGCACAAAGTTCATGGACCAAAATGTGGTGCCTATTTCTCCAATGTAGCGCTCCTTGCTTTCTTTCTCTGTTTCAACCAGGTCTCCCCAGAAACTGCGGCCGTTTTCCTTCTGGTACCTGCTGGATCCCTCCACTTGCGCGCGAAGCTCATTTGTCGGAACCTCCCCGCAATTTACTTGAAGGTGCGGGTGCACGATGCTCGAGCCTGAAGGCGGCATATAGTTCCAGTTGATGCTAAAAAATGAAGTTTGGGGATCAGTTTCTGCTACCCTTTTGACAAAGCTTGAGCATGCCATAAAGACATCATACATTTTTTCAGGCGTTAACTCTTCTATTGGAATGTAGTGCTGCGAGGAAAAAACAGCAACCCCCGCATACTTGTCAAAAGGAACCAGGTTAGGTATAAGTAAAGCTTGTCCAACTCTGAGCCGCCCTTCAGGCAGGAATTCTTTGGGGAAAAGCGGCGTGGCTTTTTCGAATTTGTCCTCACAGAAAGGGCAGAACTGCTTTCTTGACCGCTCGATGGTGGCTGAAAGGTCGGGTCTTTCCGCCTTGAAAGGAAGATCAAAAACACGCCCTGTTTCCCCTGTCAGGGGATCAAACCTGATTTCAAACGGTACTTCATCGAGTGCATGGTTTTTCATTGGGTTCATGAAAGAGGTTTTCCCCTCTATTTTCTTGAAAGATATTTTCATAGGTCACGCTACCCCGTTTCATAGGAATTTTTGAGCAAAGGAGATTCATACTCTTTAGCCGACAAGACTTCCTTATACCACTGAGCAGATGGCTTTTCAACAAATGTAGTGCCGGGAGTTTGTTTGGGGCCAAACTGCTCTTGCCCAGTCTATGGGGACGGGTGGGAAGGCACTGGTTTGTATGGATAAAGAAGCATCCTGTCAAACTTAATTGCATTGTGGAGGAAAAAATGGGTGAATGGAAGAAAACCTTTTGTCCTCTGTGTTACCATAATTGCGGCCTCGAAATCGTGACCCGTGGTCATGACATCAGCAGGGTGCGTCCTGATCGCAATCACCCCAGAACCAGAGGCTATTGCTGCCGGAAAGGGATGCAGGTCAGCTACTACCAGACACACAAAGAGCGCTTGAGATTTCCACTTAAAAAGCAGGAAGGCAAATTTGTAAGCATATCCTGGGAGCAGGCAATATCAGAAATAGCCACAAGGTTAAAAGAGATCCTTGATAAACACGGACCGAGGGTCCTGGCTTACCTGGGTGGAGGCGGGCAGGGATGTCATCTGGAGGCTGGCTTTGGAAGGAATCTCTTGATGGCTCTTGGCTCCCAGTACCATTATTCTCCGTTGGCTCAGGAACTCACAGGCTTATACTGGGTAAATGGCCGGGCATATGGAAGACAGAACATGGAGCTTATTCCTGATCTTGATCGTGCCCGAAATTTCCTTGTTATCGGGTGGAACGGCTATGTGAGTAACTCAGGCGTCAACAGGGCGAGGAAGCGCATTAGAGAGTTTTCGAAAGATCCTCTCAAAAAACTGATCGTCGTTGATCCGCTGTTCAGTGAAACAGCCAAGCTGGCCAACCGGCATATTAAGATACGGATAGGCACGCTGGCACTTTTCCTCAAATCATTGATTGCGGTTATCCTTCAAAAAGGGCTCGAAAACAGGCACTTCATTGAGAACCACTGTAGCGGTTTTAAGGAGGTTGCTCCGTGGTTCAGAGACTTTGACGTATCATCCGCTCTCAGGGTATGTGGGCTGGAATATGGTGAAGTTGAAGACCTGGCATGTACTTATGCCACTGAACCCACGGCCATAAGATCAGATCTCGGGCTCCTGATGGACAGACAGAGCACAATGAATTCATACCTCGAGATGATCCTTATGGCTATATGCGGTCGGATTGGCACACCGGGAGGCAATGTGTTTGTGGGGCACTTAATGCCGCTCGGATCCCATTCTGATGAACGTGACTCAAAAACATGGCGGACGCTACAAACCGATGTTCCCGCAATAATGGGATATTTCCCCCCCAACGTTATACCAGAGGAAATCCTATCGACGAACAAGGAACACCTCAGGGCTATGATAGTCAGTGGCTCTAATCCCCTTCGCTCTTACGCGGATACACTTGCCTATGAAAAAGCGTTTGAAAAACTGGATCTTTTGGTCACCGTGGAAGTTTCCATGAGCGAAACTGCCCGCGCTGGTCATTATGTGCTTCCTGCCAGGTCGGCATTTGAAAAATGGGATACCACGTTTTTCAACCTTACCTTCCCCGAAATATACCTGCAGGTACGACACCCCCATTGTGATCCGGCGGGCGAGGTGCTGGAGGAAGGCGAAATATACACCCGCCTCGCTGAAGCGCTTGGGCTTATACCTGAAATCCCTCCGTCGCTTTATGAGCTTGCTGGCCATGACAGAAAGGCATACTGGGAAGAATTGCTGCGATTTGTAAGCTCCAAGAAAGAGATCGGCAGGATACTCCCCTTTGTTGCTGCAAAAACCTTGGGCAGGGCACTGGGCTCATCGCATCTTGCAGCTCTCTGGGCTATTCTAATGAACTACCCGCGACACGGTGGGGAAGACCTGGCGAGAGCTGGATACGAGCTAAATCCTTTGCTAGGCGAGTCTTTGTTTCAGAAGATTCTTGAGCATCCTGAAGGGGTGGTGGTGGGGAGGCTGAATCCAGAGAGGAACCTTGAAAGGCTGAGAACTTCTGATAAAAAAATCGAACTTTATATACATGAGATGGTTGAGTGGATGAAAGAGGTTGAACCGCAAAAGGAGGAAAAAAGCCTCTACAATCCCCGATATCCCTTTGTCCTTGTAGCGGGGCGACATTTCCCCTACACTGCAAATACCATAGTGCGAAACCCTGCCTGGAACAAACACAAGAGGGTCTGCACTTTGCTCATGAGCAGTGAGGATGCCCGGGATCTTTGGATTAAAGATGGCGAAGAGGTTATGGTCAGTACAGAAGCATCAAAGCTCCGCATAACAGTGGAGATTTCCGATATTGCAGCCAAAGGCACGGTGATTATTCCTCATGGGTTTGGGCTTACTTACGAAAACGAAGTTTATGGTGTCAATGTAAATGAGCTTACAAAAAACACCCATCGTGACAGGATAGCCGGCACGCCGCTACATCGTTATGTTCCCTGCCGGGTCGAGCGTGTATAGTCTGCAGCCATTCCATGGTCTCCCACAGGCGGTGCCTGTTCCTTGACTTACGGTAAGCTGCTTTGGTAATAAGTAAGCATTGTGTATCTGAGAGATCCCTGAGCCGAAACCTTGCCAAAAGCCCGGGCGAATCCAGTTTCTAGACGGGCTCCTAGCCTTTTTTAAAGCAAAGCAGGAAGGAGGATTCAGATGGAAAAACCGATTGAAAGCTACTGGAAGGTCCGATTGAATGATCTCAGGTCCACGCTTGATGGGAATAATTTTGAGGCATTCGTGGCTGATAACAAAGCTGATGCCAGGAGAATCGTGCTCGAGGAGATCCTTCCAAAATTGGGACCTAAAACGATTTCATGGGGAGGATCCATGACTTTTCAGGTAACAGGTCTTTATGAGGCCTTAAAAGGAATGTCCGGAGTGGAAGTGCTGGATACATACGATAAAAGCAAGCCTGCTGAAAAGGTTCTCGAGCTTCGAAGAAAAGCTCTTCTGGTTGATCTTTTCATAACAGGGACCAACGCGGTAACAGAAAGCGGCATGCTTGTTAACCTTGACATGATAGGAAACAGGGTTGGGGCTATCACCTTTGGTCCCAGGAACGTTTTGATCCTCGTGGGACGAAATAAAATTGTCTCTGATCTTGACGAAGCAATGTTTCGTATTAAGAACTATACTGCTCCTGTAAATGCAATGAGGCTTAACAAAAAAACACCCTGCGTGAAAACCTCATACTGCGAAGACTGCAAGGCTGGAGACCGAATCTGCAACTACTGGACAATAACAGAGAAATCTTACCCTAAAGGCAGGGTAAAGGTTGTGCTGATCAATGAAGATTTAGGGATCTAGACCAGGGACAGTCTTCGACTTCACAGTATGATATTTCCGGGCGAGGCAAACTCGGTGGAGAAATAATATGAAAAGAAATGAAGTTCTTTATCTATCAAAGGCGGATGTTTCTGCGGTAGGTGTAAGCATGAAAGAAATTATCGAAGCCCTTGAAATCGCCTTTAGAGAAAAAGGTGAGGGAAGGGCTGAGATGCCTCCGAAGCCGGGCATACATCCGGGTGGGGAGGATAATTTTATCCATGCGATGCCCGCCTATATCCCGGCGCTCAAATCAGCCGGAGTAAAGTGGGTGAGCGGGTTTCCCGAGAACTTCAAGCGAGGATTACCCTACATTACGGGCCTGCTAATACTTAATGATCCTGAAACAGGGCTACCTGTCTCCATCATGGACTGCGTGTGGATAACCGCCATGCGTACCGGGGCGGCGACCGCACTCTCCGCACGTTATCTTGCGCGTTCAGGGGCTGCCGTTTTGGGGATCCTAGGGTGTGGCGTGCAGGGCAGGAGTAATCTTGAAGCATTAAAGGTTCTCTTCCCGCTGAAAAAGGTGATGGCCTATGACGTGGACAAAGATGCGCTTCGTAGATATGCGGAGGAGGTTGGGGAACGTTTTGCACTTGAAGTGGTTCCGGCTGAGCATCCCCGGGATGCGGTAAGAGGATGTGACATAGTGGTAACAGCAGGACCTATTCTAAAAAAGCCTCATGCTACCATTAAGGCAGGCTGGCTTGAGGAGGGAGCCTTTGCATCCCTTGTGGACTTTGATTCCTACTGGGATCCCTCAGCCATGGAAGAGGTGGGCAAGTTTTGCACCGATGATGTTCCGCAGCTCAGGCACTACCAGGCACTGGGTTATTTCAAACAAATTCCGGAGGTATACGCCGACCTGGGAGAGCTGGTCGCAGGGAAGAAGCCTGGCCGTGAAACTGAAGATGAAAGAACAATGACGGCAAACCTTGGCCTGGCTCTTGACGATATGGCAGTTGCTCCCCTTATATACCAAAGGGCAAGGGAAAAAGGTATCGGGACATGGCTCTCACTTTGAGGCTGAAAAAGAGCCTTGCCCCTTAAAAAAGCTTGGGAAAAAAGAATCGGGGCCGATTACGGCCCCGATATTTGATGCACGCGTGCTTTTCTACTTGTACGGCAACAGCTTACCCCCCGTATAAATCATCCTCTGGTAGTAGTCGGTCACCTGCATTCCATCTTTATCAAAACTCTTATCTCCAGTAACTCCGTTGTAAATACCGCCTGCAGTGTAAAGCGCCTTTGCAATCCCGTCTGTGTTGGTTTTCCCTGCTATGCTGAGTGCTAGTGCGGCGATCCACGTGGCATCATAAGCATATGCTCCAAAGGCCGTTTGCTTTGCTCCTGCCCCGTATTTATTCTTGTATGCGGCCTTATACTCTTTCAGCCGGGTTCCGGTGGCAGTCCCTATTACGAGGCCCTTTATTCCTTCTGCTGTCTCAGGAATGACCTCGTTGCTCCACATTGTCATGTAATCAGCATACCATCCCTTGGCAGGTTTCAGTCCCATTTCGTGTGCCTGCTTGAGGATCAGCTTGCTTTCAGTGCCGTAAGCTGTGAAAAACACTACATCCGGGTTTTTGGCGAAAAGGCGCTCTATTTCGGCTCTGTAATCCGTTTTCTTTTCGTCATAGCGCACCGCCTCAAGCCAGGTTTTGCCTGCCTTCTTAACGGTTTTCTCTGTCCAGATCTCTATTCCTATGCCAAACGGGTTGTTGACGGTGATGGAGGCAAAGGTCTGGGCGCCGCTTTCAAGCGCGAATTCTGCGAGCTTGGTTCCCATCACCTCATCAAGACCCATTACGTCGAAAAAGTAAGGGCCTATTTCTCTCAGCTTGGGAGATGTGGAGGCCTCAGCGATCTGAATGACCTTCTTTGAATTTGTCCACTGCCCTGTAGGGAGGCTTACCCCGCTGGAGTAAGCACCTATAATTACGGAGACCTTGTTGATTTCCACGAGCTTGTGAACGGCATCCATTCCACCCCGGGGGCTGGACTCAGTATCTTCCCAGATGATTTTCAGGGGATGACCATAAATACCGCCGGCAGCATTGATTTCTTCAAGCGCGAGTGCCTCACCCCGCTTCATATCCGTTCCCTGCACCGCATTGGTACCGGTCAGGGGGTTAATGGACCCAATCACTATGGGTTCAGCGGCCACCGAACTCTGCACACTAAAAGCAAAAGAAATCCCTGCCAAGATGAAAACACCTAGACATACCAGAGTAAGTTTTCTCATTTTGTGCCTCCTTTCAAGAAATGATGTGGATAGTGCATGACTCTTGGTTTATACACGTGCTTTTTCCACCCCCTTTCTCCCGGGCATTTAGCCCCCCAGGTAGGCTTCCCTGATTTTTTCATTTGCCAGAATTTTATCTGCCCTGTCTTCAAACTCGTTTTGGCCCATAACAAGTACGTACCCCCGATTAGAGATTCTTAGAGAGTGATAGGCATCTTGCTCAATGATAATTATCCCGGTACCCGTTTTTTCATGTATATCCTGAATACTCTCAAACACCTGTTCAGACACCTTTGGTGCAAGCCCTGCAGAGGGCTCGTCGAGCATTAGAAGCTGGGGTTCGGTCATCAAAGCCCTGGCCATACCGAGCATCTGTCTTTGCCCGCCGCTCAACGTGCCTGCCTTTTTCTTTGCGCTCTCCGCAAGTACAGGGAAAAGCTCGAAAGCTTTTTGAATCCCTCTCTCGGTTGCTTCCTTCCCAGCAGTAAAGCCTCCCATTTCAAGGTTTTCCCTTACGCTAAGAGATGGAAAAACATTTCCGAGCTGAGGAACATAACCAAAGCCTCTTCTCACTTTTTGGTCCGGCCTGAGATAGGTGATATCTTCTGCCTTCCAGAGAATTATCCCATTGAATATGGAGATGTAACCCATAATAGCCTTAAGCAGTGTTGATTTGCCAGCGCCATTGGGTCCGATGATTGTCACAATTTCGCCTTCTTCCAAGTGCATTGAGACACCATGAAGGATCTCCGATTTTCCGTATCCGGCAAAAATATTTTCTGCTTCAAGAATTGCCATTAGCTCCTCTTTGCCTTGCGCTGCCTGAAAGGTACGCTTCAAGTACGGCCTCGTTTTCTTGGATCTCCTCTGGTGTTCCTTCCGCAATTTTTTTTCCAAAATTAAGTACAATCACCTTATCGCAAATTTCACTGATAACCTTCATATTGTGTTCCACCAGCAAAATAGTTTTCTCTCTTTCATCCCTGAGCTTTTTTATTGCAATAACAAGGTCCTTGATTAGAGTTGGATTAACTCCGGCTGTCGGCTCATCCAGCAACAGCAAGGAAGGGTCGAACATGAGTATGCGACCCAGGGAAAGGAGCTTTTTTTGTCCACCGGAGAGATTACCTGAGTATTCGTTTCTGAGGTCATGAAGCTGGACGAGCTTCAGAATTTCATACGCCTTTTGAAGATCCTTTTCGTTTTGCTCCCTTATTTTTGAAGGATGCAGGAACACATTTACTATCTTTTCCCCGATTTGATCTTTGGGTGCGAGAAGTAGGTTTTCCATCACTGTCATTTTCTGGGGAGCTTCGCTAATTTGGAAAGTTCTGCCTATGCCCATCAAGGCAATACTGAAGGGTTGGAGTGCTTCGATTTTTTGGCCTTCAAAGTAAATATCACCCTTGTCTTTTTTGTAAAAGCCCGATATGACGTTAAAAAGAGTGCTCTTCCCGGATCCGTTCGGCCCTATGAGCCCGGTGATTGTTTTAGGTTCAACACGGAAGCTCACATCGCAAAGAGCCATAATACCGCCAAAACTCTTGTAAAGGTTTTCAACTCTAAGCATTATCCGGACCCTGAAAGGTCTTTTATTTTTTTAATCACTGGAACTGAGCGCTGGCACAGGCCACGGCTTCCCTGAGTCCAGCACTCAAATATGTTATGGTATCATCAGCAAGATCAGAACGTTTCCCGACAGCCTCCTAATAAATTGTCTTTTTCTCTTTTATCAGCCCTTCCTTCATAAAAAGCATGGCTGCCACTATCAAGACCCCTATGACTACCATCCTCAGGCTGGCAAGGGTGACTTCTTCAATGGGTATGTAGTCTTTGAGAAACCTGGTCGAGTTATAGAAGGCCATGATAATTACCGCACCAAGAATCGCACCCTTGTTATTTCCTTTACCACCCACGATAACCATTGCCCATACAAGAAATGTTTCAAGGGGCAGAAACTGCTCAGGACTTATGAATCCGTGGTAGTGAGCCCAGAGGCACCCTGCAAGCCCGCCGAAAGCACCTCCAAGGGCCATTACCTTGATTCGAAACTTTCTTATATCTTTACCCATGGCTTGAGCAAGATTGTCTCCTTCCCTGATGCTCTTGATCACTCTCCCAAATGGAGATCTGGTTACGCTATTGATCACAAGGTAGGCTACAAGCAGGCACAAAAGCGCGATCCCCAAATAAAAGAAAGGGTAAGTGTAGGCGGAAAAAAGGGATCTCAAGGGCTGCGGGATACCCCCAACACCAAAAGCTCCTCCCACGTAAGGTCCGCCTCCAACCACCCAAGACTCATTGAGGAAGAAGATGCGAATAATCTCAGCGGCCGCCAGGGTTACAATTGCCCAGTAGTCTTCTTTTAGATCAGCCGTAGGGATGGCAATAATATAGCCAAAAAGTGTAGAAGCCAGCATCCCTCCCAGCAGCCCCAGAATAAAGGGCAGCTTGAATACCAGTACGATTGTGGTGGAGGTATAGGCCCCCAGGCAGAAGAATCCCACCTGGCCGAAATTAGCCAGTCCCGTAAAACCGTATTGAAGGTTAAGGCTCAGGCTCAAAATGCCGTATATGGCCATCATAATTGCAAGATATACAAGGAAATTTATAATTCCCATCAACCTGCCTTCTTTTTCCCTAAAATGCCGCGGGGTCTTACAAGCAAAACCAGGATAAGGATCACAAAGCTTATCGCTGGCTTGTACCCTGTGGGAATAAACAGTCCTTTTGAAATGTGAAAGATCTTTTCAATACCCAACACCTGCCCGAAGTTGATATACAGGCCGAAATTTTCGGCAAAACCCAGGACCAGCGCTCCCAGCATTGCGCCATAGGGATTACCAATACCGCCCATTATGGTGGCGCAGAAGACCGGCACAATAATGGCAAAACCCATATAGGGCAGTATATAGGTTTCCATGCCGATCAGGATGCCCCCGACGGAAGCGAAACCAATTGCGATGAACCAAACATAGGTGATGATGCTTTCAGTGGCTATGCCGCTGGCCTGGGCAAGTTCAGGATCATCAGATACTGCACGCATGGCTTTACCCAGCTTCGTGTAATGAAGAAGGAGATGAAATAGAAACATGGCGGCCAGCCCAATAACAATAATCCAGATCTGGAGCGGTGTAATTCGGAAGTAAGGTGTGATGATTGGTTTTTCCAGTGCCACGGAATAGTTGCGGGCACTGGCACCCCATATAGCTCTTACCGTATTCCTGAGAGCTATGGCCACGCCCAGGGAAGTGACCATTACGATAATGCCCCCCGAGCTTCTCATTTTCTTGAAGACGCCCCTGTCAATGAAAATTGCTATAATACCTGTCAAGACAGAAGCAATTATCGCGGCGGGCACTATGCCTAATCCAAGCGAGACATTCAAAAACAGCGCTAAGTACACGCCCACAACAGCGAACTCTGTATGTGCGAAGTTTGCAAACCCCAAGATGTCATAAACAATTGTAAGTCCCAGACTCAGGAGCGCAAGCTCAGATGCTCTTACAATGCTGTTGATGATAATCTGGGTAAAAGACATGCGCACCCACTGTAGCGATTAAGGTTTTCCCTTATGGCCAGCAGGAAGAAATCTCTTCTCACGGCTCTTATGTCCTGCACACAAAATGGCCTTGTTAACCCTGCTCCGTGCCCCTTCTCTGATCGTGAGCTGCTCAGGGCTCCTGGGGGTTCGGTGTGGAAGGCACGAAAGCGTCATTTACAAATAGTATTGTTTAACGGTTTTTGTCAAGGAAAGGATGAGGATTTCCAAAGAGATAGCATCCAGATCAAATAAACAAGAAGTTCATCGTCCACCCTTGAGCCTCCTTGATACAGGCTCGCTTGATCTCCTACGTGCCTGAATGCTTCAATGTATTTTGGCGCCACCTGGTATAGCGGACAAGAGCTTTTAGGGCACGCGCTGCGCGAACAGCGTCCGGAAGCACTGGCAGGCCTTTATCTAGGACAGCCTGAATATATTCCTCATCAGTACTCTGGAAAGTATACCCTATAAGCGGCTTCTTACATTGCTTTTGTAGATTGATAAGGTATCCTGACTGTGTATCAACTAATTGTTTAGCCTGTTCCCTGATTTGATCTTCACTGAGGCCCATTTGCTCGAGGTTTCTTTTCAATATTTGCGATGGAAGAAGGAGATAGAGAAGTAGCATGTCTGCATTCTTTTCCTGGATAAGCACCTCGGGAATCTTGGAAAAATAATCCAAAGGGTTCTTGGTATAGGTGAAATCAATTGGGTTGCGAGCGCTGCCGGTAGGAGGGAGAAAAGGAGCGAGTTTTTCGAGTGTTTCCTTCGAGAGCTCGGGAAGCTCCAACCCTGCGCGGCCACAAGCATCCGCGGCAGCCGCCCCGGGCCCCCCGGAATGGGTCTGGATCACGACACGCGGGCCTATGGCAGGGGGCATGGTTCCAAGAATCCAGCAAAAGTCGAAAAGCTCAATAACGGAGGTTGCCCTGATAACGCCGCTTTGCTGGAAGGCTCCGGAGTAAAGTTCATCCGGGCCTGCCATGGCACCTGTATGAGAAAAACCTGCCCTTTTCCCTGTTTCCGAGCCGCCCACATAGTATGCGACAATGGGTTTTTGAAGAGCTATTTTTTTTGCAGTTCTCGTGAATTCCCTTCCCCTTTTGATGTCCTCTACGTAAAGTGCTATGACCTTGGTATTAGGGCAAGTTCCGAGGTAGGTCAGGCAATCGACAAGATCAACATTAGCCTCGTTCCCCACACTAAAGGCTGTGCTAAAACCCAGCCTAAGGCGGAAAAGGTGTCCAAACATCTGGGTAACAAAGCTCCCGCTCTGCGAGGCCATACCTATGAAGCCCGGTGCCCCCGTATACGAGATTAAAGTGGTATTCAGTTTGTGCCCTGGATTTATCACGCCTATGCAATTGGGGCCGAGGAATCGGATACCGTATCTTCGGGCGATTTCAAGTATCCTTTTCTCTAACAAGACGCCCTTTTCACCTACCTCTTTAAATCCGCCTGATACTATGATGGCGTGCCGGATGCCTTTCCTACCACACTCTTCAAGCACCTGGGGCACGATTGGCGCAGCCAGCACTATCACCGCCAGATCAGGCACTTGCGGGACATCCATAACGCTTGGGTAGACCCTCAGACCTTGGATATCCTTTATCTGGGGGTGTATGGGATAAATTGAGCCTCTAAATCCCATGGCGCGCAAGGAGATAAGAAGGTTGGTTCCCATAGAAAAAGGGCTGCTTGATACGCCGAAAAAACAGATACTTCTTGGATTTGCTATAGGGAAAAGAGGATTTTTTTCAAAAGCTTCTGCCATTGCTTTCCTCTCATATAGAACGTGAAAGTGCGCCCCTTTGTTATCAGAAGGATTTTTGACATGCAATAAAAAAAACAGTATTATAAAAGAGTGTTGCTTATTGGGGGGCACATGAATTTACAAGAACTTCACTCACTGGTAAGACTAGGCTCAATATTTCAGTGGCTTGCAATAGTTCTCGTATTTTTGGCCGGAGCATTACAGGTTTCGAAGTTTGTGCTCGACAGGAAGGTGCAAAACCTCAGGCAGGGCATCGAAAGTAAGAGGACAATGCACTACGAGCAAACCATAAGCAAGCTGAAGCAAAGGCTGGCCCAGCAGATCGAACGAGTCCAAGTTGTTTTGGAACAGGAGAAAAGAAGAACAATCCCGGGGCATCTGATACCTAGAATAAAAGAGGACTTGGCAAAATATTCCGGAACCAGCATCCGGCTGAACTGCGTGCGTGGAGACAGAGAAGCACTTGGGTTTTCAAAGGAGCTCAAAGAGCTGTTTCAGCAGGCAGGCTGGAGAGTCAACGGCATTAACCAGGTGCCGTATCCGGGCCCGATCCAGGATATAGTGATCATCCTGAATAATACGAGCCAGAGACAAAAGGCCAACTATATTTTTTCCCTTTTTAGAACCCTCCGTTTCAAAACCACTGCCCGCCTGGACAAGAACCAAAAAGAGGACTTGTGCCTTCTGATCGGCAAGAGGGGATAAGGGCCCCGCTGATACACTCTGGAATTTATACGCTGTGCTTGAGCCTGGACAGAGGAATTCGAGAGTCTCCCACCGTTGGTTAACCGGACTCCCCAGAGCATAATGCGGCGGTAGTTTCTGGAAAGGGGGGCTTTTTAAAGGGAAAAGCGCAAGGGTGAATCGCTTATGAAAGGGATTGTCATAAGATGGCTGATACTTGCTGCATCCATTACGCTCACCTCATATTTTATTAAGGGAATAGAGGTGAGCAGCTTTATAAGCGCCTTTCTAGCGGCAGCCGTTCTTGGAGTATTCAATGCATTCTTCCGTCCGATACTGATTGTTTTAACCCTTCCAATTAATATCTTAACCCTCGGGTTATTTACCTTTATCATCAATGCCATGCTCCTCAAGATGACTTCCAGCCTCATTCCCGGGTTTGAGGTTCACGGGTTTTGGTCTGCTGTGTTTGGCTCTCTGATTATCAGTCTCATATCATGGGCGCTGACCTCTTTCATAAATAAGCACGGGAGGGTTTCTTATATAGAACTCAAGAAGACCAATCATAACAGGTGGGAGTAAAGCCTTTCCGCTCCGCTTGCAGGTCAGATAACATTTTGAAATTACGATAAAATATTGACAACAAAGTTGACATAGGGAGGGTCTGCCGTTATAATTAATGATATTGTTTCTCAGAGAAAATCCGGCAACCATCTAATAAAGGCCACGGATAGTCGTATTTTTATGGATGATGTAACATCAACTGAAAGTCCTTCTCCGGAAACTGTTTCAGCCTGCAAGGCAATTACCACATCCCTTCTTTTGGCTGTCAAGATGCACTCTATGTATTCTCCAGAGCATGTTAATTGCCAAGAAGCACTCGGCCGCCTGCAAAATGAGCTCGACACTTTTCTCCGTGAGCACGAGGATCTCCGCCTGGAGGTTGAGAAAGATCGGCTGCTCTACGGCGGTGAGGTTGTATACAAGGGGGCTGTGAAGGATGGCGACATTGCCTTTGCCCTGTTTAGGGACGGTATGCTGGATATCACATTTCAGAAAGGTATTGAGGTTGATGAGACCAAGGCTCTTGTAAAAATCCTACACCACTACAAGTCCCTTTCAGGTGATGCCGAAGGAGATATTGTGACAGCGCTCTGGGAAGGGAGGCTGCCGCATATTAAGTACAATGCTGCGGAGCATATCCTGGATTCTGAATCCGATGTCGATACGATCACACAGGAGGACCGCAAGAAACAGCTACTAAACTCCATAGAGCAGAAGAGCATAACCCCCTCGGGTGCCCTGGATGTGCGAATGATTGCTGAAGAACTGCTCATCGGCTCACAGCAGCTGAAAGAGTTCCAGGAGATTGATTTCTCCTCCTTGGAGCTGAGCGAGGAAGAAGCGCTTAAGCTGAGGGATTTGGTTAAGGAAGAGGAGGAGCGCGATACAACGGGCGAGGTCCTCGAGATGGCCGCCGACATCCTGAGGGGAACGGAAAATGAGGCTCTATTTGAAGCAATACTCGTATACCTGGAAGAGCAACTTGTAGGATCATTCAAGCACAAGGATTTGAGCGCTTCGTTTCGGATTCTTAAAGGGATGCGGCAAATAGGAAAACTGAGCGAGGAGAAAAGACCCTGGGCTCTTCCTCTTATAAAAGATTTCTTTAAAAGAATCTCAGAAGAAAAATCTTTATCTCGCCTGGGAGATGTTCTGGCCACTGAAGAGAAACATCAAATCAAGAAAGCCGGAAAAGTATTGCTCCTACTTCCACCAGAGGCAATCGGGGCGCTCAGTTCCATGATTCATACTGCCTCTTCCCCCGGTCAAAAGGCGCTTTTAAAGGCAATTGTGGTGCTTGCCGGCAGGGATCTAGATAAGTTTGAGGAGGTTCTTGAACGTGCTGATGAGGTAACCGCGCTTCGCCTGGTAGGTTTACTGCGTCTCATGGAAGACCAAAAGGTGGCAGAGGTTCTTGTCAGAATAACAAGACATTCCTCTGAAGCAGTGCGAAAAGAGGCATTCAAAATCATTGTGGAGCAGAAGTTGTGGATACCAGAGAAAATTATGAATCTGATAGAGGATCAGAGCATTTCAATTCGGAATGCTTTCATAAGATATCTTGGAACCAGAAGAAGCGAACCTGCCGCTGAGAGGCTCGTGGAGTATCTTAGAAGCCATAAATTCGGGATCAATGAAGATAATTATCTTCTTGCCTGTTTCGAAGCGCTGGGCCGATGCGGTACCGAGAAAAGCATTCCCTTTTTAGAGCAAACGCTGCTTGGAGGAAGCTGGTTTTCTAAATGGCGTTCCTCTGCCAGGCGCCGGGGGGCTGCACTGGCGCTTTCAGAGATAGGCACGGATCAGGCAAAAAAAATTCTCAAACTGGCCTCTTCGAGCTTGTACCCGGGTCTTAAGGAGGCAGCCGGTAGCGTTATGAAAAAACGGCGCGGTCCAGGAGCGCATAAGTGAGTGAATCGGGGAAGTTTGATAGGTCGCCGGCATGGGAAGAAAAACTTTTTCAGGTTCTCTACCGCCTGATACAGACCGTCAGGATCCACCGGGACAACAACGAGCTGGTGAAGCTCTGTCTTTCTGACTTTCATGATACTGTAGCAAAGCTGGATATCGAGGACGAGCTAAGTATCATGATCTCTGATGGCCGGTTTTTCGTGCAGGGCGAAAGACTTCACTACAGGAGGCAGATTGCCCGCCTGATAAACACAATGCTTGAGTTTTTCAACAGGCGCGGGCTAAGGGGGGTGATTTTTCATAGCGGTGTGAAAGAAGCCCCACACTCAGATCTACTGGCCTTTGTACGACTCCTGATCCAATCAGGAGAAAAGGAAGATTCTGCCGCCTGGCTTACCCGCAACATTGAAGAGGCCGGATTTGGATGGGTAACGGTTCTTGCAGGGGAGGAGCTAAGGCACAAACAGATGGATGAGGACCTCCGTGTCAGGGTTAGAACTGCTTACTTCCTGGCGCTTTCAGCAGTTAAGGAGGTAGCGCAAAAAATTTCGTATCAAGGCTATGCAGGAGTGCGCAAGGCAAGACGTATGGTTCAAACCATGGTGGACGGTTTGGAAGAGGACAGCGCCATACTCCTGGCCCTCAGCGCGATTAAAGACTATGATGACTATACCTATACCCATTCTGTCAACGTAGCTGTCCTGGCCCTGTCTCTTGGAAACCGTATCGGCCTGTCGCGAAGTTCGCTGGAGCACCTGGGAATCTGTGCGCTCTTTCACGACCTGGGTAAGGTAGAGATCCCCCGGGAGATTATCACCAAACAAGGCGAGTTGACAGACGATGAGAGGGAGATTGTCCAAATGCACCCCTTGGGAAGCGTAAAGCAGATACTGAAGCTTAATGCTTCCCATGACCTGAAATCAAGGATACTCCTGGGTCCTTTTGAGCACCATGTAAAGTATGACCTCACAGGCTATCCGAACGTTTTGTTTAAGAAGCAAGTAAGCCTTTTTGGAAGGATACTTCAAATCGCCGACTTCTATGATGCTATAACCTCACCCCGTGCTTACCGTGCGTTTTCCCTCAGTCCTGACCAGGCGATTCGTACTATGCTGGAAGGTGCAGGGAAGGATTTTGATCCCATACTTGTCAAAGAATTCGCCATCATGCTGGGGCGGTATCCTGTTGGTACGCTTCTGGAGCTAGATACCGGGGAAATGGGTCTTGTGGTGGGTTATGGAGAAAAGGCAGGCGTTTCTCAACCGCAGGTAGTTCTTTTGCAAGAGAACGAGCAAGGCGGTTTTCAGCGAGGCGAGATGGTGAATCTGTTTGAAGAGCAAAAGGAGGGTGGCACTTCTCCTAGAAAAGTGTTGCGAAGCTTCAACCCTGCATCCCTCGGAATCAGGACACAGGATTTCGTGGCATGAAGGATTCCACGTGAACCACTGCCCGCGGGATCTTAACGGCCCTGTTGCAGGAAACCTCTTATCCAAGAATTTCCCCGAGGTGCTCATATTCTCTCTGCGTAGATGATACTTCATCTTCGATTTCTTCCAGCAGTATTATTTGCTGAGGTTTGACTGAGTGAGCTGGAAGGGCTGCCTCGCGTTCCTTGAGCTCTTCTTTGAGCTTTTCAAGCTTCTCTTTAACCTCCCGCTTCTTTAACTCCAGGGTTTCCCGCGCTCTTCGGACCTCGTCCATGAATCTGGCAAGTTTCTCGAAGTCCTTTCTAAAACGAACGGACTTTCCTGTTTCATCCACAAAATTTGTACCGCTACAGCTGTCTACTCCAAATGGAGTCACTTTCAAAATTGCATCATAAACATTTTCCGGAGAAAGACCACCTGCAAGGAGAACCGGAACATCAAGTTCAAGGGAAAGTTCCCGGGCAACATCCCAGTTTCCGGCTGTGTTGGTTATCCCAATAAAGCCCGTGACAGGCTCTTTCCCCAACCAGGTGTCTGCCAGGATAAGATCACTTGCGCGCGCAAACTTTTTCCCTATTTCAAGGGAGGAAAACTGTGCTTCGCTGTCGTTGGAGGGCATCGGAACTGTGCTGATTATGCCGATCTCTGGGAAGTGTTCCTTGAACTTGAGTTGAGATTCGATCATTTTCTCAATGCTCTTTATTTTGCCGAATTGATCCATCGGGCTTTCGCAGAAATGAACATAGCCCGGGCGATAATATTCCATTGCCTTGAAGATGGTCTCTGTTTCGGAAAAAAGAGGTATAATGCTATGCTTTGTGGATGTACCTTCGGTCAGTCCGGCAACCTCTTTGATTGCCGGATCTTTCCAGGAATCCCGCGAGAGAAGCACGCTTCCAATCTGGTCCACGCCAAGTTCAATACACTTTTCCGCCTCCTGCGGACTCTGAATTTCGTAGATCTGGGTTATCACAATTCCTCCCCTTTGTTTCTCGTAAATAGCTCTGGTTGAGGGCGGTTAGAGTGCAACGCGATGCACTGCTTCCAGTATCCGCTCGTGGAGTTTGCCGTTGCTTGCTATAATGCCTCTATTTCGAGAAAGCTTCCTTCCGGCCGCAAAATCAAGCTCTTTTCCCATGAGGTCAGTAACCTTTCCGCCCGCTTCCCTCACGAGAATGGAGCCTGCTGCATGATCCCAAATTGCCTCTACATACGAGCGCTGGGTGGGCAAGCGAAGGTAGACAGAAGCTTCGCCCCTTGCGACAATTCCGTACTTACACTGGCTGTCCATCCGAATCGGCGGCTTTTTTATGCCCAGGTACTCGGCAACCATCAAGGATTTCTTATGGGAGGAGTGCGAGGGTTCAAAAGACTCGCACAATCGAAGATCCGAGGATTGCTTTGCGCAAGAAACCTCAATCCTTGTCTTGTTTCCGCCTGCCAGGTCATATGCCCAGGAGCCTTGCCCTTTCACTGCAAAGAAGAGGAAGCCGCGTGTGCTGTGTGGTTTCTGAAGATTTTCAGGAAGGCTAGGGCATCCAAGGACACCAAGAACCACTTCTCCTTTCTCTATGAGTGCCAGCGCTACAGCATATTGTCTTCCCCTGAGAAAACCTTTAGTGCCGTCAATAGGATCAAGGGTCCAGAACCTGCCCTTCGGGTTGGCCTGTGCTGTTCCCCGATCAATAGCATGAAGCATCTGTTCATTGTTCAAGCCGGGATCGATTTTATTCACATTGGCTAAAACTACTTGCCTTAGGGCTGCATTTTCGGGTAAGCGCAACAGCCCCGTATCTTCCTCACTAACAAGTGGATCCTTAGGGAAAACAGCTTCAAGGCGGGTGCTCACCACCGCTTGCGATCCATAGTCGGCCACGGTTACAGGAGAGCCGTCTCTTTTTTCGATGACTCCACCTGAAAGACGGGCTTGCTGCACCTCTCTGCACAGCTCGCATGCTTTTCTGGCTGCTTCCAGTGCAACTTCCAGCTCCAACCTATAATTCACAATCACAGCCTCCTTCCCTGCCGCTCATTACTCAGGTCGCTGCCTTCTGCTTGAATATTTACCTATTAGAGACTCCATGTGCCTTCCCCGGTTTTCCTAGATTTAGAGGATATGGCGATTTATCTCAAGAGAATTATTCTTGATTAATGAAAGTCACCACTATGGAGCGAATTTGCAGAGCCAGTGGGAAAAGCTCCTTTTTAAGTGTTGTTAATTGCCTCAACAATAGTATATAAAGCTGCAACAGCAAAAGTATATCTTGAGGCGTGCGAGAATGACACACGAAAAGCACAGAAAAACACCAAAACCAAAGCCAGCCTCCACTGTGATTCTGACTCGCACGAAGCGTTCTTCTTTACAGGTTTACCTTCTCAGGCGAAGCGCTAAAAGCAGATTTTTCCCGGGTAACTATGTTTTCCCGGGGGGTGCGATTGATTCTAAAGATAGACGTCCTGACATGTGGAAGGGCCACTTGGATCTTGATGAAGAAAAGATCAACTTGCGCCTTGGAGGGAACAACCTTGGATTGATAGAAAGCATTGCTCATGCTGTTTCAGGAATCAGGGAAACATTTGAGGAAGCCGGTGTTTTGCTTGCAAGTGGATTGGAAGATGGTGACGCGAGGCTCGCAATGCTTCGTAAAGAGCGCAATGCCTGCTCCTTGTCAAAAGGGTGGTTGTGGAAAGCTGTTCTTTCAACTGGATGGAGACTTTCGCTTTCTCTTCTTTCCCGCTGGGCGCACTGGATAACTCCCGAGGCCATGCCAAGGCGGTTTGATACGCGTTTTTTCGTAGGTTTCATGCCTCAGGGCGAGGAGTGCACTCCGGATGCAAGGGAAACAACATCAGGTATCTGGGTCAGTCCTGAGAAGGGACTTTCAGCGAATCTCAAGGGAGAAATTCCCTTGAGTCCACCAACCCTTATCACACTTCACGAACTTCAGTCATACTCAAGTTTTGATGAACTGCAGAAGGCTCTGGAGACCAGGCAGTGGGGGCAGGCACGTTTGCCGCGGATGGTGCTGGCGGGCAGAGATCCGGTTATCCTTCAGCCATGGGATCCGATGATTAATGAAAAAATAGAAATTGACCCATCTGTGCTTGCAAATAGTGTCGTGGGAGTGGGAGAGCCTTTTTCCAGGCTCTGGTACCATGGGGGGATATGGCGGCCGGTAAGAGCGTAGAAAAATAAAATCATGAAATCTCGCAGGCCGCACTGCTCACAAAACCTGCCAAAAGTTCTTTTCTTTTGGAGGCCTGCCATATCCTAGCAGGTCGTCTATCCACAGAAAGAAACGGTTGAGCCTGGGCACCTTTCGTATGAGACCTCTTGCGATGTCATGAATTTTGCCCGGGGGCTCCACATGTGATCTTCGAGAGTAAGCGCCCACTTCCAGGTTCTCCTGAACGCTAAGCAAGGGAAAAACGCGGCGGCCTTCCAGAATATGAGTGATCCCCAGACCCACGATTTCATATGGAGGATGTCCTTTAAGTTCCTCTCCATTGAACACCACAGATCCCGACATTCTTTTCAAAAGCCCTGAGATAGAGCAAAGGAGGGTACTTTTCCCGGCTGCGTTTGCGCCCACAATTGATACAAGCTCTTCTTTCCGGACTTCTATTGAAATGTCGAACAGTACCTGGACGTCCCCATAATAGGCATCCAGGTTACTTACTTTTAGCAAGGGCATATTCCTCTCCCGGGTAAGCTTTTATAACCTTTGGATCACATGCAACTTCCTCAGGCGCTCCTCCGCAAATCATTTCACCGTGGTCCAGCACAATAACGCGGTGGGACAGATTCATGATCACCGCCATAATATGCTCAATAATAAATAGGGTGAGGCCGGTTTCCAGGAGATTATGGATCAACTGGGTCATGTCTTTGAGGTCATTTGGATTTAGGCCAGCCATCACCTCGTCAAGCAGGAAGAGCCAAGGGGATGTAGCCAGACCTCGGGCAATCTCGAGCCTTTTTCGGTCCGCAATGGTAAGGTTTTTGCTAAGCAGATCTTTTTTATCAAGCTTTGGATCTTATCCTTCAAGAACTAAGGAGCCTCGCTACGTGCTTTTCCACCTCTCCCTTAGTGTCCCATAGACGCCCTGTGGCATGTAAAGAAGTACGGCCATCAAAATGACGCCATAAATAATCATATGCAGCCCTGGTGCCGCTGTCCCCAACTTGGCTCTAGGGGCAATAGTAATGGGTATGAAAATCATTGCTCCAATAGCAGGGCCAAGAGTGGTGCCCACGCCACCTACAATAGCAAAAAGGGCAACCTGGACTGCTATTTGAATCCTGATTGCGCTACTGGGGTCGATATACACCAGGTACTGGGCATAAAATGTCCCTATGACAGCGGCAAGAAAGGAGCTAATGACCATGGCCAGCAAGCGGACTCTGCCGGTTTTTACACCCAGAGCGCGCGCCGCATCCTCGTTTTATTTAAAAGCGGTAAGGTAGTACCCAAGCCTCGAGCGTTCAATGACATGGAAGATAAGCATAACACACAGAAAAAGAGCAAGTCCTATGTACAGATAGGCAAGCTTGCTGCTGGAAGCCATGTTATAAAGGCCGGGTTCAATTGGCAAAGCTATGCCTTCAGCGCCACCGGTCAGGGACCTCCAGTTGATGGCAACAATGAAACTCACCTGCCCGAAGGCAAGGGTCGCCAGCGCAAAGTAGTGACTCCTCAACCGGAAGCAGACTATTCCTAAGACCAGGCCCACAAGGGCGGCAAGGCCCCCTCCTACCAGCATCCCGAGCCAAGGGGTAAGCCCGTATCGAAGAAGCAATAGGGTGGAGGTGTATGCTCCGATGCCAAAAAAGGCGTTGTGCCCGAGCGAAACCATACCACAGTAACCTGATATTATATTCCACGATCCGGCAAAAGCGGCCCACACAAAAACAAGTATAAAGCCGTCAAGATAAAAGTCGTTCTTGATGAAGAGTGGAGCTACCGCAAGAGCGACTGCTGCGAGTACCAATAGCACAAGAGGCCTGCTTGTTAATTTTTCAGTCAATAGCTTCAATGCGTTCGAGTTCCTCCTCGCCTTTTACTCCAAAAAGTCCGGCCGGCCTGATAACTAGAACAGCTATGAACACGAGGAAATAAATCGCCTGTTTGCTTCCCGGACCTATCAAGAAACTTGAAAACACCTCGATGATGCCGATCAGAATCCCGGCAATCATCGCACCTACAATACTTCCCATACCTCCAAAGACCACCACCACGAACATGACAAGTACGAATTCAAATCCCACGAAAGGGTGAACCGTATAAATGGGAATCATCAAGCAACCAGCAACACCTACCAGGAGGATGCCGATGGCGAATGTCAACTTGTAAACTTTGTCAATGTTAATGCCCATCAGCAAGGCAGCAGAACGGTCTTGCGAGGTAGCCCGAATGATTTTTCCAGTGTAGCTGTACTTCAGGAAAAGATAGGAAGCAATGGAGAGGGAAAGGCCCAAGATAAAAGCGATGACCCTTGCGGGGTTAACGTTTAACTCTTGAATTCCAAGGGAAGGGTATGGACCCAGCACAATGGGGTTTCGCAGGTAGTTAAGAGAGATAGTTCTAAAATCCGCCGACCACACAAGGAGTGCCACGTTTTCAACAACAATGGAGATGCCGACCGTTACAAAAATCTGGGTTAGGATGGGCGCGCCGATTGTGGGTTTTATGAAAAATTGGTAGACGATCATGCCGACCAGGAAAAGTAATGGTGCAACAACAAAGATGGATAGGTAAGGGTCCAAGTGAGTGTAATGAAAGAGCCAGAAAGATATGTACATTGCAAGCATGAGAAACTCGCCGTGAGCGAAATTGACGATCTTCATAACACCGAAAATAAAGGTAAGCCCCACGCTTGGAAGGGCGTATATTCCACCCAGCAAGATACTTGAGTTTAGAACCTGGAGGAACATCCAGACTCAAGGCGGCTTTTCTCAGTTTTTCAGGATCAAGGCTTCCAGCCCTCGGCAAGACAAACCTGTACAGAATCCAGGCACCTGCAAATCCAACAAAAGAGGTGGGATTCGGATACTTTCCATTGTGTGTTTTCTGGTACCGCTTTAGAAACTCCGCGGCATCTCTTTTGGGTTGGGTTGCCAGGTCCTTTATGGAAAACTCCGAAGGAATTCCAAAGGCGATAACTCCATCAGCATCCTTTCCCAGTGCTTTCACAAAGTCAGGGTTCCCCTGTCCGGCCGTACTCCCTATAATCATGGCCTTTAGTCCAAGCTCCTTTGCCTGCCTGTGAAACAGGATGGCGTCGTTGATGTATTGTGCAGCAAGAATAATGTCAGGCTTTGCGCGCTTGAGCTTGAGTATCATGCCTGAAAGATCAGTGGACTTTGCGCTGTAACTTTGCGTGGAGACTATCTTGAGGCACAGGCGCTTGGCGCTCGCGGTCAGACCTTTTTGCGTGACGCTTCCAAAACCTCCGTCCTCATGAACTGTGGCAATGCGAAGGTCTTCGGCTCTTCTGCCCATCTTGGGCGCTATCACCTTGGCGATATAGTCAATGATTTGAGCCGCCATCATGCCGCTGCTGAATGTGGTTCTGAAAAGATACTTGAATCCTCTCGCAGTGATAAGCCCTGAAACCCCCTCTGTTTCAATGTAAAATACTTTGTTTTTTTCAGCGACCACTGTGGCTGCCATGGATAGACCGCTTGCCTAGGTACCGATAATTGTGGTGATCTTCTCGTTGGTAATTAGTCGATTTGCCTCGCTTGCAGCAGCCTGCGGATCAGGGGCATCAGCACTGACAAGGACTACCTTCTTTCCCAGCACCCCGCCGGCATCATTTATCATCTGAGTGGCGATTTTTACGCTGTCAAAGTTCTTGATGCCGTTCTTAGCTAGGGGCCCGGTCAGCGGGTAAATAGTCCCAATCCGCCACACGCCGGACTAGGCAAAAGAGGTGGGACAGACCCCTAAGAACACAAATAGGAAAATAACAACAGATAAAACCAAGAATGCTTTCTTCATGAACTCATCTCCTTTCATTTAAATGGTTTTCAAAGCAAGCTACCTTAGACAAAATACCCTAATTTGTCTTAGGCCTTTGACACCCTGCACAAAAAGCCCCGCAGGTTGGTAGAGCCCATCTCTTTATTAAAGGGAGGATCGTTACTTGTCAAAATGTTGATATTAGATGCAGCCCAGCCCATCAATTGGTGCCCCTTTTTTTCAGGGAAATACCAACCATAATCTATGGCTATGAGCCTTTTGTCGATATCGCCTGATAGCTTTGCCTTTTGCCTGATTTTTCCCCTCCTAGTTTCAACAAAGACAATATCTCCATCTTTAATGCCAAGCTTTTGTGCCTCGGCAGCATTGATTATCACCACAGGCTCAGGGTGCATTTTTCGCAAAGGAGGAATTTGCCTGTCCCGCGAGTGTTTGAAGTAAGGGCTTTTCCTGCTTACGGCAATAAAAGGGTATTGTGCGGACAGGGCTGGATCACTGAAGGGGGTTTCGGGCAGCTCCTTGTATACGGGCAAAGGGTCGACTCCCCACTTTTGAAAAATTGCAGGAAAAAGCTCGACTTTCCCCGACGGAGTGTCGAATCCATATTTCTCGTAGTGCATGTAGGTTTTAGTGCCCTCAAGAAAGCCCTTATCTTTAAACTCCTCAAAGTTCAGCCCGGAAGGGGCCAGAACCCAGTCAAGGAATGCACGCTCATCCCTCCAAAAATCCTTGAAGTTAAGTTTTTTCGCCAGCTCATTCAATATCTTAAGGTCAGACCAGCTTTCACCAACCGAAGCCACTTTTTGTTGTGCTGAAACAATAGGGAGATGGCAGGGGGCCTCAATACTGTCAAACTCAAGGTAGGAAGCAGCGGGCAGCACGACATCCGCCATCATGGCGGTGGGAGTCATAAACATATCTGTGACAACCACGAATTCAAGCATCTTGAGTGCTTCAAAGGTTTCCCTGCTATTGGGGTATGAGCAGAGTATATTTGAGCCCTGGATAAAGGCCGATCTTATGGGGTAAGGATCTTTTCGGATTACTGATTTTACCACTCTCGGCGGTGTTACATATCGAGCAAAGGGGGCAAGGTTATCATTTCTGCTCAAGCTTTTTTGATGTCGTTCATAGATAAGCCGTTCGTGGTTCTCGTCTCCTGTGTTCGCCTGAGCATGATGGAAAGGGTTGGGAAAAACGTTTTCAGTTGGTGGCTGCGCCCACCTGAGTTCGCCTCCGGGCACTGCGAGATTCCCCGAAATCGCTCTTAGCATGGCAATAGCTCTACAGGTTTGAAAACTGTTTAGATTAGTCTCCAAGCCGTTTCCCCACTGAATGCACCCGGGTTTGTTGGTGGCATAAAGGCGGGCAGCCTCAATAATTTTATCTCTGTCCACCCAGGTTATGTTTGCCGCCTTTTCAGGAGTGTAAGCTCGAACATGCTTTTCAAGCTGTTCGAATCCCGTTGTCCAGCGGTCAACAAAATTGCGATCATATAATTTTTCTCTGATGATAACGTGAGCTATTGCAAGCGCGAGGGGCAGATCAGTACCAGGTCTTGGCTTAAGCCATAGATCTGCCTTTTGAGCCAGCCTTGATTTGAGAGGATCTATAACAATGAGCTTGGCTCCTTTCTTAGCAGCTTTATTGATATCATTATAGATGCTTATGGCTGACGACTCCGGGTTGCATCCCCACACAATGATGCAGCGAGGGGGGTGATCAAAATCAGGAACAGCATAATACCCGTAAGTGAACCTGGAGGCCATTTCTCCTGGGACAAAACATATGGATGCCATTGAAGTGTAGTTGGGCGTCTCAAGAGCATCGGCAAATTTTTTCAAAAGCACGTCGGAGATTCCCTTGGCGCCCCCTTTTATTACCTGAATTGATTCTGCTCCATACCTTTTTTTCGTATCGGCAAATCGTTCTGCGATAAGCTCCAGAGCGCTGTCCCATTGTATCTCTTTCCACTGTGGGTTCTTCTTTGAACCAACCCTCATGAGCGGTCGGCTCAACCTGTAAGGACTGTTGAGGTATTCAAGTGATGCCAGGCCCTTTTTGCAAAGTATTCCTCTGCTTACAGGATGGGATGGATCACCCTTCACCCTGAAAGGTTCGCCGTTTTTCATCTCCACCAGGATTCCACAGCCGTTGTAGCAGAGTCTGCAGGTAGAGCGTATATATTCTTTGTTATTTTCTTGGGAGCCTTTCATCTTCGAAGTAAATTCCAGGTTTCCTCTCCTTTGCCACCTTTATCATGGCACGGATATTCTCCACCGGAGTGTTTGGCACGATAGTGCAACCGGGCATCAGGATAAAGTTATCTTTACCTGCAAGCTCAAAGCACTTTCTCGCGTCCTCGGCAATTGTTTCAGGATCTTTTTTGAGCAGAATTCCTGCCGGATCCAGGTTTCCACCGAGAATTACATCTTGACCCACAATGTCGCGGATGTTTTCTATGCGTACATTGTGATCAATGCTCAGAATCGTGGCCCCCGTTTCTGCCATGTATTTGGCGATTCTATCAATCTTTCCGCATATATGAAGTATCGTGGGTCTATCTATACTCTCTATTATGCGTTTTAGGTTGGGGTAAACAAGGTGGCGGAACATGTCAGGAGCGATAATATCGCAGGATGCCAGCGGGTCTGCTATGAATATAAGATCAGCCCCTGCCGAGATCAGTTCTCTGGTAATAGCGATGATAAAAGAGGTGACTTTTTCAACAAGGGCTCTTACCAGTTCAGGTTCACTGAGTGTTTTCATCAAGAAATCCTGCATGCCCATGATTTTGGCAGCAGTGGTGAAGGGAGCCGTACTGTTTGTAACCAGCGGTTTTTCCCCAGAATATGTGGCAAGCCTTTGAATGGCCTCCCGGAAGGTTTGAATAGTTCGGCATTTGTCAAGGGGAGGCAATACATATTCCCTTATCTCCCGGGGTGAGGAAAAAACAATTGGTTTAACCACAAATGCCTCATGTTGTTTTAAGCCGATTCTGCAACCGAAAGCCTCTGCCGTAAAGGTGCTCTCTCCCATGACAGGGATACAATCATAACCTGCGGATTGCTGATATGCCAGGAAAGCATCACAAATGCGGCTGCTGTCCTGGAGCAGCTCTTTAAGGGGCATATCTGGAGAGGTGACCGAGTATGTAGTTACAATTGGAATGAAAGAGGGGAGGAAAATCCGAGCCATAGTGTGTGGTTTAATAGAGCATGTTTGAATTTAAGTCAAGTCGCTCCCCGAGTTCGCAATTATTATCAAGAGCATTTGATCCCGCCCACAGAGAAATGAGCAAACCCCTGGGCGAGAGCAGAGCCGGAGGGAAGCGCCCTTAGAGGTGTGCAGGGTGATCTTAGGGCATGTGCTGCTTTCACCGCTTAACAAGCCGGAAGGATTTTCTCCTCATAAAGCTCTTGAGGATACGGAAAACCTTCTTTTCAATCTGTTCCCAGGAAACATGCGGTTCTTTTTTCACCCGCACCTCTTTGGGCCTTATCTCCAATGATTTAACGCCGGGCACTGCCATGATTTCTTTTACTATCTGGGCTCCTACAGTACCCAGCTCTTTAAAGGTCTTTTCCGAGCGCGCCGTGAATGGTTTTGAAAAGTGTTCTACCAGCGGGGGGCAGATCTCCACTGGCATAAGAAAAGACTTCATCTCAGGATTAGGATGTTGGTAAACCACAATGTCCCGAATTTCCATGGCGTTGCATCCCAGAAATTTCTATGAAGAAAAACAGCGGGGCCAAGAAGTGGTCACGTTGCTTAAAAGCATAACAAAGGAGCTGTTTAATTCACTTCAAGAACTGGTCTCGCCGTTGTCTTGAAATAATATGATCGGATTATTGCTACTAGAAAAAACTAATTTTTGCAAAAAAGAAAATAAGAACAAAGATACTCCTTTTCCCAAAATAACGTTCACATTTTTCTTGACTAATCAAGGAAGAACTGATAGTCAATAGTCGACTATCGATAGTTTATGAGGAGAGCTGAATACATGGAACTGGTTCTCAGTGAACACTTCAATCTGTCGGAAAGAATCCTGAAGGTGATAGAAAAGGCGATCATTAGCGGTTCTATTAAGCCTGGGGAAAGGATTAATGAAACCGAGATTGCAAGGTCTTTAGGCACGAGCAAATCGCCCGTGAGGGAGGCACTAAAGAGACTTGAAGGGGAGGGAATCGTTGAGCCGCTGCCCCGCAAAGGCTACTTTGTAAGAAAAATTGACCGTGAGAGAATCGAGGAATTTTTTGACATTATCACAATCATTGAACCTGCAATTGTGAGGATGTCGCTCAGGAAGGGGAGCAGGGGTGTTTGGCGGAAGATTGATGGATTTATAAAGGATATGGAGAGGGAGTTAAGGAAGCGGGATTATGATGAATATCTGGTTCTTAATGACGAGTTTCACACATATTTTTACGAATTAACAGAGAATGAGTGGGCGATAAAGATATCGCAGATGCTGCGGAAGCAGGCCACGATGTTGCGTTCGTTATCGCTTTACACAAGGAATCGCTTCAGTGCTTCAATTGTTGAGCACAGGGCTATTGCGGAGGCTTACAAAAGTGGTGATTCCGGGCAACTCACAAAGGCTGTAGAGAACCACCTTCTTCGGTTCAAGGAAAATATTATCCAGTCCGATCTCTTAAAAAATGGAGAGAAGGGTCAAGTTGAGCCAAAGTCCAATTCTTTCATTTAAAGGAATCACTAAACGTTTTCCGGGCGTAGTTGCGCTCCGTGGCGTAGATTTCGACCTTTATGAAGGCGAAGTCCATGTTCTAGTTGGAGCAAACGGTGCCGGGAAATCCACTCTTGTTAAGATCCTTGCCGGTGTATATCAGCCTGATGAGGGAGAAATTTTTTTCAACGATAAAAGGGCGATAATTAGAAATGCAGAACAGGCGAGGAGGATGGGGATTTCTATTGTTTACCAAAATTTTAACCTTATCAATAAAATGGACGTAGGACAGAATATTTTCCTGAACCGAGAGCCGACGGTTGGAAAAATAGTTAGAAGAGTTGATTGGTCGCGGATTTATCGCGAAACCTCTGCTATTCTCAAAAGGCTTCACGTTCACATAGACCCAAAGAGCCTCGTGGGCGACCTTCCTGTGGCAGATCACCAGATGATTGAGATTGCTAAAGCGCTGGCTATGCAGTCGCGGATCCTTGTGCTTGATGAGCCGACTTCCTCTCTATCGGAACAGGAGATAGAGGATCTGTTTCACAGGATCTCAAGCCTCCGAGAAGAAGGAGTGGCCGTACTTTACATCTCACATAGGCTTGAAGAGATTAAACGCATAGGTGACAGAGTAACGGTCCTACGGGATGGCGAATACGTCGGTTCGGAAAGCATTGAGAAAATTAGCCTCGAAAAAGTCATAAAGATGATGCTTGGAAGAGAGGTTGAAAAGATCTACCCGTGGAAGCCGAGACCCGTAGGTGAAGTAGTTCTTTCAGTTGAGGGCCTGGGTTCGCGCGGGGCATTCGAGAATGTCAGCTTTTCTTTAAGAAAAGGCGAGATTCTTGGAATAAGCGGCTTGGTCGGAGCAAGAAGGACTGAACTTGCGCTAGCGATTTTCGGTGCCCTTCCAACACATTCAGGGCGATTGATTTACAAGGGGAAGGCGGCGCGATTCAACAATCCAGGTGATGCGATAGCTGCGGGCATCGGACTGCTGCCTGAGGACAAGGCAAGGTACGGGATGTTTCCAATTTTGAGCGTAGCCCATAACATAACTAGTGCAGGGCTTAGCCTTCTTGTGAGGCGTTTTGGCCTCAACCCCCGGCTTGAGAGGAATATTACGGAAGAGTATGTGCGTAAGCTTAACGTAAGAACCCCCTCGGTAAAGACTGAAATACAATCATTAAGCGGAGGGAATCAGCAGAAGATCATGCTGGCTAAGTCTTTGTTTACAAATTCGGAAGTATTGATTTTTGATGAGCCAACAAAAGGGATTGACGTAGGTGCTAAGGAGGAGATTTACAACTTGATGCTTGAACTGGCAGGAGAAGGAAGGGGGATCATAATGATTTCCTCGGAAATTCCTGAAGTGCTGGGTATGAGTGATCGAATACTGGTTATGAAAGAAGGTAGGATAACAGCAGAATTCGATAGAGAAAACGCTACACAGGAAAAAATTCTGGAAGCTGCATTATGAGAGTTAACAGCGATAGCACATTGGCTTTGCAAAGAAAAACAGGCCTACCCTTTGAACTTAGAGCGTACTGGGGGCGGTACGGCACTTATGTTGCTTTTTTAGTGATTCTTGCGATCGCCTCTATTGTTGTCCCCCATTTTCTGAGCATAGATAACTTTCTGAACGTCCTCACAACCATGTCCTTTGTGCTCTTTGTCACCTATGGACAGACCCTGGTAATCCTGTCCGGTGGCATGGATTTATCTCATGGATCTCTGGTGAGCCTTGCCTGCATGGCAAGTGCTGCGCTGGCAGCTATTGGGCACCCGTGGCTCGGATTGGCAGCAGGGCTGGGTGTAGCTTCCTTTTGTGGTCTGATAAGCGGCAGCATCATAGGCATAACACGATTGAACCCCATTATTACCACGTTAGGAATGCTTTACTTGGCGGGAGGACTTGCCCTCTATTTCACGAATGGAAAGAGCATAACCGGAATTGATGCGTCCAAGGTTCAGGATTTCCACTTTTTGGCAGAGGGCAGAATTCTCCATGTTCCTTTTGTAGTTATTCTTGGCCTAGTTTTCTTTTTTCTAACCCATTTTCTTTTGCGCCATACACGGTTTGGAAGCCGAATCTATGCGCTAGGAGGGAATGAAGAAGCGGCGGAGATAGCGGGAATCAATTATGCCAGGATGAAAATACTTATTTTTACTCTGAGCGGCCTTTCCTGTGGAATTTCAGGCTCGTTGTTGACCGCGAGAATGCTTACCGGAGAGCCGCGCGTGGGAGCGGGGACTTTTCTCCTGGAGTCTATAGGAGCGGTGGTAGTAGGGGGAAATGACATATTTGGTGGCACGGGAAATGTTGGCCGAACAGTGATCGGCCTTATGATCCTTCATTTTCTAACGAACGCTCTGGACCTTATGGGTATTTCAACATTTACCCAGCAAGTGGTGGTTGGGGTTGTGGTGCTCCTGTTCTGTTATTTAGGCTTGGCGCGTAATAAGTAGTAATGCTTTGTGAATCAAGCGGCATGGGCAAGCAGAAAAACTGTATAGATTGGCTCTGATAAACCATGAAACTACCAGTACGAATCGATTGGAGTAAATTCGGTCTTCCCGCGGCTTTTTTTGTTATGCTGATTATTTTTACCGTGATCAATCCGGCGTTTTTTAGTGCACGAAATATGATTCAAACCACGCGCCAGGGAGCTATCCTTTTTCTGATTGTGTCTGGTCAAACATTTGCTTTGCTCGCACGCGGAATTGATTTATCCCAGGGCTCAGTAATGAGTCTTGTTAGTATTGCGACAATCAGTAGCATATACGTTCTAGGTGCATACGCGGGCTCTATTGCTGGAATTCTATTTGGTGCTATGTGCGGATTTATCAATGGAATGCTGATAGCATTTTTGGGAATACCGCCTATCCTTGCCACCCTTGGTATGCTGTTCGTTGTTTCAGGGGTCGAGCTGGTTTACACCGGTGGGGTAACCTTGACAAACCTCAGCGATATTGATCAGGGGAGGCTTTTTTGGTTTGGGGGGGGGATGATAGGGCCGGTTCCGGTTCCCGTGATTTTCGCTATTATCATAGGATTTCTGCTTTACTACATCTTGAAATACACGCTCTTCGGTCGTCAGATTTATTTGATCGGCACAAACGCTGATGCCTCATCGCTTGCAGGTCTGCCTATTAAAAGAGTCATTGTCCTCGTTTACACTGTTAGCGCCTTACTTGCATCTCTTGGAGCATTTTTTTTGACCGCACGCCTCAGCATGGGTTTTCCCCAGCTTGGGGAGGCCTGGCTGGTACTTGCAATCGGGGGCGCCGTGCTTGGTGGAACTTCAGTGTTCGGGGGAAAAGGTGGAGTGTGGGAAGCGCTTCTAGGATGCCTGGTTATTGTGTTTTTGGACAATGGGCTTATTGTCTCCGGGGTATCCACTTTTGCGCGTGAGGCCATAATCGGTGTTGTTATTATAGTTGCGTGCCTGGGAAGCGTGATAAAAAGGCGCGTTTAACTCAAAACAACTAAAAAGGAGGGTTCCAAATGAAAAAGAAAACAGCTTTCTTGGCAGGGGTTTTGGTTATTTGTTTTGCACTGGTATTTTCGCTTATAGGAAATACTCAGGTATCAGCAAAGCAGCTCGAAATTGCAGTATTAGTGCCCAACGGAGTGGATCCTTATTTTACTGCAAAGCGCTATGGCTATGAAACAGAATGCGAGAAATTGGGAGTGAAGATGCTTTTTTATGATGCCGGAGGTTACGCCAATGTTAACAAGCAAATCGGGCAGCTCGAAGATTTGATGCAGAGGGGAATCGATGGGATTATTCTAGGGGCTACCAGCGCGAAAGGAACAGTGCCTGTGGTTGATAAAATAATTAGCAAAAGGATACCCCTTGTGATAGACAATCTGGATTCTTTTACAAAGAAGCCCGTGTTGCGTATTATGAAAAATGGCGTTTTAGTTGGTCAGCTCCGTGCGGTTTACATAGTAGAACACCTGAAGGGGAAAGGAACTGTTTTAGTGCTCCCCGGTCCTTCCGCAGTTTCTCTCTGTCAGGATGAACACAGAGGGTTCGTAACTTACGCAAAGCATTTTCCTGGGATAAAGGTCATAACAGAGTGGACGCCTTCAAGCCCTGACGCGGGAATGAAAACAGTGGAGGGTATTCTTCAGGCGCATCCTGATCTAAAGGCAGTGGCCTGCTTTTCGCCCCCTTTGACCGTTGGGGCCGTGAGGGCGGTGCAGGCTTCGGGGGCCAGAAAAGGCGATATCATCGTTGTAGGGCAAATGCTTGATGCAGGCATGGAAACGCTAATGAGGAAAGGATGGCTGCAGGCCACTGTAATGTGCGATCATATTGAGATGGCCCGGGAGGCGGTTCGAATGCTGGTCAAAGAGATCAAAGGAGAGCTCAAACCTCCCTTGTACCATCAGATCGACCACTACTTGATTACCAAGGATACACTGGACAGGTTTGACAGAAAAGGCTCTACGTACCCCAAGGAATGGCGTAAGTGAAATAAACCGGAGCTTTAGATCCTAAGCGCAGATTCAGGACTAAAGCTCCGGTTCAATATGGATTGTAGCGGATTTACGAAGTCAGTGGTTCGGTGTGGGAGTTAGGTAGGGATTGTAGTATTACACTCTAGGGGAATAAGAAACTAATGAGGAAGACAAGAAAGGTGATTGAGTTATGTACAAGTTTCGGGTAAGCGTGGATGATGTAAAGCCGGCCGGTTCTGCAAAAAGCGATATTGGCTTTGCAAACATGGACATAAGGTTTCTCATTACGGACAAAATAAGTGGTGCAGAGGAACTCTCTTTGTTTCGAACGGTTTTTCCACCCGGGTTTTCCGCTCACCAAAAGCACTACCACAAGGACATTGAGGAAGTGATGTTCGGAATTCGTGGCCACGGAGTAGTGGGCATTGACCATGGAGCTGGCAAGGTGGAAGAATATGATATTTCCCCGGGAGTAGCCGTATTTGTGCCCAAGAACGCAGTTCACTGGTTTCGAAATCCTTCTCAAAGTGAGGAAGTTGAGATCTGTGGGGTTTACTCTGCTCCGGACGCGGGGGAGTATAAAGCCGAAGACTATGTATATGTTGGTGAAATTAAGGATGAAGATATAAAACTAAAATAGATCCAAGCTTGAGGTTTTGGAGTCTAGCCGAGAAAAGGAAGGAGAAAGGATGATGAGCAATAGTGAGGAGATTGAAATCAGAAGATCGGGCCTTGATCATTCATATATCAAGTATCCCCACCACTACTCCCCAAGGCGCCTTTACAGTATTACCGGCGCAGATTGGGAGCAGAGAATCAATTTTGACAGGATGAGGAGAGAAAGACTTGCACAAGCAAAGGCAGCCATGGAAAGACATGACCTTGGTGCCATGGTTTTGTACCATGGGGCAAATGTGCGTTATGTGACGGGTGTCTACCAGGGAATGTGGAAGTACAGCATCTTCATCCGATACGCAGTGCTCTGCAGGGATAGTGAGCCAATTTTATTTGAAACAGTCGGCTCTGACATGGAAAGGGCCAAGCTCAACTGTCCGTGGATGCAAGATAGGGTAAAGCCTGCCATAACGTGGACATGGTCTGAAGGGGCTACTGAGCGCCAGGTCAAGAACATGGTGGCCGGCGTTGTTGACGTTTTAAAGGAAAAAAAGGTTTTTGGCGAAAAGATCGGCGTTGATATCATGGATATGTGGGTTCATTCCGCTTTTGAAGAGGCAGGCGTCAAATTGGTCAATGCCTGGCCTGCAATGTCAGAGGCGCGATTGATAAAAACCGTGGATGAACTGGAGTGCTGTAAAATTTCAGCGGCGATTGCCGATTCTTGTTTCGACATGATACGAAATGAATGGTTGAAGCGCCCAGGGCTCACCGAGAGTCAACTTGCCGGGAATATCATGAAATTTTTTACAGACCATGGTTTTGAAGAAGGCCAGGCATTCTGCGTGGCATCAGGGGGAAACACCAACCCATACAGCAGGTGGTGGTCCGACAAGCCCATACGAAGGGGCGATCTGGTCATCTGCGACATTGGGGGCCGCGGTCCCTGTGGGGGGTATTATGCGGATGTGACCAGGACTTTCATGTGCGGTGATGCCGCACCGACACCTGAGCAAAAGAAACTTTACAAGGAAGCGATGGACACGACCATGGGTGCAGTTAACGAAGCATGGCCGGGCAAAACAACTGCTGATGCGGCCAAGCATTTCCCTGAATACGACGATGATATTTATAAAACGTGCAGCCTCTTTCAATTTGGTCATAGCATTGGCTTGACCCTTTATGAGGGAATGTGGATATCGAGAGGCTTTTCGCTGGACTTTCCCGCCGAGTTCAAGCAGAACATGTACATGGCCATTGAGACATACAGCGGAAAGCCGGGCCTGGAGCAGGCCGTCAGACTCGAGCAAGATGTGGTAGTTACTGACAAAGGCCCGGTGCTTTTTACACTGTATCCCTTTGATGAAAAATTTTTGGACTAGGAATGCATGGAAGCTATCCTGGCGAGGAAGAACTCCAAAGGAGGTGGAAAGTGAGTGATCGGCTGTGCATCGTTATTTCGAGCAGCGACAGGCAGGTGATTAAGACAGCCCTCCAGTTCGCCAGGAGGACGGTCACTGAAAAGTTTATGGCAGATACCAAGCTTTTCCTTTTTGGGCCTTCGGAAGAACGGGTGGCTTATGACATTGAGCTCCAGGACTTTGTGAAACGATTCATGGATGCCGGAAAGCAGGTGATAGCGTGCAAGTGGTGTTCAGATAATTACGGCGTGAGCGAGAGACTCCAGGGTCTTGGAATAGAGGTGAAATTTGTCGGGGAGTTTGTGTCCGGAGCACTAAAAGAAGGCTACACTCCCATGGTTTGGTAAAGGGTTGGGCTCCGTGCCCGATTTTCACGGGACACGATGTATGCCCGGAACGGGATTTCTATGGTTCGAGCTATTGACCATGTTACAATTGTTGTTAGCGACCTAGATCGCTCGGTTGATTTCTACACGCGGGTTTTAGATTTCAAAAAGAGCGGAAGTGCCCACCTTGAAGGAAAATGGATTGAATCTGTGGTGGGGTTAAAAGGAGTGAAAGCCGAGGTTGCCTACCTTGAGCTAAACAAGGATAATCCCAGGCTGGAGTTGCTTTGTTTTCAAAGCCCGAAGAGCAAGGCTGTTCCTGCTAATTCTACTGCAAGCACAATCGGGATGCGCCACCTTGCATTCAGGGTGAAAGATATCGGGGAGATGAAAAAAAGGCTGGAGGAGGCGGGTGCTAAGGTAGTGGGTGATCCTGCTGCAGTTCCCTTGGACGTAGATTCAGGAGACTCGCGCCGGAAGGTGCTTTTCTACTTCCTTGACCCCGATGGGGTGCTGCTTGAACTGGCACAATACACTTGATTTGTCTTATCTGTCTTAGTTGACTGGATTTCACGTATAAGCGGGTTCCCTGCTTCGCTGCCCTCTGTATGGTTGGGCAGAAAACTTTGTTGATAGGAAAGCCGGGTTCAGAAAGAGGAGGGAGGGGTTCCAGATGAGAAGCGCTGAAGAACTCTCTGAAGAGCTAAAAGGCATAGTGGGTGGAGACCACGTGCACACTGATATTTTTGACAGGATAAACTACGCGGACACATCGTTGCCATACGATGTTGAACAGGAGGATCTGCCCGATGTGGTGGTTCAACCCGCAGATGCCCAGGAGATCTCTTCTGTACTCAAGTATGCCAACCAGCACGAGATTCCGGTGACCACGTATGGCTCTGGAACCTCGCTTATATTCGGCACCAAGCCCAAGCACGGAGGCATCACACTGAGCACTGAGCGTCTCACCTACTTTGAGATCAACGAGGATCACCAGTGGCTTGAGTGTGGAGCGGGGGTAAAGACAGGACAGCTTATAAAGGAACTGGCGAAACTGGGGTATTTTCTTCCCATTCAGACCCAGGTTGGCTCCAGCGTAGGGGGGGCTGTGAGCGTAAACACGCTCGGTCATTTAACGGACAATATTTTTGGAAGACCCATTAACAACATTCTTGGCCTTGAGGTAGTGCTTCCCACAGGGGAGGTAATAGAGACGGGGTCCAAGTGTCTGAGGCGGTCGTCTGGATGGGATCTTGCCCGGATTTTTATTGGAGCAGAGGGCATCTTAGGGATTATCACCAGGGTAAGGATGGTGCTCATTCCCATGCCGCAGACAGTGGATGCTGTAGGGTTTTTCAAAAGGGTTGAAGAGATAGGGGATGTTATTGGACTAATGTACAGGAACAAGTTACCCCTTCCCATGGACGGAGAGTTCGTAGGAGAGAAAGCCTGCAGGGTAGGCTACGAGGCTCTGGGCCTGGATTTTCCGCAAGGAGCCATGGCCATTACTCGTTCCATGGGCAGGAGCAAGGAAGAAGCGCAACGAAACGCTGAGGAGATGGTTAAGTTGTTCAAGAGTGCGGGGGCGACCGAGGCTTTTATCCTGGAAGATCCGGAGGTAGCGGAAAAAGTTTGGGGAGTGAGGGAGAATGCAATGCGCTGGGGACAGGAGAAGGGACTTAAGGGCTACCTTGCAATAGAGGTAAATCCGGCTCTCCCGCGCCTGGCTGAAGCCATGACAGAGCTGAGCCATATTACGGAGGGCAGGGATGATCTGATAGGTCAGACCGAGTCTTACCTTTACGGGCATGTCGGCTCTGATTCTTTGCACTGTCTTTTTGCATTTCCCTATACCTGGTCCACCGAGAAGATGAAGCAGGTAGTGGGGGAAATCTGGAATCTTGAGAAGGAATTGCAGCTAAAATACGACGGTGTCGGGGGCGATTGGGGATGGCTGCCATACCGTGTTCCCCTCTACAGGGAGAAATATGGAGATACGAGTTACGGGCTTATAAAGAAAATGAAACAGCTCTTTGATCCCAACAACATCCTTAACCGCGGTAATCTTGAAGGAGAAGTGTAATGGAAGCGGAGATAGTGGAACAAGACATTGAGAAGTACTTAAATGACAAACTCATCTCATGCGAGAAGTGCCATTTCTGTAACACTGTGTGCCCGATTGTTGAGAGCAGGGTCAGCCAGGGTCCTTTTGGGATAAACCGTGCCATTTACTATGGATTAAAGTGGAATGAAATCAACGAGGATTTACGAAACCTGGTTTACTCGTGCACGACATGCGGTAAGTGTAACCTCATGTGCAAGAAGGTATCGAGGGCGCTCCCCCTCACAGAGGTGTTTGAAAAAGCCAGGGAGTATTTGCTGGTTGAGAAGATGGTAGGGCCCATGCCGGAGCAGGTGAATGTTTTAAAGAACATGCATGTTAGGGGCAACCCCTGGGGGAATCCTGCGCATGAGAGAACCAGGTGGGCAGAAGGGCTGGGGGTGGAGTTTGCTTCAAAAGAGAACAGGGTGGATGTGCTCTACTTTGTGGGATGTGCGTGCTCGTATGATCCCCTGGCGCAGAGAATAGCTAAGAATATGGTCAAGATTTTGAATCAGGCCGGGGTAAATTTCGGTATTCTTCAAAACGAGACATGCAGCGGGCATGAAGCGAAAAGGATGGGGGAGACAGGGCTGTTTCAGTACCTTTCTGAGAGTAACATAGCTATGTTTAAAGAAGCAGGCGTTAGCCATATTGTTACAAGTGATCCGCATAGTTTCTATTCTTTTACCCATGAGTACCCTGAGTGGGGAAATAGGGTCAGGGTGCAGCATTACACGCAGTTTACAAACGAGTTGATAAAAGAGGGGAAGCTCAGGCTTCGTTCTGAGGTTAACAAAAGGGTCACCTATCACGATCCGTGTTACCTGGGGAGGCACAGCGGGGTTTTTGAGGAGCCAAGGGAGCTGATAGGGCAAATTCCGGGGGTTGATCTTGTCGAAATGGAAAACGCCAAAGAGGATAGCAACTGTTGCGGTATGGGCGGGGGCCGGATGTGGATGGAGCCACCGAAGGGGCTTCTTTCCTCCCAGGTGATAGCTGAAAAACGTGTTGAGCAGGCGCTGGATACAAAGGCCGAGGTGCTTCTTACGGCATGTCCTTTTTGTAACATAACGCTCAGTGATGCAATTAAATCCATGGAAAAGGAAGGCTCAATCAAAGTCATGGATATTACAGAGCTTATTTGCTCATCCCTTCAGTAAGCTACGATAATTTTTGTGTATTTTTTGTTTGCCGGCCTTACTGTTTTCAGACTTTCCCGGACTTTTTTCTTGACTTATGCGAAAATTTCTAATTTATATTCTGCTGATTGTCCAACAAACAGACTATTCTTTGTGCTTCCTTTATGAATTCTTCAAATAACCTAATGAATTGTTTATCCTGATGAGTGCTGGCATTGCGGAAATTGCAGAATACATTGTCCAGCCGATGCCGTTCAATACTTGTTTCCTCTGGATATGCTGATTTGAGCATCCGGGACAGATGTTATTTAGATAACCTTATTACAATGTTGGAGTCTGGTGATGAAAGCTGGGGGCTACGCAGGGTGCGTGCTTCATATTGATCTAACAAGGCAAGAAATTGAAAAGCAGCCGCTGGATATGGATACAGCCAGAAAGTATCTGGGGGGATTTGGGCTAAATTGCAAGTTTTCGTGGGATCTCCTGGACCCTCTGGTTGATCCACTATCGCCCGAAAATATTGTCTTCATGGGCATGGGGCCTATTCTCGGTACAGGGGCTCCAGTATCAAGCAAGTATTCAGTCCTCACCAAGTGGCCAGCAACCGGCACCATATCACCGGGGACTGCTGGAGGGCGCTTTGGGATAAATGTTAAGCTCGCAGGATATGATCAGGTAATCATCAAGGGGAAATCCAGGACTCCTGTCTACATAAGGATTGATAATGAGCACGTGGAAATATGTGATGCATCCGAACTGTGGGGCAGAGATACCTATGAAGCGACTGATATTCTCTGGGGGAAATACGGTCGTGACTATGCCGTGCTTGCAATGGGTACGGCAGGGGAGCGCATGGTCAATACCACCATATGCCTTGTGGACAAGTGCACCTCTTGGGGCAAGGGCGGACTTCCCGCAATTATGGGCTCCAAGAATCTCAAAGCCATTGTTGCCAGAGGAAGCAGAAAAATTCCGATTTCGGAAAAGGGAAGGTTTGAAAAAAGAAAACGCCAAATCATTGATCGGTTTCTTGCCAACCCCGACCGCAAAAGGCTCATAGAGCTCGGAACAATGGATGGCTTCGGAGGATGGGCAGATTTGCACGGTATGTCGATGAATAACTGGAGAGGCCGGTTTCCGACAAAAGAAGCCTATCGATTATACAGCCCGGAGTATTACCTGAAAAATATCAAGGCAGGAAGACTCTCAGATCCGACCTGTCCTGTGGGATGCAAGGACCACATCAAAATAAAGAAAGGAGAGTTTAGCGGAACCGAGGCGTGGGTTTCTTCCTTTTACGGAAGAGTTGTTCATATGGCGGCGCGTTGCCAGGTGGGAAGCTATGAGAAAAACGTCAAAGCGCAGGAGTATTTTCAGCGAACTGGACTTTGTATCCATTCCTTTACCGCTCTTATTGATTGGGCTCTGGAGCTCTATGAGAGGGGCATTATCAGTAAAGAAGAAGCCGGCGGACAGGAACTAAGGCACGACTTTGAAACCACCATGTACCTGGCACAGCAGGCAACTCGAAACGAAGGTCTTGGAGGTATTCTTGCGCAAGGGTTCAAGAAGGCGATTCAGGATATAGGCAGGGGATGTGAAAAATATGCCGTTCATATTAAAGGAATGGAGCCGCTGTATGATCCCAGGATAAACAGGATGAGCGGGCCGGAGTTCAGCCAGGTCGTAAATCCGAGAGGCGCTCATGCCCCACAGGGTACGATTACGCTATATATGTCAAAGGATGAGCCACCCGAAAAATTCCGCGACTGGCTCGAAGACAGAGGTGTGCCCCGGGATGCTATTAGCAGGATATTCGAGCGCCCTGGTTATTTCAACATTGCAAGGATGACGCCCTACGGGGAGGACTGGGTTGCTTTTATGAATTCGGTGGGCATGGGGTGCCTTAGGGGCAGGGTGGACAATTCTATGAAGGGTGAAGATTGGTCTGAAATGTATTCAGCGGTTACAGGGTTTGAAACTTCTCTTACGGAGCTAAGGGAAGCTGCAAGGCGGAACTGGAACCTGTTGAAAACCTTAAATGTCGTGGCTGGATTCTCTCGCAAGGATGACGCGTTTCCAGAAAGGTGGTTTGAACCGCTGGAAACTTCTGACAGGGGCACCATGGTTTTGTGCGATTACTTCGCAACGCCCCTGTCCAGGGAGGACTGTAGCACGCTCCTAGACGACTATTATGATGAAAGAGGATGGGATATCAAGACAGGCATCCCTACATCAAAGACACTACTTGAGAGTGGTTTGGAAGATGTGGTCGATAAGCTCAAGGCAAAAAAGCTGATCAGCTAAAAGCAATGCTGAGCGTTATAGTTCAATGAAAGAGATGGAATTAGGTTTCCGGGAGGAGAGAAAATGGCAAAGGCAAGATTCACTGAGATGTTTAAGTCCATAAAAATTGGGAGCGTGGAGCTCAAGAACCGGCTGGCAATGGCTCCGGTAACAACAAATTTTTCAACGGCTGGATACCCGACCGAGGAGTTCATCGCATTTCTTTCCGCCCGTGCAAGGGGAGGAGTGGGACTTCTTGTTACACCCCCGGCGGTCAATCTCTTTCCAGGGAGCCCGACACACGTTCTTTTCCCCCTTCTTTGTGAAAAAGCTCACCTCCCTTTGTGGAATGAAGTCGTAGAAAGCATCCATGCTTTTGGTGCAAAAGCTTTCGGCCAGGTTCTGGTGGGAGGTGTGGGTCGCCAAACTGCCAAAGGCACTGTGTCAAAAGCTCCTTCAAGTGTACCCATTGTTCGGATCCCTCCTGAAAGCATTCCTCAGAAATCCAAGGAATACGAGATCCGCAAGGGATTGCCTTCCTTGTGGGACCGCTACGCTGATTTGCCTGAACCCGTTGAGCTCACCACAGAAGAGATAAAATGGATAGAGGATGCTTACGCAAAGACCGCTAGACTGATGAAAGATGCAGGTTTTGACGGCGCTGAGCTTCATTTTGCACATGGTTATCTAGGGGACAATTTTCTTTCTCCAAGGACCAATTTGCGCACTGACGCATACGGGGGCAGCCTGGAAAACAGGGCACGCATTTTTCGCAATTCACTGGTAAAGGTGAGGGCACAGGTTGGGCCGGACTTTGTTGTGGGAGTACGCCTCACAGGGGATGAACACGTACTCGGAGGGACTACACCTGAAGATTCTTGCAAGATAGCAGAAATCGGCCAAGACTATGGCCTTGATTACGTCCACCTTACGGCTGGATGCTGGGAGGCAGTTAAATGGTACGTGCCTGAAGAAGACGGGACTATGCTTCCTGAAGCCCAACTAATGAAGCAGACACTGAAGATCCCCGTGATTACCCCTTCAATTCATAAGCCTGAAAATGCCGAAAAAGCGATAAAGCAAGGGAAAACCGACATGGTATCTCTTTGCAGGCCGCTGATAGCCGACCCTGAGTGGCCGAAAAAAGTCGCAGCAGGCGAAGAGAAGAAAATAAGAAAATGTATCAGGTGTCTTGGATGTTTGCAGCGAACCAGGAGGGGGCTGGGGCTTAGGTGCGAGGTGAACAGAGAAGTGGGCCAGGAGAGATACAATCCTGAATACTACAGGTCATCGGCGCCCAACTGGAAAGAATACTGCCTTCCCAGGTAAACCGAAAAACTCGGTGATACTTGCGCTTTTACCTCGAATTGTTTCCCCCACTTAGCCGGGCGCTATATCCGCTGGCTTTGCCGCCTCTTCCGGAAGAAGCGGCAATCCCGCCTGTAACTGCGGTGCCAATTGTTACTGAACGCTCAGGGGGTAACAGGGCCATGGTGAACCAGTTTGTTGTGGTAAGTTTTATTTTTTGGTCCTTCACAGTTTTCCGTGGGTCATACAAGATATAGTGGTATGGACTAATGAGCCAGGTTGTGTTGGAACTCGTGCATATAGGTCAAGCCCACCGCAATGAAAAAGGAT
>JAFDEF010000092.1 GCA_019310485.1 Deltaproteobacteria bacterium | reverse complement strand
TCAAACAGCTTAAAAGGGTTGCTACTACCCTTATGCATCATAGCCATGGGTTGCTAAACTATTACTTTTATCCCATCTCTTGCGGGCCTGTCGAAGGTATCAATAACAAAATCAGAACCCTCAAACGCCAGGCCTATGGATTTCGAGATATAGCGTACTTTAAGCTGAGATTGTATCATTTACATTCTCAAGCGTACTCATTAACCGGATGAACCGAAAAAGTTCCCGATTCTCGGCCTGGCAACAAGTCCGTGCTCGAAATCTATCCATGGACGGTCATTAGGCAGAAATAGAAAGATGGTGCTTAGGTTTTCGCCTTTTCACAATACAACCGAAATAGAGCCTCTCCGTAACCACCGCGCTCAACTCCAACATCCAGACACCGTATCCTGTCAATCCAGAATTCTGAAGGATTCTCCCCCTGTCCTATCCTGTCATAAAGCATAAAGCTGAAGGGAACAAACGCGGCTACAGCCCAGAGGCAAATCCTGGGGCAGGTGCTCTCTTCTGGCAGAAGAAAGCCTGAACCATGAAAAACGTACTTGTGGCCTTTTTTGAGGCCGGCAATACAATTCCTGGCTTCCAGTACCTCGGCGATAAGTCTCCACTTCCTGAATTCTTCTCCCTTCTCAATAAGCCGTTGATTTTTAGGGGAAAGGCACTTTACCTGTTCATCGGTCCATCCCCATATTCCCTTCACTTTTTCCTGCAAATCAGGTCTCATTTAGTTTTTACCTCCCTTGCTTTAACCTATTTTTTACCAACCGGACACGCTTCTACGCCTTTAGAGCAGCCGCTCCAGATCCCTTTTGTTCTTTGCACCCCCTCTCCCCCTTGAGCAGCCAAATAATTCCAACCAGATAAAGCTGATAGCCTTAAGAGATCAGGAAGAAGGGTGAAAGCTCAGAAAGGGCAATTCAGCTTAAAAGCGAAAACATTCAGATAGTGGCTGAGAAGCCTGGATTGACGCATGAAATCAGGAAGAATTTTGCACATTACCATCAGGTCACTTTTTTCAGTATTTGTTTTATGCTGAGCCATTTCTTAACGCCGGGCATGGCACGCTTGATGGATTGGAGGCTTTCTCTGGCAGCTTTTTCCCCCTCCTCTATCAGTGACATAGCCTGGGAGAACTCAGACCAGTGCAAATCCCCCACCTCAGGCCGAATTACTACATCGGCATCCATAAGCTCATAGTTTTCAAGCTTGCTGGCCATGATGTCGCATATCCTGTAGTATATATTAAGTCCGCTGGTGAATTCCTCTTCGCATGAAATATCGCGATCAACCGCAACCGCTACAATCAGCTGTGCCCCCTCCTTTTTCAAAACCGAGGTCGGCACCAGGCAAATGATCCCGCCATCTGAAAGCAGCATTTCCCCTTCCTTTAACGGCTCAATAGCAACTGGAACGGCACTGCTCGCCATCACAGCCTCTCTAAGGGAGCCACTGGAAAAAGTAACCTGCTTTCCACTAACCAAGTCGGTGGCGACCGCTCTAAAAGGGATCTTTGTTTCCTCGATCTTTATGTCAGGCACGAACCTATCAATAACTGCCTGGAAATCCTCGTTTGAAATAATCCCCGGCTTGAACATTGCCTGGACATGGTAAAAACGGTTCTTCAAATAGTGCTGAATCTTTTGCCCCAGACCCAGTTTCCCCGTGGCATTAGCGTCTTCAATTGCCTTGATTGCGGAAGACTGAAACTCTGGGCTTTTCAAGTATTCCTCGAGATTTCGTTTCATCTCCTCCGGGGTAATCCCGCTTGCGTACGCACCGCCAACCAGCGCTCCAATACTGGTTCCGGCCATAATGTCGATGGGAATTCCTTCCTCGTCAAATACCTTGAGCACCCCGAGGTGTGCAAGCCCCCGAGCCCCTCCGCCACCCAGGGCTACTCCTGTTCGGTAACGTTTATGCTTCATAACGTCATGCTTCCCTTAATTAAGGCCAATTGACCGTGACAAGAAGAGTACACACCTGCCCTGGTAGCTCCCAGGCATAGATTTTGTGCTTCCCGGGATCTATTATTAAACCTCCTCAAATCGATTTAGTTCCGAGTTTTTCTTGACTTTACCCGGCAAAAAGATACGGCCGTTCATCGCAAGGTAGACACCGTGAGGCAGTGTTTGGACAGCAGCAACTGCAAAACCGATATTGAACTCAGCATCACTGTACTTGAAGTTAGCCGGTTGCATTGCTCCGGTAAGAACAATAACCTTGCCGGTAATACCTTTCAATTTCCTGCCGGTCAAATCCATGGTATCAGTTCCGTGTGTTACGACAATCCTCTCGTGCGGATCCGAACTTATTCTATCAAAAATCAACTGGCGATCCTCATCTGTTAAATCAAGACTATCTTTTCTCAGAATGGATTCGCACTGGTATTGGAAAACAACGTTAGCCTCATTGAGTATTTCCTCAACCCTTGATTCTCCCACCTGGTATGTGCTTTTCTTGTCAAAGTAAACTTTATCTATTGTCCCGCCCGTGGAAAAAAACTTGATTACCATTGCTTTTCCTGCCTGGATTCTGTCAAATTTGCATCACAGCTCTGAAGGATTACCGGAGATTATTCTGCCTGGTTTAATCCTCCTCGTAGACCGCTTTTTCCGCCTTCCAGAAAGGACAATGCTCGGCATGAAGCCGGTGATGAAGCAATTTCCCTGCCAGGGATTGAGGCTTTTTCCTGCCATAAATGCAAACCGGGCAGTAATGGCAAGCAAGAGCCATGAATTTCTTGAGAAAACCAATCTGCTTTTCTTTCATCTCGCACCACCCCTCCCTGATTACAATAGATAGCTCCGCCTGTACCTATCAGGTGCCAGTTTCCCATCTACAGAAAAAAGCCCTCCTCCGCGTATAATAAGCGCTAGCACAATACCAATAACCAGGATATGATACTCGTAACCCTCTCCCTTTTGCTGGCCGAACCAGTTCATGAAAAAGCCGTACTGGAGGTGGTTGACAAACACGCATATAGTGATGGCGATTCCGATCCCAAAAGCCCACACCCTTGTGAGAAAACCGCCTATCAGGAGCGCTGCACCCACTGTTTCCGTGAACATCAGGATAACTGTGGCCCATGCGGGGAACCCCATTCCGGAAAAGGCATGGATTGTTTTTACGTAGCCTGCTCCACCGAACCATCCGAAAACCTTCTGGGCGCCGTGCGGGAAAATCACTACTCCAAGTGCAATCCTGATCAACAACTGGGCAGGGCTTTTGTCGGTTTTCAAGAATTCCTTCAGCATCACATCCTCCTTTCCGGGGATTGCAAAACAGGGCCCCCTTCCCTATTTACCGCTTGAAATTCACCGGCCATTCGGGTATGAAACACCACCATGAATCTTAATCACATAAAAGCCATTGGGTTTGACCTTTTCAACACGCTTATAACCCTGGAACCTGACACCATCTTAAAGGCTAATGAGAAGTTGATTTCAAGCCTGAAGACAAGCGGGTTTTCCATTGATAAAAAACCATTTGAAAAGGCTTACCGCAAGGCTGCCCTTGAATTCCTCGACAAAAGCCGAAAAGACGGACGAGAAACCCACAATAGCTTTTGGATCAGTGCGGCCCTGAAAGCTGCGGGATACGATGTCGCACAAGACGATCCCCGAATCGCACTGGCTGTTGAGTCCTACTTTTCCGCTTTCTTTCCTTCCTGCCATCTAATACCGGGCACAAAGGAGATGCTCTCCTCCCTAAAAAAGCTGTTTCGCCTCGGCCTGCTTTCCAATTTTACTCATCCGCCTGCTGCGAGAACCATACTTGAAAATCTCGGACTTCTCTCATTCTTTGACGTGCTTCTGATTTCCGGGGACCTGGGCTACCGAAAACCGCACCCACTTACTTTTCGTAAACTCCTTGAAGCTCTGGAGGTGCAAGAGGATGAGATCCTTTACATTGGCGATGATCCGGACTCAGACATCATTGGTGCTCAACATGCCGGCATCCAAGGTGTGTGGACCACATACGTCAAGGATCAAAACATTGCACCTGCCACCGGTCTTCTCTTGCAAAGCACGGGCACACCTCCCTCAAGCGTACCGCGCATCTCGAGCTGGAAAGAACTTTTCTCATTTCTAGCAGTCCCCCGATAAGAGTATCCTTTGCCATGTTAAGCGATTCTTTTGAGAACGTCCAGCCTTTACTTTTGACTAGCAAGGCTTAATGGGGCAAACTACGCGGAATTACCTCCGGGTCCACCTTTGCACTTGCTGGAAAATCGGCAAGGATTCTATTTTGGGGGTGTTTTAGCCAGTAAATGATAAGGTTCAGGACATCGATGACCCAAAAGGGTCAAGACATCGATAACCTTAAGGGTCGAAAAGTTCAAGACATCGATGACCCTACTCACCATACTCATAATCTGATA
>JAFDEF010000060.1 GCA_019310485.1 Deltaproteobacteria bacterium | reverse complement strand
ATAAAATGCATATTACATGGCTACATTATTTGCATGTAAAATACCAATAGTCAACGATATATCAATATGTTATGTTCATTATTGAGCCGATTTTTACAGGAACTTCGGTTTAAAAAGCACATTGGGGAACGACTCCTGAAGGCTGCGGAAAAATACATACCTGATCTCTCCGGGCACCTGGAGTATGTGGAATATGCGACCCCTCTTTCGAGTGAGTACTGGGTCAACGCTGTAAAGGGCGGTTGCTATGGGCCGGAGCAATCCCCTGACCAAATGGGTCCGGGGCGATTCAGCGACTTTGCTTCAGGGATAGACGGGCTCTTTCTTGCAGGGGCCGGCACCATTGGGGGCGGCATTATGCCATGCGTCCTATCTGGCATAAGATCAGCAAAAAAGGCGAGTGAGTTCTTGAAAAGTTCTCGCCGCTGACCGCGAAAGGGATCCGTGCAATGAATTGCCCTCAGCACGGACTCACGCTATCCGGACCCACCAAAGAACCTCCGTATCGAATAGCAAATGCGCACCTTAATATCCTTACTATCTGTGCTTCAGCTCTCCTGCAGAATGGGGGTAGTAACTAGGCTTGAAGCCATTGGACACCTTGATTTCTCTGGCAGGTGTACGCTGAGGTGTTGTATAATTAATACAGTTCAACGTTGACCGACACAATAAGGGCTCAAACAAAGAGAGTCTCTCCAGGCAACCATCGCAATACTAAGAGGAAGTCACATGACTAAAAAACGCTCCTCGAATAGGCTTCTTAGGGATGGAAGGTTCGGCATACTTTTTTTGGCCTTATTTGCCCTGGCTAGTATCATGCAACCTTTCAGCAACCGGGCATGGGCGCAGAGCAAGATTCACCACAAGAAGTGGAAAATCCTGCATATTATGAGTTATCACTCCCCATGGAAGTGGACAGACGACCAGCTAAACGGCTTCGAAAGCGCCCTAACAGGGCTGGACATTGAATACAAGGTCTTCCAGATGGACACAAAAAGGAAAAGCAGCGAAGAATGGAAACAAAAGGTAGGCAAACAGGCCAGGGATTTGATTGCCGCCTGGAAACCGGATCTTGTCTATACCAGCGACGACAATGCCCAGGAATATGTCACAAGGTATTACTTGAATTCGAGGATCCCTTTTGTGTTCAGTGGTGTCAATGCAGACCCTCACAAATACGGGTTCGTGGGATGCAGCAATATTGCCGGCGTCCTTGAGCAGGAGCATTTTGTACAATCGGTTCGCCTGCTGAAAGAGATTGTGCCCGGGGTCAAGAAAATTTCTGTTATCCTTGATGACGGCCCGACCTGGCCGGGGGTGGTCAAAAGGATGAAAGAAAAGCTTCCCCTGCTCCCTGACGTTCAATTTACCTCTTGGGATGTCATCAGGACTTTTGAGCAATTCAAACGCAGGATGACAGAACTTCAGACAAAGGTAGATGCCATAGCGCTTCTTGGCATCTTTACATATAATGATGGTAGTGGCCGCAATGTCCCTTATACGAGTGTGCTAAAATGGACTGCCGAGAACAGCCCCCTCCCTGACTTCAGCTTCTGGAAAGATCGCGTATCATACGGTACCCTTTGCACAGTGAGCGTATCCGGGTATGAGCAGGGATTTGCAGCAGGCAAAATTGCTAGAGGCATTCTAGCTGAGGGTAAGAAACCCTCTGCCTTTCCAATGAAGCCTACCGTAAAGGGGGAACCAGTGGTCAGCCTCGCAAGGGCCAACAAACTGGGCATCAAGATAAAAACACGAATACTTTTGACCGCCGAGGTCATTGAGAAATTCAAGTGGGAGGAATAAATGACCCTGAGTGTAAGAGTCAAAATAACTCTAATCTGTATTGCAATCGTGTTCATTGCTGTTGGGGCAAGCACCACTTTTGACAGCGTCTTTTTCGTAAGGCAATACTCGCGCGCTTTACAAGCAAGGGCTTTCGTCATAGGAAAGGTACTGGAGTCCCAGCTGAACAGGCTTTTACATCTTAAAATACCTATTAATAACCTGGTTGGATTTGACGAACAGTGCTGCGACCTGGTTGCTAAGCACAGGGACCTCTCCTATGCAATGGTTGTTGACCTCAATGGGAAGATACTCTTTCATAACGATCCCTCCAGGCGGAACAAGGTCCTGTCCGATCCTAATCTCCTGAGCGCAATAAAAGGATCCGAGAATGTTTCACAGACTTACTCCAGTGATGGAGCACAATTTCACGACTTTGTCATCCCCGTTTTTGGATTACACGGTGAGCATATAGCTGCCGTCAGAATCGGTTTCCCTTCTGCACTAGTTTCTGAGAAAACAAAAAGCATGGTTTCCCTTTCCATCAGCCTGGCTCTGCTCTCTCTTGGTATTGGGGTCGTTTTGTTGGTCCTTGCTTTGAGGATGTGGGTTACTAACCCACTCTCCAAGCTTGTTACAGCAATACAGGATGTCAGGGAAAAAGGGGCTGACTCAGCACCCCTTGTTCAGATAAATAGCAAAGACGAAATCGGTCAACTGGCATCTCATTTTAATCAAATGATGGTGGAGATAAAAGAATCGCACCAGAAAATAAAGAATTACACAGAACAATTGGAGACAAAAATTCAGGAGCGTACGGCTGATCTGAAGGCCACCAATGAGCAGCTCATACGGGATATTGCAAAACGGGAACAGGTTGAAAGGGAGCTGAGAAATTCGCGCGAGCAATTGCGCAATCTTTCCGCTTACCTGCAAGCCGCAATAGAGCAAGAAAAGGCTTCCATTGCTCGCGAGATTCACGATGACCTTGGCCAGAACCTTACGGCTTTGATGCTGGATACATCGTGGCTGAAAAAGAGACTGCCTGAAAACGAGGTTCCCCTAATTGAGAAGGTAAATTCAATGTCAAAGGTAATCAAAGCCTCTATTCAAACAGTCAAAAAGCTTTCTACGGACCTCAGGCCAAAAATACTGGATGACCTGGGCCTTACGGCTGCGATTGAATGGATGGTAGAAGAATTTCGAAATCGGACTGGAACGAAATGCAAAACAAGCGTTGATGTAGAAAACTCTATTCTGGACCAGGAGCGCTCTACTGCACTTTTCCGTATCCTCCAGGAAGCTCTGACCAATATTGCCCGCCATGCGGATGCGACCGAGGTGAAAATTGAGCTAAGAGAAGATCACGGCCAAGTTAGTCTCGAAGTTGTGGATAACGGAAAAGGAATCAGAGAAAGCCAGGTTTCTGATCCCAAGTCATTTGGCCTGATGGGAATCCGGGAGCGAGTCAGCATGCTAAACGGCGAGGTTCGGATTAGTGGAACAGAAAACAAGGGGACCAGTATAAAGGTGGATATTCCCCTTTAAGAAGATCTGTGGTAATTTGTGCCTTGAAAAATAAGCATTAATAGGAGAGCGCAGATATAAGGTGGTTAACATACTTATTGCTGATGATCATGCTATTGTTCGCGAAGGCCTAAAGCAAATCATCAAGGACGACCCCCAGATGGTAGTAAGTGGTGAGGCCGGAACCGGCCCGGAAGCCCTGGATCTTCTATCAAAAGGTACCTATGATATTGTTATACTAGATGTTTCCATGCCAGGGCCCAGCGGATTGGAAGTCCTAAAACAAATAAAAGCAAGGTGGCCTGAACTTCCAGTCATGATGCTGAGCATGTACCCTGAAGAGCAGTATGCAATCAGGGCATTGAAGTCCGGAGCTTCAGGGTATTTAACAAAGGAAAACGCTCCAGACGAGCTAGTTGCGGCTATAAGAAAAGCGGCAAGGGGAGGCAAATATATCAGTTCCTCCCTGGCTGAAAAACTGGCTTTTAACCTGGAGACAACTACAAAGAAGGCTCCTCACGAGAAACTTTCAGACCGCGAATATGAGGTAATGTGCATGATTGCCAGGGGGAAAACTTCAACTGAAATAGCAGAAGAGCTCAATCTTAGCGTAAAAACAATTAGCACTTACCGCTCCCGTATTCTCGAAAAATTGGGCATGGAAAATAACTCCGAGATAATCCGCTATGCCATAAAAAATCATCTCGTGGATTAGCCAGCCGGGAAAAAGCAAAGCAATCAATACGCTCCCATCCTTGGATTTATACCCTTCTCTGTATCTATGCCTTATTTTTCCTGTTCTTACTTCCTGTTCTTTGTAGGACAAATACTGATAGGCGATAAAGGTAAATTCCTACAAAAAAGGGGGGCTGGGTCTGATAGAAAGCCTGGCTCCAGTATATTATCATTAATAATTGTGCAAATCCCGGGCATGCTAAAAGGCTCCTCAAGAGCCCATGGTGGCGCATCAGCAGCCTAGATTATGCTAGCCATTAGCGAGATACCACTGAGCGTGTCAGCAATTTATGAACAGGAAAGAAGCTAATGCCCCAGAATGGACATCTTGCTGGAAGAAATCCCCTTTCTGCAAAGCTGGGAAATGAGCGAAGGGAACCGTTGGAGCTTTTATATGGGGTCTGGTCGGCCTTAACACAGTCTTTTGACGTAAAGGAAATATGCGGAAAAATTCTAGACTCCCTTTTCTGGGGTTTAAACAGGATTGACTGTGGCCATATTCTGTTAGGGGATCCTAGAAGTGGCAAACTCAGAGAAATAGTGCAGCGCTCGAGAAACGGCAAGGGAAAACTGCCAATGAGTTACAGCAGAACCATAGTGAACCAGGTCTTCAAGGAAGGCACGTCCATAATTCTACCTGATACCACTCTGGAGAATGGGGCGCATATTTCAGACAGTATTGAAAACATGGGGGTTAAGTCCCTCATGTGTGCTCCTTTAATCGGCAGGCTGGGAACAATGGGGGTGATCTACGTACATTCTACTGATATGGAGCAGCGGTTTCAAAAAGATGATCTTTTGTTTTTGATTGCTTTATGTACTCCGGCGGCTCTGGCTATTGAGAATGCATTCCTTTATTTCAAAAGCAAACAGGCAAGGGAAGCTGTGCAAATAGCACAAAAGACGCTGGAGCTAAAAGTTCAAAAGCGTACGGCAGAGCTTTCAGCGGCTAACCGGAAACTTGAGGAGCTCTCAGTTACTGATGGGCTTACCGGCCTCTACAACTACCGTTATTTTATTAAGGCTTTAGACTCGGAATACGCCCGCGCTATTAGACACAGCCATAGCCTTGCACTGCTCCTGCTCGATATAGATGACTTCAAGGGTGTCAACGATAACTTTGGCCACCAGTTTGGCGACTTTGTTCTCAAAAACATCGCGCTCCTTATCAAGCGCAGTGTCCGCAACACTGATCTAGTGGCTCGTTATGGGGGGGATGAGATTGCAATTATCCTGCTTGAGGCAGATAAACAGAGTGCCCTGGAAGTATCGAAAAACCTGAGGAAAAAAATTGAGAAACAATCTTTTAATTCCCAGGGAAACTCTCTAAGCGTAACTGTGAGCATTGGTGTTGCTGTAGCCCCTGAAAAAGGCATGAAGGACTGGGAAGCACTTCTTAATGCCGCAGACCAGGCCATGTACCGGGCAAAGAAAGCGGGCAAGAACTATGTAGTGGTCTTCAGACCCGAAAATTGATAAAAGACCGATTTTGCAGGTGCCCAATGGATTTATTTTATTGATACCCGAATTCCCAAAAAATACCACATTTCGAGCTCTGGAAAAGGACAAAGAAGAGCCAATAGCCATGGAACAGGAAAAAAGGAGAAAACCAAGAATAGACTTTCGGCTTAAAGTAATAATAGAAGGGTATGGTAAACAGGGTGAAATAGGTGAGTTCATTGATTTTAGCCCTTTTGGAGCATTTATTCAGCTTCCTGATCCTTCACGCCTTAAGAAAAGTGACACAGTCAAATTGGTCATGAAACTCCCGCCCGAGGAAAAAACCCTTCGCATAAAAGCAGAGGTGGCCTTTGTTACAAGCAAGGGGATCGGTGTTCAATTCAAGGACGTGTCGCCCCATGATGCTGCGGACCTCGACTACTGCTTTGAAGTGTTTAAAGGCACCTTACCTCTCCCCAATGCCTAAAATCTAAAGCCAAGTAGTGCCATCCCCTCTTTGCCTAACTTTGTGCTTGTCCAAAAGCTGATGAAAGACTAATATCAAAACACAAATGCACCAAGGAAAAGCTATCCTGGGGAGGAGGGCTGTTATATGGCTAAACACATCGGTATCATCGCCTGTAGCGCTGAGGGTGCAGCCCTTTGCTACAGAACAATCTGCTCTGAGGCACCCGGGCTTATGGGGGAGCATAGCCACCCCGAGATCACCATGCATACCCACCCCCTTTCAGAATACATGGTGCATATCCGCAGAGGAGACTGGGAAAAAGTCGGTAAGCTCATGCTTTCTTCCACCAAAAAAATCGCGCAGGCCGGCGCGGAATTTGCCATCTGCCCTGATAATACCATTCACCAGGCCTTTGAATTTGTTCGTCCACGATCACCAATCCCCTGGCTTCATATTGCGGAAACAGTTGCGAAAGAAGCGGAAAAAAATCAATTTACTAACCTTGGGATACTGGGCACAAAGTACCTGATGACAGGGTCTGTTTATCCCGGCGCTCTTGAAACAGTCGGCATTTCTCTCAGCATCCCTGAAGAAAATGATCGAGAAAGAATTGATCAAATTATATTCAAGGAACTGGTAAACGGGGTTTTTAAAGAGGAATCACGCCTTTATCTTAACAAGGTCATTCAAAAGCTCAAGGAACAAGGTTGTGATGCAGCAGTGCTTGGGTGCACGGAACTCCCTCTGATTGTGGATCCGGATGATTGTCCGCTCCCGGTGCTTGATTCCACGCGTCTGCTGGCAAGAGCTGCCCTGTTTGAGGCAGTTGGCAAGGAGTTTTCATGAGAAGAAAAGAAAAAGAGGTAACTGATCCGGCTGAAATAGACTCTATCATTTTAAAAGCTTCAGTTTGCAGAGTCGCCATGTTTGCAGATGGTTATCCTTATATAGTTCCTCTTTGCTTCGGCTATAAGGAAAAAACCCTCTACTTCCATACTGCATCAGAAGGGAAAAAACTGGAGATTATAGGAAAGAACCCCAGAGTCTGTTTTGAAATCGACATTGATCACGAGCTGACAGAATCTGATAAGGCCTGCAATTGGGGCATGAAATATCGAAGTGTCATCGGATTTGGAAAGGCAAGTGTCGTTGATGACCTGGAAGAAAAACAAGAAGCACTTGATACTATCATGTCACATTATTCAACCAGGCGACCCTTTTCTTACAATAAAAAGGCTTTCAAGAAAACCACGGTTCTAAGGATTGATGTTGAGAGCATGACAGGGAAAAAATCAGGATATTGAAACCGCTTGATTGACGGGAAAGGAGGTCAGACCTGTATGAACAATATTCGTATTGATCTTTTTAGCGATACAATAACAAAGCCTACCCCTGAGATGCGCAAATTCATGAGCAGGGCTGAAGTTGGTGATGAGCAACAAAAAGAGGACCCAACGGTAAACAGGCTCGTGGAAATGGTCTGTGACCTGCTTGGCAAAGAAGATGCAGTGTTCCTCCCCTCCGGCACCATGTGCAATCAGATTGCTTTCCGGGTTTATTGCCGTCCTGGAGATGAAATAATCATGGATGAAACCGCTCATACCAGGCATTATGAGACCGGAGGTCCTGCGGCCCTTAGCGGAGCCTCGATCTATCCTGTACCGGGAAAGCGGGGCATTTTCTCTTCCCTGGAGCTTGAATCCGCTATTCGCCCCCAAAGCAATCACGAACCACGCTCGCGTGTGGTGCTGATTGAGCAAACATCCAACCTGGGAGGGGGGTCCATCTGGCCACTTGATACTATTGAAGCCGTGTGCCGGGTTGCGCACGCACACGACCTCGCGTGCCACATGGATAGCGCCCGCCTTATGAACGCAGTGGTGGCAACCGGTGTTTCAGCCAGGGAGTATGCATCGCATTTTGACTCCCTCTGGATTGATTTCAGCAAGGGCCTTGGGGCTCCAGTAGGGGCAGCCCTTGCAGGAACCAGAGAATTCATCAGGGAAGCATGGCGTTGGAAGCACCAGTTTGGTGGAGCGATGCGCCAGGCAGGGATTATAGCGGCAGGCGGCATCTATGCACTGGAGCACCACGTGGAACGCCTCGCCGAGGATCATGAAAATGCACGGATACTTGCACGCGGCCTGGCTGAGATAAAAGGAATCGAGGTGGAGCCTGTTGAAACAAACCTGGTTTTTTTTGATGTTTCAGGCCTTGGTGTGACTGCACAGGCTTTCAATGAGCGATTGATGACAAAGGGGGTCAGGGTCTCCACCCTGGGCAAAACACGTGCCCGCGCCGTGACACACCTGGATGTGTCTCGTTCCCAGGTTGAGCAGGCTCTTGAAATTATTTGCGATGTAGCCGATGAAATGAAACCCTAATTCTCTGGTAGTAAACCCTGTGGAATTTCGCACGGGGCATTCCTACGGGGTAAAGCCAATTATGTATGCGCCCCAGAACCAGCAATACTATGGCGTTGGAAACTTCCTGGGAGAAGCGTTCTCCTTAGGAAAAAAGATTTGAATACTTTCTGCGCTTGCCGCAACAAGTAGAGGAGATAGGCCTGTTATGCAAGAAAGCTACAAGCACATTGAGACCAAATTAATTCATTCCGGAGAACCAGAGCCCCTTATTGAGGGGGCGGTGGCAATGCCGGTTTTTCAGTCAGCAACCTTTGAGTACCGCGGGGAGTCAAGCTACCATGACCTAAGGTACATCCGCTTAAACAATACCCCTAACCACATTGCTCTTCACAAAAAGCTATCCGCCCTTGAAAATGCAGAGGCAGCTTTAGTAACTGCAAGTGGAATGGCAGCCATTTCCTCCACCCTTCTGAGCATTTTGTCCTCCGGTGATCACTTGCTCGCCCAGGACTGCCTGTACGGGGGCACGCATGATTTCATCTCCAGGGATCTGCCAGCTTTCGGAATCTCCTTTGACTTCATAGACGGAGATGACAGCTCTTCCTGGGAAAGAAAACTCCGGCCAAATACAAAGGCCATCTACGTAGAGACCATGACAAACCCCTTGCTCCAGGTGGCTGATCTTAAAGGTGTAGTGGAGTTTTCAAAGTCTCATGGCCTTATTTCAATCATAGACAATACCTTTACAAGCCCTGTTAACTTTCGCCCCCCTGAGATAGGTTTTGACCTCTCCTTGCATAGTTGCACAAAATACCTTAATGGGCACTCTGATATAGTAGCTGGAGCAGTTATTGGCCGCGCTGACCTGGTGGAAAAGGTCACCCACAAACTCAATCACCTTGGTGGTTCGCTAGACCCCCATGCTTGCTTTCTTCTCCACAGGGGGATCAAAACCCTGGCAGTAAGGATGAACTATCAAAGCCAGAGCGCACTCAAGATAGCCAGGTTCCTTGAGAATCACCCGGCTGTTGAAAAGGTAAACTATCCAGGCCTCGAAAGCCATCCCTGGCACAAACGAGCACGTCAGCTTTTCGATGGGTTCAGCGCCATGCTGAGCTTTGAGATAAAAGGGGACGTTGAGGCTGCCGAGCGCTTTATTGAAAGGACGCACCTGCCCATTGTTGCCCCCAGCCTCGGAGGAATAGAAACCCTTATTACCAGACCGGCCACGACTTCTCATTCAGGTCTCAACCCAGAAGAGCGCCGGTCACTGGGGATATCAGATACTCTGATTCGGCTCTCGGTTGGACTTGAGTCAACCGAGGAGATTATCCAGGATCTCAAGCAGGCACTTAAGACCTGAAACTGGAGTGGTTTTCTGAATCAATATGAAAAACAAGACTCCGCAGTTTATTCGAATCAGGGGAGCCCGCCAGCATAACCTCAAGAATCTTGATCTCAATATTCCCCTAAACCGCCTCATTGTGGTCACGGGGCTCAGTGGCTCGGGCAAGTCCTCGCTGGCTTTCGATACCCTTTATGCTGAAGGACAGCGCCGATACGTTGAGACTTTTTCCCCCTATGCCCGCCAGTTCATGGAGCGCATGGATAGACCCCAGGTTGACCAGATCGAAAACATCCCACCCGCTATTGCGATTGACCGGAAAGATCCTGTGCGCACCTCCCGCTCAACAGTCGGTACAATGACTGAGCTCACTGACTATGTCAAATTGCTTTATGCTCGTGCCGGAACGCTGCATTGTGAAAAATGCGGAAAACCGGTTGTACCTGAATCAGCCGAGCAAGTTTGGGAAAAAATCAAGGCCCTTCCCGAGGGTTCAGAGGTGCTCATTACTTTCCCCGCCTCTTTACAGGGCACCCCGCCAGAAGATATCCGCAAGGATCTCGGCAGAATGGGATTCAGTAGATTGTTCCTAAACTGGCAGATTAAGAGCTTTGAGCAGTGGGAGCCTTCAGGCGACGAGAAGAAATTGCACGTAGTGACGGACAGAATCATTTTGCGCCGCTCGGACAAGAAACGGATCCTGGATTCCCTGGAACAGGCATTTCGGTTTGGGGGAGGAAGGCTTGATATTTGGGTATTACCTCACCAGCACCTTTCTTTCAGCAACACCCTGGAGTGCCCGGAGTGCAAGATCACTTACCGCCCACCTCTTCCCAACCTTTTCTCATTTAATAGCCCGCTTGGTGCCTGTGAGACATGCCGCGGGTTTGGCCGCACGATTGATATTGACCAGGACTTGATTATACCTGACCCTTCCCTCTCCCTTGAGCAGGGCGCCATCAAGCCCTGGGGTGGTAAGAAGGAAGGGCGTTTTGAATTTCATGATTTAAAGGCCTTTTGCAAAAGAAAGAAAATCCCTATGAATGTTCCATTCCAGGCTCTCTCTAAGGCGCAACAGAAACAAATAATTGAGGGGGACAGGTATTACTACGGCATAAAGGGATTTTTCAGATGGTTAGAGACCAAGACTTACAAAATGCATGTGCGCGTGTATCTCTCCAGGTACAGGGGTACCTTTACCTGCCCTGATTGCGGGGGCACGCGCTTTAAGAAAGAAGCTTTGCTTTACCGGGTTGGTGGACTAAACATTGCCCAGGTTTATGCTCTAAGCATAAAAGAGGCTGCGGATTTCTTCGACTCAATACCCTTCTCTGCGGGCGATAGAGCAGCACAGTTGATTCTGGAAGAAATTCGCAACAGAATCGGGTATCTCAAAGAAGTGGGGCTGGGATATCTGACCCTTGATCGCCAATCGCGCACTCTGTCGGGAGGCGAAGTGCAGCGGGTCGCCTTGACTTCCGCACTAGGATCCTCGCTTGTGAACACCCTCTATGTGCTTGATGAACCCAGCATCGGACTTCATCCCAGGGACAACCACCGCCTGATCAGGATTCTAAAAGGGCTCAGAGACCTGGAAAACACCGTGGTCGTTGTGGAACATGATCCGGAAATCATTACCCACAGCGACATTATGCTTGACCTTGGACCAGGGGCTGGAGAAAAAGGCGGGCAAGTCACCTACTTCGGGCCTACTGCGCAGGTGAATGACTGCCTTACCGGCCGGTATCTCAAAGGTGAGCTTGAGATCCCCGTGCCGCAAGCCAGGCGTAAGCCTAAGAAAGGTAACTGGCTCATTGTGGAAGGAGCATCTGAGAACAACCTAAAAAACATAAAAGTTCACATTCCCTTAGGGCTTTTTGTTTGCCTGACAGGTGTGTCAGGCTCCGGAAAATCAACGCTTGCAGAAGAAATCCTTTACAAGGCAATCAAGAGGATGAAAGGAGACCCACAGGGTCGGCCGGGCCTTTACCAACGAATCAAGGGGACGGAGAAAATAGAGGACGTGGTTCTGGTAGATCAAAGGCCGATTGGACGCACTCCAAGAGCCAATCCCCTGACTTACATAAAGGGCCTTGATCCTATTCGCAGGCTCCTGGCCGAAACCCCTGAAGCACTTGAGCGCAATCTTGAGCCCCGTCATTTCTCCTTTAACACTGCTGGCGGCAGGTGCGATACCTGCCAGGGAGCAGGGTTTGAAAAAGTTGAGATGCAATTTCTCTCTGATGTGTTCATAACTTGCCCTGAGTGTGGAGGCACGCGATTCAAGAAAGAGATCCTTGATGTGCGGTACAAAGGTAAAAACATACACGATATCCTTTCCATGACCACAGAGCAGGCAATGGGCTTTTTTGATGATCACCCTAGGATAAAAGCCCTTCTAGAGCCCCTCGTTGATGTGGGGCTGGGCTACATTCGACTCGGCCAACCCATAAATACTCTCTCAGGTGGGGAAGCCCAGCGCCTTAAGCTTTCTCATTTTATCAGGTCAAACAACACAGGGCCTAGGTTTTTCATTTTTGACGAACCCACAACCGGACTTCACTTTGACGACACAAAAAAGCTCCTTTCAGCGCTACAAAGACTCGTGGATAGCGGAAACAGCGTGCTTGTAATCGAGCACAACATGGATGTTGTAAAAACGGCTGACTGGGTCATTGACCTTGGCCCCGAAGGGGGTGATTTTGGGGGCCAGGTTGTGGCAGCAGGATCCCCTGAAGAAGTGGCCGCACAAGCCGATTCCCATACAGGACGGTTTTTGAGCGCGTATCTTAAAGGAAGCAGAAGGCTTGAAAAAGAAAAGCGAGCCGAGCCCTTGCCTGCACCTTCACTCGTGCCTGGGCCTTCGGTGCTCACGGTAACAGGAGCAAGGGAGCACAACCTAAAGAATCTGAGTTTATCAATCCCGCGACAGGAGCTTGTCGTGGTCACTGGGGTATCGGGTTCAGGAAAGTCGACGCTTGTCTTTGACATCCTTTTTGCCGAGGGTCAGCGCCGTTACCTTGAGAGTCTGGCACCGTATGTAAGGCAATACGTGAGGATACTTGAGCGTCCCGAGGTCGACGCTGTTACGGGACTTTCTCCTACCGTGGCGATTCAGCAGCGCTTTAGCCAGGCAGGCCAGCGCTCTACGGTTGCAACACTAACCGAGATATACCATTTCCTGAGGCTTCTTTACAGCAAGCTAGGAACCCAACACTGCCCTAAGTGCGGGCGCCCTTTAATGGCCCGGAGCATAGAAGAAATAAAGGAGCAGATTCAAACCCTTTATCGCAACAAGAAAGCAGTTGTCCTTTCCCCGAAAGTGATGGGAAGAAAAGGGTTTCACAAAGATCTCCTGGCACGCTTCCTTCGAAAAGGCTTCACTGAAGCGCGGATAGACGGCAGGTTGACACTACTGAAGGAAGACATGTCCCTCAGCCGGTACCATGAACATACAATTGAGCTGGTGACAGGGAAACTTCCGTCAAAGAATCCTTCGCCCATGATCAGTCGAGCAATTGAGGAAGGAAACGGAAGCTTTATTATTCTTGAAAGCAACGGGCGTGAAGAAGTATTCAGCACCCGCGGCATCTGCCCTGTTTGCGACATCGGCATCCAGGAACTTGACCCACGGCTCTTTTCCTTTAACAGCAAGCAAGGAGCCTGCATAAAATGCGAGGGGCTGGGAGTAACCGGGAGATCAAACGGAGAGAAGCCCAGGGTGTGCCCGGCGTGTGGCGGGAGCCGTCTTAACCCCCGCGCACTCGCCGTTAAAGTAAACGGATACACTATATGGGACCTTGTCCAGCTTCCAGCTGATGATCTCCTTAAGATAGTACGGCGATTTACCTTTTCCCCCACTCAGGCTCTGATTGCCGACCCGATCATGGCTGAAATTCTAGTGCGCCTTTCTTTTATGAACAGCCTCGGTCTTTCTTACCTGCCTCTAAGCAGAAGCGGCGATACACTTTCAGGCGGCGAAGCCCAGCGAATCAGGCTTGCGGCGCAGCTTGGCTCCAACCTCACAGGCGTGTGCTACATCCTGGATGAGCCTACCATTGGACTTCATGCCAGGGACAACCGAATGCTTCTAAATGCCCTCACGCAATTAAAGAAGCGTGGCAATTCCTTGCTGGTGGTAGAGCATGATGAGGAAACAATTCGCAATGCTGACCACATCATTGACCTCGGGCCCGGCGCAGGCCAGGAAGGCGGTAAGCTGGTTGCATCGGGAACTCTTGCAGATCTCAGCAGAGTCCCCGAATCCGTGACAGGATCCTATCTCAATAGCCATCCCCATGAGATCACATCCAGGCTTCGGCCTTACAGGAACCATCCTCTTTTGAAAGTCCGGGGTGCCCATGAGCACAACCTGAAGGAGATTGACGTTGACTTCCCCCTGGGAACGCTGATCTGTATTACAGGAGTTTCAGGATCAGGAAAATCCACGTTACTCAAAGACACGGTTTATAGAGGCCTCAGAAACCGGCTTCTTAAAAAAAGGGATTACGCCGGTCCCTGCTCTGCGATCGAGGGGTGGGAAGCACTTGAACGTGTATTAGAGGTGGATCACAGCCCCATAGGCCGCACGCCGCGCTCCGTGCCCGCTTCCTACATAGGATTCCTGGGCCAAATCCGCAGGCTCCTGGCCCTGACACCCAAGGCGCGTGCAAGGGGATACAGGCCGGGAAGGTTCTCTTTCAACGTTACGGGCGGAAGGTGCGAAACATGCAAGGGACACGGGTCCATTAAGGTGGCCATGAGCTTTCTCCCCGATGTTTACGTCCACTGCGAAGCCTGCAACGGCCGTAGGTTTAACCGGGAAACTCTGGATATCACGTACAAGGGGAAAAACATCTCTGAGATTCTTGAGCTAACTTTTGAGGAAGCATTAAGCTTTTTTTCCTCAATCCCCTCCATTCGAAGGGCTCTGGATGTTGTGTGCAGGATAGGGCTTGGTTACCTCCGCCTAGGACAGCCGAGCCCCACCCTTTCCGGAGGTGAAGCGCAGCGCATCAAGCTGGCTGAGGAATTGGCAAAGCCTTCACGGGGGAAAACGCTTTATATCCTTGATGAGCCGACCACGGGATTGCACATTGCCGATATCAAGAATCTTGTGGACGTTTTGCAGGCCCTTGTGGATCAGGGAAACACCGTTGCCGTCATCGAGCACAATATGGAAATTATCAAGGAGGCTGACTATATAATTGATCTTGGCCCTGAAGGCGGGGATAGAGGGGGAAGAGTGGTTGTGGCAGGGTCCCCCATTGAAATCCTCCCTAACCCTAACGGCTCCTATACGGCAAAATATCTCAAGAAATACCTCAATGGTTAGATTTTCCCCGTGCCAGGAGCAGGGACGTACTTAACTTTTTAACTTAAGCAGCCCGCAATTGATTTCAAGTGCAAATTTGACTTTTTAACCCAAAAGATCATAATTTTTGATTCTTGCCAGCTTCTCACCCCGTATGACTGATTTGCTAACTGCGGGGATAGAGATTCCCAGCTTGCGCGCCAGTGATGACATGCTCGTTCCTAGCTCTCTCGCTGCCCAGTAACATAAAAGGCTTCGCGCCTCTACAATACGACGTGACCTTCCGCTGGCCCAGACATCATCCTCGCTTACTCCTAGTACCTCAGCCACCCTGGCTGCCACCTTTTCAAGTGTGAAGCCGCGAGATTTAAGATCATATTTCCTCTCCATTGCTTCGTTGGCTGAGGCAAGAACTTTCTCGACAAAATCTGCATCGCCCAGTATTCTCTCATCGCTTTTCAAGGAAGCGTTTACGCTCTTAAGGGCTTTTACGCCTGCCCAGCCCCCGGCGCTCCGCAGAAGGCCTCCCCCCGTAAGATCCGATCTTTTCCCCTGGGCAATTCCTTTTTCAACAAAAAACCTGTACGCACGCCTCGCAAAACCTGCCTTTTGTGCAAAAAGCCCCAAAACCCTGTCCGTATTCTGCCAGTCGCTTTTTCTTTTAGCCATTAAGACACTGTGACCACAGTACGGATATGTTTCAAGTTCCTCCATATCTTTCACTATCCCGGCTCGAAGCGGATTCAGATGTATGTACCTGACTAATTCCAACAAGTAAGCATCTTCCTGGCACAAAATAGATTTGTACCTGTTCTGAAAAAGATGCCCTGATCTTTCGTGTCTTTTATTATACCAAAGAGCGTACCCGGTAAGCAGTCGCTTCATAACTGTAGAAATTGATGTAGGGCCAGTTCTAAGGAGTAGGTGAAAATGGTTTGGAATCAGAGACCACGCGTAGCAGGAAGTTTCGGTTTCTTTAAGGATATTTCGAAGCCTGGTCAGGAAATTATCCCGGTCAGTGTTATCCTCGAATATCCGCCTTTTTTCAATCCCCCTCGCAATGATATGGTGAAGAGCTCCTGGTGCATCTATTCGTGATTTCCTGAGCATGCCAAGTTTAATAGCATACACCGTTTAAATATCAAGTTAATAAGTTAAGAGCGTCCCAGTTTTGTGGAAAGCTTTCTCAGATGCTCTTGCTCTTCTTTGCTTGTCCTACCCTAGCTTCTCTTCCCAGTAACTCTTGATTTTATCTCTGTAAGATTTCTCTCTCATAAAAGTGGGATAGCGGTATAATAGCCTGGGACGGGAGGAAGTAGTATGGG
>JAFDEF010000091.1 GCA_019310485.1 Deltaproteobacteria bacterium | reverse complement strand
AACTCACTGTCCTGGCTTGAAGGCGTTAACCTCAAGCTCAAATTTAGATGATTCGTTGACCTTAAAAATCTTATATTCCTGTGACGGTTAAATTAGCGCGAAAATCGGTGATAACTATAACTAATCTTTCCCTGGGATTCTTGGGGAAACAACTTTTCAACAAAATCAACCTCCACATTAAAGCAGGGGAGCACATTGGCCTGGTGGGGCCAAATGGGTCTGGAAAAACTACCCTGCTGAGACTCCTGGCCGGAGAGATCACACCTGATAGCGGAGAAATAAGGTTTGAAAAGGGCTTACGACTGGGCTACCTCCCTCAAGATGCCTATGAAGCACTGCCTGGAAATTTACTGGCCTCCCTGATAAATGCCATCCCAAACCGCGTAGCTCTTAAGAAGGAGATGGTCGCCATTGAAAAGGCGCTGGCATCAGGTAGCCCGCATGTAGAGCAAGAAAAAATGGCAACCAGACTTGCTGACATTCATCATGAGCTAACCAGCCTGGATTCGCTCTTCCCGCCGCACAAGGCTGAAAAAATTCTCCTTGGCCTGGGATTCAAACCGGATGACTTTAGTAGGCCTCTTTCCTCGCTGAGCGGGGGATGGAAAATGAGAGCAGCCCTGGCACGGCTTCTCTATCAAAACCCGGACTTGCTCTTGCTTGATGAGCCTACAAATCATTTGGATTTACCCTCTGTTCGCTGGCTGGAAGCATTCCTCCAGGATTTCAAAGGTTCCATGATCCTGGTCTCGCATGACAGAGACTTCCTCAACCGGCAAACACAGCGAACGCTTGCACTTGAAGTTGAAGGCCTCAGGGTTTACAGCGGCAATTACGACTTTTACTTGAAAGCCAGAGAAGAGGAGAGAAAGGCACTGGAAGCTAAAGCCAGAAACCAGGAACAGAGGGTCAAGGAGGCAAGAAAATTTATAGAAAAATTCCGTGCAAAGGCTTCAAAAGCGAGACAAGCCCAGAGCAAAATAAAACTACTTGATAAAATGGCACTGGTAGAAACCTACAGGCCGCAGAAAACCATTCATTTCTCTTTCCCTAAGGTAAGTCGAAGCGGCAGAGTGGTTGTCACCCTGGATGGCGTTAGCAAGGGCTTTGGCAGCAACATGCTTTACAAGAACCTTTACCTGAAGGTGCTCAGAGGAGAAAAAATTGCCGTAGTGGGCCCTAACGGCGCCGGAAAAACGACACTCCTCAGACTGGTGGCGGGCGAGATTGAACCTGATGAAGGCCAAATAACCCTCGGCCACGGAGTGACGATGAGTTACTACGCACAACATCACTCAGAGATGCTCGACCCTGCCAAGTCCGTGCTGGAGGAGGTCTACCAGGTGGTTCCTCATGAAAGCATCAGCTTTGTGAGAGGAATATGTGGCGCCTTTCTTTTTCCCGGACAAGACGTCGAGAAAGCGGTTGGCATTCTTTCCGGGGGAGAAAAGGCCCGGGTTTCGCTTGCCAAAATCCTGGTAAGGCCGGGCAATCTTATGGTGATGGATGAACCCACAAACCATCTGGACATCATATCGTCTGAGGTACTAATTGACGCGCTTGCTGATTTTAACGGCACCCTTCTGTTTGTTTCCCACAACCAGTCCTTTGTCAATAGACTTGCAACCAAGATCTGGGATATAAGGGACCAGGGAATTAAAGAGTATCCCGGTACGCTCTATGAATACTACGATCATCTCTCGAGAAAGGGAGAAGGCCTTGGGCCTGGCCTTCAGGAGACACAAAAAGGTAGCAAATATCGGGCCCAAAAGACCATAAGCCGAAAAATGAAAAGAGCGGAACGGGCGAAAAAAAGAGGCCTGATTTCTGCCACCCTTAAGCCGATCCAAAAAAAGCTTCAGGACCTTGAAGAAAGGATAGATGAGCTGGAAAGAAAAAAAACGGAGCTCGAAGCGATTCTTTCAAACCCGGAATTATTCAAAGATCAGGACAGAAGCCTGCCTTTGCTGAATGAATACGGAAACATAAAGAAAAAGCTGGAGGACCTGATGGGTAGATGGGAACGTGGACACGAAGAGCTCGAACGTGCCAAAAGAAAGTTTGCTCTTTTGTAAGAAAAATATCGGAATTGTTGAACCGGGAGTGGAAACTCAAGAAAGATTTGTACTGAAAATGAACACCGGACACCTGAAACTCGCTGAATATGTTAATTCCATTAAAGAACATCCGGAATTCGGACCTGCCACTGTACACTACCGTCACATCCCGCCGGTTGATGCAGAGTATGCTGACTATACGCATCTTGAGGCAGAAACAATTGAAGCCTTGAATCGTCTTGGTATTAAGAAACTGTTTAAGCATCAGGCCGAGGCCCTGCGTTTCATCAAAGAGGGACAAAACGTTCTCATCTCCACTCCTACTGCCAGCGGAAAAAGCCTTATCTATAATATTTCCGTGATTGAGGCACTGCTCAGAAATAAAAACAAGAAATCCCTCTACGTCTTTCCGTTGAAGGCCCTGGAACAGGACCAGCTGAAAAGCCTCAACACTATGATCAAGAATGTCAAGAGCAGAAAAATTTCCGCAAGAATATATGATGGGGACACATCAGCCTATAAGCGAAAGCAAATCAGGACAAATATCCCCCAAATACTTGTCACGAACCCGGACATGCTCCACAGCGCCATTCTGGCCTATCATCAAAACTGGGAAGAGCTTTTCAAATCGCTCTCCTTTGTCATCCTTGATGAGGTCCACACCTATAGGGGTATCTTCGGCTCCCATATGAACCAGATCCTGCGAAGGTTGAAAAGGCTTTGCAGGTATTACGGCTCAACGCCGCAGTTTATCTTACTTTCCGCAACGGTCAGCAACCCCGAGGAATTTGGCCAGACTCTAATAGAAGAAGACATTCAGGTCGTCAGCACCAGCGGGTCCCCAAGGTCAGGCCAGCATTTCTTATTCCTGAATCCAGTCTCTAGCCCCAATTTTTCTGCGGCCAAGCTATTTGTCAACTGTGTCAGGTCGGGGTTTAGAACAATTGCCTTCACACAGTCCCGCAAAATCACCGAACTTATTCACCTGTGGGTTTCGCAGTTGTCCCCGGCTCTGCAAAGCAAAATAAGTTCTTACCGCGCAGGGTTTATGCCCGAAGAACGGCGGATTATTGAGAGAAAACTGGCTACCGGAGAACTGCTCGGAGTGGTTTCCACGAGCGCGCTGGAGATGGGTATTGACATAGGCTACCTGGACATTTGCCTGCTGGTGGGTTATCCCGGCACGATCATGAATACCTGGCAGAGAGGCGGCAGGGTTGGACGTTCGGGCAGAGAATCAATGATCATCCTGATTGCAAAGCCCGACTCCCTTGATCAATACTTCATGAGGCATCCCGATGATCTGTTTGGCAGGTCATTTGAGGCTGCTGTTCTGGACCCAAACAATCCCTATGTGGTTGAAGAGCACCTTCCGTGCGCTGCAGACGAAAGTCCCCTAACACTTGATGACGCCCAATACTGGCCAAAAGAATTTGAGGAACACCTCGATAAACTGGAAGTCGAAGGCAGCCTGAGACGCACTGCGGAAGGAGAACCCGCCTGGTTTGCCTCAAAGCCTCGTCCTCACCGGCATGTGAACATTCGAACAACAGGCCAAACATACACTATTTTTGAAAAAGGGACAGGGCAAGCAATTGGAACCGTTGATAGTGTCAGGGCGTTCACGGAATGCCACCCAGGGGCTATATACCTGCACCGGGCAAGGCAATACCTGGTGGATCACCTTGACCTCGACAAACATGATATCATCGTTCAGGAATGCGACCTGAAGTACTTCACTAGAGCCCAAACAGAAAAAGAGACTGAAATCATTCAGACCATCCGGAGCAGGCCCAGAGCTCAATTCATTGTAAAAGAAGGCAAACTGAAAGTTACCGAAAAAGTAACGGGATATGAAAAGCGTGCCCTTCCAGGTCAAGAGCTACTGGGGGTTCACTCCCTTGATCTGCCACCACAGATTTTTGAAACGATCGGTTTTTGGATCGAGATCGAAACCCAGATCAAAAGAGCAATTGAAGAGAGTAAACTTCATTTCATGGGTGGGATCCATGCCATTGAACATGCTGCCATTGGTCTTTTCCCGCTGTTCACACTTTGCGATAGAAACGACATTGGCGGTATTTGTTATACTTACCACCCCCAGGTCGAAAAAAGCGCTATATTCATCTACGACGGATATCCTGGTGGAGTGGGCCTGGCTCAACACGGCTTTGAAGTGGTGGTAGAGCTACTTCAAAAGACCCTGGATCTTCTGAAAACATGTGAATGTGAAGAGGGGTGCCCCTCGTGTATTCATTCTCCCCCCGATGGCCACTTTAAAATACCCCACCTGTGGCCGGGTCAAAATACCCCGGCGACAGGTTAAAGTAGTGTACTAATCCTGGGCGTAAAAATCCATGCTTTTTCCTTTTTCA
>JAFDEF010000059.1 GCA_019310485.1 Deltaproteobacteria bacterium | reverse complement strand
GAACAGAAAATTTTTTTAGGCAGGATTTCGGCTTGGAGAGCTGGGTTGAAATGAAAACCCGTGGGTTGAAAATGGGTTGGATTTTAAGCCCTTGGAGTTATTAAATTAGCTCAAATCCTTCATCCGCATCCACGGCAGCCGGCCCGCCCTTTGCCATTGATCACTTATTTGTTTGCGGAGGGTTCTTTTCCAATCTGTGGAGAATCGTTTTGAGGTTGTGCTGCGCTTGAGCATAATCGGGCTTGATAGCCAGGGCTTTGCGGAGGTGAAAAATTGCCTCCTTTGACCTGCCGTACATAAAAAGAGCGACGGCAAGGTCATTGTGCAGGCTCGGAGAGTCGGGTTTTAGTTCTAAGGCTTTCTTGTATTGGTAAATGGCTTGTCCAAGGTGCCCCTGGCCTGCAAGGATAAGCGCAAGATTATGATGGGCTTCCGGAAGTGGGCTTATTTTGAGGGCTTGCTCATAGTGAGAAATCGCTTCCTTAGTTTTGCCTGCCTTGGCAAGGGCTATACCCATGTTGACATGTGCCTCAGCATAATTTGGGACGAGGGTCAGAGCTTTTGATAACTCCTTGATTGCTTTTCTGAGTTCTCCCTTTTCAAGCAAGGCGGTACCAAGACTATTATGAAATTGTGGATTATCCGGCATAATTTCAACGGCCTTGGAATATTGCGAAATAGCTCTGTCCAAATGCCCTCGCTTATAAAAGGCAGTTCCAAGGTTGTAATGTGCCAGATGATTGCCTGTTGTTACACGAAGGGTATGTTCAAAGAGGGAAACGCTGTTTTTCCAGTATGGTACCTGCTTTATTGTGCCTGTAGCTAACAAGGCAAGCACTATCACCGCCAGCGCAAAGGTAAAGAATCGGGGAAGATGCCACTTGAACGCCAGGTCTCTGAATCCCCAGGTGATTGCCACAAAGACGCCTATGAGGGGCACGTATGAAAACCGATCAGCCAGTGCAGACCATAAACCCTGCTGTACCAGCCCGATTACCGGTATGAGGGTACCCAGGTACCAGAGCCATCCTACGGAAAGGTACGGGCCTTGCTTCCTGGTCCGGAGAACCGCACCGGTTATAGTCGCCAGCACCAGGCATGCAACGGTAAGTTGCCAGAAAGGTATATACTTGGGGTAGGGATAAAAAACGGCGAGGTCCACTGGCCAGATCATCTTTTGAATGTAAATGATATAAGAAACCAATCCATTCTTGACACGAAGCCATATTGGAACAGTCTCCGTGGATACAAGCATGCCGATGTTCTTGGATGACAGGGAGGATACCAGGATTGAAGTTATTGAAAGAATAACAAGGGGCACCTTTTCAAGAACCAGATGATGAGTCGGCGCTGATTGAAATGAAATGGTTTGCTTTTTATTATCCAGGTGACTCTGCTCGGGCTCGGTTTGCAGGAGCTCGAAACGCTGAAGTGGCCAGTAATCAAGTAAAAGGAGCACAAAAGGAAGTGTGACAAGCATGGGTTTGGCCATAAGGCCCAGGGCCAGGCTGACCAAAACCAGCAGGTATCTCCTGGTAGCAGGCTTTCTCGCATATTGGGCATAAAACCACATGGTCAGCATCCAGAAAAAGGTGCTCAGAACATTCTTGCGATCCGCTATCCATGCCACGGATTCCACGTTAAGTGGATGGAGAGCAAACAGTGCTGCAACAATCAGGCTTCGCCATGTGGCCCCTGTCATGCACTCAAGAACAAGAAAAAGGAAAATCGTATTTGCTATATGCAGGATCAAACTGCTAAAATGATGGCCGGCCGGGTTAAGCCCGTAAAGTTCACAATCGATCATGTGGGAGAGCCATGTCAATGGGTGCCAGTAGCTTGTGCCGTTGAAGGCAAAAGCCCAGGAAAACCCATGCCTGGTAAGTCCCGCTTTAACATGTGGGTTTTGCGTAACGTACTGGCCGTCATCCAGGTTGACAAACCCAAGGTGTTGGACATTCCAGTAGCATGCAAGGGTTATCAAAGCCAGGAAAATGCCTATCAGCAGATTTTTTTTTGTGCTGTGTCATTGGAAAAGCACTGGGGTTCACAGAGGCTACCAGGCTTTTTGGGCACTGGAATTAATTCCGTGAGCAACAAGGTTTCTTAATTTATGATAGCATTAAATGACTTTTTTTCATTATCTCAGTAGGGTTTCTTGTTCAAGCATTGTGCGATCTTTCTTGTACTAAATGACCAGACCCATGATTTGACTGAAATGGACTGGGGAGCAGATTGAAGGCACTAGGAAAATTCAGCGAGACATATGTCAGGTACTTGCTTGTGTTTGGTTTAATTGTGTTGGTTGTAAGTATTATCGTTTTGTCTCTGGTTCCTCCTGTAAGTAAGGATGCTCTAGTCCACCACCTGGCTGTGCCAAAACTGTATTTGGAACATGGCGGGATTTATGAAATTCCCTTTATGCGCTTTTCGTATTACCCAATGAACCTTGAGCTCCTTTACCTTATTCCCCTTTACTTTGGTAATGATATTATTCCCAAGTTTATCCACTTTTCCTTTGCTCTTCTTACAGGGTTACTTCTTTTCAGATACCTGAAACGAAGACTGGGGAGTAGCTACGCACTTTTTGGTGTTATTCTTTTTCTCTCCGTTCCGATTATTGTAAAGCTCTCAATTACAGTTTATGTTGATCTTGGCCTTATATTCTTTTCAACCGCATCCCTTCTCCTCATCCTTGAGTGGGTGGAGAGCGGTTTTCGCTGGAGGTTACTCGGATTTTCAGCGCTCATGTGTGGGCTGGGGTTGGGTACCAAGTACAACGGTCTGGTGACACTTTTTCTGCTCACTCTTTTTGTTCCTTTTCTTTACTCCAGGTATTACCGGGGCAAAAGGGCCGGTATCCTCGGTTGCGTGGGCAGGGGGGTGTTTTTCCTGTTGATTGCACTTGCCGTTTTTTCACCGTGGATGTTGAGAAACTACCACTGTAAACATAATCCCTTGTACCCTCTCTATGACCGCGTTTTCAACCCCCCTAAGACTCTTCAGGGAAAACACTCTTTGCAGAAAGCAGGAGCGAGCTCCCCCCCATCGCTTTTTACTTACCGAAGGGTGATCTACCATGAGAAATGGTGGGAAATTGCCCTTCTGCCCATAAGGATATTTTTTCAAGGAAAAGACGGAGATCCCAGGTATTTTGATGGCAAGCTCAACCCCTTCCTTTTCCTCCTTCCTTTTCTGGCTTTTTACAAGTTGAAAGAGGATCCAGAAGATCTCAGGGTGGAGAAAAAGGTAATCGTCGCCTATGCCACGCTTTTTTTTGCATTTGCCTTTTTCAGCGCTGGCTTGAGGATCCGCTATATCTCACCGATCATTCCTGCCCTGGTTATTCTTAGCGTGATGGGAATAAAAAAAATTGCCGAGCGGGTCAATGCCTCAGGTGGGCACAGCCCAGGAACGCTGGGTGTAAGCATTGCTGTGCTGGTTAGCGTTTCGGCTCTTGCTTACAACGGCCGCTACATCGCCGGACAATTTAGGTACGTGAATCCCTTCCCCTATATCCGTGGATATGTAACGCGCGATCAATACATTTCAAGGTATCGCCCCGAATACCCCGCCGTTGAGTATATTAATAAGTGCTTGCCTCAAGATGCGAAAGTGCTCTTCATTTTTCTCGGTAACAGGGGATATTACTGTAAAAGGCAGTACCTTTATGGTGGGGATGCGCTGTACAGGGTATTTTTGAAAGCAAGAAGCGGAGAAGAAATCTACCTTGGCCTAAGAAAAATAGGTGTGACCCATTTATTTATTTATGACTTTCTTTTCGAGAGATGGATTCATGATAATTTTCCTGAGAAGAACAGGGAACCATTAAGGGAATTTTTCCAGAGGTACACAAAAAGGCTCTATTACAAAAATGGATTTAGCATCCTGAGTTTAAAATACCCAGCATGTTGATTCGTAGGATATGGTTGTAATATAATTAAGAGCGGAAATAAGAGTAATGAAAAAATTGAGTTAATAGAATTTAATGGAGACAATAGCCATGGGCAAGCCTTCGGTCTCGATTATAATCCCTGCGCATAATGAAGCACAAACTCTGAGAGAGATAATCAAGAAAATTGAATTCCTTTATCCTGAATTCGAAATTATCGTCATCAATGATGGCTCAACAGATGATACTGTTTTGGTAGCGAAGGAAGCCGGTGCTATTGTTTACAGCCATCCGTATAACATTGGCAACGGCGCAGCAATAAAGAGCGGAATTCGGATCGCTTCTGGAGAAGTTTTAGTATTCATGGATGGAGATGGACAGCATGATCCTGAAGACATAACAAAAATGTTGGAATATATTCCTCAATACGACATGGTGGTTGGTGCCAGGCTGAAAGGACACCATGCTTCGTGGGGGCGGGCTCTAGGGAATCGTCTTTACAGCCGGTTTGCTTCCTACGTTGCCAAGTTCCGTATTAAGGATTTGACCTCAGGATTCCGAGCTATAAAAGCAGAACTCGCTCATAACTTTTTGTACCTTCTTCCCAACACGTATTCGTACCCTACCACTTTGACACTGGCTGTTTTGAGAAGTGGAAGAAGTGTAAAATATGTGCCGATCAGTACAAAGGATCGAAAAATTGGTGAAAGCAAGATAAGGCCATTCAGGGACGGCATAAGGTTTCTTATGATAATATTGAAGATATGTGCACTTTATTCACCTCTACGGATATTCCTTCCTGTGAGTTTATTCCTGTTTCTTGCAGGATTATCGTACTACCTCTACACCTATTTTGTGTGGCACCGATTTACAAATATGGGCGCCCTTCTGTTTACGACCTCCATAATAATCTTCATGATGGGCCTTATATCTGAACAGATTTGCCAGATGAGATTCGAAAAAAGTGAGAGTGAAAGGTTTATTTGAATTTTTTTCTTCGCAGAAACCCCTCTGGTGGGTAGTGCAAAGCTCTCAAATTATCAATGCCGGAAGATTGGTATGCTTTTAACAGAAGTAAAGGCTGTTATAAGGAGGAATGGAAGTAGAAAATAATCTTTGGGACAGGCTCAAATGGGTTAAAGGAGGAAAATTGCTCTTGCAAAAAGCAGAATTCTTGAAAGTCTGCATGTTGACGACTTCTTTCCCGAGGTTTAGTGGGGACACCGCTGGCATATTTATTTATCGTCTTTCATCGTCGTTACTTGAAAGAGGAATTGAAATTCAAGTTCTATCTCCTCAGGACAATAGCTGCAAACATTCAGAGCAGTGGGGTAATATGGCAATAAGAAGATTTCCCTATTTCTATCCCTCAGCGCTACAAAAACTTTGCTATGGAGCCGGAATACTCAGCAACATAAAGAAAAGTCCCATCCTCGTTTTTCAAGTGCCCGGCCTTCTTCTTGCCGAGGGCATTTTTGCCTCACTAGTGCTGAGAAAGAAAAAGGCTGATGTTCTTCATGCCCATTGGTCTGTCCCGCAGGGCATGGTGGGGGCACTTTGCAAACGCTTGCTTGGTATGAAGCTGGTTGTTAGTGTTCATGGATCTGACGTTTTCTGGTTAAACCATACGCTGCTGGGGAAAATCAATAGATGGATAATTGACTATGCGGACGCCTGCACTGTAAACAGTAAGGCTACCCAAGACCTTGTAAGGAAGATAAGTAATAGAGACGATATTGAGATAATTCCAATGGGAGTAGATGTTGATCTTTTCGAGAATGTCAAAAGGAATAAGAGGCGCACCAAGCGCTTGCCAAGAGAGAGAAAAACCGTATTGTTTGTAGGCAGATTAATCGAAGTGAAGGGCGTTGAATACTTGATCAGGGCGGTTCCAAAGATCCTGGCTATTCATCCTGATCTAGAACTCTTAATCATCGGTTCAGGACCGGAAAAGTCCCGGTTGGTGAAACTTGCCGAGATCCTGAATGTGCAAGACAGCGTTGTTTTTAAGAAAGAGATTCCCCAGGAAGAACTACCAGACTATTATTGTGTTGCAGACGTGGTGGTCTTGCCTTCTATTCACACTAGGAAGGGTGAGACCGAGGGGCTAGGGGTCGTGTTGCTTGAGGCCATGGCATGTGGAGTTCCTGTGGTCGGGAGCAACGTGGGCGGAATTCCTGACATAATAAAGCATGGGGAGACAGGCCTTCTTGCAGCAGAGAAAGACCCCGAAGACTTGGCAGACAAGATATTGAAGCTGGTTGATGACAAGCGCTTGAGAAAGAGAGTAATCGAAAACGGCTTAAAACTTGTGAGAGAGAATTTTTCATGGGACGTCATAGCTGAAAAGTTTCTGCAAGTATACAGAGAAGTTATGCAAAATGGGAAGCGCTCACTTCCATCAAAACAAATTCGCGGCATAAGTGGAGGTGGCGCGTGAGACGCTAATCGGTGTTCCCCAGAAACCCCCCTATGTTAGGATAGTTGTCGCATGAGTTTCCCTCCTGCCCCCTCTTATAGTGGGTTTTAACTCATGCGACAACTATCCTAACATAGGGGGCAGGTGGTGTGCCTGACGCTGTGAGTGATGGAATCTCAGGTAAACTTATCCCACCGGGGAACAACGAAGCATTTGCTAATGCAGTATTAGAAGTGCTTTCCCAACGTGAGGATAATAGGTGGCATATGTCTTGCCGGAAATTCGCTGAGGAACTTTCTTGGGCTGCATTTCGCCATAGACTTAGAAGGGTATGTCTGGAAATATTAAGTGAATAGGTTGTAAGTGAACCCGAAGTAATTATCATTTGATGTTTCCAGATATGCCCGTGAATCCTAAAACTGCGATTGAATCATGAATAAATCCAGAGAACCTGCTGTTTGGTTCCCTGCCATCCGAGCTGGCAGTGGAACTGACGTCTTTACGGAGCGGTTGGTAAAAGGTCTCCAGCAGAGAGGTATTAAAGCAGGAATAACATGGCTCCCACATAGAGCGGAATATGCACCATGGACGGTGCCAGTGCCGAGGGTGCCCAGATGGGCCAATATCACCCACGTCAACTCCTGGATGCATCTCAGATTCGTCCCCCGGCACCTTCCCGTCGTGGCCACCATGCACTTGTGCGTCCACGACCCGGCTTTCGAGCCGTTCAAGACCCCATTGCAGCGCCTCTATCACCGGCTTTGGATCCGCCGCGTCGAGGCCCGAATGCTCCAGCGCGCCGATGTGGTCACTGCTGTCAGCCGCTACAGCGCAGAGCGTACCCGCGAGGTCTTCGGATGCCAAAATATCCAGGTCATTCACAACGGCTTGGATACCACGACCTTTCACCCTCTGCCCCGTTCTCACCCCAACTCCCCCTTCCGCCTGCTCTATGTCGGCAACTGGAGCGAACGCAAGGGCGTCGGCTTGCTGGGCCCTCTCCTGCAACGCCTCGGCCCGGATTTCGAACTCCACTACACCGCCGACCGCAACGGCCACCATCGGCAGTACGGCCTGCCCAGCAACTGCCGCTGCCTGGGACGGCTGGGTGCTACCGAACTCGTGCGCGCCTATCAAACCGCTGACGCCCTGCTGTTCCCCAGTCGTCTGGAAGGCTTCGGCCTGGTAGCTGCCGAAGCGATGGCCTGCGGGCTGCCGGTGATCGCCGCGGCCGCATCTTCGCTGCCGGAGGTAGTCGAAGGCAAGGTTACCGGCCTGCTGTGCCCCATGGACGACGTCGCCGCCTTTGCCAAGGTGGCCTCGAGTCTTGCCAACAACCCGCCACTCTGGCAGGCTATGAGACAAGCGGCTCGAAAGCGGGCAGTGATTCTGTTCGATGAGGGTCGGCAGATGGAACACTATGTGAATCTCTACCGCGCAATACTGAGAAAGGAGACACCAAACCAATGAGTTCAGCGACCTGCGGCCTCCTGATCAATTACAGGGAACCGCTCCGGACCAATCCCTGCGTCGACTCCCTGCTTGCGGACGGTATCAATCACGTGCTGGTCTGGGACAATTCCGCCGACGATGGCGTATCGGCCCGGCAACTCCTCGATCAATGGGGAAAGGACAGCTGCGTCACAGTGCACATCAGCCCGGCCAACCTGGGCTTTGCCGCCGGGGTCAACCGCGGAATCGAGCGGCTCTTGGGAAGGCACCCCGGCGCAAGAATTCTCCTCATCAACAACGACGCCCGCCTGTTGCCGGGAGCCGTCGACCAGCTCAACGCCGCCCTCGACCAGAATCCAAAAGCCGCCATCGCCTATCCCCGCATCGATCACAACGGCCGCATTCTCGGCACCGCCTATTACCAACGGCACGTGGGACTGCTGAGCTTTGACCGGCCGTTTCCCGGCAGCTTTCCCTACGCCATCGGCTGTGTTCTGATGATCGCACCGGAACGTATAGAGCTGCCGCTGTTCGACGACGATTTCTTCATGTATGGAGAAGATGTCCTGCTCGGCTGGCGGCTCGGCCCCACCGGCATGGCCTTCGTTCCCCGGGTACTGGCGCACCATGAAGGCAGCGCCTCCAGCGGCCTGGGATCGCCCTTCTACGAAACCCGCCTAGTGGCCTCCCACTGGATTTTGGCCCGCAAACTGGCCAATAATAGGCCAGAACTCGGCCTGCTGATGATGGGCAGGGCGGTGACGCTGACGCTGCGGGCGCTAGTGCGAACGCTACGCTATCGAAACTTAACGCCTATCAAAGCTTTACGGAGGGGCTGGCGCATCGCTCATGGTAATGACCGCCTACACCCACAATGTGGAAGTGGCAAACCTGCCTTGTAAGGTTCCTTTGCAAATTGCAGTAACTCTTTGGGCTAAAGCAGGCGCCACCGTAATTTGCGACGACCTAGAGTTGTTCGCTGCAGAAGGCTTCCGAACGCCAACCCCGCAGCGGCTCGCAATAATACCCAGGGCAGGCGCCAATTCACAACATAGGCGGAACGCAGACCCTGCCAAGCCTTATGCATCGTATCTCTACCACCTGCGTGTAAAGAAGGAAGGGACAACAAAAGAAGACGTCCGGACCGGTTCGCCAGACGGCGCAGGTTTTCCCTGCGGGCCAAGGGAAAAGGACCAAATAGTTCTTCATACTCCCATTGTGTGCGCAACTGCACTTCCTTATGATAGGTAGCTGGCAGATTTTCCGACAAGCTGTCATGATGCATTCGGATACAGGCACCACAGCCGCCATCACCTACCGGTAATACCCGAAAACAAACCCCGCTTGCAACCAAACGCACCCAGAAATCATAGTCCTCGAGACGTAGATGTGACGGATCGAAAGCTTCCTTATGATTCACTAAAGCGGAGGGAACCGCCGCGCAGCACACTGGTATGGGGTTCCCGCGTGCAAATGTGACCATATTATCTGCATACTCCGATCCTATCCCAGTGACCATGCGCAGCTCTTGGGACTGCAATACTTCGGCTTCCCTAAAATAACAGAACGGAATGCAATACACCGAAAGTCCATCTCCCAGCGATAAATCTGCGCGGATTGCCTTCCACAACACATCCAGGGTCTGCGGAAGCAATAGATCATCAGCGTCAAGAAACAGCAGGTAACGCCCTCGAGCTTTGCGAATACCTGTATTACGAGCAGCCGCCACGCCGAGGTTCATTTCATGACGAAGCGGGCGGATACGGGGATCGGTTTCCGCATACCGGCAGGCTATCATGTGACTCTCATCGGTGGAACCGTCATCGACTACAAGACACTCCCAGGCATCGAAACTCTGAGCCTGCAGCGATTCTAAGGTCTCACTCAACAGGTCACCGTACTTGTAACAAGGCGTGATGACCGAAAAAAAGGGTGGTTTAGTCATGCGATATTCATCTACTCTGCCAACGACGTAGGATTGCATATCTCAGCAACTCCGGGAAATAAGGCAGTAAACGCATGAATTCGCAAAGGTTCTGCAGTGGCCCCCGACCACTATACTAAAGAGGCCCCTGCAGCAACATGAGCAGATGAAGATCAAGAAGGATCCGTCCATAGTAATAACGGTGTCGGTCTACAAAATATTTCAGCGTAAAACGGTTGCAACCAATATCCCATTCCAGCTTACGCTGCCTATTGAGAGAGGTCGATGTTCCCCCACTACTGGCACCTCCCCATTCTTACACCGTATTCCCGCCAACAAGCCACCGGATTCGTCGAAAAGGTGACCAATGGGGGCGTCAGTGATGCGGGGAGCAGCCAGTCGCACCACCGCCAGGAAGGCATCCCGGTGGCCTTGCTCGCCAGCGCAGAACATGCGCGGCGTGGCGGCGCCAGGGTCAGCCGCGCTGAGCCTCCCCTGCATTCGAACCCTTTGTAGGCGCAGGGGGCGTCCAGGATGCGGGCATCTTTGGGGATTTCATCGATCCAGCTCGGCAGACGGTGACGCTTGAGGCGTTCCAACTCCTCTGGTAGACGCTCTCCTCGGGCTCGCTCTTCCAAAGATGCATAATGCCTGGCATAGTTCTGAAACAGCTCAAGAGAAGGATCGGCCTTGTCGCTCATGGTTGTCTCTAAGGTGGACCCCATTGTCAAGACCACTTTTGTTTGAATTTAAGGTGTACCATAGCTGCCTTCATGTAGCTCGTGGTTATGCAGCCTCTCTCAGTTGGAGACTTCCGAAATAGACCTCAGCAGGTGTTCTATCGCCCAAGCCCTGATGAGGCCTCTCATTGTTGTAAAACCAGAAGTAGCTTCTGAGGCCTTTTTTCAGATCCTCCACCGTCTCGTAGTCTTTGATGTAAATATCTTCGTATTTGACCGTCCGCCATAGCCTCTCTACCATGATGTTATCCATGACTCTGCCTTTTCCGTCCATGCTGATACTAATTCCGTGGTCCTTCAGTACCCCAGTAAAGGCCGCCCCCGTGTACTGTGACCCCTGGTCAGTATTGAAGATCTCTGGTTTTCCGTGAACCCTTAGAGCCCTCTCTAGGGCGCTTACACAGAATTCTTCATCCATAGTGATTGATACCTCCCAGGATAGCACATAGCGGCTATACCAATCCATGACAACAGTAAGATATACAAAACCACCTCTTAGCCGTATGTACGTAATATCACTGGTCCACACCATATCTGGCCTATTGATGTCCAAATTCCTCAATAGATATGGGTAAATCTTATGGCCATCCCCGGGGGCGCTTGTCCTCTTCTTTGGAGCTATGGATGAAAGACCCATTAGCCTCATCAGTCTCTGCACTCTCTTTCGGCCTACTTTATACCCCAGCCTTTTCAGGTACTTCTTCATCTTCCTGCTGCCGTAAAAGGGATGTCTGGTGTACTCTTCATCTATAAACATCGTCAGCTCCAGGTTCTCTTCAGACTCCCCGGCAGGTTCCCTGTAGTAGCTGGATCTTGGAAGGCCAAGTAACTCACACTGCCTCCTCACACTTATCCTCGGATGTTCAGGCTCTATCCCTGCACGCCTTCGGAGGGATAGCTCGCTTCTCAGCTACACTCAGTCTAGTAACCCAGTCTTTTTTTTAAGCCAGTCTACCTCTATCTGGAGCTGTCCAACCTTGCGGTACAGCCGGTCCCGCTCTCGTACAATGCGCTCTGCTTCGCGATCCTTGCCCCTGCTGAACACCTTAGGCGCAGCTTCAAGCAACTGCTTTTTCCACAGGTTTATCTGGTTCACATGAACCCCAAATTCCTGTGCAAGCTCACTTGTGCGCCTCAGGAGCATTCGCTGTCTTGTGGCCTTTGATAGCTTCCAGCGCAACTTTGGCTTTGAACTCGTCAGAAAATCTCCTTCTTCCCACTTTGGACCCCCTCGTATAATATGTTTGTGTTAATTAAAGCGGTTTTTGAGTTGTTTACAATTTGACAGGGTCCCAGTACCATACCTGTGGGGTATGAGGGGAGATTCTTGACCCCCCTGTTGCCCCCTGGCTGAACCAGGGGTGACTTCTTGCGAAAGGGTGTTTCCCCTGGAACCGGGTGTGAATTCTTACACGCACGCTGTTCGACCTCACTGGCAACCCTTACCCGAGTACTGCTGGTAGGTACCTGAGGGGGTTCTGCACCCTGCCAGGGATGGTCAGTTCTGATAAACGAGGCTGTTTTACCCGGTTCCGAGGGGGCCCTATCGACTACCCCAATACGCCAAAGACGTACAACTCCAAAAAGAAAGGGGGTGATCCAATTGTCAAAGACCTTATTTGTCGGCTGCGATCTCAGCTCTAAAACCAATACTGTCTGCCTCATGGATGAGAAGGGAGCTCAACTGGCAACTAAGACCCTTACCAACACCCTGTCAGATGCACACACCCTTGAGAGTTGGTTGGTGGAGGTAGTAGAAAAGAGGAAATTTTTTACCCTTAAGATAGCCACTGAGCCCACAGCTTTCCTGGATCTGCATCTAGTGGACTTCCTCGCATCAAGTGACAAACTCAAGCCCTTTAATCCTTCTATCTATCAGCTCAACCCTAAGATAGTGTCTAACTTCAAGAGGGCATACACTGACAGAGACAAGATAGATGAACTTGATGCCTTCGTGATTGCTGATAGGTTGAGGTTTGGAAGGCTGATGGAACCTTATGAAACTCATAAACCTTATCTGCCCCTGCGCAGGCTTACAAGATACAGGTTCCATTTGGTGGAGGCTATAGCCAGAGAAAAAGCATACTTCCTAACACACCTGTATCTGAAGTTTTCCGGGTTTTATGTTGAAAAACCCTTTGCCTCCCTGTTTGGCGCTACATCCCTGGCTGTAATAACTGAGTTATCTCCTGATGAGATCATAAACCTCCCCGAAGAACAGCTTGCCGATTTTGTCATACAAAACAGCAGGAAACGTTTTAAGGAGCCTGAAGCTGTTGTGAAAGCCGTAAAGAGAGCAGCCAGGGAGTCATACAGGCTAAGACCGGCCCTTTCCTCATCCATCAGTCTCATTCTGGCCTCTATACTGCAATCCATAAGGGCCCTAAAAGATGCCCTCCGTAAGGTAGATGCCGCCATAGAGAAAGAATTTAAGGCGCTTCCCAATACCCTGCAGTCCGTAAAGGGTATAGGCCCTGTCTACAGCGCAGGGATTTTCTCAGAGGTAGGAGATATAAACCGCTTTCCCAGAGAAGATACCCTGGCTAAATATGCAGGCCTTACATGGAGAAAATACCAATCAGGTAAATTCAATGCACAGCAGACCCGAATGACTAGAACAGGCAACAAGTACCTAAGGTATTACCTGATTGAAGCAGCCAATGCGTTGAGCGTGCACAACGCAGAGTATAAGGCCTATTATGAGGCTAAATTCAAGGAGGTAACCAAACACCAACAGAAAAGGGCCCTCGCCTTGACAGCAAGAAAGATTGTGAGGCTGGTCTATGCCCTCCTGAAAAAAGGCCAACTATACAAAGCAGACTACCAGCAGGAGGGATAGACAGTATTCAGTTTTCAAAGAACTGAGGCTGACTAAACCCGTTTTCAAAAATCAAAATAGTCAGAAGGGCTTTTTTCATTCATTTTTTGCTTGACATACTACCGCACCGCTTTCTAAGAATTGCAATCTTCACTTTACCATACTGTCCCATTTTTGGGGTCCACTATACTCCGCATATCATCCATCCAAGCACTCCAGATCGAGGGCCCGAAGCATCAAGGGGTTCGTGCCAGGAACGCTTGAACAGCTTTACTAGCCGCACCGGATAATCTCGCGCCTGAATGTGGCGAGCCAAGCGACGATTCATGGGTTGAGCGCCACCTAGTCCGAGATCGGGAATGATGATCGGAACACGGGGTTTCATCGACTTCCGTCCATCCAGACTGACAAATCTCGATCGGTCAACTCTTCAAGAAGCCTGATATCTTGAGTGAAAAAATCCATCAATTCCTGACGCAGATTCGTGGACATAGGCATACGGGGGCGCTTGCGGGCATTCAGCGCTTCGTTAAGCACATCATAGGACAGCACTAGCCACTTCAGCCCCAGGCTTTTGATGCCGATTGCTTCTCTTAATCGGCCAGCCTTCCATCGCAATATTTGAGCTGCCTTCACCGGGGTTTTTAATCTCCACTCCCGGGCCGGATTATATGTTGGAAAATCTCGGCGGCTGTCGTCTATAACTTTCAAAAAATTCATAACCTTCAGGTATTCTCGGCGCGGGTTCTCCTTGATGTCGTCCAGGAACAACAGCAGCACCCGTTCACGCCGAACAAGGGAATAAAGCCGCTCCAATTGCTCTCCAATCTTTCCCCATGAAGGATAATCCAAGAGGACCGGATTGGGGCAATTCCTGGGAACCCGCTTGCCAGCTCTGCGCTCCGGAGCCATCCGCCACGCCTTTTCGAAATCGGTGATGTCCTCCCGGAAATCACGCATATGCTGTTCGTGCAAGGAGTAAGCCATTTCCACTGGGTTGCGCACCATCACAATATAACTTGCGCCTTGAAACTTTTCTTCGATAGCCGGTACTGCCACTCGTGAAAATAAATAAGATGTGGAGGCTTCTCCTATACGGCTCTGTTTAGGATTAGCATTTTGGAAAAGTTGCAAGTATTCTTCCCACGTTTTTATCCCCTGATAAATATCTCTGCAAAAAAACCATGGCTCCTTGATCGGTGACATGTAGATATTCGGGTGCTCCCCAAGCCAGGCCGCCAGCGAGGTGGTACCGCACTTGGGCGCGCCAATGATGAAAAAATTCGGGGTCTTCACTTCTTCCATATTCTCGAACCTATCATTCCCGACAGGATCAGAATCATCGCCAGCTCCGCCGCATAGGTGGACACAACCGCCCCTCGCCAGCTCCAGAGGGGGATCCACCACAGATTTAGCCCGGCGTTTACCATTGCCCCGGCCATTACCGCTATCATTCCGAGCTTTTGTGCATTGCTGACACCCAAAACCCTTTGCAGCAGCAAGCGGGGCAGTGACAGCAGCGGCAATAAGAGCAACCAGCGCACTACGAGGGCGGACTCTGCATATTCCGCTCCCAACAATCGAGGAATCAACGGCGCGAAGACGAATATCCCGCCGACGGCGGCCGCAGCATATCCCACCGGAGGCCCAAACATCGGTCCTACCGCCCGCAGCGTACGGACCACGCCCCCGGCCCCTGCCCGGAACAGGCGCGGCACCGCCGCATTGAGCAGACCGTGCAGCGGCAGAAAGGCCAAATCGACCAACCGGTAGCCTGCGGAGTAATGCCCCGTCACTTCGAGCGTGGCCAGGCGGGCAAGCAGAAACTTGTCGGCATCCACATAGAGCTTATGGGCACCGCCGATCAGGGCGAACGGCAGCCCGGCGCCAACAAAGGCACCCAGCCCCCTCCAGCCCGCCCACAACGGCCGGCCCAGGTCATGGCGCACCCGGTAATGGGCATAAAGGGCCCCCAGGAGCGAAGCGCCCGCATAAAGCCCCCCCCATAGGATCAGGCAATCGGTTCCTGGACGCTGAAACACCGCCGCCAGCAGCAGGACCGCGGCCACCAGGCGCAGCAGAACCGGCGCAAGCATCAGCCGAGCCGAGCGCCCCATGCGCTCGAACCCCTGGTAGGCACACGCGGCGGCGTTGGCAAATGGCCAGAAGACAAGCTCTCCGAGCCCCAGGGAGGCCACCAGTATCCAAGGGATACCCGGCAGAAGCCACCGAGCGCTGGCGAGATACAAAATCAACACTGGTATAGTGCCCACCCCCAGAACCGCCAGGGTCAGCGCCCAGCTTTCGGGGAAGCTGGCTGGATCCTGGGCCACATCGCGCATCAGGATTACGTGTCCTCCCAGGCCGCAGAAATGCACCCACACTCCCGCTATCGCCAGGGCGGCGCTGAAGGCCCCGTAACCCTGACTTCCCAGCACCCGGGCGACGATGAGGAAAACCAGCGCTTGGGCCAGTGCCCGAAGCCCTAGGCCCGTGGTCAGGATCATTGTGTCACGGGCCAGCTTGCCGGGCCTCCAGGAAAGCGGCAAAAAAGCATATACGAACCTCATTTTTGTCTCCGATACCGCTTCATTTCCCGAGCCTTGCTATGATTCCTTGTCTGAAAACTTAGTTGAACTAAACCGGTTCGCGGTGGTTTCCCACTGAGTGGGGATTTGTTCTTTGACAATTGAATAGCGTTTTGCTCAGGGCCGCTCCCTTTTGGTGGGGCTCCAAGACGTGGCTTCCTTCTGTAGAAAGTAGGGTATTCACCAATCCCAAAATCTCAGAAAGGAGGCACACGTTATGGAACAATTATACAATCAAATGAAGATGGATTTGGAGCTAAAAAACTTCAGTAGCAAGACCATTACCTGCTATTTGGACTGCATGGTGCATTTTGTGCGTCATTATGGTCGCTCGCCGGTGGAGATGGGAGAGGAGGAGATTCGCAACTACCTTTACTATCTCATAAAGGAGAAAAAGGTGTCTCAGTCCTCCATCAATCAGGCATATAGCGCCATGAAGTTTTTCTATGAGACGACCCTGCCTGCAGCAGATAATGCCATATGGCACAATTATAGGCAGGCATGGGAAGAGAGTGGAACGGGGTCAAGATTCCCCGGATCAAGAATCGAAAGAAGCTTCCCATGGTCCTCGCCAGGGAAGAGGTCCGATCCCTTCTCCAGTGCATTGACAATCTCAAGCACCGGGCCATATTGACGACCATCTACTCCGGTGGTCTGCGAGTGAGTGAGGCAACGC
>JAFDEF010000004.1 GCA_019310485.1 Deltaproteobacteria bacterium | reverse complement strand
GCGATCTCTTGAACAACCCTTGTTCAGTCGCTAATCGAAGAGCGGCTTACCTGGCCGGTACGAGCCGTTCTGTCGGGAGGGGGTGGCCGTTAAGGCCACTTCCTACCCGGATTTCCCTGTTACTCCCGGATTCAGTTAAATCTAGCTTAACATAATTAACTATAGCAAATAATTTCTTCTGTCAAGGTAATCTGTGGGTTCAAAATCCCGGCTCAGAACATTCACTCTATGAGTAAGTGGGTAAACGGATGGGGTCTTTCGTACGGCGGGTATTCGCCAGCCCTAACAAAGGAAGCTTTTTGGTGTGGATTTTGGGGTCTGAGCAGTGACTTGTTTTTCTCCAATTCTTGTGGTACGAAAGGCATTTGAATTACCTCAAGATCTTGGATAGGAAGAAGGGGACGAGTGATGGAAATCAAAATCGAACGTGCAAGGGCCGAACAGCTCAAACCAAAACCTGCCGATGAATCAAGGCTGGGCTTCGGGGACATCTTTACTGATCATATCTTCCTTATGGACTATGAGAAAGGGAAAGGATGGTTTAGTCCCCGCATTGTGCCTTACACCAATCTGAGCATCGACCCTGCAGCCATGGTGCTTCACTATGGCCAGGAGGTGTTTGAGGGGCTCAAGGCTTATGGAGGCAAGGACGGTGCTATTTATTTATTCAGGGCTAGAGAAAATTTCAAGAGGCTGAACCGCTCTGCCCGAAGGCTTTGCATCCCTGAAATTGACGCTGAGCTGGCTATGGATGGGTTGAGGCAACTTATTGTTATTGACAGGGAATGGGTGCCAAGAACTCCTGGCACTTCTCTGTATATAAGGCCTAACATAATTGCCACAGAACCCCACCTGGGAGTTCGGCCAAGCAACACTTACCTTTTCTATATTATTATAGGGCCGGTGGGTGCTTACTACAAGGAGGGCCTGAATCCGGTCAAAATTTACGTTGAGGATAAGTACATCCGGGCTGCACCCGGGGGCACGGGTGAAGCCAAAACCGCCGGCAATTATGCTGCAAGCCTGCTTGCGGCGGAGGAAGCAAAAGAAAAAGGCTTTACCCAGGTGCTTTGGCTGGATGCTGTCGAAAGAAAATACGTTGAAGAAGTAGGAACCATGAACATGTTCTTTGTCATCCAGGATGAAGTCATAACCGCCCCCCTCAGCGGAAGTATTCTTCCGGGAATAACAAGAGACTCGGTCATTCACATGGTAAAAGACTGGGGCATGAAAATGTCTGAGCGCTCACTTGCTATTGACGAGGTTATTGATGCTGCTCAAAGTGGCGCTTTGAAAGAAGCCTTCGGCACCGGCACGGCGGCAGTGATTTCGCCGGTGGGTGAGATAACTTACAAAGGAAAAGCTTACGTAGTAGCAGGGGGCAAAATGGGAGAGCTCTCCCAGAGGCTTTACAATGAAATAGTGGCTATCCAGTATGCTCAAAAGGAAGATCCCTATGGATGGCGTGAAAAGATCGCCTGAGGTTGTCTGCACATGATCCCAACAATTGAATGGTCTGGAAAATACATCCGCATGATTGACCAGCGAAAAATCCCACGCAAGCTTGAATGGTACACTTGCAGGAATTACGTGCAGGTAATCAATGCAATCGAGAAAATGGTTATCAGGGGGGCGCCAGCCATAGGGGTGGCAGCCGCCATGGGGCTTGCTCTGGGAGCCGAATCCATAAAAGCCCACTCTTATGATGACTTCAAGCGCAATTTCAAGAAAATCGCTGATAAAATGATCAAGGCTAGGCCCACTGCGGTTAACCTGGGATGGGCTGTTGAGAGGATGTCTCAGCTTGTGGATAAGGCCCCGAATACACCGCTTGACATACTCAAAAAGAAATTAAGAGCAGAGGCAGACAATATTCTCAGAGAAGATATCGAAATCAACAGGCAAATGGGGCAGTACGGACAAGGGCTCATTCCTGGAAAAGCCACTGTTTTGACCCATTGCAATGCAGGAGCCCTGGCTACGGCAGGGTATGGAACAGCTCTCGGAGTTATAAGAGCTGCCCGCGAGAAAGGAAAGAATGTGCGGGTTATTGCCGATGAAACCAGACCGTGGCTCCAGGGTCTCCGCCTCACCGCCTTTGAGCTGATGCAGGATCATATCCCGGTGAGCGTAATAGCCGACAACGCAGCAGGTTCCCTAATGCGCCAAAAGGTGATAGATCTGGTTATCACCGGCGCGGACCGGATTGCCGCCAACGGCGATGTGGCCAACAAGATCGGAACCTACCAGGTGGCTGTGCTCGCCAGGGAAAACAGGATACCTTTTTATGTGGCTGCGCCGCTTTCAACCATTGACCCTCAGAAAAAAACCGGCGACATGATCCCTATTGAAGAAAGGGACCCTGAGGAGATTTTCCGCTTTGAAAACAAACAGATCGGCCCTAAGGGCATAAAGGCGATTAATCCTGCCTTTGATATTACGCCCAATAAGTACATCTCTGCAATTATTACTGAAAAAGGAATCCTACGTCCTCCGTTCAAAAAAAAGATAAGAGAACTTTTTCATTCCCGCTGACATACAACTCTTGACCTCATTACGTGTTTGACATATACTTCGCCCGCATTTATGTTGGGTACTAAAATTTACCCCGTTTTGGGGTCTATCCCTTCAAACCCGGGATGGAATTGAAAGGAGTTGGGAAATTCGACACATAATCTAAATATGTAGAAAGGGGGTGGGGACAATGTACTCTCTGCTAGACCTTGTTCTCATTGACCTCTATGAGTGTGATCGGGAAAGGCTTCTAGATGCTCAAGAAATAAGGAAAGGCATGCTAAAAGCAGCGGGGCTGATGGGAGCCGAGGTAATTGGTGATTCGTTTCACACTTTCAAACCCTGGGGCGTAAGTGGCACCGTGACCATTGCGGAGTCTCATCTGGCTGTCCACACCTGGCCCGAGTTCAATTTTGCGGCCATAACGTTTGAGACATGCGGACAGATGATGGATCACAGGAAAGCTTACAGGTTTTTGATTGATTTTTTCAGATCAAGAAGTCCCAAAATCACGCATCAAAAAAGGGGATTCATGGATTCCTCCAAAGGGGAAATTCAATACAAACAGGAAGCCGGTTGACTGACAAGGCGGGCTAATGTCTATTTGCCCTCCAAAGTAACTGCCTTCCACGCCGTAGCGGTGGCACAAGTTGCCTGACCGGAAGGTGAGCTTTGCGCTCATTTTCTTTTCTTCTTTCCGTTCACAAGCTATCGAATTTTCCTGGATAATTTTCATCAATTCGCCCACTCGTGGCAGAAAAGCCACTCCACGCAATTTTGTTCTCATATTGCATTTTTCTCAACTTTCTTGCGTTTGATTCATGGTAATTGGTCAAACTGAGGTAGGGTCTAATCAAGGGTGATTTCAAGGAGTTCCTGGGTATCTTTTGTCACCTTGAACCTCTCATCAATTCTAAAACCGCACACCCACGCAAGCTCCTTGCCGCTAAATAGAAGCGGGGTGGATGCCCTTATATCAGAGGGAACCTTCAGGTCAACGAAAAAATCCTTCAGCTTTTTGTGACCTGTCATACCCAGAGGAACAAATCTGTCCCCGGGCCTCAAATTTCTTGCAACCAGGGGAAACTTCACTTTTGCCGCATCAAGGCATGCCCGCCACGGGTGGCGATCAAAGGTGAGGTTCTTTTTTCTTTTCGTTAACTTTATCCTTATCGTTTTGCCAATCTCCTTGAGATAAAACTCGCCTGGCCCTTCGAGCTCATAATGGTAATCTGCCGCTTTACCCTCGCTTTCAGAGGAAAAGACCAGGGACCCGTATCTTTTTCTCACAGCCAGACCATCCGGGAGGTTTAATATTCCCTGGGGCTCTGCTGCCTCAGCGAGCGCATTGATTGCACGGATGTGTTTATGGCTTATCCTACGCAAATTTCCCTTTACCTTGTTTATGGCCTCCCTTGCCACCCGATTTCTTATTGCCGGTGGAAGCTTTAAAAATGGCAAAAGCGGTAAAAGCAACAAGCCCTCTGCGCCCTGTCTCGATTCCTCGCCCAGCCAGCTCCTTGCAACCAAATCCAGGTACCGGCTTTCATCGCCAAGTATTTCTGCCATACGAGACAGGCGTTCTGCAAGCCGGGGCTGGTATTTTTCGAGAACCGGCATCAGCTCAAGACGGATCTTGTTTCTCAGATACCCTGGCTGGAGGTTGGAACTGTCAACAAAATATTTGAGGTTTCTTGAACAGAGATAGCTTCTTATATCCGCCCGGCGGAGTTCAATAAGTGGCCTAATAAACACCCCGCCCCTGCAGGGCGGAATCCCGGATAGGCCCTTTGGCCCGCTCCCTCTCAGAAGCCTCATGATAATGGTCTCGGCCTGGTCATCCAGGTTATGGCCAAGGGCTATTTTCTGGGCATTGTGTTTTCTTCGGGCTCTTTCAAAAAACGCATATCTTGCTTCTCTAGCCTTTTCTTCAAGGGAGCCTTTTGTGTGTGCTGAAAACGAAGCTTTCTCAATTTCAAAGGGGAGTTTCATGGACTTTGAAAGCTCTTTAACAAAATCCGTTTCTGCTTCATCCTCACCCGGCCTTAGTCCATGATCAAAGTGCGCCACTACGAGGCTAATACCAAGTTCTAGTTCAAGCTCGTGGAGAATATCCAAAAGGCAGACTGAATCCGGTCCACCTGAAACAGCAACAATAACCCTATCCCCCGGGTCGACCATGTTGTAACGAGAAATCGTGTGCTCTACCTTGCCAATGATTTCTTTCATCGTAAAAGCGCCATGCACAAAAAACGAGTGCTAAAACATCTCCACCCAAAATCCTCACTAACTTCTGATAATATCATATTGCTGGCTCGGGGTTAAGTAAGACAGGCAGGAGGTGCGTTTGTAGGCTCGCTCAAAGATCTTCTTGCCTTGGCAACTATCTCCCTGACAAGGCTTCCGCTGCCCTCTTGTTTCTGGAGAACTATCACTGAAGGCCCGAGAGGTCTCCACCGAAAAACGTTAGTGTTCCTGAAAAGAGCCACAGTCAAAGTGCCGAGCATGGCAGAAAGATGTGTGATACCACTGTCATGGCCTATGTAAAGAGTGGCGCTTCCAAGCAAAGACAGGAGAGTCTCGCTTTCTGGGGAAAGCAAAAACTCGACCCCTTTGCGCCCAAGCTTTTCTTTTAGCAATGGGTACGCGGACCCTTCAGCAGGCCCCAGCAAAAGAAGTTTCTTTTTGGTCGAAAAAAGGCGATTCTCTGAAAAGGCCATGATCAGTTCTACCCAGAAATCCAGGGAATAATTCTTGTCCTTCCCCCCTGAACCTGGATGAAAGACCACGCTGCTCTTCAAAGAAGGAGTGGATTTTGCCTCAAGAAGAGGAACAGTAACCGCTTTTTCTAATGCTTCAGTTGGATTGACCCGGCACCCTGCGCGCTGAAGACACTCTGCCAGGTAAAGGGCGACGTGTTTTTTTTCGCCCTCAGGCGGAAATGGAGGAAAAATGTGAACAGGAATGCCTGGGAAAAATAGTTTCAGGTTTTCCGCGGCCCTGTGCTCAGGGTCCCTCAAAAAAGCCACAACCAGAGAGGGCTTAGCGATTAGAGGCTTTATTTTTTCCCCTGGCTCCTCCATAAAAAGCCCGTGCCACCCAGGGCCCTCATAATTAAAGCATTCCTCAGTGTATACTTTCAAAAAATCAATAGCAGGGTATCTGCCCACAAATAGGACCTGCTCGGAGAGCCTTACCTGAGCCAGAGAGGGCGCGAGCATCAGGGTATCACCCAGTGCCCCCGGCCTTATGATCATGATTTTCACGACGCTTGAAAACCCAGCACTTGCGTTTTTCAACAGCTTTTTTCATTTCAAGCACATACGCCGGCCTGACTCCCTCTTTCCACCTCGGGTAGCCCCCAGCCATACATACTCCAGCAGTTCTTGGAAAACACCCCTGCTAAACAGGTATTCCCCTATTCTCACCGTATTGTCTGCTTGGTTCAGCACTATTCGAATCATTTTCTTTGTGGCATATTTTTCAAGTAAGCGCAGGACCACCTCTCGGTTCTTCAAACCATCCGGCTTCTGCTTGAAGTCCTCCTGCTTCAGCGGAAAGGGGAATCTCTTGTAAACGTCCCCTATAAACCCCGTGTAGCGGACCCCGTGTATGGCTCCCATCAGGTCGCCGATATCGTTTCTCCCTGCGATGTCATAAACTTCCCACGCGGTCTCAAACTCATCGCTGCACCCGGCATCCAGTTCTTTAATGTACTGACAGAAATCGTCTGCGAACAAAAAATAATGCTCGAGAAGCAGGAGGTCGGTATCAATATTAAAAAAGCCAAAAGCAATTGTACCGAAATTTATTGATTGAAATCCAAGTGGCATCTCAGTTTTCTTCTCCGAAACCTACCCCCAACAAACCCCTGAAGTATCAAAGGCTCCTGATCCTATCAGTCAGATGGCATCCTTTCCCGTTTCTCCTGTCCTTATCCTTATGACCTCTTCCACCGGGATCACAAGTATTTTTCCATCCCCTATTTGGCCGGTCTTTGCTTTTTCCTGAATAACCTTTACCGCCTCGGGAACGAGGGAAGCTTCCATCACTACCTCTATCTTTATCTTTGATACGAAATCCACCTGGTATTCTGCCCCGCGGTAAATTTCTTTGTGGCCTTTCTGTCTCCCAAACCCTCGTACTTCGGTGACGGTAAGCCCCCTTACTCCGAGGCTTGATAGACCTTCTTTGACATCATCAAGTTTAAACGGTTTTACAATAGCCTCCACCTTTTTCATGCGTATTCCTCCTTAACACCTTTGTGATGGCTGGTGAGAGTGAAAAGATCAAAAATTGTACCCCACCTCGCTGTGCTGGCTGAGATCCAATCCCCTTGCTTCATCTTCTTCACTGATATGAAGGCCTACCATCACATCCACCGCCTTCAAAAATGAATAGGTAACGACAAAGTATACAAAATGGTTACAACGATAGCAAGGCTCTGAATTCCCAGCTGCCAGGTGAGTGGCCACAAATGCGCTGGCAGCAACTCCGGAGCTCAGGTGTACCGCGCGATGCCTCCCGCAAAATCCAGGGCTCCTGAGCGCTTCAGCCAGCCCCCATCAGCCCATACCCAGTGGGCCAGCGTGTTGTAGACCAGGGTGGCCCACAGTATAGTGAAGAGCAGAAATGGGCCGAAGCGCATTCTCTCGGCAAAGGCACCGCTTATCAGTGCGGGGGTAATCACTGCAAACATACACTGAAAAATCATGAAAACCAAGTGAGGGATTGTTGGGCCATAAATAGGACTCGGGATAGCTCACTTTGCCTGCCGAAAAATCTTTTATGAGATTTTCGCGCGCATTTTTCAATCCGCCAGAGGCGGACAAGGGTTTGATTCCCCGCCCCTTGGGGCGGTTAAGATGGTTTCCGATTGATACCCCGCTGCTTCCGGCGGGGAACTTCATTTCTTGGAGAGGTTTATCCATTTAATAATCAATAAATTAGTAAGACAATGTTGGAAGCCTCAATTTTTGCTTTCTCTTATGCTCCTGGAAAGCAATCCTGATGCCAATAGAGTTGTGGATGAATGCGGTTAAGGGCGGGCGGGATGTCGTACCACTAAGTCCCGCCGATTGCGAAGCAATTCGGCGAGACTAAGTGGTGCCACGGGCTTGCCCGTGGGGCTCCACCCTAAATTCTCTTAAATATGAAAAGGTTGGGCAAAAACTGCTCTCTCAAGAAGGGAACAAAACTGTATTTTAGATGAAAAATAATAACAAAATTGTAGATTGCTCAATCCTTAAATGGAATGGAAACAGGGGGGCGAGTGGCGTTTGACATTAGTAGCTGGAGGTCTTATATTAAACATTTGTGGGTTAGGCTTAAGAGACTATCCCTCCGCTAGCAGCGGGGTATCAATCGGAAATTATTTTAACAGCTTAAGGGGTGGGAATTAAACCCCCGTCAACGTCGGGGGATTAGATTCTTTCAGCCTGTATTAAATACATGAAAAAGCCGTTCTTTTCCCGTAATAAAGGAAAATATCCCAAATCAAGGAGCGAACAAATGCACGTTGACAATTCTCTAATGAAATTTACCGGTGCTTCAAAATATGTTCTGGACCAAGAACTGGCCGAAATCGTTAACATATCAATGGCGCTTGAAATGCCTCTTCTCTTAAAAGGAGAGCCCGGAACAGGCAAAACCATGCTGGCCCATGCTATTGCCGAGGCACTTCACATGCCGCTGATCGTGCTCAACGTAAAATCAAGCATGAAACTGGTTGAGGCTCTTTACCAGTACGACACACTCACGCGCCTCAATGACAGCCGCTTTGGAGATTCCAAGAGGGATGTCAGCAATATCGAGGAGTACATCAGGATGGGAAAGATCGGGCAGGCTTTTGTCTCTGATGAAAGGGTCGTTCTCTTAATCGACGAGATCGACAAAGCAGACACCGACTTCCAGGACGATATGCTCGACGTACTCGACCAGATGGAATTTGATATTATAGAGATTGACAAGACAATAAAAGCCAAGCATCGACCGGTCATTATCATCACCTCAAATGCGAAAAAAGACCTTTCCGATCCATTCTTGGGACGCTGTAACTTTCATCACATAGCATTCCCGGAACCTGACATGATGAGAAGTATCGTGGCAGTACATTTTCCCAATATCAGTAAAGACCTCCTTGAAAATACAGTGAAAACCTTTTATCGGCTCAGGGAGATCAGGGGCATTGAGAAAAAGCCTGCTACCAGGGAACTTATTAACTGGATCAGGGCTCTTAAAGCTGACCCCGATTTCAGGGTGAAAGACCTGATCAAGGGTGATGTTCCTTACCTTGGGGTCTTGTTCAAGAAAAGCCCCGATTACGCAGTTGCTCAAAAAAGCGTGGCAAGGTTCAGATTGTAAGCTATGTTCACTGAGTTTTTCTATACATTGAGAGACGTGGGTATCCCGGTAACTCCCACTTCTTTCTTGCGACTACAAAAGGCGCTGAGTATGGGGCTTATCAATTCCCTTGGCGACTTCTATACGGCTGCGCGATCCATACTTGTCAAAAGCGAGCGCTACTTTGATCTTTATGACCAGGTGTTCGCCCACCACTTCGAAGGCGCTGAATTGAAGGCCCCTGATGAATTCGAGCTGACTGAAATTGCCCGCGCCATGCTTGCCGAGTGGCTGAAAGAACCTTCCGAACTTGCCAGAGTATTGGGCGTTGATGAAAAAGAGATCTCAAAGCTTAGCCCCGAGGAGTTGATCCAGTACTTTCTTGACAGGCTCAAAGAACAAACTGAAGCCCATCACGGTGGCAACAAGTGGATAGGCACTGGAGGGACATCTCCCGTGGGTCATTCAGGGTATCACCCGGGTGGAATGCGGGTTGGAGGAGTTTCCAGGAACAAGTCTGCCGTCAAGGTGGCAATGGACAGGAGGTACAAAGACTATTCCCAGGAGGGACCTCTAACTGAGTCCCAGATGGGAGAGGCCTTGAAGCGTCTGCGAAACATGGTTCCGGTTGGCCCAAAAGACCAGGTAAACATTGATGAAACAATCTACCAGACAATGAAAAATGCGGGAGAAATAGAAATTGTTTTTGACCGGAGCTTAAAAGACAGGCTAAAAGTGATCCTCGCCATTGACAACGGCGGGTGGTCAATGGATCCTTACATTGAGCTTGTGCAGACCCTTTTTAACTACGCAAGGGCACAGTTCAAAGATCTCAAGACGTTCTTTTTTCATAATACCATTTACGACACACTGTGGGAGGACCCTCAAAGGTTAAGGAAGCCGTTCGCGCTAGATGAGCTGGCACGGATGGATCCGGAAACCCGGTTTATCATTGTGGGGGATGCCAGTATGGCCCCTTACGAGCTGATGGCAACTGATGGATCTATCCATCTTGAAGAAAGATCTGGAAAGCCAAGCTACGAAAGACTCCGCTTTATTGCCAAGACATTTCGTTATTCAGGCAGATTGAATGGCCTTATACACGCACCATCCAGATCATAAGAGAAATATTCCCCATGTTTGAACTCACCCTGGACGGACTGGAAAAAGCAGTCAACTTCATGATGAGCAAGAACTAGCTCCCTTACTCCCCTAAAAAGTTAGCCAAATCATGGCCCTGACCCTGGCTCTTTGCGGGCACAAATGAGCCTGGGGGAGGCCTCTTTACGGAGCATGGAAGGAAAACCTGTATTGAGGTGGGGAGACATTTAGGTGTGCATTAACCGCGGTAGCCACAGCACCAACTGGGGCCATACTATAATCATTGCCACCATCAGCGGGATATCCGGAATGGCGGAAATGTATATACACTTTAATTCTTCTTGAGAATGGCCTTGACAATAGGATACACTGCAAATATTAGGAATCTTTACGACACTGTCATACTTCAGTCACGAGGCGAAATGCACGGCTTCTAAGTGAACTAGGCAGGACCATATCTCTGTAGCGTATTACAACTACTCCCGAAAATTCTTTAAAGATTTAGAAGCGGCGTAGGAATAAGTCATAGATTGCGTTCTTGTCCTCGTCATCAAATAGTGGATGAGACCCTCTCTGTCTATAATGATTGGACACTCGCCCTATGATAAATTAATGTAGAATGAGGAGGGTGAGAAAGGGATCTAAGATGGAAGTAGGAGCAAGACAGGGTGCGATGATTAACAATGAAAAAGTTGGGATTGACTATGAGCCCAGAGAGGTTACTAGGGTAGGGTACTGAGAGTGAGGGGGCTAACCGCCCCTGACCCGAAGGTACCAGCCCAAGGCCCAAGTAAGGAGGTTCTCAGCGCAGTACAAGAAGAAGGTCCTGGATGAAGCTGATGCGTGCAAGGGTAAGCCTAGGGCTATTGGAGCTCTATTGAGGCGCGAGGGGTTGTATTCATCGCACCTTGCCATGTCACCTGGCACAAACAGCGTGACAGGGGGAGGGGGAAAGTCTATTGCCCGGGAAGCGAGGGCGCAAGGCCAAGCCAGTTACCCCTCTTGCCGGTAAGGTTAGGGAGCTAGAGGCTGAAGACAGGAAATTGAAGAAGCAGGTAGATAAAGCTGAGACGATCATTGCGTTTCAAAAAACTCTCGGAGATTTTGGGTGATTCCCCTGGATCAGAAAGAAAGCGACGAGAGATGCTGATGGCAGCCCTTATTTTGAAAGCCAGTTCAAGACGCTGAAGTATCATCCTGATTTTCCTGATCGATTCGGGTTCCAAGAAGATGCCGTGACGTTTTGCAGGGGCTTCTTCAAGTGGTATAACATCCACTACCGTCATAGCGTTATTGGAATGTTGACTCCTGAGGTAGTCCATTATGGTCTTGCGGGGGACGTTATTGAATGTAGGAGGAAGGTCCTTGAGGGTGCCTATATGGAACATCCTTAAAGGTTTGTCAGAGGCGGTCCATCACCTCCTGCACTGCCCCGAAGCAGCGTGGATAAATTCTCCTTCAAGAGGATCCTTGGACAAGGAAAACTTACAATAATCTCTGATACTGAGTGTCCAAAAATCGCTGACAGGTTCCGCAAAACGGTCCCCTAATACAGTATAAAAGCTTTGGCCCCTGCAGTACTAGCTAAAATTCCTGTATTGCAAGAATCTCTTGTTGGCTGGGACGGCTTGGCAGGGTGGTGCTTACAAGAGAACTCACATAAATTTAGGTAAGGGATTTGCGCAGTCATGGAGGTAAAAGCATGCCACTTTATATTGAAAAGCGGAGACAAATTGAGCAAATCTTCAAGAAGTTTTTGCTAAATCGTGTTAAGACAGTACGTAGGCTAAAGATGGCTGATTTAGATATCAATCCATTTCTCATTCGAATTCTTTCACACGAGTTGAGGCTTGATAATTCTAAGGCTATTGTAAAATGGCTTGTTAGCCAGAGACTCGAACGAGGTGCAGTTACATCTTTTGGGATAGCCTTACAGGATGCCGCCAAAGTTTTCTCCGAGGGTACGGGCGTTGAGGGGGCCGACATATTGAAAACTAAGAGGGGAAAACATCACCATATCCAAGTTAAGAGCGGCCCGAATACGATTCCAAAGGATCTGGGAGTAAGAATAGCTCAACTATTGCGCTCTGCCCAGAGACGCAATCGCGGTTCAGTGGCCCTTTACGGTATGTGTTACGGCAGTAAGAGACGTGTCAGCAGCATTGTGAGAAAATATGTCCAAGAAGAAGGCGGAGTTGACTGGATTTCAGGGAAAGAATTCTGGAAATTTATCTCTGATGCCCCTCAATGTGTGGAAGAAATTTATGAAATTGCCGCTGATATTGGTAGGACATTCAAGGATCCGAAAGGACAATCTCTTTCTGATGTGATTGAGGCCAAAATACGGGAACTAACGGAGGAATTTGAAAAAACTTACGGAAAAGGTGGAAGTGAAATGTGGAGAAAGCTATTAGAAGACAACTCATGAGGCAAGGACATGAAGTTTATTGAAAAGAACTTTCCAGTACAATATCTCAATCCTGTCGCAATGGCTGAGGGAAATGCGAAAAAACCAGTTTATCAGATGCATAAGTGGTGGGCGAGAAGATTGGGCAGCGTGTTTCGCATGATAACTTTAACTTCCTTCAGTGATGAAAAGGAATCGGATGATGATATTTGGTACAAGTTCTGTAATGGTGCAGATCTTAATGGCTCTATAGTGCTTGATCCATTCATGGGCGGCGGAACAACTGTTGTTGAAGCACTTCGGCTAGGCTGCAAAATAATTGGGGTTGATATTAACCCCGTAGCTTGGTTTACGAGTAAGAAGGAAATTGAACCGGTTGACCTAGGCGATTTGGATAATGCTTTTTGCAATCTTGAGAATAGGGCCGGTAACTGGATCAAACAATATTATCGAACAAAATGTCCTCAGGGTCACGACGCCAATGTTATGTACTTCTTCTGGGTAAAAGTTGCAAAATGCAAATCTTGTGATGCCTCTGTCAGGCTGTTCCCAAACTATGAGCTATCACGGAGGAATGACGTTAATGTTGTTCTATGCCCCAATTGCTTGCAAGTCATTGAGACAAAAGGACATAATCCAAAAACTAAGTGTCAAGATTGCGGTAAAGTATTCGACCCGCGTAAAGGAATATCTGCTAGAGGTATATTCCGTTGCCCTGAATGTAATACCGATCAGCGAGTCTTAGATGCTGTAAGTGAAAATGGAGGGCGATTACAGATAGAACTACATGCTTTAGAAGGTTATTGCTATTCATGTGGAAGGTTCTTTAAGCGGGTTGATCATGAGGACATCGCTATCTGGAAAAGGGCAAAATCTGAATATCAAAAACGCAAACATAAGTTGTTGATCCCTGGTCAGAAAATTCCAACAGAGGGCCGAAGCGACCCTCGCCCTGTTAATCACGGTTATACTCATTTTTGGCATATGTTCAATGAAAGGCAGTTATTGTGTTTATCTCGTCTACTCGAGGAAATACTGAAAATTCGTGATACCAATATTCGGGAATTAATGCTGATTGCTTTCTCAGACTGCTTAGATGCCAACAACATGTTTTGCAAATATGAAATCCAATGGCATAAGATTTCGCTTTTCTTTGGACTCCATGCGTATCACCCAATTGAGCGACCAACCGAAAACAATGTTTGGGGCACTGAATATGGACGCAGCACTTTTGTCAAGTGTTTTGACAAAGTGCGGCGTGCCAAAGTTTTTTGCAAGAAACCTCATGAGCGATTATTAGGGATTAATAATAAGCGATTTAGTAAGCGTACCGGCAACGAGCGTATTGAAGGGAATATCGTGGAAACTTTTGATGAACTTCGCGAAGTTGATCATGCAGCTTTGCTAAGTTGTGATACAGCCGAAGATTTGTCTTTTATTCCCGACAGATCCGTAGATAGAGTAATAACAGATCCTCCTTACTTTGATAACATCCAGTATTCAGAGCTCGCTGACTTCTTTTATGTCTGGCTAAGACTAGGTCTCAAAGACTTGTATCCGTGGTTCAATGCCAAGCTTTCCAGTCGTCCCAACGAGATTGTACAAAATGAGAAGATGGGTAGAACGATTGAGTTCTTTAACGAAGGCCTAAAAAGAGTATTTACCGAATGTCATCGGGTCCTTAAAGACGACGGCCTTTTGATTTTCACTTTTCACCATAATAAACTCTGGGCTTGGGAAAGCATTGGCAAAATTCTGCTTGATTCAGGATTCTACATTTCAGGCAGCCCCATAGTAAGATCGGAGGGCAAGAGTGGATTTCACTCAAGCAAGGGCAACATACGGTATGACTGTGTTTTAGTGTGTCGCAAAAGACCAAGCCAATGGCCAAATATGAGTTGGTCATCTTTAAAAGAGCATATTCTGAAAGATGCTATTCTCTGGACTCGACGGACTCTTCAATCAGGGATGTTGATTACCGAGGTGGACGTTTTCACCATAATAATGGGGAAAACGATCCAATATTACACCCAAGCCTTCCCTACGGTAAAATATTATAGTGAACCGATAACACTCGCAGAGGCTCTGAGTGAAATGAAAAATTTTGCCAATCATGTAACTGAAAGTTCTCGACCTGCACAGCCACCATTACCTAAAGCCTATGCTAAGAAAGCAGAGCAGCTCACATTATTCATAAGAGAATCAAGAAAAAACTATGAAACCAAAAGCCGTATAGAAATCCATGAGTAAAGGAGGTGTCGCTTAACAAGCTATGAGACCTTAACTTTACTTCTTGACCAGAAATTTTCCTTTGAAAAAGTTTTTTTGTGCCTCGAACGTTATCTGCACTTTTCTCAGGTTATGGGGAAACATAAGAATGTGAAAATATTAATGGGCTGAAACATTACAAAAACATCTTGAAGAAAGATCTGGAAAGCCAAGCTACGAAAGACTCCGCTTTATTGCCAAGACATTTCGTTATTCAGTGCAGATTGAATGGCCTTATACACGCACCATCCAGATCATAAGAGAAATATTCCCCATGTTTGAACTCACCCTGGACGGACTGGAAAAAGCAGTCAACTTCATGATGAGCAAGAATTAAGCATCGCGCGATCCTGATCCTGCCCCTTGTTCGCATAAATATGAGGCATTTCTTTATGCACACCCTGTAAGAAAAAGTACTCCTGGTGGCAGAACTCAGGCATGCATTAGTCCTGGTAACCACAACACCAACTGCGGCCAGATTATAATCATGGTCATGACAACAACATCAAAAACAATGTAGGGGAACGCAGCCCAGCATATCTCCTGGATCGTAATTCCCTTCGGTGCCACGCCCTTCATAACAAAGAGCAACATACCAAACGGGGGCGTGATCTGCCCCATCTCAAGGTTAATGAGCATCAAAACGCCGAACCAAACAGGATCAAAGCCCAGGAATTTTATGATGGGCATAAAGATAGGCAAGCAAATCATCATGATTGATATTGTTTCCATGAAGGTGCCCATGAAAAAAACCACCAGCTGCATACCTACCAAAATAAGAATTGGGCTCACCTGCAAGCTCTCGATCACGGCCAAAAGCCCACGCGTGGCACCCGTGTATGCCATGATGCTGCTAAAAGTTTTTGACGCAGCAATAATCATCAGCACCATCACTGATATGTCCAGAGTGCCGGAGATGGCGGTTCTTAGCATTTTCCAGGTAAAGCGCCCGTAGATGAGAATCACCAGGGCGGTTGCAATAACCCCTGAGGCCGCAGCCTCTGAGGGGGTGGCTATTCCAAGAAGCATAAGACCAAGAACCATAAAGATAATAAAAGCCATAGGAACAATGTATTTTATTGAGTCAATCACTTTCTGCGCAAGCGAAGACTCTGTGCTCGCAAAGCGTGGTGCAAGAGAAGGGTTTATCCAGCAGCGTAAAATAATGTATATTGCAAAAAAGCTCCCAAGAATGACACCCGGAACAACTCCACCAACAAGTATGTGGCTTACTGATATGCGGCCGATGCTTGCCAGAACAACGGCCAGGGCAGAAGGGGGGATCAGCATGGCAAGCCCACCCACCCCTATGATAGGACCAACGGCCATTGAGGTCTTATACCCCCTCCTTTTCATTTCAGGCAAAAGCACGGTTCCCAGCATGGCCGTATTTGCTATGGTTGATCCGCTTGTGGCTGCAAAAAGGGTTCCGCTTGCCGCTGCAAGTAAGCCCAGCCTTCCCGGCAGGCGCCCAAGCCATCTGTCTATAACGTCAATGGTATTGTAAGCAATTCCCGAGTGAAACATCAGTTCACCCATGAATATAAACAGAGGAACAGGCACAAGAACAAAAGTAGATATTGAACTCAGGACATGGAGAGGAATCTGCTTCAAGCCCAGGGGGCCCATGAAAATCAAAACACCCAGCAGATCCATAAACAGAAAGGAAAAAGCAATGGGGAACCCTGAAAGGAGCAAAATAATAAGACCGGCAATAAAAAATATTAAAACAGCCCACCACTCCATGCTACTTCTTCCCTCCCCCTGCACTATTGGCCCGATGATCACTCTCCAGGGGGGCTGCTGATCCTTTCAGCAGGGCCGATTTTGCACCCCCTTTCTTAAGCTGTTTTAGGCCCGTTACAAAGTTTTGCAAAAACTGCAAGGCCAGGAAGAGAAAACCAGCCGGAATGATGACCAAGATCATGCACTTTGGCATGTCCACGACTTGAATGTCTGTTACGCCTCTCTGGTACTGGCCCCAGGCAACCACTGCCCCATACCAGCACAGAGAACCGCAGACAGCCACACCCATAATTGCATGGGCCAGGTTCAACCCTCTCCTGGTGTTAGTCTTTAAGCGCCCCGTGACCAGGTCAACGGATACGTGTTTACCTTTCTTCAGGACCCAAGCAGCACCCAGAAGAGTCATCCAGAGCATTGAGTACTCGCTAAACTGAACCACCCACACGGGTCCCGGGATTCCGAAGAACCTGGCAAAGATAGTGTAGGCAACGGTGATAGTGATGAAGAGAAGGAGAAGGCCTGCCAGCACAGAGAACACCTTCAAGAGCTTTTCCATTATCTTTCCCATTGGCCTAACCTTCTCCTCTCAATATCCTACTTGGAAAGCATTGCTTTGAATTTCTGCCCGTTCACAGGATCCCTGCTTATAATGGCATCCCACAGCGCCGATATAGCCGCATCTGCAATTTTCTTGTTGTCTTCGTCAGATAGCGTAATGAATTTGATGCCCATCTTTTTGAGCTTAGCGTTCTCTCTGGGAATGTATTCCAGGGCACGAACGATGGTGCGGTATTCTTCTTCTTTGGCAGTATCAACAAGGAGTTTTTGCAGGTGCGCCGGAAGCTTCTTCCATACATCCAGGTTTACCAAAACGACATCTATTGCTCCATAGGGAAGCGGAGGCTCCAGAACATACTTTGTCACAGCTTCCCAGCCCCATTCCCGGATCTGTGCAGCGGGCCACACATAGCCTTGCACCACGCCTCGTTCAAGACCTGTATAGATATCTCCTGGGGGCATCATCACGGGCTTGGCCCCTATTTTCTTCAGAAAAGGAATAATAGTTGGGGAGCACCTGAGCCTCATCCCTTTTAGGTCATCAGCTGATTTAACGAGCTTGTTCAGGTAGATCTGGAAGGGGATTCCTGAGCCCATGCGTGAAAGAAAATAGCAGTTTGCCTTCTCTGCGTTAATCTTCTGGATAAAGTCAGAAATTCCCTTTTCACGCTCCTCCCACGGCCTGTAAGGACTTGCACTGAAGCCGTCCATAACTGGAATTATGGACGTGTAATAGCTTGCGGCGGTAAACACCATATCTATCAATCCGGTGCGGGCAGCTTCCACCTGCTCTTTAAAAGATATCACTTCCGGTCCGCCTTTGTATTTGATCTCAAGTTCACCGGGATACAGTTTTGCCGCCTTGGCATTAACACTGTTTAGAAACCTTGTGAAGTTCTGAACCATAAAGGTTGTCTTGGGCCATGCACTGATCGCGTTCAGCACATACTTTTTGGGTGCAGCTTGGCACACACTAAAAGACATTCCCGCTATGAGCACGACTAATGCCACGACCATCATTACTCGACATATGTTTTTTCGATCCATTAATCCCTCCTTCTAATTTCTATTGGTCAAATTGATCACTCTGATTGAAGGTTTACCTCTGATTCACCATCTCAAAGTCCCCTGCCAAAAAGTGCATCACCTCCTTCCGCTGCTTGTTTCTGCCTTACTTTTCCGCTTCATTCAAGTACACACTGACGGCCTGGATGCATCCCCCTTTTATCTCTCAACGAAGTTGACCAGGTCCATCCTCTCGCCCCGGAGGAACCTGCGAAGATTCTCCTCGAAAATTGGCAAGATCTGATTTGCGTAGATATCGCTCATCCCTGCCACGTGAGGGGTAATGATAACATTTTCCATGCCCCACAACGGGCTATCATTGGGAAGGGGTTCAGTGGCGAAAACATCCAGGCCGGCCCCGGCTATTTTTTTGTTTTCCAGCGCATTAATCAAGGCTTCCTCGTCTACTGTGTCACCCCTCCCGATATTGATAAAGTAGGCGGTCGGTTTCATGACCGAAAATTCTTGTTCCCCGATCATGTTCTTTGTCTCGGGTGTGCTGGGAACCACGTTGATAAAATAGTCGACCACGCCCATGACTTCAAGGAGTCCCTCGGGCCCGTAAGAATGGTCTACATTTTCGATTCTTCGCTTTCTCCTGGTAATCCCATAGACGGTCATTCCAAATGCCTTGCATTTTCTGGCAATTTCCTTTCCAATAACGCCCACGCCAAGGATACCGACACTTTTGTGCCAGAGAAGTTTACCCGGCCATCTCTCCCATACCCTTCTGTCCTGATTTCTGATGTTTTCCTGAAGCCTTCGATTGAGCGCCAGCATCAGAAGAAAAGCCATTTCCGATACCTGGGGCCCGTGAATTCCCCGGCCTGAAGTAAGCAAAACATCCTTTTTCAGGGAAGGAAGATTCACAATGTAGTCGACCCCGGTGATCATGCATTGAATCCACTTTAGTTTCTTTGCTCTCTTGACTTGCTCATCGGAAATTCTAATTGCCATCAGGACTTCCGCATCTTCGATGAGATCACCGATTTCCTCTTCCCTGCCTACCGCATGAATAGTTACCTCCGGAAACTTTGGTTCCAAGATCTTTTTCATGTATTCCGCGTCCCTGTCAACTATGAGCACCTGTGTCATTTATGCGTCCTCCACCTGCCCTAAACAACTATGATTTCCTTTGGTGTCTTGTGCAAGCACTCACTCGGTCCTCTGTCAGTGATCAGGTAATTGTCGGTAACTCCGGCCCACACCGTGCTGCTTGAAGCAGTGGGATGAACGGTGATGTTCATTCCTGCCTGGATTTTCATGGGTTCGTCATAGCGTATAAGCGGTCTTTCCACAAGGTCATATCCCTGGCCATGGGCATAGAGCCGCCTTTCAGGGAAATATCCTTTTGACTCCAGGAACCTGTTGTTGGCATCCCAAATTTCCTTTGGATCGGCTCCCGGTTTCAACAAACCAAGGGAGAGTTTCTGGGCTTCAAGAGATACCCCAAAAGCATCCTGAAGCTCCTGCGGGGCCTTTCCAAGTGAAAAGATCCTTCCAATTTCAGTGTAGAAACCTCCCGGTCCATTAACCTCAACCAGGACAGAAACCTGATCTCCTTCTCTTATCATCCTGTTTTGAAAGTGGCGGGGAGCAAAAGGAACCGGAGTTCCAGGAGGCCCCGAGCTCACAAGGATAAGCTGTCGTTCGCTTCCCTGAAGCGTTGTAAAGTAAAGTGCCTCTGCGTAGATCTCAAAATCTCTCCGGCCCGGCCTGATCGTCTTTTTCAAGTGCTCAATGGCGGCATCCTGGAGTTGTGCCGTCTCTCTAATAAGGGCTATTTCTTCCTGGCTCTTGATTACCTTAATCCTGTCAATCAGATCTGTTGCATCCACGAATTTCGCTCCAGCCAGATGCATGCTTAGGTATTCAAAAAAGGGAACCGGAATAAAAGACTTTCCCACAAGGCCGATGACCGCCCCCTTTTTCTCCTTTAAAACACCGGCGGCGAGTTCTGCATCATAAGTGCTCGTGTAAAAGACCGAAGGGAAATAAGGGGCTCCCAGCCTTTTCTTAACTCCGCGAACAGACCACTCTGGAGGTCCCGGATCTGCAGGAGCGAGAGGACCGGGTGAGATCAAGGTCATTTCATCGTCAACAGGAAAAATTACCGTAAAGGGATAACTGTGACGGGCAGGCAAATCAGTAAACCATCTGACGTAACCCCCAAGAAACTCCTCGTCATTTCGCATCACAAGATAGTCAATCCTGCGGGCTTCCATCGTCTCACGCACAGCTTTCCACCTTCGCTCGAGCTCAGCAGTGGAAATACTCTTCGCCAATCTTTCTTTTGGGTCTTCCATACCTGCTTCGTCCTTTCTTCCAGATCCAGCCCATGCAAGAGGTGCAACCTGCTCTTAAGGGCACCACCGATCGGTCCCTTTTAAAGCACAACTACCAGCTCTATCAACGATTTCCTGTTGAGGCAGGAGAAAACGCTAAAAAGCACACTGAGCAGTTCTGTAGCCCGGCATGCAAGCGAAGCCCACCTGAATGCTCCTGACTACATCATGTCCTTGTCGCTTTCCTCTATGGCCTTGTCTATTTCAGCCTTCAATTCGGGGGGCAGTCCCGGAATATCAACACTCAAGAAGCCTCTAACAATAGTGGACGTCGCTTCATCCTCTGTAAGGCCTCTTGACATCAAGTAAGTAATTTCTTCCTGGGCAATCTTGCCGACAGCCGCTTCATGAGACATCTCCACACCTTCAGAGCGACCCTCCAGCTCAGGGATCGCATGAATGGTACCGCCTTTTAGCAGCAATCCGCGGCATTCCAGGTGCGCCTTTATCTCAGGCACCTCTCCTACCAGGTGTCCCCTGGCAATTATACTGCCACCGTTACTAATGGTGCGAGTCACTATCTCCGCCCTGTTTCCCGGGTTCCTCAAATAAATCCTTCCACCCAGATCATACTCAGAGCCCGGGCTGCCCACTATTATACTGTAGAAACGGGCTACCGCATCTTTGCCCTCCAGGTAGGTTGTAGGGTACATCTGCAAGGATCGCACAGGCTTCATGCATATGTAATTGTTAAGGAAAAGTCCTCCTTCTTCCACCATACCTACCGAGCGCGGCCGGACCGCCATTTCTTCCGCCCAGTTGTGAATCATGGTAAAACTCAGCTTAGCATTTTTCTTTACGAAAAACTCTGACACTCCTACATGAATGCCTTTCTTGATATGGGCCGAGGTAACACAACCGGTAATCACGTGAAGCTCTGCCCCTTCTTCTGCCACGATGATGTTGTGGACATTTTGCTCTAACCCTTCCTTGTCCAGGTAAAGGCATGCCTGAACCGGGTAAATTGACTTGCTTCCAGGCAGAGCCCTTATCACGTAGCCGTCGTGAAGGCCAAGCTCGGCTGCTGCCGTGTATTTGTCGGTATCCACCGCCACCAGCTTCCAGTAATAGTCTTTGATCCACTCATGCTCTTCAAGGGCCTTGCGTATTGGAAGGACTTCTATCCCCTCTTGTTGAGAGTGGCAATGAATGACAGAGGTGTCCTTTTGAAAAAAAGTTCCCCCTCGTTCTTTTTCCTGGACATCCAGACCTGCCATGATAAGGCGTTGCTGCTCTTCCTCGGGAAGGGTGCACAGATCCTCTTCTGCCATGTATGAATGAGGCACAGGAGCATCGTCATATTCATCCAGATTAATATCAGGCCCAATAGACGCTTTCTTATCCTTTGCCTTGAGCGCCTTTTCCTTGAGTTCATCTACATTATACATCGCACACATTCCTTGTACCCGTTTTCGTGAATGCAGTTTAGAATCTCTCGCGGATTGCTCAGGCAGCTTAACATACCGTCGTAGAGCACCTGTCCCTTGTCGGCGGCCACGTAATCCAGAATAAACCCGGTATGCGTGATAATAAGGCCCATTTTCCTGCGCTCCAGTTTCAACTGCATCTTGGGCTTGTCTTGGTCTGGAAATGAATTCTTCTGCAACAGCAGAGCAATAGTTTTGCCCACAACCTGGAGATTCTCTATGTCTACCCCTGATTCAGGCTCGTCAAAAAGCATAAGATCCGGGTTTTGTGCCATCAACTGGAGAAGCTCAGAGCGTTTTATCTCCCCACCTGAAAACCCGGCGTTTAAATCCCTATCCAAGAAGTCTTCGAAATTGACCTTTCTCGCCAGCTCAACCACGTCAATCTCACCCCTGGCGCAGATACTGACCATCTGTCGGGTCTTCAGCCCGTGAATTGTCGGAGGCCTTTGGTAAGATATGCCGATCCCGAGCTTGGCGCGCTCGTAGATTGGCATGTGTGTGATATCCTGGCCTTTGAAAGAAATCTTTCCTGCCACCACCCTGTATTGTGGGTACCCCATGATAGTCATCAGAAGCGATGTCTTTCCAGATCCATTCGGACCAAAAAGAACGTGAGTTTCCCCAGGGTGGATTTCAAGGTCAATATGTTGCAAAATCGTTTTTCCACCGACTTCAACCTTCAGATCTTCTATAAGGAGCATATCTCTACCCCCCTTGCAAAAATAGACTTGTTGTTTGGAAACCTAGCAAATTAGCAAGGGCTTGACAAACAATTTTATCAAACTCGAAAAACCCCCCTCCTCCCAAACCAGGACCCTGCAATGCTTATCCACTTGTTCCCGGGCCGCTTCAATCAAACCAGATAAGGAGCCCACTGCCTGGCCGTATCCAGAATGTAACCAGGGGGCACCTTCTCAACGATACTATTGTGACCCGGCAAGAGCACCTCTACATCCAGTTCAGCGAGGCGCATCAGTGAATTCTTGAGCTGGTGCCCGTTTGCCCCGTGAAGGTCAAAGCGCCCAATAGCGTAGTCTGCGTAAACAACGTCACCCGGGATGAGGATTTTGTTGTCGGTGTTGTAAAGGGCAATGCTCCCAGGGGAGTGGCCAGGCACATGAAAAATTTTCCAGACCATATTTCCAAGTTGAACACTTTCCCCATCTCCTAGGTGCCTGTCCACTTTGAAGCTAAAATCACCGGGTCTCAGACCAAATTGCTGCTCGCACATAGTCCGGAACATGTCCATACCGTACAAAATTCTCTCATCACCTCTTTCAAGGGCCCGCGCTTCGACTTCATGAATCCAAAGCTCCACACCGGGAATCTGCTCGCGAATCTCAGGAAAGCACCCGATGTGATCCAGATGGGTATGAGTCATAATAACCCTTTTAACATCTTTTAAGCTGATTCCCAGGCCTTCTATGGCGCCCAGCTTATAGCCCCCTTTGCCCATAAGCCCAGCATCCACTATTGAAAAATCCCCCGAACCCCTGTCGCCGATCAAATAGACATGGGAGTCAGGAATGAGTTCATCCTGGCCCTGAATAAAATAAACACCCTCCACAATCTCCCTCATTGTTTTCTCCCTCCTGCTACTGAATGCCCATCTATCACCAACCACAAGCCTCCTTCTTCAATGATTGTGCTCTCTTCACTGATCCCGGCACTCTGGACCATGCTCCACAAAAATTCCTTTGAAACCCTCCTTTTCCCAAGCTCCGCATTCAACTTTCTTGACTCATCGGCAACCTTTTCAATCTCCCGAGCAGGGGTCAATGGGCCATATCCCCCGCCAAGTATGGCAATACCACCCGTATTTAAAGCAGCATGGATTTGTTTCAAAATACTTTGGTTAAGAAAAAAGAACGCGCCCCGAAACAAGACCAGGTCAAAGACTTGCTTGACCGGCAGCCGATCCAGCGGCCCGACTATTCCCTCAAGACCCTTGCCAAACTGCTCCCTCAGGAGCAAGGCAATCTCTTCCTGCGGAGTGAGAAAAAAACTTTTAAGCCCTGGGAACACAGTCTTTAATCCAATGCTGATCCCGCCTGAAAAGGGACCGAGTTCCAGGGTCAGCTCAATGCCCGTGGGGCAGTATTGCTTTACCCACTTGGCTAGAAAAGGGTAAACCGGCATCCACAGTTGATTGAGCCTCTTTATCTTTTCAGTATCCATCCCTCGCTTTTCTTAACTGGTATGCAAAATTTTATCAATCTAGCATAATAATCCGTGCCAGAGAAGCAAATCTTCCACCTTTCTTGGAAAGGATGAAGCCTTTGCTTCCGATTGACTTTTGTTGCAAGAGAATTATACTTAAAAACCAGGCTAGCTATCCAGGTGGTTAGGCTGAAGGTTTACCAGCCGATGCCGTGGCGGGTAGAAGACATTGCCCTTAGGAGGGGAGCTTTAATTTATGGAATACGCATTTCAAGACGAAGGCATGCACTATGAGGGGACCTGCATCAGGCCGCCCAGTGAGGCATACAGTATATTGCTTCAAGTTACGGTTGGTTGCTCTCATAATAAGTGCACCTTTTGTGGAACCTATAAGGACAAGAGATTCAGGATAAAAGACGAAAAAACAATCCTGAGCGATATCCTTTTTGCTTCCAAATACATGAAACGCCAGGATAGGGTGTTTCTCATGGATGGAGACGGCCTCATCATTCCACAAAAGAGATTGATGTGGATACTTGACAGGATTAATGAGCATCTCCCGTGGGTTAAAAGGGTGGGAACATACGCAAATACCAAAAGCATCAAAATGAAGTCGCTCGAAGACCTCATCCAGTTAAGGAAAAACGGACTGGGCATCATCTACCTTGGGGTGGAAACAGGTGATGATGTGCTCAGGAAAAAGATCCGTAAAGGTTCCAGCGCAGAAACCTGTATCGAGATGGGTAAAAGAGTCAAGCAGGCTGGGATAAAACTTTCAGTGACCGTTCTTCTCGGCATTGCAGGCCGGGACAAATCTCTCGAACATGCCAGAGCCACTGGTGCCCTGCTGAGCAAGATGGACCCTGACTATGTAGGAGCCCTGACTGTTATGCTCATCCCCGGTACCCCGCTTTACGAGGATTTCCAATCCGGCAAGTTTCAACTCCCGAATGAAAGGGAGCTCCTCGTGGAATTAAGGGAAATGCTCGCCCACACCAACCTAACACGAGGCCTGTTTTTTTCAAACCACGCCTCCAATTACCTGCCCGTGAAAGCAAGGCTTCCGAGAGGCAAACAAGAAGCCCTTGACCTGATAGATCGTGCGCTAAGAGGTGAAGTGGGTCTAAGACCTGAATGGATGAGAGCGCTTTGAGCTATTGCTTTTTGTTCGAAACTCAGTCTTATTTACGCTATGAGGCTGTCCTCTTTTTCCTCTGGAGTGTGTGTTGACACAAGAATTGTTCAAAAGGAGAAGGATACGCCGCTTCTTTCAGATAGCCAGCCCTGAAGAGCTTGATGACGATATCGTGTGCGAGCACCGACTCAGTATTTGGCTTGACGGGGAAGAGTTTATAAAAACTGTTATCTCGCCTTCGCTTGTCGAAGAATTCTTGCTGGGATTTCTCTTGAGTAGAAGAATAATAGACGGGCTCCAGGATGTCCTGAGCATGGAAGTCAGTGGTGATGCAGCCTATATAACCAGAATAGAGAGTAAGCGTAGATCACTCCCACACCTTGAACTACTCGAATCCACAGGGACGCCCGACATCCCGCCGGCGCATGTTGTGGGACCTGCCGAGAGCCTTTTCCAAGCTCCGCTCAGAGTGTCGGTAAGCGTTATATTTGAGGGAGTGCGTATGTTATCGGAAATGCCTCTTTACAGGAAAACGGGTGGTACTCATTGTGCCATACTTTTTTCCCCGGAGGGCGCACCCCTCATCTCAGCAGAAGACGTGGGACGGCATAACTCGGTTGACAAAGTCATAGGTGGAGGTTTGATGAAGGACGTGGACTTTGCAAATTGCTGGCTGGCGGTATCCGGAAGGCTCCCGGCTGACATGGTGGTAAAACCGATTGTTGCAGGAATACCCCTGGTGGCTTCTGTTTCCGCGGCAACAAGCGCCGGAATCCAAATGGGGGAAAAAGCCGGCCTCACCATTGTGGGATTTGCAAGAAAAGAAAGGTTTAATTGCTACTGCCACCCCCAGAGAATCTTATAAACGCCTTAAGACATATACAACGCAAGAAGCCCAAGAGTGATTCAGGCCAGCTGCCACGCCCTTGGCCACTGAACCTTCCGTTTTTCGCTTTCCTGGAGCCTATCGGAGAACTGGATTCGTCGAAGGCTGTTGGAAAATGCCTAGATGCAAGGCATCCGAAATCCTGAGGAGCGAAGCGTACATAGAAGTACGCCGCAGTTGACGACGGGTGAGGATAACGCAGCCCTTCGGCTATGCTCAGGGCCATGAGCCTGTCGAATGGCAGATGGGGGTTTTCCGACAGCCTCTTAGGCTTTTCTTATGCTACACTGTAAAGACTTCATGTCCGGATAACCCATTATGGGCTCCCTGCACTCCACATCGGTCAGCAGGTTGGCATTTGCCTCCTCCCCCCAGCCGTGAGGGACAAGCACCACTCCCTCAGCAACCCTTTCATCCACCCTGGCTTTCATTTTCACCTGGCCCCTGTTTGTTTCTATAACCACCATATCCCCGTCACTTATATTAAATCTGGCAGCAGTTTCCGGCCCTATCTCTGCGAGAGGCTCCGGAAAAACTTTGCGAAGTTTTGAAACGTTTCGGTGCTGGCTGTGAGTGTAGTACAGGTTGCGGCTGCCGGTAGAAAGAATTAAAGGATATTTTTCCAGAAAGCTTTTCTTGGCTCGTTTGGGGCTCCTTTCCGGCTCAAGGTACGTGGGCAGAGGGTCGAAACCTGCTTTTGCCAGGGTTTCGCTGTAGATTTCGATCTTCCCTGTGGGAACCCTGAAAAGTCCTTCAGTAATCTCGTAGCGCTTTTGGGCGTAAAAGTCCCCTTCAGGCTTTTCATTCAAAAGGTAATCAAAAGAAAGCCCAGAGGGAGCAAGCTCAAAAGCGACAAGCTCTTCCTCTGTCTTCCACGGGAACTGATCACCCATACCAAGCCTTTTAGCCAGCTCTGTCAAGAATTTCCACTCCGACCAGCTTTCGCCAATCGGCTCAATGCACTTCTTACGCAGCATCAGAAAAGGTATTGAGTGACACACATTGTAGGTATAGGCCACCCCCCATTTTTCCAGATGCGAACATGCGGGCAATACGTAGTGAGCTTCTCTGGCAGTTTCCGTCATAAAAAGATCATGGACAACCAGCAGGTCAAGCTTCCGAAATGCTTGCCTGAAAGCATTGCTGTCAGGCATGGAGATAAGTGGATTGCCCCCAACCACCAGAAAAGCTTTCAGTTTTTCAGGGATGTTTTCAGGGATCACGGTAACAACCCCATGAGGGCTCTTCCGCCCCCACATTTCGATAAACAGGGGAAACTCCTCTGATCCCATTGGCTCTCCTTCAACGCTGAGCCCGACATTGCCGAATCTCGAAAAAGGCGCGGTAACCCATCCGCCCGGCACGTTTATGTTCCCGGTTATAGCCTGGAGCACTGCAAAAGCTCGACTGTTCTGTGTGCCGTTGGCAGTTTGATCAAGCGTGCAGGTACCCTGAAATATGCTGGCTCCCTTGGTACCTGCAAAAAGCCTGGCAAGCTTTCGGATATCCTCAGCCGGGACCCAGGTCAGCTCTTCTGCCCACTGGGGCGTATACTGCTGGACGTGGGGTACAAGCTTGTCAAACCCGAAGGTGTATTTTTCTACAAAATCGTGATCATAAAGGTCTTCGTTTACGATAACATTCATCATGGCAAGGGCCAGCGCACCATCAGTCCCCGGCCTGATACGCAGGTACATATCTGCCTTCTCAGCAACAGGGATGCGCTTGGGATCAATAACCACAAGTTTTGCACCTTTCTTGAGGTTCTTCTTGAGGGTAAACTTCAGGGGAAAGTCAGACTGGTCGGGATTGTGACCCCAGAGAATATAAAGATTAGAGTCCATTTCCTCTACTGGATAGCGGCCAAATGTTAGCTGCCGAACCCTGATCCTCATACGGTAGCAGATACTTTCGACTGAAAAGAAGTTCGGCGATCCAAAAGCTGCCTTAAATCTTTGCACCAAACCCGCCATTTCCAGGTTTTCAACGCCAATAGAACCGCTGAAGACTCCGAGCACCCGCGGCCCAAACTTTTGCTTAAGACTTATCATTTTCTCCGCTATTTCATCCAGAGCCTGCTCCCAGGAGATCTCCTCGAAATCTCCGTTCACACGCTTCAAAGGATGTTTCAAACGCTCGGGGCTATATATCACATCCAGGGCCGATCCTCCCTTAGGGCACAAGCGCCCCTTGTTGAGAGGATGGGATTCCAGCCCCCTCACTTTGACGGCCTTGCCGTTTTCGAGACTCACTCTGCAACCACAGCTATGGTAACAAAGAGTGCAATCAGTAAGGATCTCTTTTGTATTTTGCATCTTCTCCACCACCTTCTAAACATAATTCTAACATTGGTAGGCCGATCGCTGGACTATATTCTCAGACCACCGTCAAGGTCAATAACCCGGCCGTTCAAGTAATCATTTTCTATTGCAAAACGAATCGCGTGCGCGACTTCGCTCACATTGCCCATCCGCTTTTGGGGAATCTGCTCGAAAACGATCTTTTGCCTTACCTTTTCAGGGATTTTCCTTGTAAGCGGAGTATCAATATATCCGGGGGCGATCGCCACCGAACGGATACCGTACCCGGATAGCTCCTTAGCCCAGACAACGCTGAGTGCAACAACAGCGGCCTTTGTGGCTGAATAATTGGACTGGATGAAACTTCCGTGCCTGGAAACCGAAGAAATGTTTATTATAAGGCCTCCGCTACCCTGCCGAATCATGTGAAAAGCTGCTTCCCTTGCACAAAGAAAGACACCGTTCAGGTTTATATCAACCCCTTTTTTCCATTGTGAGAAAGAAAATTTTCGGTATCCTCCGTTCTCCTTCTTGATAAGAAGCCCATCCTCTGCAACTCCTGCATTATTGATCAAAACATCCAGGGGGCCAAATTGTTCCACGATTTTATTAAAGAGCCCCTCAACCTGATTTTCCTTACTGATGTCAGCCTGGAATGTTTCTATGCCTAGTCCTTGAGACTGCGCCTCATCTCTAATCCCTGCCAGCGCTTCCGCGTCTATATCGCAGGAAAAAATCCTTGCACCGCACGAGGCCAGGTCAAAGCTGAAAGCCCGGCCGAAACTGCCCGCCCCGCCTGTTACAAGGATGTTACTGCCTTTGATTCTCATCTCACTATTCCACAAGCTCCCAAACGTTGCTCATGATTGATGCTTGTGCAGGCATGTGGAAGCTTTTCCATTTCAATTGCGATTCAAACACTCGCCCCTATTTATTGGCGCTTGCAAGACCCTCGAATGAGCTCTTCTCATTCCTTTTTATCCGCCGGAGGCGGATTAATCCGCCAGAGACGGACGATGGTTCAATTCCCCGCCCCTTTGGGTGTTAAGAAAATTTCCGATTGATACCCCGTCCGCTTGCGGCGGGGTAGTTAATTGCCTTGGGATTTGGGTTTTGTTACCATTCTCACCACACCTGCCTAGTTGAGTCATATCTATATCACAAAGCTTAGTTTTCTCTAACAAAAAGAAGTTACCTAAAGTTCGTTTCGCACTGCGAACCCCGTTTTCAGTTTTTCTAACAGCATGCCGGATGCATGTCAAGGATAGTATTGGCGGAACTTCTAGAAGAACCTAGCTGGCCTTTGATGGTTTTGCGTTGACATCTTTTTGTGACGAAATTATGCTGCATGATATGAAAGCTGGTTTCATGGTGCGAAAACATGTTTTCCTATGGCCCCGGCTTCAACAAGCACTATTTGCTCTGGGGGGAAAGGGGTTTTGGTACTTGCCAGAACATATAAAACGATGGCGAAGGGGTTGAGATGAAAGAAATGTTCAATAGGCTATCTGTTGGAGGCGTGCTTGAAAGGGCGGCTGAGCTGGTCCCCGATAAAATTGGGGTCATTGAAGAAGCTCAAAGCCTCACTTACAGGGAACTGAATGACATGGCAAATTCCTTTGCATCCAGTCTTTCGGGGCTTGGCTTCCGCAAAGGAGACCGTGTCGCGATATATATGAAAAATTCCGTCGAACTTATGGTTTCCTTTTATGCGCTCCAGAAACTTGGGGTCATCGTGACCTGGGTTAATCCTCACTACCGAAAAGCCGAGGCACAATTTATTCTGAAAAACTCAGGCAGCAAGGGCGTTATTATTTTTGAAGAATGGGAGGGTTACAACTACCTTAATGCTGTGATGGCATTAAAACCATCCCTGCCTGATCTCGAAGCAGTCATCTGCGTGGGAAAAGAAAAAAGCAATTTTGTTTATTCTCTTAATGAGTTGCTGGAACACGGGCACCGGACGGACGTAACATTTCCTGCGATTGACCCAAAGGAAGACCTGGCGATGTTGATTTACACGTCGGGAACAACAGGAAAGCCGAAAGGGGCAATGATCACTCACTACGGGGCTTGCAGGGGCGCATTTCAATACTCCAAAGGCGTGCTGGCTACATCAGAGGATGTTTTTATTGCAGTTCTTCCTATGAGCCATTCCTATGGGTGTGGAGCCATTCTGATTCAGCCCCTGCTGCTTAAATCCAGGCTTGTGCTAATGGAGAAATTCGAGGTTGAAAAGGCATTTCAGCTTATTGAAAAAGAAAAGGTCACCTTGCAACTCGCCGCCCCTGTTCACTATATACTTGAGCTAAATCATCCGCGGAGAAAAAAATATGACCTGAGCTCTCTAAGGGCGGGATTGATAGCAGGACAGATCGCCCCCGAGGGACTGATTACACAGGTAGAAAAGGAAATGGGCGTGTATTTAACTTCTTTCTGGGGCGCTTCGGAAGTCGGTCCCGGTCTTGGTATCATATGCCCATATCCCTCGCCCCTGGAGATAAGAGAAAACTACATAGGAAAGCCGGTCGAAGACACCAGGGCAAAGGTCGCGGATCCCGCAACGCACGAGGAAGTGCCTGATGGAGAGATCGGCGAACTTGCTGTTTCCGGGTGGCATGTGATGAAAGGTTACTGGAACAACCCTGAAGAAACAAGCAAGCAAATTATAGACGGATGGCTTTATATGGGGGACCTCGTCTCAAGGCAGGAAGGGAACTACTTCAAGATATATGGCCGGACAAAAGACCTGATAAACAGGGGAGGGTTCAAGATCTATCCTCATGAACTGGAATCCCTGCTGGTGGAGCACCCCAAAGTACAGGAGGTTTGTGTGGTGGCAACCCCTAATCCGGTTTTGGGTGAAAGTATCTGTGCATGCATTATACCCAGAAGCGGACAGAGTGTTTCATTGGGAGAGATTCGGTCGTTTCTTGAAGAAAAACTCGCAGCTCATAAACTCCCTGACGAGCTGTGCGTCATGAAAGAATTTCCGAGGCTTTCAGGTGGGGTAAAGTTAAACAAGTTTGGCAAAGGCGGTCTGGCTGAACTGGCTCAAAATGATGAAAGCCGTGAGCGTTACCGCAAGTAGCATTTGGCATCCGGCCTTATCAGCCGATAGAAATAGGGCAAGAAAGATACCTCATGAGAGCACTTGAAAAGGAACGGCAAGGAAACTACAGGGTTAGATCGCTCGAAAGAGCCCTTGATATTCTGGATGCATTTAGCTTCCAAAACAGGGAAATGAGTTTTTCGGAACTGGTGAAGAAAACCGGGCTAAACAAAACAACAGCGAAGCGCCTTATCTCTAATCTTGCCTCGCGGGGCTACCTTCAAAAAGAACCAAGCACAGGACACTACCATCTTGGCCTTCGCCTTTTTGAACTGGGCGGCATTGTATTTTCCTCTTTTTCCTTGCGCCGTGCAGCAGCCTCGCCTATGTCATGGATTCAAAGTCAGACAGGGGCCACGGTGCTTCTCGGGACAATGATGGATGATCAGCTTGTCTATGTGGACAAGCGCGAGGGCCGCGGAATGATCAGGATTTCTTCTGACATAGGGTGGAGGAGACCCCTTCACTACGGGATGCTGGGCATGGTTTTGATGGCCCACCTCGAGCCCGGAGAAGCAAAAAGGATCCTTGAGAAAGAACCGCTTCAGCCATACACGCCTTTTTCCATTACAGATCAAAACGCATTCAGTTTGCGGCTTGAGCAAATTCGCAAGGATGGCTACGTGGTGGAACGGGAAGAAGCTGTGGAAGCTGTTATGGGTATTGCCGCTCCAATACGTGATTATTCTCGCCATGTTATAGCCGCACTGGGTATTGCGCTTCCTTTAAGCAGGCGGAACGATGAAAACGGCGTGGAAAATTTTGTTCGTCTTTTAAAGAAAGCCTGCGAAGATATCTCAGCCAGTCTGGGATACCTCGGGATATGAACTGACCTTGGGCTATTCGCACGTGTGACCCCAGCCAACGTACACCGTCACGTCCTCTCCTGTGTTGAGCAATGTACCATCACTTTTCTAGCTTGCCACATCCGATGGGGCATGAGCTTGGTGAGACACTGGTTCTTGCCGTCCTTTGGCAGAGATGGCGCTGAGAGCTGAGAGTATTGCCAGAACGGCTCCCCCGATATATGCCCAGTGGAGCCCATTTAAGAATTGATCCAAATCAGGGCCTGTAAAAAGACCGCTGTGACCTAAAGTTGTGGCCGGAGCCAGGTTATAAACTATTGCCCCTGCGATTGCTATTCCAAACGCCATGCCCGTATTTCTCATCACGGCCAGCATGCTGGAAGCAATGCCTCGATGCCAGGGAGGGACACTTCCCATGATGGCACTGTTGGTTGGGCTCTGAAACATTCCCGATCCTAGTCCACAAACAGCCAGACGCCACGCAATATCAAAGTTTTGTGAAGAGGCATCGAGCTGGCTGAGAAGAACCAGGCCTGCGGCATGGATAAGCATCCCGCAAAAGGCAAGGCCCCTGACCCCGATATGGTCTGATAAGGCCCCGCTCAAAGGCCCAACCACCAAGGTCACTCCCGGTAAAGCGATCATTACTAAACCCACTGTCATCACATCTTTGTTCAGAGCATCTGCCATATACCAAGGCGTGAGAAAAACAAGCGTATATAGCGCCATGAAGCTTCCCAAGGCACCCAGACTGGCAAAACTAAAGCGGCGGCTTTTGAAAATGGAAAGGTCCAGCATTGGTTGGCCCAATTTGCGCTCCACAAAGATAAACAATGCGGCGAAGACCAATGCCAAGACCAAGAGAACTATGCACCTCAGCGACAACCATCCCCACTCCTTGCCCCGGTTGGCAAAAAGAATGATGCTGAAAAGGGAAACAAAGGCCAGCACTGCCCCATAAAGATCGAGATGTTGGCCAGGTTTCTTGACCCCAGGGGGTATTACTCTTGAACCCCATATCAGAGCTATGGCAGCTATTGGAATGTTAAGGAAAAATACATAGCGCCAGTTAAGGTAGGCGGCTATCACCCCTCCAAGCACCGGGCCCAGCATCAATCCCACGGCAATCGCCGTACCGTAAATGCCGATAGCCTTGCCTCGCTCAGCTGCCGGGAAAGCCGAAGTCACTATTGCCAGACCTAGGGCCATCTGCATGGCTACTGCAAGGCCCTGTATTGCTCTGAATACTATGAGCATCAAGATACTCTGCGAAAAACCGCACAGAAACGAAGCTAAAGCAAAACACCCCAGGCCTGTAAGAAATATCCTCTTATAGCCCAGCATGTCGCCCAGCCGGCCGTATACAAGGATAAATGAGCATACAGCCAGGAGATAGATGGTGGGCACCCACTGAGCTATGGAGTAGTCGGAGTGAAAGTCTCTGGCAATCGTGGGAAGAACGACGTTCACAATGCTTCCGTCAATAGGGCCCATTATAACGCCTGTCATAACGGCGCCCAGAATAACCCACTTTGACTTGTATTCGCCCTCCGGTTGCATATTGTCCAAAACTCCCTGGATTCGCTTTTACCCCGTAGGAATGCCCCGTGCGAAATTCCACAGGGCTTACTGTCGAGTACTCTATTATACATAATTGAAGGGCGTTAGCAAACATATTCAAATATTGTCAAAAAACTTGTACTAGCAGCCGGTTGGAAAACTGGATTCATGGGAGGCTGTTGGAAAATGTTGATATGCAAGGCATCCGAAATCCTTAAGAGCGAGGCGTAATTAGAGCTACGCCGCAACGGCAAAGGGTGAGGATGATGCTACTAGTTGAAGTGCCTGCTTCCTTGTGGGTATGGTTGACAAGAGGCAAAAGTCTCAGTAAAGTCCATTCGAATATATTTTTCGGAGAGCACAGTGGAACTCAACCCCAGAAGCCGGGACATCATCCAAAACCTGATTCAAAAAGGTGTGGATATTCCCAACCCACTGACGCTGGATATCGGAAAAGAGGTCGATGTGAGCCGCATCTCAGGCAATGGAGTCAAGATTTTTCCAGGATGCCGCATATACGGTGAGAAAACGCTCATTGCAAGAGATGTCAGAATTGGCTATGAGGGCCCGGTCACTATTGAGAACTGCCAGATAGGGCCGGGGGTCGAGCTAAAGGGAGGGTTTTTCAAGGAGTCTGTTTTTCTCGAAAAATCCAGCATGGGCCTGGGCGCTCATGTTCGCGAAGGGTGCCTGCTGGAAGAGCAGGCAAGGGGCGCACACTGCGTGGCGTTAAAGCAAACCATCCTTTTCCCTTTTGTCACAATTGGAAGCCTTGTTAATTTCTGTGACTGCCTTATGGCAGGGGGAAGAGGCCCTCGCAATCATAGTGAGGTGGGAAGCTCTTACATTCATTTTAATTTCACCCCTGACGGGGATAAAGCAACTCCCTCCCTGATCGGTGACGTGCCCCGGGGCGTCATGGTGAACCAACCACCCATTTTCCTGGGTGGACAGGGCGGAATGGTGGGCCCTCTTAGACTGGGTTACGGCAACGTTGTTGCTGCCGGCACCATCCTGCGAAACGACAGCGTTGAAGACAACAAGTTTATTGTGGGTAAATCCTACAAAGGACTTGTCACCGACTATACTCCCTACCAGTACACATCGCTTTCCAGGGTGGTGAGAAACAATATGTTCTATCTTGCTAACCTGGTAGCATTGGAGCAGTGGTACAAATACGTGCGCAAACTTTTCTTTACCCGCGATGCCACGGGAACAATGCTCTACGAAGGAGCCATGGAAAAACTTTACATGGCCAAGAAGGAGCGCACTGCTCGACTTAAGGCTATGGCTGAAAAGATGCCTGCTTCACTTAAAAACCACCCCGCCAGAGGACAGGCAGCAGCAAGAAAAAAGGAATTTCAGCAAAAAGCCTCCGGGGTATGCGATATGTTTTTATCTGATCTGATTGACACAGCTCAGGTCAAGGAACTCCGAGAAAACTTTTTGAGCCAACTGGAAGCTCATATGCCATCAAGCAATGCCGACTACCTTGTGGTCATCCAGACTTTGCCCGACTCTGCTTCAATGGCTGGAACCCGCTGGCTCCAGCAAGTCGTTGACGAGCTCTGCCGGAGAGTTGATTCTACGTTTCCGTCAATGCGCCTGTTTAAGATATAAGGAACCCGCAGTGCAAATCGATGTCTTCTGAGAGCCTGAAAAGTTATCCGCCCCCAATACTCTGCTGCGGCGCTTTGCCGCCGCTGCTCTGGAGATAACCAATGGGTAAGCTATTCGGAACAGACGGCATTCGAGGAGAAGCAAACCGCTTTCCAATGGATGCACACACCGTCCTCTCTGTGGGACAGGCCATAGCTCAAGCCAGAAAAGACAAAGACGGCCCCGGGCCCGTGATAATTGGAAGAGATACCCGGATCTCCGGCCCCATGCTTCAAAGTGCACTTATCGCGGGCATTACCTCCATGGGTTGTGACACTCTTCTAGCGGGGATTCTACCTACCCCCGGCGTTGCATTCCTCACAAAGAGCCTTGCCTTAGGAATGGGAATAATGATTTCAGCCTCCCATAACCCCTTTCAGGACAATGGAATCAAGTTCTTCAAAGGTGATGGATTTAAGCTGAGCGAGCAAGAAGAAGAACACCTTGAGGATCTTATCTTGAACGACACGCCTAAACAAGCATTTGTTCCCCCCCCAGAGATAGGTCGCCAGATTGAAATGAGGGATTCCCAGGATCGCTATATTGATTTCCTCAAGAGAAGTTTTCCTGCCGGTTGCTCCATGGACAACATCAAGGTAGTGCTTGACACGGCAAACGGAGCGACTCATAGAGTTGCACCTGAAGTTTTTGTTGAACTTGGGGCAAGGACAGAAGTCATCCACAATCAACCCAATGGAATCAACATAAATGATCAGTGTGGATCGTTGCACACCGGGGATCTGGAAGAAAGAGTGGTGCAAACAGGAGCTTCACTGGGCCTGGCCTTTGACGGGGATGGCGACCGGCTGATTGCCGTTGATGAGAGAGGGCGAAGAGTGACAGGTGACCAGACTCTTATTATATGCGCAAACGCGCTCAAGAAACTTGGCAAGCTCAAAAATAATCTGGTTATAGGCACGGTGATGAGCAATCTGGGCCTGAGGATTGCGTGTGGGAAACTTGGCCTGAACTACCATCCCTCCAATGTCGGCGATCGCTATGTTCTGGAGGATATGAAGCGGCTGGGGGCAGTTATTGGAGGCGAAGAATCCGGTCACATTATTTTTCTCAACCACCACACCACCGGGGATGGTATCCTTTCAGCTCTCCAGTTGATTGCTGCCATGTTGTTTGAGAACAAGCCGCTATCGGAATTGGTGGATATTATGGAAATTTATCCCCAAGCACTTATAAACGTACCTGTCAAGAGAAAGGAAGAGCTTTCCTCTTTTCCCCGGGTTTCAAGAATTATCAGGGAAGCAGAAAAAAAACTGGGTGATCGGGGAAGGGTACTGGTGCGCTATTCCGGCACACAGGATCTGTGTCGCATAATGGTTGAAGCACCGACACAGGATATGGCGGAGGATCTTTGTGCCAGGATTGCGGAAACAATAAAAACCTCTCTTGGCTAAGTATGCCTAAAGCTGAGGACTTGGCCTCAGCCGAAAATCGCTTCTACAAAATCCCCGGCATTAAAAGGCCGCAGGTCATCAATTTTTTCCCCGATACCGATAAACTTTATGGGCAGTTTTAGCTGGTGGGAGATGCCAACCACAATACCACCTTTTGCCGTTCCATCCAGCTTGGTTAGAATAATACCTGTAACTCCCAGAGCCTTGTGAAACATTTCAGCCTGTGAAATGGCATTCTGGCCTGTGGTTGCATCCAGAACCAGCCAAACATCGTGAGGCGCCCCCTGGACCTTGCGCCCCGCGATACGGGATATTTTTTCGAGTTCGTCCATGAGGTTAGTCTTTGTGTGAAGTCTTCCTGCCGTATCAATAATTACAACATCTACTTGCCTGGCCAGGGCAGCAGAAAGGGCGTCGAAAACAACCGCTGAAGGATCAGCCCCTTGCTTCTGCTTGATAACCTCAGCATCAACTCTTTCCCCCCAAATCTGGAGCTGTTCGATAGCAGCAGCCCTGAAGGTATCTGCCGCGACAAGCATCACCTTTTTGCCCTCTTGCCGAAACTGGTGTGCCACCTTTCCTATGGTTGTGGTCTTCCCGACCCCGTTTACCCCGATAACCATAATAACCAGCGGTTCTCCCGGGGCAGGGGCTCCGTGGTCTACATCAGGCACCCCGAGAAAAGAGAGAATATGTTCTTTCAAGGCTTCTCTGAGCTTTTCCGGGCTGTTGAGCTCTTTTCTCTCAACTCCCTGTTGAACGATCTCTATCAGCGCCTGTGTGGTGGAAACACCGAGATCAGAGGTGAAAAGAATCTCTTCAAGTTCCTCCAGCATTTCAGCATTTATTTCCTTTTTGCCGAAAAGAGTGCGGTCCAACCTTCCTGCAAATCCAGACCGCGTTTTGGAAAGGCCCTGCTTTAATCTTGTGAGAAAGTTATTGTCTCCTTTTTCAACCTTTTTCTCTTTTCTGCGAAAAAACCTAACCATCTCCATCTCTCCATCAACTGCCAAGTTGCTACCATATATAAGCAGTTGCTGGGCAATGGCAAGTTCTATCTTCAGAGATTAGAAATTTTTCGCAGCAGTTAGCAAATCAGGAGCTTAGGTGGATCCGTGGCACAAGCAGATGCACACATGATGAAAAGAAGCATTCATGGAAGGAAAATGTGTTAGTTGTTTCTGACTCCCTCAAGATTGACGGATACCATTTTCGACACTCCCTTCTTCTCCATCGTCACCCCGAACAGCCTGTCTACGATTTCCATAGAGCGCCTGTTGTGGGTAATTAGGATAATCTGGGAGTACTTCTTTATCTCTTTGAGCAGTTCGTTAAATCGATCAATATTGGCATCGTCAAGAGGGGCATCAACTTCATCGAGCAGACAGAACGGGCTTGGCTTTATCAGGTAAATGGCGAAGAGAAGCGCCATTGCCACCAGAGCCTTTTCCCCCCCTGAGAGCAGTCCCATATGGCTCAGGCGCTTGCCAGGAGGTTGCACCTGGACCAACACCCCGCTCTCGAGGGGCCTTGACTCATCCATTAGTTTTAGTCCAGCCGTGCCGCCGTTAAAAAGAATTGGGAAGACCACCTTGAGCTTCTCGTCAACTTTCCTGAAGGTGTCCATAAATTTTTCAAGAGAGGTTTTGTTAATCTTTCTGATTGCCTCGTTAAGTGAATCAATCGAATCCAGCAGGTCTTGCCTCTGCTCGGTGATGAATGCGTGTCTCTCTTTCAATGCTTCGTGCTCCTGGATTGCAGTTAAGTTTACTTCACCGAGCTTTTCTCTTAACCTCCTCTGGTGTTCAAGCTTCTCCTTGGCGTCAGGGGCTGAAAAATCCTCCACCAGGTAATCCTTGTATATTTGAGCCAGGTCTTCGTTGTATTTCTCCTTCACTATTTCAACCAGACCATCCATTTTGAAACTTATCTCTGATTGTTCCATCTTTGCATTGTGGATCTCTTCCCTTAGGGATTCCAACTCCTTTCGGAGCGCATCGGTCTGCCTTTCCTTTTCGAGGATTTTGTTGCGGAATTCGTTGCGTTCTTGGTCAGCCATACTCAACGTCTTCTCAGAGCGAAGCAACCTGTCGCGCAACTCTTCCAATTCCTCTTCCATGCTCTCCTTTTGCATTACATAGTATTGCTGTTTTTCCCTTGTCCTCACAATGTCTTCATCTATTCTCCTGGATCGCTTTTGAGCCTCTCTTCCAAAATCCTCAATCCTTTCAACTTCCCTCAGCAGACCTCTCCGCCCCTCCCTTAGAAGGCCGAGATCCATTTCAAGTTTTGCAAGCTCACCGCGGTATTGTTCAAATTCTTTTTCCGTTTCCTTAAGCTCAGTCTCTTTTTCGCGAAGATAGATTTCTTCTTGCTTTTTCCTTTCCTGACACAGAACCAGCTCTGATTCCACTTTGTTCAGCGCCTCTGCCTGCCTTTTATGCTCTTTTTCCTTTTGTTTAATTTCCTGTGATATCCTCTCAGAAAGCTTTTCGAGTTGGTCAATTTCATGCCCCAGCTGAAAGTTACGTTTGTCAACATCATTAATCTTTTCCTGGCACTCAAATTTCTCATCCACAAGACTTTCCAGCTTTTCTTTCACTTTTTCCTTTTCGGCACTCAGAGCTTCAAGCTTTTGTTTCAGCTCCTCCATTTCTGTCTTTTGCCGGGACACCTTTTCTTGAAGATGTTTGATCTCCCTTTTTCTTGCCAGAATTCCATGCGATGTATGAGCCACCTTCCCACCGCTCAGAATACCGCTCTTTTCCACAATATCTCCTTCGGGGGTAACAAGGCACTGGTCCTTCCCGTTTTCAGCCCATGCAGAAATGGCCTTGCTCAGATCTTCAACAACCGCTGCATTACCCAAAAGAACGTCAACCAGGGGCCTGTAAGGGCTTTTCACTCTCACAAAATCTTTCAAAAGAGGAAAACCGTTCTGACTGCCGGCACCATTAGCGCAATTAATGTCTTTGACGGGAACAAAACTGCTTCTCCCTCTGGCTCGGAGCTTCAGGTAGTCAATTGCCTCTTTGCCGTCCTCCTGGGTTTCCACAATTACATATTGGAGCTTATCGGCCAGTACAGCTTCAACTGCCAGCTCGTATTTGGGATCAACATCTATGATATCAGCCACCAGCCCCATAATTCGTCCTGTCCGCTTGGGCTCCAGGTCATTGGCTTTCATAATTGCCCGGACCCCGGTTTTATATCCTTCAAAGTTTTCTATCAACGAATGCAGGCTGGCCAGTCTTGTCTGATCTGTATTTAGCTGTGCTTCTATACTCTTGAATTCTGCTTGAAGCTCCTCCAGGCGTTCTGCAAGAGTATTCATGGTCTCGTTTTCATGCACAATGCGCTCTTCTATTTCCTCAAAATTCCGGGCAAGTGCTTCCCTCAGATCTCGCGCTCTTTCCGAAGCCTGCAGGATTCTCCCAATTTTCAGCCGAACCCCTTCTCTTTCTCTCTCAAGTCTGGACTTGCTGTCCGTAATCTCTTGGATTCTCTTGCTGAGGTAGCTTGATTCCTGAGCCAGGCTGCTTTCCCTGGAAGCCCCTGAGTTGACTCTGTTTCTAGCCTCATCGTATGCTTCTCTTACCTGCTTTAGTAATTCTTGCCTGTTCTTGACCCTTGTTGCCTGAAGCTCTACCTCCCCTTCGAGAGCGCTTGCAGCCTTCTTGGCTTCCTCAATTTTCCCCAAAAGCTCTTCTTTTTCTTTCTCGAGCTCTTTAACCCTTTCTCGGAGTTCCTCTTTCTCCTTCTCAAGACGCTTCTCCAGTTGTTCCTGCATCCTTTTTTCCGCTGCCATTGATTCCAGGGCAGTCTCTTTTTTCCCTAGCTTTTCCTTGGCCCGGAGATAGTCCTGTCTTAGCAGGGAAAGTTTTCTGTCTCTTTCTTCGAGCTCCAGGTTCATGTTCTCAATGAGAGCCTGGATCTTAGAAATTTCAGTGGCACGTGATATCTCTTCATTAACAAGATCTTCAGTGGATTTGATTCTGTAACCTGACTCCTTCTTGAGCTCATGATAAGTGTTGCTGTGAATTATCAGCTCAAGCCGCTTAATTTCCTTTCCAATGGCCTTGTAGCGCCTGGCCTTAGCGGCCTGTCTTTTAAGCGACCTCATTTGTCTTTGAACTTCTGCCAGTATGTCTTCAAGACGCTGAAGATTTGCTTTCGTTGCTTCTATCTTTCTGCGGGATTCTTCAACCTTTTTCTTGTACTTGGTCACACCTGCAGCTTCTTCAAGCATAGCCCGGGTGTCTTCGGGTTTTTGCTCTATGATCGAGGTAATCTGACCCTGACCGATAATTGAGTAAGCCCTGTTTCCAAGACCGGTGTCCATGAACATTTCCTGAATATCTTTCAGCCTGCAGGGAACACCGTTGATCAAATACTCGCTTTCTCCTGAGCGGTACAGACGCCTTGTAACAGAAACCTCGGTCTCATTTGCGAATTGCTGAGGAAAAGAGCCATTGCCATTCTCAAAAACAATGGAGACTTCTGCCATACCAAAGGGCTTGTGCGTGTTGGAACCATTGAAGATCACATCTTCCATGCACCTACCCCTTAATAACTTGGCGCTTTGCTCTCCCATGGCCCACCTGATGGCGTCTACAATATTGCTCTTTCCGCACCCGTTTGGACCTACAATAGCACTGATTCCTGCCGGAAAATGAATCTCAAGCCGTTCCATAAACGACTTGAACCCCAGCATGCTGACTTTCTTGATGTTCATGGAAACCTCCCCTCCTGAGGCTTTCTGAGAACAAGTAGATCATTGAATTTGTACCAGATTCTCACCTGTTTGTAAAGAATAAATACTATATGATGTGTTCTCAAGGTTCACGCCTGCCAATATCTGGTACTATCTTAGAAGGATTCCCCGAGATCGCCAATAGCTCCAAAAAAGAAGCCCCAAGAGAATCACTTTAAATTACAAGGAGTTAGCTCTAAAGATATAACTGAGCGTTTCTGGTAAAGTGGATAGTTACAATTTAGAAAAATATTGACATTATTTTGATTAGCTATTTAAAATAACCTAAATTATTTTGTCCGCCAGGAAAAAATTGAAATACAAACTGAAAAACATCGTTTTCTGTTTCGTTCTCGTACTTCTTCTCCATTTCCTCGTGCCAGATAATATCCTTTCCGCGGAAACAGAAAATCAGGAACAGACTTATTCTATCTCGCTGGTGAAAGAAGCCGAGGCGGACAAAAGAATACAGAAGGTTGACAACAAGAAGGTACTGACAGAGCTTTACACTGTTCAGAAAGGGGATCGCATCTGGCAGCTTTTCAGGGAAAGAGGGCTGCTCCAAAAGCGAAATCTTGCCGAACTCTTGGCTGTTCTAAAAAGGCTCAACAAGTCTCTCACCAATCTCGATCTCATCTATCCGGGTGAAAAGATCCTGATTCCACTGACAATTGCGCCTATCAAAGGAGTGCCGACCGCGACTCAAAAGGCTCCCGAGGCCATTACCAGTCTTGAAGAGCTGAAAAATGTGAAGCTTGAAAACTACACTGTCAAGAAGGGAGACAGCCTGACAAAGGTGGTCCTTGAGAAGTACAAAATGCCCCCGGAAAAAATTACAGACGAGTACCTGGCCCTGCTTGCAAAGCTGAATCCCAACATAGAAGATATTAACCTTATCCACCCGGGTCAGGTTGTACGGCTTCCTATTTATTCTCCCCAGGTAGTTAGGCTCCCTGTTAAGCCCAAGAAAACCATCAAACCTGAAGGCAAAGTGCTGAGCCAAACTCTGGAATCTCTGAGGCATCAGCTCGGAGAAGTGTTCTCCATGGTTGGAGAAGAATGGGTGGACTCAGGTGAGCATTTCATTCCCTTGAAATCCGGAGGCCAAATAAGACTAAAAGCTGATTCTTTCCCGGTACTTAACCTGTCAAGCGGCATCCGAGTGATTGTAGATCTGTCAAATGCTCTGCCTGAAAGAATGAGCGACCTGATCACCTCAAGCTGGAAAAACTACCGGATCGTCCATCTCAGCAAAAACGAAGACCTGAGGGATGCGCTGGATGAAGTTCTTCCCCTTTGTGAGTATCGCCAGGTAAGCACGAGTGAAGAGCCCCTGGAACTGGAGGGGGATATTCCGGTGAAAATAACGGCTGATTGGATTTTCAAGCGCCCTTCATCGCTCTCAGGCAAGGAAGAGGAGACTGTTTCACTCACGCTCCTTAAACCAGGAGAAGGAAAGACTCCGGATGGAGTAAAGAACTTTCTGGCAGCTTCCGGGATAAAGGTCGTTGAATACCCCCCACCAAAAAACGAATCGCCGACCCAAGCTTCCTTTAAAGTGGATTTGATCAAACCAGGAGCCGGCGTAAGGGAACTTGTTGAAAACGTGTTAAGTCTTGTCGGCCAGTCATATAACAAGGACGTGGAAATACCAATCTACAGGGATCAAAAAAGGGACTATAACCTGATTGTGAGGGCTGACTTCTTCCTTAGAATTGGGGGCAGAGAAAGCATCGTTGATATTTCGGGCCTCGGTCAGGAAATCACCTCACTTTTAAAGGATCACGGCTTTTATGTTCTGGCTCTTGCCGGAGAAAAGAATCCTTTGTTGATATTATTCAAGATCTTAACTTTTCTGGGGGTACCTTTTGATGCAGACCCACACGTATTTCTTGCTGCAAACAGGGAAGCATCTAGGAACATTACGCTAAGGATCTCCGGAATCACGTTCCGAGACTCCCGGGGCGAGGATATCTTTGCAACCAAGCTCGACTTGCCCGAGGGTGTGGCCGGATTTCTGTCACAAAAAAGCTACCATGTCCTGAGCCTTAGTCCTTCCCCTCAGACAATCGAGTAGACTCACCTGGAATTTTGCACGCTGCATCAAACGCGGTGTCAAAAAGCTCACAAAAAACTTGACACCCTATTAATTGAGATTAAATGATCTGCACAATAGAGCGGTGCCTGTGCCAGCCATGAACTGGCCGCGCTGCTTCAGGGTGTAAAAGCTCTTGCAGAAGCGGACTATCGGGTATGCTCGGGGTGGGGACATGGCTCGGGCCCTGACCTGTTATGGCCCCAAAAATTATGCTCCAGCGTCTTATTAACTATAAACATGCAAAGGATCTGGCGACAAAAACTGTGCCCCTTAAGGACAAGAAAACACTGCCAGAAAATAAGTGAACCACGTGGGTCTTCGAATAGCACTTATCTCCACACCATGGCCCCTTTTTAACAGGCCTTCCATTCAACTTGGAGCACTTAAGGCATATCTTGGCCGGGAGGTGCCCAAGGCAGAGGTGGATACCCATCATGTTTACCTTCAGGTGGCGGCGGCCCTTGGCTACGGGCTTTATGCACAAATATCGGAAAGATCATGGCTTTCAGAGGCACCCTATGCTGCACTGCTTTATCCTGAAAGGCTGGATACCATAAGTCGCTTCTGGAGCCGGCATGCAAGGGGTGTTTTTCAAGATAGAGAAATCAGACTGGAAAAGGTATGTCAAACGCTTAAAAGCGTAACAGACACCATTGTGGATGAAAAGGACTGGGCAGCATACCATGTCGCTGGTTTTTCAATAAACTTCAGCCAGCTCACCAGCACTCTTTTCTTCATCCACGAGATAAAGCAAAGAGCACCTGATCTGAAAATTGTAGTTGGCGGTTCTGCATGCTCAGGAGAAATGGGGCTCAGCCTGCTGAACACTTTTCCTGAAATCGATTTCGCAGTTAGCGGCGAAGGAGAAGTGCCGCTCGCAAAGCTTTGCAGACTCTTGCTCAGCGATAGGCAGAATGAAGAAGTTGGGCTCATTTCGGGGCTCATGAGCAGGGCAGGGTACAGGGGCAAAGCCTCCGAGGCATTTTCCCAGGTGCCGGATCTCGATGTCCTTCCTGTTCCTGACTACAGCGACTACTTTCAGCTTCTTAATTCGTTCAGCCCTAAAAAGCGTTTTTTCCCAAAGATTCCGGTTGAAATGTCAAGGGGATGCTGGTGGCGCAAGCACTCAAGCAAAAAGGGGCGGGGGTGTGCGTTCTGCAATCTTAATATCCAGTGGAATGGTTACAGGGCCAAGTCACCCGAGAAAATGCTCTCAGAGATCAGGTTACTTTCTGAGAAATACGAGACACTTTCCCTGTCTTTCATGGATAACCTGTTGCCCAACAAAGACTTGACATCCTTTTTTAAAAAACTGGCTTCGCCGGGAAAAGAGTTTCGGCTCTTTGCAGAAGTGCGCGCCTCAACGTCAAGAGAAGAACTGGCAACCATGGCAAGCGCTGGCATGAGGTACATCCAGGTGGGAATAGAAGCCTTGAGCACCCCGTTACTCAAGAAACTCAACAAGGGCACCACGGCAATAGAGAACCTGGAAATTATGAAGAATTGCGAGACCCCTGGTTTCCCAGGCCTTGTCTCCAACCTTATCCTCCATTTCCCTGGAAGCGAGCAAAGTGACGTGGCAGATACCCTGGCCAACCTGGAGTTCGCCATGCCGTTTCAGCCCCTCAAGCCAACTCCTTTCTGGTTGGGGTATGGCAGCCCGGTTTGGCACAACCCAAAAGGCTTTGGTATCAAGAGAACGGGCAACCATCCTTTCTACAGCTATCTTTTTCCCGGGGCTGTTCTCAGGAAGCTGAAGCTCATGATGCAAGGCTACCATGGAGGGATAAGAGACCAGAAACACTTATGGCAGCCTGTCAAAGAAGCCGTCGCGAGGTGGGAAAACCAATACAGAGAGCTTCACCAATCGCCAAGAAGCGAACCCATCCTCTCCTACCAGGACGGAGGTGATTTCTTGATCATACGTGAGCGGCGTCTCGGGGAGGATGACCTAAACCATCGCCTGAAGGGGAGTTCACGAAAGATCTATCTTTTCTGTCAGCAAAACAGGCCGCTTCGCAGCATAGTGGAAGCCTTTCCTGCATTTGGCGAAGATAAGATCCTGTCTTTTCTCAGCATGATGGTAGATAAAAGGCTCATGTTCAGGGAAAATGAGCGATACCTGAGTTTAGCGGTCCCCTCTAAAGGATACGCCCGCGATCCTTAGGTTTCCCCTCTGGCAGTGCCCTTTTATTGAGCGGCTTTTTTCTTAGCGCGTGCTTTTTGGCGCAGGTCTTCAGCCATTGCCCTGATTTCAGTCAGCACTTGCACCATCTTGCTCCAGCCATACCAGAAGGCATAATCTGGATTAGCATGAAAAGTGCCCTGGAAAGTGCGCATCCGGTATTTCGAGAACATCAGGAAAAGCTTGATTTCTATGGGCGAGGGCGCGTCGTGAAATGTGAGTAAACCCTGTGGAATTTCGCACGGGGCATTGAACCCCGTGCGAAAAAGCGGAAAAAAACTTTATTTACCATCCCCGTCCTCCCGCACCCCTTCATTCCCTCCATCATGGCCATAGGCTGCCAGTGAGCCGTGGGCATTGCTTTCATTGACGACCATGCTGGGGCATGTTTTCCGGCCTTAAATTGATCTCCCTGCACCTGGTGGCACATGGCACATCGATCCGGTGTCACGGGCTGAGCTTTTTCAACGTCTTCTTCGGTCGAGTGCTTTTCCCCGTGGCATACAGAACATGTTACCTCGTACTTGCTGTGCTCGCTCAGCTTCCAGTCTCACACAATGGCTGGGGTTACCTCACTGTGGCAGGTAACGCATTCCTTTCTTATGGTCCACTTTTCTTCTACCGGAAATCCCGACTTGACCCATTCCCTGAAGCCCCCCTTGAGGCAATATATTTTCGAATATCCCATTTTCTTGAGTTTCCATGCCACCCGGGCACTGGTAGATTCTGTGGGTCGTGCTCAGTATTGGCTCAATCAGGCAGTGTGTGAAGAGTTTTATGGTAGGGTTGAATATCGTTAAGCAATGTGTAATGGTAGGCAAAAAGGAGAGACCGAATGGAGAAAAAAGGATCATCCGAGCAACCACCTGATCAAAGGAAACTCGAAGCTCTAAGAAAGTTACCCGCAGAAATAGTACAGTCACTTTCCAGAGAGGAGATAAAGGCCTTCCTTTACAGCGATGAATGGCCTGACTCCCTTCAGGAAAAACTCAAAGATTATCTTGTGGACTAGGAACCATGGAAATTGATCAGTGGGTACGAGCCTGCGCGAGTGGTTCTGGTTTTTAGTGTCGAAATGGGAACTTGACACCCACTCTTATTTTCCTTTATTCTCGCGCAAGTGGCCGAAATACTGTTTTCCGACAGAGGGCCGGGTTCTGGGTACGGGCTTGTAGGTGGTAGAGTTAACAGGTTGCTTTTCATGGTTCTTATAGTACTTGGATGTAGCGATGGCAGAAAAAAGCATGCTTGAAATAAAGGAAGTTGACAAAAGTTTCGGGGGCCTTATGGCCGTTTGCAATTGCTCCCTGGATGTGAAAGAGGGTTCAATTACAGGCCTAATTGGCCCTAACGGAGCCGGAAAAACAACTCTTTTTAATGTCATTACGGGTCACTACAAGCCGGACAAGGGCAAGATATTTTTCCAGGGGGAGGAAATAAACGGGCTGCCTCCACACCACATATTTAAGAAGAAAATCTACCGGACATTTCAGATCACACGTGAATTCGCCCAAATGACTGTTCTTGAAAACCTGATGCTTATACCCGAGCACCAGGTTGGAGAAAAGATCTGGAATACTTGGTTCCGACAAGGAGCGGTCAAAAAGCAGGAGAAAGCCATCAAGGAAAAAGCACTCGAAGTTCTTGAATTTGTCGAACTTATTGATCTCAAAGACGAGTATGCGGGCTCACTATCTGGAGGACAAAAAAAGCTTCTTGAACTTGCCAGAAGCATGATGGCTGATCCCAGGATGGTTCTCCTTGACGAGCCGGGAGCAGGGGTAAACCGCACCTTGATGGGCAAGCTTATTGATAACATAAGGAAACTTTGCGAAGAAAAAAGCATAACATTTCTGTTGATCGAGCATGACATGGATCTTGTCATGAATCTCTGCAACCCGGTGATTGTGATGAGCGAAGGCAAGAAACTGGCTGAAGGAACACCTGAAGAAATCAAGAGAAACAAAAAGGTTCTAGAGGCTTACCTGGGCGGACAGTATAGATGATCGTTCTGAAAGTGGAAAATGTTACTGTAGGATACACTGCCGTAGACATACTTCACGGCGTAAGCATGGAGGCCAAATCCGGAGAAATCGTCTCTATTATCGGCCCAAACGGTGCCGGAAAGTCAACCTTGTTGAAAGCAATCTTCGGTCTCCTGAAACCCCACCAGGGAAAAATAATCCTGAACGACGAAGATATTACCGGCCTCAAGCCTGACAGAATAGCCAGAAAAGGCATCAGCTATGTGCCCCAGGTAGACAATGTATTCCCCTCTCTCACCATTCAGGAAAACCTGGAGATGGGTGCCTTTATCAGAACCGACGACTTCAGCCAGAGACTTGAGGAAGTCTATGATCTATTCCCGGTGATGAGAGAGCGCAAAAAGGATAAGGCCGGGCAACTTTCTGGAGGCCAAAGACAGATGGTTGCCATGGGAAGAGCCCTGATGCTGGACCCCCAGGTTCTTCTCCTGGACGAACCTTCTGCCGGACTCGCTCCACTGCTTGTGGCAGACATCTTTGAAAAGGTCAAAGAAATCAATGCCACAGGAGTGGTCATAGTGATCGTGGAACAAAATGCCAGGGAGGCTCTAAAAATGGCCCACCATGCCTACGTGCTTGCCATGGGTAGGAACGTGATGGATGACAAAGGAGAGGTCCTGCTGGCGGATGAAGAAATCGGCCGCCTGTATTTGGGGGGGTGAGAATGCCGGAACTCATTACCTATGGGATTGTGCTTGGTAGTATCATCGCTTTAGGCGCGATCGGCCTGACGCTGGTGTACGGGATTATCCGGTTCGCTAATTTTGCCCATGGAGATTTGATGTCCGCCGGCGCTTACGTGGCCTTGTTTGTGGTAACCGATTTCCTTGCATGGGTGGGCATCCCCGATACCAACTTCGGGCCTTTTTCTTTTGGGTGGCGTATGCTGATCGCTTTCCCTATCTCCATGGTGGCAGTGGCATGCGTGGCGATTATCTTTGATCGCATTTTGTACAGAAAACTTCGCTCAAAGGGAAGCGGGGCGGTAATTTTCGCCATGTCCTCCTTGGGTGCAGCTTTTATTTTACGGATGGTCATCCTTATCGTGTGGGGAGCTGATTCCTTATTTTACAGGCCCGGCATGCTTCGCCCTGCCATGGATCTTCCTCTTGGAATCAAAATCAGGCCAGACCAGGTTTTGATTGTTATCATAGCTTTCTCCCTTATTATTTTTCTGCACCTTTTCTTGCAGAGCACAAAAATGGGAAAGGCAATGAGGGCAACTGCCGACAACATGCAGTTGGCCCTGGTTTCAGGCATTGACACAGAGCGAATCATTATATGGACGTGGGGGATAGGCGGAGCCCTGGCTGCTGCCGGGGGCATTCTTTACGGAATAGACGTTCAATTGCAACCCTCAATGGGGTGGAACTTTCTCATTCCCCTGTTTGCAGCCGCAATCCTTGGTACCATTGGGAATATATACGGTGCGCTGCTCGGGGGCCTGATCATAGGGGTGGCCCAGCAGGTTTCAACGGCCTTTCTAATGCCAACTTACAAGCCCGCTGTGGCCTTCATTATCATGATTATTATACTTTTGGTTAGGCCGAGAGGCATATTCGGAGGTAAGAGCGCATAATGGAACTGGGGGGCTTTATTGCATACCTGGTCTCCCTGGCAATCATGGCCAGCATATATGCCGTGTTTTGCCTGGGACTAAACATCCAGTGGGGTTATACGGGCCTTTTTAATATAGGAATCGCTGGTTTTTTCTGCGTGGGCGCCTACACTTCGGCTATGCTTACAACCCCGAAACCAACCGGAATCTACGCCCAGTATGTTAATCAAATCTTCGGGCTTAATCTGCCTTTCGTGGTCGGGCTGCTGGGTGCTGCCGCGGTATGCGGAATCATAGGCTTTCTGATCGGCATTCCTACCCTTAAGCTCAGGGAGGATTACCTTGCTATTGCAACCCTTGGTATTGCTGAAACCTTCAGGCTGATTTTTAACAACGAGCACTGGCTGGCCAATGGACCAAGAGGCCTCATGGGTCTGCCCCAGCCTTTGCAGGGAATTGTTAGCGCCAAGCACTACAATTATATCTATCTGATAGTTGTAGTGATCATTATGCTCTTCATCTACCTGCTTATCGAACGGGCCATCCGATCTCCCTGGGGGAGGGTACTGAGGGCAATCAGGGAAGATGAGATATCCGCTTCCATGAGTGGAAAAGATATTTTTCACTTCAAAATGCAATCCCTTATTTTTGGCTCCATGGTGATGGGAGTTGGAGGTGCCCTGTATGCCCATTATACCAAGTCCATTTCTCCGGATGTCTTCACGCCGCTTTACGGCACCTTTATTATTTGGGTAATGTTGATGGCAGGGGGAAGCGGCAACAACAAGGGAGCCATCCTCGGGGCTTATGTGATATGGGGCATATGGATAGGAACGAGTTTCATGACTGATCTTCTGCCTTACACGCTGAAGGCCAGGGCCCCTTACATTCGTTTCCTTTTAATAGGGATTCTCCTGGAAATTATCTTAATATACAGACCTCAAGGCATGCTGGGAGAGGAAAAACGGGTATCTAAATTACTTGAAGAATAGCCTATCCCCCCTTTCCCGGTACCCCATGCGTCTCCTTGCCCACCACAAAAAGGGAGCTTACAAGAGCTCCCTTTTTGCTTGTTAAATTATGAGCGCCTAGACTTTTATTCCTTGGGCACCTCGTATTCCACCCTGACGGTCACGATTTTACCCTTGTGGTATTTCCAGACCTCGATGGGTGTTATGACGTCTCCGTTCTTATCGAAATTGACCGAGCCTGCAGCGCCCTCATAGTTGATCTCTTTACCCTTGTCAAGCAACTCAAAGGCCTTCTTAAATTCACCTGGTTTGACAACAACGCCCGGAGGATTCGCCACATACCGTAAATTATCCCTGATATTTTTTGCAGTCAGTGGAAGTCCCTTGACTTTGGCCGCATAGGCAGCCAGCCCTATGACAGCCATTCCGTCATAGGCATTAGTAATAAAGGGAAGAGGAGGCAATGTTCCGAACTCCACCTTGTAGTCCGCACTGAAAATTACGTAGGGCTCCCCTCCTGCGCTTCCCGGCGCTGTTCCCATTTGGCCTTCAAGATTCCTTGCCCCCACAGCTTTAATAATGTCATTTGATTTGGTGCCGTCGCAAAACAGGAACCTTCTATAGTGGAAGAACTCTATTGCTTCCTTCAAGTATACCTTGGCATGTTCCGGGTAGCTGAACGCGCAAAGCCGGTCTGGATTTCCTGCAAGAGCTTTCTTAAGTTCTGCGGTGTAGGACTCGGCAGCCTTCTCGTCGTGGGGAACCATGGCAAGCACTTTTCCGCGCCGCTTTTCAAAGGACCTCTTGAACTGCTGGGCCAGACCCTGCCCATAAGGATTATTTACATAAAGCACTGATGCCGTCTTGTTGTAGCTTGCCGCTAACTTGCCTGCAATGACCCCTTGCAATGCGTCCGAAGGGCAGGTTCTGAACAGATAATCCCTTCCCTGGTCTGCGGGAAGAACTGTGATCAGGGGCGATGTTGAAGCAGGCGACATGAGAATCACGCCGTCAGAGCAGGTCACGGACTCTGCCACTGGTACAGTCACGCCACTAGCAAGTGCACCTATGATAGCCACCACCCTGTCCACTTCAACCAGCTTCTTGGCTGCATTGGTGGCCGGAATCGCCGATGTCTCGCTGTCCTCGTGTATGAGCTTGATGTTAAAGCCGGCAGCAGCCATTTGCTTTACAGCAAGAACAACTCCGTTCTGGATGGCAGGGCCAAACTCCTTTAGTGGGCCCGTGTGAGCCAGAAGAGTTCCTACCCTCACCTCTTGTGCAAGCGCACCTGAAACAAATCCAAACGAGAAGATCAGAACACTCAAGATAATGATGGCCTTCTTCATAACTTCCTCCTTTCTTGATAGGTATTTACACCTTGTTGGCCGCTCTAAACCGCATGGCAATTCCGAGCTTGTCCTTGAACGGCCACACCCCTTTGAAAAACAAACATTGTCAGAAAAGAGTTAATGCCAGGCAGCGGCAATGCTGCGTCAAAACCGGGAAGCTGCTTCCTGCAAGTGCCTCAACTTTAGCTTGGAAAAGTGGCAAAGTCAAGAAAAGATGCTCAGGATTCCTCGCCCAGTTTCCTTTTGCGGACCCTGTCTTTTATCCTGTTGATGTGCCCCCGTCCCAGGCCTTTCACCTCGCATCCAAGCTCAAAATACCTTTCTATCTTCCAATCCTCGAATATCCCGAAGCAGTCTACAATTGCGACCCTGTCCCCTGCCATCTTAACCACCTCATCGGGATCCAGATTAAGGTATTCGCTGTGCCGCACAGCAAAAACGATTGCATCTGAGTCTTTCAGAGCGTCCGCCAGATCGTGTGTCATCCGGAATTCCGAAAGATGCTCCTGGTTGCGAAAGAAACGTTTCCAGCTAGTTCCCGCAGCAGGGTATGTATCCTGCTTTTCAAGCTCCCACCAGTGTTCCACATACGGGTCATGGGCCTTGACCTCTGCTCCCATTTCAGTCAGTTTTCGAACAATAATTTCTGATCCGCTATAGCGGGTGTCTCCAACACCTTCCCTATAAGATGCCCCGAGAACAGTGATCTGCGATGCAGCCACGATCCGGCCCATGTTCCTCATCGCATCCCGGACAAGCTGGGCTGCATGCAATGCCCTAGTATCATTAATATTAATTGCCTCAGGCGTAATCCTGAATATCTCGTTGTCAAACCCCAGAAGGTGCCGGTAAGCCCAAAGACCTAAGCCCCCGTCCTTCGGAAGACAGTACCCTCCAATACCCGGCCCCGGGAAGATAATGTTGCTGTGGGTGGGACGCATTTTGATTGCATTGACCACCTTAATCAGATCTACTCCGTTTGTCTCCGCAAATAGGCTCCACTCATTCAAGAATGCCAGGATCGTAGCCCGGTAACTGTTTTCAACTATTTTGCACGTTTCGCTCTCTATAGGCCTCTCAAGAACTGTTAGTGGATATTGATCTACGTTTATGACTTCTGAGAGAAAGCGAGTCACCTTTTCTGTGCTCTCCTCATTTATACCGCTGCAAACACGCCAGAAATCCCTGACGGACTTCACATATTCCCTTCCTGGCATAACCCTTTCAAAACTGTGCGCTATTAGCGGCTCCTCTTTGATGCCTCTTTTCTTGAAGCCTTTCTTAATGAGTGGATAAGCAACATATTCAGTGGTTCCCGGAGGAACCGTAGTCTCTATCAGGACCAGGCACTCAGGCCTAATTTTTTCCCCTATGACTTTGAAACTCGTCTCCAGTGCGCTTATGTCTGCGTGGCCGCTTCTCAAGTTTCCAAGCTCTTGTTTCAAAAAGTCACATTGAACATCCACAATGAGAAGATCGGCCAGTTTTAGGGCATCATAGGTGTAAGTGGCAGTTAGCGTCTTTTTATCCTTTACACAGCGCTCTATCATCGGGGCAACCTCTGGATCCTCGGCCTTCACCGGCGAGAGCCCCCTGTTTAGAAGGGGAATTTTCCAGAAGCTCCTCGGGCTGGGCCTTTGCATTCCGATCACGTACTTGCTTGGCTTTCCACTGCCAGGATCCACCGTGTCGGCCACCACGGCAGCCATCACGGCGCCCACGAACCCCAAGCCCATTACCACAACAATTTCCCGCCCTTTCTCTCTCTCCTCTTTTGCAATAGATCGTAGCCTTTCGTACTCCCTTGCATAGTCTTCTTCCTTCGGAAGCTCAAACTTTTCACCCTCAGGGCTCACTGAGACGTCCATAGATTTTCCCTTCATTTCTTGTGGCATAATTCAAAAGGAATCACCCGGCTTTCTTTCATACCCTCACCCTGTTTATTGCATTGAGGGCCGGGCTACCTAATTCGACCAGAGACTACACCGCCAATTAGTTAATAATATAGAAATTGTCAAGGTCATTATCGAGTCTTACAGGGCTCTGGACTTCATAACAGTTTGCTTTTTGTACCTGTTTTGATATGAATGGTGGACATTGGAGGAAATTGTATGCTCGCCAGCACAATGTTACTGACGGTAATGTCGTTCTTGTCCATGTTTTTCCTCGGGGTTGGAATTACAATCGTGGGTGCGGCCGCACGCAACATAGGCCTGACCCCCTTCCAGATCGGTTTGCTTATCTCGATTCAAAACATCGGTTTCTTGCTCTCGGTTACTATTTCGGGATCACTTGCCGACACCTTTGACAAGCCTAGGATCCTGTTTATCGGGAGCTTTATTCTGGCAGTTTCCTTTTTTTGCTTCTATTTAAGGCAGTCGTTTTATTTGAACCTCTTTATCATGTTTTTTATTGGCGCTGGAATCGGCACCTACGAAGGAGTAACCGACCCGATGCTTCTTGATCTCCACGAGGGAAAGGAAAGTCTTTTCATTAACATAAATCACTTTTTCGTGACCTTCGGCTGTCTCATGATAACCTTATATCTTGTTTTCTTGCAAATGAACTGGCGACAAAGCATGATTAGATCAGGGATAATAGTGCTTTGCCTTGCGTTTATCTTTGGCCTAACGAGAATCAAGGGAACACAAAAAACATCCGAGGGATTCTATGAGCGATTTAGATTCCTCAAGCGGCAAAAAATAGTCCTTGTCTTTTATTTTGCAACTGTTTGTGCGATCGGCCTGGAGACATGCATAATAGGTATAATGACCACTTTTCTGATGGAGCTGAGAGGCTTGACACAGGTCACTTCAAAAATAGGTCTTATAATTTTTCTCTCCGGAATTGGGCTTGGAAGGCTCTGCGCCGGTTTTGTTGCCAGGAGAGAAAAGATACTGGACCTGATTATCCTTCTCTTCGGCCTGGCAACGCTTTTTTTGACGGGCCTCTTTTTGATAAAATCAGCACCCCTCACTTATGCCATGGTGCTCCTTTCCGGGCTCACAGTGTCAGCGCTTTTTCCCCTATTGATCGCTCTTGCCGGGATTTTATACAAAAGCATGGCCGGCACAGTGCTAGGCATTATAAAACTGGCCCTGCCCAGTGGCGGGATTCTTATCCCTCTGGCACTTTCCGTGATTTCAAGGTACTCCTCTTTTGAAATCTCCCTATTTCTCTTTCCACTTATAGCCCTGGCCGGCTTTTTGGCCGTGCTTTTAAGCCGAAGAGCGCTAAATGCTCATTATGCTGAGCTGGTATAGATCGTGCTTCGCCTGAACAGCCCAAAAGCGCATAAACCTTAAACCCTGGGCAAAATCTCTTTACCCGCCTGCAGCTTGTTCAAAGCCCAGGAAAATAGATCATACTGGCTTGATGGTAGATCAGGGGGAATTGGTTTTACTTGCCGAAATTTGAAACGCTTAGTTTAGGTTTTAGTTGACTTGGATATCAGCCTTAGATATAGGGGATTTTGGTCTTGCATGAAAAGCACAGATTCTTTTTAGTCAAGCAAATTGCGCATCCTAGAGCGCGACCAGGAGGCTATTATGGATAGAAAAAAGGTCACAATCGGGGAATTACTTCAGAAAAAGGAATTGGGGCAAAAGATCTCCATGATGACAGCATATGACTATCCAACAGCGAGGCTGGTGGATGAAGCCGGGATTGACACCATACTTGTCGGAGATTCCCTCGGTATGGTGGTGCTGGGATATGACTCAACAGTGCCTGTCACGATGGATGATATGATTCACCATTGCAAAGCCGTATGCCGGGCGGTCAAAGGCAGCTTCGTTATTGGAGACATGCCTTTTATGTCTTACCAGGTGAGTCTTGAACAGGCTGTTCAAAATGCCGGCAGATTCATCAAGGAAGCAGGTTGTGATTCAGTAAAGCTTGAGGGGGGGAGCGAGGTGGCTCCCACCGTAAGCGCAATTGTAAAAGCCGGTATACCGGTTTGCGCCCATATCGGGCTTACACCTCAAACAGCCACCATGCTGAGCGGTTTCAAGGTGCAAGGGAAAGACGCTGAGAGTGCTAGAAAGCTCGTTCAGTCAGCAAAGGACCTAGAACAGGCCGGTGCTTTTATGGTGGTGATGGAATGCATTCCCGATCTTCTGGCAGCCCGCATTACAAAAGAGCTGAAGATCCCCACAATCGGCATAGGCGGAGGAAAAGATTGCGACGGCCAAGTGCTGGTTTACCATGACGTGGTGGGGCTTTTCGAAAGGTTCACCCCGAAATTTGTGAAGCAATATATTAATCTGTCTCCCATGATAAAGGAAGCGCTGGTCCAATATAAAAACGATCTGGAAACGGGCGCCTTCCCTGGGCCGGAGCACACTTTTTCCATGAGCCAGGAGGAGGCGGAAAAAATCTAATTGTACTTGCCCCGCTCCCGCCTCCCTTTTGCCCCCTGGCAACATGCTCAAGGGGAGAGGCACGAACAACCATGTGGTCAACACAGGGGATAAGAAAATGCGTTTTTTGATTGTTGGCCCTGGGGCCATGGGATGCCTTTTTGCCGCTCGCCTCAAGATGGCGGGCTTTGAGGTCGTGCTCCAGGACAAGCACGAAGAACGAGCATTAGAGATAAACAAGAAGGGCATCAGGGTTGAAGGTGTCACAGGAGAATACCGGGTAAAGGTGCGCACAAATACCGGCAAGCCTCCCCTTGTGCCAGATGTGGTTCTTATATGCGTCAAATCTTACGATACCCTTGCTGCTGCCCAAATCCTCAGGCCGTGGATAGAACCCAAGGCAAGGATCCTCACCTTACAAAATGGGGTGGGAAATATTGAGATATTGCAGGAGATCTTTAATGAACAAAGGATTCTAGGGGGTGTCACAGCAGAGGGGGCCACTGTTTTGGGGCCTGGGAGCATCAGGCACGCAGGCCAGGGGGAAACCATGATTGGGCCGGTAAACGGTCCTGATAATGCTGTGGCTAAGATTGTAAACGCCTTTAACAAGGCGGGCTTTGTGACAAAGGCAATTGAAGATGTCGAGAACCTCATCTGGGGTAAATTGATCATAAATGTGGGCATTAATGCCCTGGCAGCCATAACAGGGCTTAAGAACGGCTTACTGCCAAAATTTAGCGGTACAAGAATCATTATGGAACAAGCTGTCAATGAAGCAGTTTCCGTGGCGCGCACCAAGGGAATCACTCTCCCCTATTCAGATCCTCTCGGGCGCGTAATTGAAGTATGCCAGGCTACTTCAGGCAATGTGGCCTCAATGCTCCAGGACGTACTCAACAAAAAAATGACGGAAATCGAGTTCATCAATGGAGCCATTGTGCGGGAGGGAAAAGCCCGGGGGATAGCCACTCCAGTGAATTCCACCCTGACCCACCTTGTTAAAACCCTCCAGGAAACTTACGCTCAGAGAAGCATCTCCTGATTTCTTTGCCGCGCCCGGTTTTCATCATTGAAGCTAAACCTTTCACTATCCGCTTTTTTCCCGTAGTTTTCTCTTGACAGCGGTAGTGCGTAATTTCTATAAATTCACGCGGATCTGGAGCCTTGGAGGGCTCCCCCGATGCGGGTGATTTTAAGAATTAGAAGCTTCAAATCTGTGTTCAGCCGTGTTTGGTGCTGTAAGCTATGGGAATTTATATGAAAACGAGGACAGGTGGTCTAAGAAATGACGCAGGAATTGCAGACAGTGCTTCAGTCTTATGATCGGAGTCGCGACAGCCTCATACCGATCCTCCAGGATGTTCAGGGAAAACTCGGATATATTTCAGAAGATGCTGTAAAGGGAATCTCTGAGTATCTGCGAGTTTCGCAGAGTAGCATTTACGGAGTGGCAACCTTTTATACCCAGTTTAGGTTTACAAGGCCCGGTGACCACATCGTCCGTGTGTGCCAAGGGACAGCCTGCCACGTTCGGGGTGGCCAAAGGATCATGAATGAGGTGGTAAAATATATAGGCATTAAACCTGGAGAAACCACTCCTGATTACAAGTTCAGCCTGGAGCGCGTGGCATGCTTTGGGTCTTGCGCACTCTCCCCGATAGTGGTGGTTGATGATATAGTCTACGGCAGGATGACGCCACAGAAAACCAAGCAGCTCTTAAAGGAGATGGAATGAATTTCGAAGAGATACAACAAAAAGCAAAGGTTCTGTGGGAAAAATTCAACCAGATTGAAAAACCCAGAATATTGGTTGGAGAAGCGACATGTGGAAGAGCTGCTGGTGCGATGCGAGCTTGGCATCGATTTAGCCAGGAGCTCGAAAAACGTAATCTTCAGGCGGACATAGTCGGAGTGGGCTGCCTGGGAATGTGCTATTCGGAGCCAAATATTGAAATAGGGCTTCCTGACGGCAGGCGTGTCCTTTATCAAGGAGTAAATGAGGATATGATTCCTGAACTTATAGAGGGTTTCATCCTTAATGGAAGCCCCTGCTTTGAATACGCTTTGTGCTCCTTTGGAGAAATAGATATTGAAGGTCTTCCTAAGTTCACTGACCTCCCCATGATCAATCCACAGGTTCGAGTTGTGTTGAGAAATGCGGGTCTTATAGACCCATCTAATGTATATCACTACGTGGCCAGAGGTGGATATTCTGGTCTTTACAAAGCCCTCAAGATGAAACCAGAAGAAGTAATTGAGAAGATAAAGGCCTCTGGTCTGCGCGGACGTGGTGGTGCAGGTTTCCCAACCGGTCTTAAGTGGAGCTTTGCTCGAAAGTCAAAGAGCGACATAAAGTACATGATTTGCAATGCCGACGAAGGAGACCCGGGGGCATTTATGGATCGGGCAGTGCTTGAAAGCGACCCCCATGCCGTCTTAGAAGGGCTGACCATAGGGGCTTATGCAATTGGGGCAAGCCAGGCTATTGTTTATGTTCGCGCTGAATATCCTCTTGCAATCGAACGAATTCGGAACGCAATTAACCAAATGAGACAATTGAGATTCTTAGGCAATAATATCATGGGATCGGATTTCAATCTTGAGATAAAAATCAAGATGGGGGCTGGAGCATTTGTTTGCGGTGAGGAGACGGCTCTTATGGCTTCTATTGAAGGAAAAAGGGGAATGCCTAGGCCACGTCCGCCCTTCCCTGCCCAAGCCGGCCTTCACGGTAAACCTACGAATATTAACAATGTCGAAACACTTGCTAACGTCTCCGAAATCATGAACAAAGGGCCCGAATGGTTCGCCTCCTATGGCACTGAAACAAGCAAGGGCACTAAGACCTTTGCCTTGGCTGGCAAAATCAATCGTACAGGCCTGATCGAGGTCCCCATGGGCATCAGCATAGAAGATATCATATTCAATATCGGAGGGGGCATTCCAGACCACAAAAAATTCAAAGCTGTCCAAACAGGGGGGCCTTCTGGCGGTTGCATCCCCGCGGAACTATCAAATTTAAGAGTGGACTATGAAGAACTTGCCAAAGCTGGATCCATTATGGGCTCAGGCGGAATGATCGTGATGGATGAGGATTCCTGCATAGTGGATGTTGTCAAATACTTTCTAGGATTCACCCATACTGAATCATGTGGAAAGTGTGTCCCTTGCAGGATGGGCTCTCAGCACTTGCTAAGGATGGTCACTGAAATTACTGAGGGCAAAGGCGATATGAGTTACATTGGTAAACTCGAAAAGCTTTGCCATACGGTTCAATCAAGTTCCTTGTGCGGCCTTGGACAGACGCTTCCGAACCCAGTGTTGAGTGCGCTGCGCTATTTCAAAGATGAATTTGAAGACCACCTGAAAAGGAAAACATGCGATGCCGTCGTTTGCAAAGGGCTCATTTCATCTCCATGCCAGTATACATGCCCCATAAACCAGGATGTACCCTGTTATGTGGGCTACATCGCGCAAGGAAAGTTCGATGATGCTATCAGGGTCATCCGCAAGGAGAATCCACTTCCAGGCATATGTGGACGAGTTTGCCCACACCCTTGCGAGACAAAATGTGAGGCTGGAAAGCATGGTGATCCAATCGCAATCCGCGCTCTCAAGCGCTTTGCCGCGGATTATGAAATGAAAAAGGGCATCAAGCCCAGAAAGGCCGAAGCCAAGTATAAAGAAAAAATAGCAATCATAGGCTCAGGACCTGCAGGGCTTTCAGCCGCATATTTTCTCACCCTAACCGGCTACCAATGTACCATTTTCGAGGCCCTTCCTATCCTAGGAGGAATGCTAGCGGTGGGCATCCCCGAATACCGGCTGCCGCGTGATGTGCTTGACTATGAAATAGATTACATCAAAAAGACCGGCGTTGAGATAAGGGCAAATCAAACACTGGGTAAAGACTTCACGATTGAAGATCTTTTCAATCAGGCTTACAAAGCCGTATTCATTGCGACGGGCTCGCATAAGGCCTTGGAACTAGCCATTGAGGGGGCTGACAATCCGGCCGTTATTCCAGGGGTTAGGTTCCTTAGGGATGTCAATCTCAATAAAAAACCCAATCTGGGAGAAAGGGTGGCGGTGGTCGGCGGCGGCAACGTGGCCATTGACTCTGCCCGATGTGCTATTCGACTTGGCGTAAAAAGCGTGTTTATTCTTTACAGACGCTCCTTTGAAGAAATGCCAGCCCTGCCCGAAGAACTGGAACAGCTTGAGGAGGAAGGGATCGATGTCAGGTTCCTCACCGCCCCCAAACGAGTCGTTCCTGAAGGGAACGGAATCAGGGGCATAGAGTGCATCAAGATGGAACTAGGGGAGCCCGATGCAAGCGGCAGGCGAAGGCCGTTGCCAATTCCTGGGTCCGAGTTTATGGTAGGATGTGATAATGTTATTGTCGCCATCGGTCAGACATCTGATCTGAGCTTTTCAAAGGACGCTGGCTTAAAAGTTAGCAGACAAGGAACCATAGTGGTCGATGAAGAGACAGACCTCTGTGACAGAAAGGGCGTCTTCGCCGGCGGTGATGTGGTGACCGGTCCACTAAACGTTGTAACAGCCATCTTTCACGGAAAGCTTGCGGCAAAAGGGATTCACCAGTATCTCAGGGGAAACCCCGTCGTACGGCACTACAAGCCCGTTCGGCCCGCAGAATATGTGCCACCGGTCGAGCTAACGGATGAGGAAATTGAACAACTTGCAAGGCCACAGATACCTCGCAAGGACAGAAATGACCGCATCAAAAGCTTTGAAGAAGTTGAAGAAAGTCTTTCCGAAGAGCAGGCCATGCTGGAAGCCAAAAGATGCTTGAGATGTGATCTGGAAACTCAATTCGAGATGCAATGAAGCTTCCTGCAGCAAGCCGTGGGAAGCTATCAAGTTAAAAGGAATGAGGGGCTATGACCGAGATTCAATTGACTATAGAAGGCCGAAAGGTAAAAGCCAAGGAAGGAGACACCGTACTTGAGGCCGCGCAAAAGGCAGGTATCAAGATCCCCACCCTTTGTGCCCACCCTGCCCTTGAGCCATATGGGGCGTGTCGGTTATGTATTGTGGAAATCGAGGGAATGCGTGGATATCCTACGTCCTGCACGACTCCCGCTGCTGAAGGCATGGTCGTAAAGACTGTATCACCTGAAATCATAGAGTTGCGAAAAAACGTCATAAAACTGATGCTAAGCGGCCATACCAGCCCTTGCTTTGTGTGTCTTCATCGCGAGTCGTGCGAAAAATACCGTCCCCGCTCCTTCAAAGCCGGAAAGGTGACCCGGTGCGTTTTTTGCAGCAACAGGGACACATGCGAGCTTAGAATGCTTGCCGATGAATACGAAATTAATGACCTGGAAGTTCCAATCATTTACAAAAACCTCGAAGTTGAGCAAATTGATCCCTTTATGGACAGGGACTACAACCTGTGCATCCTTTGCGGCCGGTGCGCCCGCATTTGCGAAAAGATCCACGAAAAGGGCACAATTGATTTTATTAACCGTGGTAAAGACGCCCGCATAGGCACAGCTTTCAACAGGCCCCACACGGACACAGATTGCCGTTTTTGCGGGGCATGTGTCGACATCTGCCCTACCGGGGCAATGTCCGACAGGTTTGCCAAATGGTATGGGGCTCCTGACTGGGTCCAAGAATCCACATGCGTGGTTTGCCCACTTGGCTGCTCGCTTAATTTCAAAATCAAGGATGGCAAAGCCATTGGCGCAAGCATGAGCGCTTTTTCCAGGGAAGCCAGGATCTGCGCAATAGGGCGTTTTGTGCTTCCCCAACTTCTAAACAATCCCGCAAGGCGACTTTCACACCAGGTTCGGATCGAAGATGGGCTCATAGAGGCTTCTTATAAAGAAGCGGTTGAGCGGGCAGCCGGGATCCTTGAGGCTTACAGAGGGGATCAATTTGCTCTTATTGCTCATTCAGGGGCCACAAGAGAGGAGATATACATTCTTAAGAAATTCACAAAAGAGGTAATGAAATCAGATAACTTCGCCCTGGCCACTGCTAATGGCGATAAATTACTCATCCAGCCTGCTTCAGTACTCGACGCAATAAACAGGGGAAAAATTAAGGCCCTTTACTCGCTGGGTGATTTTATTGACCCGATTTCAATTGAAAAGCTAGAGGCAATTATTGTAGCCGATTTGTTCCCGTCACGACTGGAGAAAACGGCTGATGTCTTCCTGGCAGCTGCTGCCCTTGCTGAAACAGACGGAACTTTCCTTAACTCCCAGGGCAAAGTGAAAACCCTGAAAGCAGCAGCTACCCCGCCGGAAAATCTCTTTCCTGACTGGAAAATAGTTTGTGACATAGCAAAAAAGATGGGGGTTTCCGGATTCGGGTTCAGGACCACAGGGGGAATCTTGAAGGAAATGAAAAAAAGAAAGGCGATTGACCAAGAACCCCCTTTGTCTCCAGAGCCATCTCCTCTTGAGCATGTGGACTCACTTCCTCAATTCTATCGCGGTCACCGTTTGAGCGATCTCGTTTGCGCATTGGAGGCTTTCATGCCCCCAGAGGAAATTGAAAAGAAAAAAGAGCGCGAGGAGGCCGAAGAAACTCCTTTTCGAATAATTGAAAAAATTGAAATTGTTCCAAATACTCATATGGTTACTATCCAGGCACCTGTCATAGCCCAAAAATGTCAACCAGGACAGTTTGTCATTGCCATGGTGGGCAGGACCTCCGAGCGCATTCCTTACACCATATCCGACTTTGACCGCAAAAGCGGCACAATCACGCTGGTCACCTTGGAACTCGGCAGGTCAAGCCGCGAGCTTGCCAATACCCGTGCTGGAGAATACCTAGCCCACCTGACAGGACCACTGGGCAAGCCCGTTGATGTCAAGAAATACGGCACGGTTGTTTGCGCAGGAGGGTGTTACGGTGTGGGAGCCATGCTCCCAATCGCCAGGGCCATGAAGCAGGCCGGCAACAGGGTCATATGTATAGAGGAAGCTGCAAGTCATTACCTTCTTCACTGGAAAGACAGGCTATCGGCAAACTGTGACGAACTGGTTATTGTCACCAAGGACGGCTCAGAGGGATTGAAAGGGGGAGTTCAAGAGGCTATTGAAATGTTAATCCAAAGAGGGGAAAAGATAGACCAGGCATATGTCATTGGATGCACTTTCATGATGATGCTTGTCTCCGAGCTTGCTAAAAAACATGGAATCCCCACACAGACTGCCATGAACCCTCTAATGCTTGACGGCACGGGCATGTGCGGGGCGTGTAGAGTCAGCGTGGGTGAAGCAACGAAATTTGCCTGCGTCGACGGTCCCTTTCTTGACGGACTGAAAATCAACTGGATCGAATTGATGCAAAGACAGGCTGCCTTTAAAACGGAAGAAATTGAGGCTATGCCTCAGGAGCCTGTCCCCATGCATGAGCCGGGCCATGCTTGCCTGACAGCAAAAGGATAGGCAAAGCGAGCTCTAAGTCCAAAAAGCAAGGGCCTAATCTGTATGGAAACAGTTGACTTCTAACACCGCTTTCAAATCAGGAATAGAGATGGACCCAAAAGAGAGAAAAAAAATTCCACGGCAAAAAATGCCGGAGCAAGATCCACGAAGGCGAAGACACAATTTTGAAGAAGTGCCTTACGGCTTCACTGAAGAACTTGCATTGACCGAGGCAAAGCGCTGCCTCAAATGCAAGAAGCCTCTTTGCATGACCGGCTGTCCTGTAAACATAAGAATACCTGAGTTTATTAAACTTATCGAGGAGGGGAAGTTTATAGAGGCAGCCTGGAAACTTAAGGAGCAGAATTCGCTTCCTGCTGTTACCGGCCGTGTTTGTCCCCAAGAGTCGCAGTGCGAGTCAAAGTGCATCTTGGGAAAGAAGGGTGAACCGGTTGCAATCGGGCGGCTGGAGCGGTTTGCAGCAGACTTCGAACGATCAGCCGGCAAAATCAAGCTGCCCGATATCTCCAAGCCCACAGGTAAAAAGGTGGCGGTCATTGGCGCAGGGCCTGCGGGTTTGACAGTGGCAGGTGATCTTATCAAGCTCGGCCACCAGGTCACGATTTTTGAGGCTCTTCATGAACCGGGCGGGGTACTTGTATACGGCATTCCCGAGTTCCGGCTTCCCAAGGAGATTGTGAGATTTGAAGTAGACTACCTTAGAAAGCTCGGCGTGGAGATAAAAACCGACTACGTGGTTGGCAAAGCAAACACTGTTGATGAACTTCTAAGAAACGGGTTTGACGCAGTATTTATTGGTACAGGGGCCGGTCTGCCCATTTTCATGAACATTCCCGGGGAAAACCTTGTTGGTGTATACTCAGCCAACGAGTACCTCACAAGGTCAAACCTGATGAAGGCTTTCAGATTTCCCGAGTACGGGACAGCCCCCATAAGAAGCAAGAAAGTGATCACAATCGGCGGCGGCAACGTGGCAATGGATTCAGCGCGCACAGCTCTCCGCCTCGGTGCTGAATCCATAATTGTCTACCGCCGAAGCCGGGCAGAAATGCCTGCCCGTGCAGAGGAAATACACCACGCAGAAGAAGAGGGCGTGCAGATTAAGATTCTCACAAATCCAGTGCGCATCATAGGGGACGAGAAAGGGAAGGTTAAATCAATAGAATGCATAAAGATGAAGCTGGGTGAGCCGGACGCCTCGGGTCGCCGCAGGCCCATACCCATCAAGGGAAGTGAGTTCATTATTGATTGTGATACTGTGGTCCCTGCTCTCGGAAACCGCCCAAACCCGCTTATTCCCATGACTACCCCTGATCTCAAGACCACACGCTGGGGCACACTTGAGTGTGATCCGGATACTCTTGAAACCTCGAAAAAGGGAGTGTTTGCAGGTGGGGATATTGTAACCGGTGCAGCCACGGTGATCTCCGCCATGGGCGCCGGAAAGGTGGCTGCAAAAAGTATCCACGAATATCTTACTACCGGAAAGGTGACCAAACCCGAAAAGCAGACGCCCAAAGGGGAAAAATAGGCGCCCCTTTAATATGGGCAGGACCTCAAAACCGGGAAAGCATCCGGCGCAAGGCTGTTCAGTCTGGGGCCTGGCTTTGAACTTTTTCTCAGCATTTCAACGTTATTCCGCCAACAAACACTGTTTCCCGATAGTATCTCAGCTCGTTTATGGATTCCTTAATGTCGCTAAGGGCAAGGTGTGCTTTTCTTTTCTCATAAGCCGGGAGGGAAGGATACCATCTTCGAACCAGTTCCTTGATTGTGCTTACATCAATATTCCTGTAATGAAGAAAGCTTTCCAGGCGCGGCATGTGCTTTACAAGGAACCGTCGATCCTGCCATACGGAATTTCCGCAAAGTGGTGATTCCCCCCTCTTGCAATACTGGGACAAGAAACGGAGGGTAACTTCTTCCGCCTTTTTGCAATCGTAGTGCGAGCTTTTGACCCTGTCTACAAGACCGGATGCCCCATGGTGGGATTTGCTCCACTCATCCATGGAACGAACAATTTCTTCCGGGTAGTTTATTGCGAGGTTTGGCCCTTCTGCAATAATCTCCAGATCGCTGTCTGTTACAATGCTTGCTATTTCAAGTATGTGGCCCTTTTCAGGATCAAGGCCCGTCATCTCTAAATCCACCCAGATCAATTTATCATTCATACCAAACCTCAAGGACAGTATGTTCAATAATCCTGAATATTTTGAATATAAAGAAGACGGTGCCAAATGTCAAAACAAGCTCTGCTCATGGAAGGAAAATTGGAGACTTCTTAGAGGAAATGGGTCGTGAGGGGCTCACTTTCCAAGTCATATAGCCTGACGGATAAAATGAGGTCATGGAGTAATAAGCATCCTTTCAGGTGAAACTATTGTTTTCTTCCGATTGTGAGCTATTTGACTATACCACCGCTCAAAGCGATTAATCGCTCAGGACTGGGAAGACGCTGCCACCAGAAGGAAAAATTGAAACATTACCTTCAGGAACTTCCTTTTGAACAATATCGATCGCTTCTTCGATACTAGTTGCATATGAAAATCCCATTGCCTCAACAAGCCTTATGGGGATACCTTTGGTAACGTGTACTATCCTCGAAAATTTCTTAGTTATCTGTTTCAGGTAATGAATAGTAATTAAAAGGCTTATGCCAAGTGGTTCACATTTTGGTGGATAGTTCCCTGACAAAAGATCTTCCATGTACTCTGCGGCAGACTTCTTACTGGCCACTTCTTCCCATATGGGAATCAATCTCTCCCCATCTTCCTGAGGCGCCATCCAGATAATGTATCCTCCAACTTTAGTAGCCCTAACTGCTGTTCCCAGGCCTTTCAGAGATTGTAACCCCTTCTCGAGCGGAAATGCAGAAGTAATGCTCACATCGCTTTGGCCGGAAATATCAATCTTGCAGCACTCCAAGCTCTCTATGGCTGCCTTTTTGTGTTCCTCTACAGGATTTCCGGCAAAAATCTTTACCGGCTCTTTCTCATCATTCAAAATGAAGTCGATCTTGAAATCGAAGCCAACTATTTCCGCTATTTCCTCCTGTTCTTCCAGGAACCGATTCCCCTCTATGCGCCCGGGTCCTATTTCCCCGGTCTGAAGCCATTTGAGGTGGTGCTGCGCTATTGTATCCTGCCCACAAACTCCAGGCATCACAAGCTTTGTGCCACCTCCGAATCCAGCCCAGGGATGCGGAACACATGTCCCGATACCTATTCTTAAATCGGACTCAAAGACATAGGGGTTAACCCTGACAAAGGTGCCGTAAGAACTTTTGCCGACGGCCACGTTTTCTGGAGAACGAGCATCGTGGTTAAAAATCCGTGGGAAGAGGCGTTCGTAAGAAACTCTACCTATTTTTCGGCGGATATCCTCGCGTGACATTGGCGGATGAGTTTCAAGTGCACAGATCGCTGTAACGTCGCTGTCAGGTATCCCCGCCCCATTCAACCTGCCAAGGATTTCGGGGAAAACAAGGTAAGCCGGGGTGGGACGCTGCCAGTCATCGAAAAGCACCACGGCCTTCATTCCCGGCCTGGCCATTTCTTCAATTTTCTCTGAACCAATAGGGTTATCCAGCGCCCTGTTCACTTTTTTTTCAGGATTCTCCACCAGGGGTAGGGCCGAGACTTCCTGAAAAGAAAGCACTTTCCATCCTGAAGGTTCGCCCCATTTATCATCACTGCGATGAGTCCGGTATAGGGCATATTGTAGGCAGCTTCTTGGCCTTGCGTCTGGAGTTCGATCTTCAAGCCCGCGTGGACAACAACGGGGTTAAGACCTCATGGCCTGATCCGATGGGAGATCTCAGTCAACTTCAAGCTATCAGAATCACACTGAATGACAACAACTATCTCATCCCAACCGATTTTGAAGGCAATACCTATCAGGGCTTCCCTCATTCGCCTACAACACGGCCCCAGGGCTGTAAATACAGGAAAACCTATCCCCTGGTACCGGCATTAGGCTACTTGCCTCCTTCAGCGTGGAGATAACCTTTTCCGCATCAACCGTCCTAAATTGCCCATCTTTGTAAAGCACTCTGCCGTTAACCATTGTCATGGCAACGTCTCTTCCTCCAGAGCCTGCATAGACCAAGGTATCGATAGGATCGTACATGGGCGTAAGAAATAGGTTTCCCTTACGCTGGATGATAATGATATCGGCCAAATATCCCGGTTCGATCTTGCCAAGGTTTTCTATCCCTAGCACCTTTGCGCCCGACTCTGTAGCCATCTGAAAGGCATCAAGATGCCCCATGATGTCTGGATCCAGGGCACGGATCTTCTGCAAAAGGACCGCCTGCCTCATCTCTCTAAACATGTCCAAGGAGTCATTCTGGGGCGCCCCATCTGTACCAATTGCACAAACTGTTCCCTGCTTGCGCAGCTCGACCAATGGGATGATGCCAAGGCCATTGATTTGATTGCAGCTTGGACAATGACAAATCTGAGGCTTTGCCCTTCTTAGGATTTCATCCTCTCCATGACTTACCCAAATACAGTGTGCAAGCGAAGTCTTCTCATCCAGGATGCCCAGCGAATCTGCAAAGGCCACACTCCCGGCCATCCCTTTTTCCCTACGAATATTCTCGACCTCCCAGATATTTCCAGCTAAATGAGTATGGTACCGCGTGTCATAGGAATCCGCCAGCTTTTTAAGCTCCTTCAGCAGATCTCCAGTACATCCCCCCGTGGTCTTCCCCTCAATCCCCGAAGGCCCTACCCATGCCTTGATGAGGCCATTCCCCTGGACTTTCCATCTCTCCAAGAATCCCTGCGTCTCCCTGATCTCCTCCTCTATGGAGCCCACGTGGCCCCTGTCCAGAGGCGAAAAATCCTCTGCCCCTTTGGCCACAGCCCCTCTGATTCCAAAATCCTGCAACGCTGTCGCTATGGTGTATACATGCCTTTTCCCAAAATTGACACTGTGTTCAATGATGGACGTGGTACCACTGGCCACCGCCTCCATGGCTGTCATCTGGGCAAGACATGTATACAAATTTTCATCCATGTTTTCCATGGCGGCACCGATGGGAAGGATAACGTTATCTACCCAGTCGTGGAACTTAAGCTGGTGCCCCAAGCCTCTCATCATGGTTTCATTACAGTGGGTATGAGAGTTAATTAAACCTGGCAAGACTACCTTTCCCTTGCAATCGTATACCTCGTCATATTGATACTTCTCTTTGAGATCCTCGCTGTCACCCACTTCGATGATCAAGTTTCCTTGAATAACCACTGATGCGAACGCATCTACTCTGGAAGAGTACCTAACCACAAAGTCCGCGTCCTTCAACAAAATTGTTTTGTTTTCCATTATAATATTCTCCTTTTCATAATCATCGGTATCCGAGGTCAATCTCCAGATCATACTTCATTCCACGTTTTTCTGCAGGCATAGAACTTTTCTTTCAAATTCGAGTGTCAGCCTGGGTTTTCGGCCCCCATCATGACCCATGGGCATCTAAAACATTCTCTGGGGAGGGACCTGTCTGCGTCACAGACGGATCCTGCCAAGTGGCGTAGCCCGGCTCTTTTCGTTGTCGACCAAATCCTACAAGCTTGTCCAACTGGACGATAAGCTTGATGAAAAGATCCCTTTCCGCAAATTGCCTGACGCACTTGTGTATCAAGTTGTTACGCTTATTCCACGGACAGACCCGGATGCACACGGAACATCCCCCGCCGTTTTTCACCCACCATTCAAAACACCGCATAGCCCGAACAGGCCACTTAAGGAGACCTTCCGAATTGGACTCATCCCATGCCTTATCCGTTCTTTCGCCGGACATGATAGCTCGGCTAGGGCATGATTCGGCACAACGCCCACACTTCTCGCAAAACCGTTGAACACCGATGTCAATGGGAGCATCGGGCGCTAGAGGCAGGTCAGTGAAAACCTTGCTGATACGCACCCTCGGTCCGAACTCCCGTGTGATGAGAAGCCCGTTACGGCCCATTTCCCCCAATCCAGCATCCACAGCAAAAGGGATATTGATCCCCAACTCGTTGCCTGATGGAATCGCAACATACCCAAGTTCCCCGATGAAGGTAGCTAGCATGGTCGCTGTCCACGCCATCCGCGAATACCCCATGTTTGTTGCGGGCTCTCGATGGGGACTGCGGGCCAGCGCGTCATAATCCATCTCGTGAACCATAACTATAACGTTTTTATACTGTGAAGGAATATCCACAGGGTCTCCCTCTTTTGCCGCGTTGGTGTAACGAACATTGTGGAGTCCCCAGTGGGTGTAAACCCATAAGCGATTGAGCTTGGTCACGCCTACTAGATCAGCACCGAACCACTTTCCCGCATCTTTGACAATCCTGCTCATGGCCACAGGGTCAGGATCCCTTAAGCGGAAAGTTCTATTTTGTGCCGGAACTGCTTCCCTAGCATAAGCGGTTTTACGGAGGATTTGGTCGACGCTCTTTGACGCCACCGCCATGGAATGGTCGAAGATGGTCTTGCCGAGCTCCTTTCTTGCAATATTCTTGACACCGTTTTTGTAGATCTGCGTATACCTATCCCCCTGCTTAGCAGCTCGACTGAATCCGGTGTGCCTTTCATCAAAACGTTTCAATTCGCTTGTAATATATTTCTTGTAATAGGGTTGAGATAACTTCTTCATTTTGCTTCCTCTACTTTGGGCCCTTGCGGCCCAAATCCCTTTTCTGCTAGCGCTTTTGGATTGAAATCCGCGGATCAAGATAGCCATAAGAAAAGTCGACCAGCAAATTGGCAATAATGACGGCGGTAGCCATGAGAAAAAAGGCTGCCTGAGCAACCGGGTAATCGTGTATCTGAACGGAATTCACCATTAGCCGTCCAACCCCCGGCCAAGCAAAGACAACTTCGAGCAAAACCTGCCCACCAAAAGCAAAACCAATGAGTATTGTGGAGTAAGTAATAACAGGGATAATGGCATTGCGCATTGCAATCTTTTTAACCTTTTTGTCGGATAGACCTCGTGCTTTGGCAAATTGGAGAAATTCTTCTCCTATCATTTCTAACATGCTCGTTCTTGATATAACCACGACATCCCCAACATAGTAAAGAAATGCAACCCCAAAGGGTAAAGCCAAATGATGGCTCACATCCAGAAATCGCTCCCACCATGAAAGACCAAATGCGCCAATGGTCCTCATCCCTCCCAATGGAAACCACCCAAGCAGATGGACAAAGATCATTAAAACAATAATACCGGTTAGGAACACAGGAAAAGACCGCACAAACAAGGACAGCACCACCCCTATTCTCTCGCGTGCGCTTCCCCTCTTCCATCCCAGATTGGTGCCCATGAGAGTGCCAACTACAATGGCCATCAATATAGAAGGAATCATGAGAATTAATGTATTGAAAAGGGCTGGAAGCATCACCTTAAGCACTGGCTCCCGGTAGGAAAAGGATATTCCCAGATCACCCATGGAAAGATTTTTCATATATTTGAAATATTGGACGTGTAAAGGCTGATCGAGCCCCCATAATTTTCTTATAGCCTCAACATCTTCAGGTGACAATCGGCCGCTTAAGAACATAGCTGTAGGATCTCCGGGGACAAGACGAAACAGGACCCACATCAGCGTTAATACCGCGTAAAGCGTAATGATGGTTTGAGCTATCCGACTTGCGATATATCTCCTCTCCAAGATTAGTCTCCCACCTGATGGCAGGCCACAAAGTGACCTTGTTTCACCTCGAAAAGCTTTGGCCTTGATGTCCGGCAAGCCTTAATAGCCCTTTCGCACCTCAGTCGAAAACTGCATCCTCTGGGGAGATTAACCAAATCCGGTGGCTCCCCGGCAATGGCTTTCAGTTTGAGTTTAGCCCGCCGAAATTCAGGAACTGGAACTGCTTCAATTAAAGCTCTGGTATAGGGGTGCAAGGGAGATTGGATAATATCTTCAGACCTTCCAATTTCCACTATCTCCCCCGCGTACATTATTCCAATCTTGTCGCATATACTTCCCAAAAGAGACATATCATGAGAAATATAAAGCGTAGCCATTTTCATTTCTTCTGTTAGCTCCTTAATAATTTCCAAGATACCGGCCCGGATGGATACATCCAGCATAGAAGTGGCTTCATCCGCAATCAGAAGAACGGGCTCCAGGACAATTGCTCTGGCAATGCACACCCTTTGCCGTTCGCCGCCACTCAGTTCGTGCGGGTATTTATCGCAAAAAGCCTCCAAAGGCATTAATTTAGCCTTTTCCATAGCTTTCATGATCTTTTCTCTGCGTTCGCTTTTGCGTCGAAGGCGATTTACGATTAATGGTTCTTCAATAGTTCGGTACACAGTGAACCTGGGATTTAGCGACTCATAAGGATCCTGAAAAATGAGCTGTGCCTTTCTGCGAAAATATCTTAGTTCTGTTCCTTTCAGAGAGGAAATATCCATCCCTTCAAAAAGCACTTTTCCTCCCGAAGGACGATACAAACCAAGGAGTAGCATGGCAGTGGTTGTTTTTCCACAGCCACTCTCCCCTGCCACCCCCATGATCTCACCAGCATGGATGCTAAAAGAAATGCCATTTACCGCCCTTATCCGTTTCTCTTTTTTTTTGAGAAGTGAAGTAAAAGCACTGAAAAAAGTTTCTTTCACAGCAAAAGACTTTTGAAGATCCTTCACCTCAATCATTACGACTGGCCCCTGACCCTGGTTCCAAAAATATCGATAATTTCTTTTCTGAAGCGCTCCGCATATTCAATACGGTGGCATGCCACATAGTGGTCTTCTCTAATTGTAACGGTGTGCGGGATTACCCTCTGGCATTGCTCAATAGAAAAGGGGCATCTATCCGAAAAGCAGCAGCCTTCTAGCCGTTTAGTCAATAAGGGAGGACTTCCCGGAATAGAGATGAGGGTCTTTTTCAGTTCCTTGATCGTAGGAAAGGCGGCCTTCAAACCCATCGTATACGGATGAAAAGGATTATTAAATACCTTCAAGATGTCACCGGATTCCACAAGACGCCCTGCATACATAACCCCAACCCTTTGACATATCTGGGCAACAATGGATATATCATGGGTAATCAGAATAATGGAAACTCCCTTATCTTCACTCAAGGATTTCAGCAAATTAATGATTTGGGCCTGCATAATGACATCTAGGGCTGTGGTTGGCTCATCGGCAATTACCACAGATGGCTCAAGGGCAATAGCCATAGCGATAGTGGCTCTTTGTCTCATTCCGCCGCTGAACTGGTGTGGATAATCAAAAATCCGATTTCTACTCAGACCAACCATTTCAAAAAGCTGCTGACATTTATCCAGTAAGGTCTTTCTGGAATCGGCCTTAGCCTGATGAGCCAGGAACGTCTCTACCATCTGGCTGGATATTCGTTGAACAGGATTCAAGGCGTTCATGGCACTCTGTGGCACCAGTGAGATCTCTGCCCAACGGATGGCATCCATCTCCTCTTCCGTAAAATGGCTTATATCTCTGCCCTTGAGAATAACTCTTCCCCCAGCCAGTGCACCATTGGAAGGAAGTAATTTGAGAATTGCCTTGGCAATTGTGCTCTTGCCTGAGCCTGATTCCCCAACCAGGCCGATACACTCCCCTTTTCGTAGGGCAAAGGAAACCCCATCCACTGCCCTGCCTACCGCTCCCTCCATTTGGTAATCCACTTTCAGGTCATCGACCTGTAAAAGCATCTCGTTTTCATTTTCGATCGCTGCTTGCATGCTTAGGAATTTCTTTTTCTCAATCGGGGGTTCACAACTTCTTCGTAAGCCTGCCCCACCATGAAGGCCGATATCACGAAGAGAGCTATACAAATTCCGGGAGGTAATACGTACCACCAAGCAGTACGCGCGGATCCGGTAATAAAGGCATAATAAAGCATTTGCCCCCAGCTGATCATCCTAGGATCCCCTATACCCAAAAAGCTTAGACTTGCCTCAGATAACGTGGACCAGGCAATCCCCAGGGCGATATATAAGAAAGACATAGGTAATACATTGGGCAAGATGTGAACATACATAATCCTCAAGTGACTAGCCCCGCTTACCTTTGCAGCTGTAATAAAGGGTCGCTCCTTCAAACTCAGGACTTGAGAACGGATCACCCTTGCTGTGGTCCGCCACATGAGAAAGGATATCACGATAATAATATTCCAGATCGAAGGGCCTACCAAAGCAATCAGAAGAAAAGCAAAGGGGATGAAAGGGATCCCAAAAGCAATGTCTGTGAGCCGCATAAGCAAGCTGTCTACGCGACCACCACAATAGCCAGCGACCAAACCGATATTAGTTCCAATAAAAGTAAGAAAAATAGCCGCCAGTGATCCTACAATCAAAGCCACCCTCGAGCCAATAATCACTTGGCTCAAAACGTCCCGGCCAAAATGGGTTGTGCCCAACAAGAAGTGCATACTGGGAGGCTGCAGCCTTGCCAGCTCCCCGTCAATGTATTGGCACTTCATGGGATCATAGGGCATGATAAGGGGGGCAAAAATGGCAAGCAACGCGAATGTCGAAAGAGTCGCAACCCCAAACATACCCATCGGGTTATGTAATATTAACTTTAAATTCCGTTTCCAAACTCCCATTTCCATGCGACCTAAGCGGACGGAAACGCCCCTCCCCAGGACGGTCCTAGGGCTTGATTGGCTATGGGGAGTAGAGCCCCTTTATTCGCTGCTGATGGCAGTACGCAACAATTGTCGAGGACGCAAGGCGTCCTCGACAACTACATACTATATACACATATACTATGGGTAACACAAACGTCCCTTCGAATCCCATGTATAGCCCGCTTCTTTAAGGATCTGTGTCGCCTTGCCCAGATCAAATTTAATGGATGGTACGTTGGGATTGCTCCATGGTTTATTGATGGGAATAATTGGCGTATTGTGTGCTACCACCCCTTGGCCCTGGTATACAATGTCCAACAATCCTTTTCTGTTAATAGCATATTGGAAGGCCCGCCTGAAACTGGGGTCGCTCGTGGGTCTCATCTTGAAATTTGGCCGTATTTCTGTTATTGAATGATTTGGTACTCTAACCGTTTTTAAATAGGGAAGAGCATCAAGCTTGTTTGCCTGAACCGCATCAAGGGCAAATCCATAAATTTCAGCCTGTTGCTTTTCAAGCATAGCTATCATCCCTTCAGTAGTAGGGACGACCAGATAGTACAATCCATCAAAATTAGGTTTGATAAAATGATTCTTGTTTGCCTTTAGATGAAAGTACTCTTTCTTCTTCCACTCCACCAACTGGTAAGGGCCACTGCCAATCGGCGTGGGATTGGGCCAGTCCATTGGGTTTGCCACACCAACAGAACTAGGGATATCTTTCCATATGTGCTTGGGTATGATGAAGGTGTTCAACAAGATATTCGCGACAAAGGGTGCGTAAGGACTTTTCAACTTGAACCGCAGCGTCCGCCCATCTCTAATCTCCACATGCTCAATATTGCGCCAATCAGCAGAAAACATAGGAAATTTCCATTTCATAATATAATCAAAGGTAAATTTTGCATCCTCTACGGTGACCAGCTTACCATCATGAAACCTCATGCCATCCCTTAGAACAATGTCGACCGTGGTATCGTCAACAATGTTCCAAGATTCGGCCGCCCATGGTATCAACTTAGAATCCTTGTCTCGTTTGGCAAACGTATCATAAATGAGCCTCATCCAGCCCATTGTTTGGGCCTCTTGAGCCGCAAAAGGATTCGTGGACATCAGGTCTTTTCTGTTAACAACTCGGGGTTCCCGGATCTTGCCTTTTGGCCTAGCCCTAAAAAAGGTCCAAGGATTGTAAGGCCACCCGATGCAGGATCCCATCGTCGGAATCACGCCTTCAATTCTATCGCAATTGTAAGCTTGAATCATATCGTGATGATAGATGGGGAAAAAGGCATTGTCTCGGTTGATAATTTCCTGGGCCTTCCAAAGCAATTGCTTTCTTTTTTCAGGATCCATTTCCCTCAACTGAGTTTTCATCAAAGCGTCAAACTTCTTACTCACATAATTGCCATAATTTCGCCCTCTTTCAATCCTGCTGGAGTGGAAAAATTCTGTTAGGAACCAAGAAGGCTCTATCCGCTCGGGCGACCCCGACCAAGTCATGGTGACAAGGTGGTAGGGATTCTCTTTTCGAATGATGTCCCCCACCCACTCACCAATGGAACCGTTTCGCAATTTTACCTGGATACCCAATTCCCTTAAATCGTCACTCAAAACTCGCCAGATTTCCACGGGTTCAGGATAGGTCAGGGCCCAAGCTTTGAGAACAACAGGCTCTTTCCCTTGGGCTGCTGTTGGCATCACTAGTCCGAGGACGAATGCTAAAATAAAGCCCCATGCTAAAGCCACTCCAAAGAAAATAGTCCCCTTTCGCATCTCCGTTCCCTCCTTTTGGAAAAAATGATTTTTGATTTCAATTTCCTACACTTCCCTTACAGCTTTATCCATATCCTTTCAGCACTGATGAGTGCAGAGAGAAAAAATTGTGGCTGGCTTTCAAAAGAGTACACAGGCAAAAAGAGCTCTCTCCTTGAATCTTTAAAACCCATCTTCCCTTTCCAAGATACTGACAATTATCTCAGCGTTTTTTTCATAATGTCTCCGGACCATTTTCTCAGCCCTATTGACGTCCTTTTCTTTCAGAACGTGAATCATTTTTCGATGCTCAGCGACAAGCTCCTTGAATTTTTCCGGATAGCGTCTAGTTATTGGGCGATATCTCTGAAGCTTCTCCCGGATAGTAATAATTAGATCAATTAAGTTTCTGTTATCAAGACCTCCCCACACAACAGAATGAAACATAAGGTTAGCCTTCTCATATTTGTCCTTCTTGCCCTCTCGGTAGTAATTTTCTAGCAGGCCTGCATATGTCTCCATTTTGTCGTAGTCTGCTTTACCAAGATTCGGAAGGGCCTCACGCGCCGCCAATGCCTCTAAAACGCTTTGAATTTTGTAAAGGCTGATAACATCGTTCTTGTCCATTTTCGTAACAATCGCACCTTTGTAAGGCACAACCTCAACGAAACCGATGCCGTTTAGATATCGCAGTGCCTCCTTCACCGGTGTCTTGCTTGAATCATATTTGGCTGCCAATTCAGCCTCTACAAGACGGTCTCCTGGTCGGTAATATCCACTTATGATGTCCTCCTTAATTCCTTCTGCAATCGCTTTCCAGATCTGTTTGTAAAGCTTCGGCTGTCCGCTCACCGCAAGACCGGTAGTCAATGAAGTGTTTCTTAAGGTACTTTGCATAGCAAACCCCTAAACTGAATAAGATCTGACCAAAGGATTATTTCATATAATATCACCATAATAGGTCTTGGAGAAAAAATTTCTTAATATACAAAATATAATATATGATATATGATATATCTTTGTCAACAAAAAATTGCCTTTTTTCGCAAATTTTCTTTCCCACGCCCAAAGTGGCTGCGAGGCTTACTTCCGGTAGCGGAAAAATGGTAAGGATAAACTTTGCTGAAATGCGCTTCTATGCTCTGCCCATAATCATTGCCAGGAGAGCCATTCTCAGAAACACACCGTTATGGGCTTGCCTGAAATAGGCTGCATTGGGTAGGTCGTCAACATCCGTGCTTATTTCATCCACTCTTGGCAGGGGATGCATGACGGTGATCTCTTTGTTGCCTTTTTCCAATATCTCGCGGGTCAGGATGTAGCTTCCCTTGAGTTTCTCATAGTCTGCCGGGTTATCAAAACGTTCTCTTTGAATGCGCGTCATGTAAAGAATGTCAGCCTCGAGGGCATCTTCAAGCCCGGAAGTTTGCTGGCAGGTGATACCTTTTGCTTTCATGTCCGCAACAATATTTTTGGGCATTTGCAAGGCATCTGGAGCACAAAAGATATATCTTTCCGGCAAAAAAGGGGCTAGCGCATAGGAAAGTGAGTGAACGGTTCTTCCATACTTTAGATCACCCACCATTGCCACCTTGAGCTGCTCAAGCCTGCCTGTCTCTTTCTTAATCGTATAAAGATCCAGGAGTGCCTGGGTTGGGTGCTGGCCCGGGCCATCCCCTCCATTTATTACAGGAACACTCACAGCGTCAGCCATCAACTTGGCCCCCCCAATCATTGGCTGGCGCACGATTATGCAGTCCACGTAGCCTTCTATAGTACGGGCGGTATCGGCAAGGGTCTCACCCTTGGCTGCTGAAGATGTTTTTGCATCCGCCACAGTGATGCATCCTGCGCCAAGCCTCCTGATCGCTGTTTCAAATGAAAGCCTGGTACGGGTGGAAGGTTCTAAAAAGATTACTGCCACAATCTTGTCTGAGAGGAGGTTGGAGACGCCTTTTGTTCTGGCCAGTTCCTCCATCCTGGCACTCACTTCCATGATTTCCAGAATCTCATCCTTGGTAAAATCCTCTGTTGAAAGAATGTCTCTTCCTTCAAACCCCATTTTTCGCTCCTTTCTCTCTCAACCCGTTCACATATGTATTTGTCACTTCTAAGCCGTGATCGTTGTTCCGCACTCCCCGTTCACCGCCTTTAGCAGGTTTTCAGGTAAAGTGATAATCGCCCTTTTCCCACCACCTTCAAGGAACTGAACGATTGATTCGACCTTCGGCTTCATGGAGCCGGGCTTGAAATGTCCCTGCTCAAGATATTCCTTCATGTCCGAAAGTGTGGCATGCCTGAGGGGCTCTTGGTTTTCCTGTCCGAAATTAAGGTATGCCGCATCAATCGAGGTTGAAATTATGAACGTATCAGCACCCAGGTTTCTGGCCAGAAGAGAAGACCCCAGGTCTTTATCAATAACAGCTTCTACAGCCTCAAGATCCCCTGCGTCATTTTTGATTACAGGGATCCCGCCACCCCCGGCAGCAATTACAACATAGTTTTTTTCAAGAAGGGTTTTAATAGCATCCAGTTCTATTATTTTTCTGGGGATCGGGGAAGGCACAACACGCCTGAAGCCTCTGCCTGCATCCTCCGCTATATCCCACCCAAACTGCTCCTTGTTGGCAAGCGCCTTTTCCCTTGGCATAAAGGACCCGATCGGCTTTGTTGGGTTTTGAAAAGAGCTGTCATCCCTGTCAACAAGGGTCATTGTTACCAGAGCAGTAATTCTTTTTTCAACTCCTCTTTTGCGAAGTTCGTTTAGAAGCGCTTTCTCAATCATGTAGCCAATAGCCCCCTGGGTATCTGCACCACAGATATCCAGAGGTATCAGCGGTAGCTCATGTTGAGCCAGTTCTCCCCTCCTGTAAATAAAACCCACCTGGGGGCCATTTCCATGAGTTATCACAATATTAAGATCGTTTTCAATAAGGTCTGCAATATACCGAGTTGTTTCCTTGACTGCCTCGTACTGGTCCTGGAGGGCAACGCTTTTCCTGTCCTTTATTAGAGAATTACCGCCTATAGCCAAGACGGTCAAACTTGACTTCATATCTAACCCCCTTCAGGCTAAATCGTTCAGAGCTTCTGCAGGGACCTGAGTATCTTTTCAGGCGTCAGGGGAAGGTCCAAAATCCTTGCTCCTATGGCATTGGCCACTGCATTAGCCACTGCGGGTGCAATGGAGTTGCACGATGGTTCCCCTATTCCTTTTGCACCAAAAGGTCCTGCTCCATCCCTTGACTCCAGCATGATTGTTTTGACATGAGGTGCGTCCACTGATGTGGGAACCAGGTACTCGGAAAACGAAGGGGTGAGCGTGATGCCTTTGTCCAGGATCACTTCCTCTGTGAGGGCATACCCAAGACCATAAAGGGCACCTCCTTCAATCTGCCCCTCAGCACTAAGGGGGTTAATAGCCTGGCCCACATCGTAGCACGCTACCAGCTTTAGCACCCTCACTTTCCCTGTCTCGGTATCAACAGCCACTTCCACGGCATGGGATCCAAATGTAAAATCAGGGAAAACCTGGCCCTGACCCGTTTTAAAGTCAATCAGCTCTCTAAACGGCGCATTAAACTGAGCTACATTGTAAAGCTGCACTCCATCTGCGGCACAGGCTTTTACCACATCTGCAAGCGGTATAGCCCTTGCAGGCGCTCCTCTTACAAAAACCTTCTTGTCTCTGAAAACCAGGTCCTCAGGACTGGCCTCCAGCATTTCCGCTGCCTTGGGCAAAAGACTTTTCTTAACTTCCGTGGCGGCCTTAAGGGTGGCGTTCCCGGACATGTAAAGCATCCTTGTGGCCGTCGTCGTTCCTGCTATTGGAGTGAGCGCTGTATCCCCAATAAACACCTTGATCTCTTCCATGGGTACACCAAGAATTTCAGCGGCAATGGATGCCAGAGATGATGCCTGGCCGCCCCCGATATCCTGCACCCCGCACCTGACAGTAACGCTTCCATCCAGTTCTATCCCAACGTAAGATCGCGAAGTGTCGTGAAGAAAAGTCATCCTGCCGTAACTCATCATGCCGGATGCCAGGCCCTGGCCGATTTTCTCCGTGGGAGACGAAGGCATCGAAGGTTCCCCAAGGGCCTCAAGTGCTTTTATCGCGGTTTTTTCCGTCTCAACTCCGTATTCCAGCACCCTACCTGTGGCCAGCGCATCCCCTTTTCGGAGATAATTCCTCTTGCGTATTTCAAGCGGGGAGAGGCTTAATCTCCTGGCCAGCTCATCCATCTGAGATTCATAAGCAAAGCAGACCTGTGGAGCGCCAAAGCCTCGATTTGCGCTCGTGAAAGTATTGTTCGTAAGCACGGTGTAAGAATCTACTTTGACATTGGGAATATCGTAGGGGCCCGTGGCATCAACAGTAGAATAAAGGAGAACCCAGGGGCTTAAATAAACATGCGCTCCGGCATCTGAGATCAACTGCGCCTCCATAGCCATCAACTTGCCGTCCCTTGTTGCTCCTGTTTTGTATTTCATGACGTAAGGATGCCGCTTGCTGGAGGAGATTATTGACCCCTCTCTTGTCCACGTCATTTTCACAGGCTTACCGGTTTTCCAGGTTAGAAGCGCCAAAAAGGTCTCAACCGTGATGTCTTCCTTGCTACCAAACCCTCCTCCCACCATCGGGGCAATCACCCTCACCTTGTTGTGTGGGATCCCAAGCACATCCGCCACGTCTCTAAAATGCTCGATTACCTGGGTGGAGACACGGATAGTGATGATCTCGCTATCATCAATCCAGGCGATTCCTGATTCAGGCTCCAAGAAAGCATGTTCAACAAAGGGGACCCTGTAGGTATTCTCAACAACAACATGCGAACGGGAAAATCCCTCTTTCACATCTCCTTTTCTGACCTGGTAGTTGCAGATAATGTTGCTGTCTCCCTCCCCCACCTGATATGCATCTGGATTCATTGCTTCCAGCGGATCAAATACTCCTGGCAACTGCTCGTATTCCACTTTGATACGCGCCAGAGCCTCTTCGGCAATCTCCTCAGTCTCCGCAGCCACCAGCGCCACTGCCTCTCCCATGAACCTTACTTTCTTATCTGCTAGAACCCTGTACAGGCCTTCAAATCCTCCTACTTGGTGAGTCTGGCCAAATCGAGTAACTGTCTCATTGTTGGGAACGTCCTTTGCCGTCAAAACTGCGGCCACTCCGGGCATCTTTTCCGCCCCGGAAGTATCGATAGAAAGGATCTTTGCAGCTGGATAAGAACTTCTAAGTACCTTCCCAAAAAGCATGCCAGGCATATCAAAATCATCTGCATACTTCGTCCTGCCAAAAACCTTGTCCCATGCATCATGGCGGGGCACAGGCTTGCCTATAAACTGGTACTCATAATTTGATAGTTGGTCTTTTGGATCCTTTTTCACGTCTTATCTCCGCTTAGTTTATGATTTCCTTTTAAGAGCAGCATCCTCGATGGCTTCCACAATTTTGTTATAACCGGTGCATCTGCATAGGTTTCCTGAAATCCCCTCCCTGATTTGCCTCCTGTCCGGGTTTGGAATCGTGTCAAGAAGCGCTTTGGAGGAGACTATCATACCGGGAGTGCAAAATCCGCACTGTATGGCGCCGTGCCTCACAAAGCTTTCTTGAAGGGGATGGGGCTGATCCTCTGTTCCTATACCTTTGACCGTGGTCACTTCTTTGCCATTGGCCTGCAAGGCAAGCGTAAGACAGGCATTTACAGCTTTCCCGTCCAGCAGCACGGCGCATGCTCCACAGTCTCCCTTATTGCAACCGTTCTTTACTTCCTTGGCTCCAAGCTTGTTCCTCATTACACTCAAAAGGTTTTCATGGGCAAGGACCTGCGCACTAAGCTTTTCTCCGTTCAACTTAAGTTCAAGTTTATATGTTGCCATTTGTACTATTCTCTCCTTCTCTGGCGGCTTGCCAAAGTGCCCTCTTAAGAAGCACGCCGGTAACATGCTCTCTGTACTGTGCGGAAGCACGTATATCAGTTATTGGAGAAATCTCCTTCTTAACAACTTCCGCGCAGCTTTCAAGAACTTCCTCAGTGATCTTTCTCCCCTCCAGTTCTTTTTCTGTCAGATAAGCTCGAATCGGCTTAGGTGCCACTGATCCCAGGGCAATTCGTGCCCTATGGCACAAATTCCCCTGCATTTCAAGTACAACAGCCACTGATACCACTGAGATAGCCATCGCATTTCTGAGGCCGAATTTGATATGGCTGGAGGCAGAGGGGTCTTTTGGTATTGGGAAAGTGATCCGTGTAATAAGTTCCCCCTGGTTCAGCACGGTCTGGTTGGGGCCAATGAAAAATTCCTCCACAGGGATTTCCCTTTTTGCATGGCTGGCTCCCTCAGTATGGATCGTTGCTTCAAGGGCAAGCAGTGGGGGCGCAGTATCAGCTGCAGGAGATGCATCTGCAATATTTCCACCAATGGTTGCCCTGTTTCGCGTCAGCGGGTTGCCCAAGGCCCTTGCGGCTGAGGCGAGAATCGGGCCATGGGTCCTGATGATCTCAGATGCGGCGAGTTCAGTCATTGTGGCCAGTGAGCCTATGGAAATTACACCGTTGTTTTCTTCTATTCGGCGCAGCTCCTCTATTCCGGTTAAATCAACCAAAAGCATCGGGGCTGGATTTTGCGCTCGCAAGTCGGGCAACACGTTTGTGCAGCCTGCAACAAATTTTACCCTTTCGGCCCTGCCTTCAATGGACTTAAAAAGTTCCCCAAGATTTGAAGGGGCCACGTACTCTGCCTCAATCATTTTAGCGGTTTCTCCTTTCAACGCCGGAAAAAAGCCCTATACATCATAGCTGCTAATAGCTCAATAAAAATGGGGAAGGGCATTTCTTCTGCTCCGAGTCTCCCTGGCTGCTGACCACTAAATCCATTGCCTTCCCCCCTAAATATTGTGCACTTCCAATCACAGTTATTTTTCGCAGCAGCTTTTTATGGCTCTGACAATGCTAAAATAACCAGTGCACCGGCACAGGTTGCCCTTGATCTGCTCTCTGATTTCTTCCTCTGTGGCTCGCGGATTTCTATTCAGGAGCTCTCTGCCCATTAGGACCATCCCCGGCGTACAAAAACCACATTGAATAGCGCTGCTGTCAAGAAAAGCCTCCTGAATTGGGTCAAGAGTGCCGTCTGGTTCAGCCACGCCTTCTATTGTACGGATCTCCGCCCCATCAACAGCAACTGCCAGCGTCAAGCAGCTTAAGAAAGATTCCCCATTAACCAAAACGGTGCAAGCCCCGCACTGGCCCTTGCCGCAGGCATACTTTGTTCCGGTTAGCCCCAGCTTTTCTCTAAGCACATTGAGCAAAAGCTCATTAGGCTCAACCACGAGCTCATGTCTCTCTCCATTTACAGTGAAGGTTACTTTTCGCTTGTTCAATTTTTCCCTCCAATTGCCCGATCCCAGGCTTTCCAAAATACATCCCTGAAAGTCACTGCGGCAACTTGTCTCCTGTACTCTGCACTTGACCTGATATCGTCAATCGGCTTAACTTCCTCTGAAACAATCTCGCTAGCCTTTGCCACTAAAGATTCCTCAATTTCTCGACCCTCAATCATTTCCTCGACCACCTTCACCCTCATAGGCACAGGCGCTACTGCACCGAGGGCGACCCTGCACTCCGTGCAAGTCCGGCCCTGCCTTTTCAAAAAAACCGCGCAGCTGACCTTGGATATGTCGGCTCCGACCCTGGCTACTTTCAGGAAAGCATTGCCCGCACCATCACCTGGAGGGTCCAGGTGAATTTCCACCATCAATTCAGTGGGCTGCAGTACAGTGCTATTAACGCCTGTAAAGAAATCCTCCAGCAAAAGTTCCCTTTCTCCGTCCTTGCCTACAAGTTTTACACGGGCTTTGAAAACCAGCAGGGGTGGTGCAGTGTCAGCAGCAGGAGAGGCGTTACAGAGGTTCCCCCCAATGGTTCCCATATTCCACACCTGGGGCTTCCCTAAAGAGGAAATGGCCTCGTATAGGGCAACATAGCGGCTTTTAAAGCAGTAAGCCCTCACATCTCGGAGCTTTGTTGCTGCTCCTATTCTAAGTCCCTCATCCTCTTTGATGTAGCGCAGGCCCTTAACATTCATGATGTTTACAAGGCAGGAGGGGGACATCTTTTCCTCTTTCATCTGGTTAATAAGGTCTGTCCCCCCTGCGATGACCCTGGCCCCTTCTCCGTGCCTTTCCAGCAGCTCAACAACCTGCTTTATTGACTCAGGAGCAAAATAGTCAAATTCTTGAGTCAGTATCCTGGTGTTAATCATTTCTTTCAGCTCTCCTTTTTGCTGCGCCATTTTCTTTCAAGGCTTTTAAAACCTTTTCCGGCGTGATGGGTGCTTCTTTGAAACGAATCCCAATTGCATTGTAAACGGCATTGGCCACTGTGCCGGCAGTACAGTTGTTGGCAGCCTCCCCCACACCTTTTGCCCCAAAAGGACCTGAAGGCTCATATGTATTGGCAAAAAAGGCTTCAAGATCATCCACAAAAGGCATGTCAACAGCAGTATATGTCTTATAGTCTACCAGGCTGGCGCCGCACGTGAGCTCTCCTGTATCCCTGTCATAGTCAGTATCCTCGAGAAGAGCCAGACCAATCCCGCGGCAGAGTCCCCCTTCCAGTTGACCGGCAGCCAGGTCAGGGTTAATGACCGTTCCAGCATCCACGGCGGCCACGGCCCTGGTTGGCCTTACGTTCCCTGTTTCAGTATCCACCTCCACTTCTATAAAGTTAGTGACAAAGCATGGGGGGCAGTTCACCTGCCTGTGGCTTTCTACAGCTATGGCTGTACCCCAGCCCTTCAACTGGGCGGTCTTTGCCACTTCCCCCACTGTTATGGCTTTGTCTTTCGCACCCTCAAGAAATATCACTCCCTGGCCCAGCTCTTCGTCAGGCCTTATTTGAAGCGCATCCGGATTAACTTCCAGCAGCCGGGAAGCAAACTCCAGCAGGATCTTTTTTGCCGACTCCGCCGCCTTCTTTATTGCAGCCCCTCCGCAGTAAACCCCTCGCGTAGCATGGGTACAAACATCATACCCCGTGCTCCTGGTATCGGATGGTGAAATCCCAACTTTGTCAAGCGGCACACCCATCACCTCTGCGACAATCTTTGCACCTGCCTCAAGAGTTCCGCCCCCGTGACACATAAGAGCGGTCAGGTAATCAACCGAGCCATCTTCATTAACTTTTACCATTGCCGTGGAATAATCAATGACCTCTCCGGGCATGGGAGCGCCTGTTCCCGAAGTATGAAAGCTCCTGCCCACGCCAATACCGCGGCGATACCTTCCTCTTTTTTCTTCAGGCTTTCCCCGTTTGTCCCATCCTATCTTTTCTTTCCCCTTTGAAAGCATCTCCTCCACCCCGCAGCTACGGATGATGGATCGCACCGTGGGTCCCTGGCCCCAGAATGTTTCTCCAAGTCCCACATAGTTTTTCAGGCGAAGATCAACAGGGTCCATGCCCACCTTCTCTGCAAGGATATCCATCATGCTTTCAACTGCAAAAGAAACCTGTGGGTTTCCGTATCCCTGCATCGCGCATGCGGGCGCTTTGTTTGTATAAACAGCCGTCCCGTGAAAGTGCATGTGAGGCATTCTGTAAAGAGAAACAAACCATCCTGCCATACATCCCAGCAGCGGATATGCCTGAATATTATGTGCCCCTATATCAACAACGGTCTGCATCTCGCCTGCGGTTATAGTCCCGTCTTTCTTGATCCCGTATTTAAGCCTAATGATTGAGGGGTACTTGCAGTGATCATACATGTCCTCTTCGCGGGTCAGGCAAAGCTTTACCGGCCTCTTTGCCTTGAGTGCTAGAGCCGCGCAAACGGCAACAGCAGTGTTCATCTGAATACTTGATCCAAAAGCACCCCCAATAGGGACTCTTACGACATTCACTTTACTCAAAGGGATATCGAAGATTCTACCAAGGAGCTGTCTTGTGTTATGGATGGACTGGGCAGTCGGCCACACGGTGATGCCGCCGTCAGGTTCAGGGCGGCAGACTACCGCCTTGGTTTCAAGCTGCGTGTGATAGGCTCTCCCTGTTCGAAATTCCTCCTCCACAATGAAATCAGCGATGCTAAAGCCTTCTTCAATATCCCCTTCGCTGACTTCCCGCACACAGGCAATGTTGTTCTTAATAGGAAGCCTGACATCCCCCAGCATTACATCCTCATGGACAGCAGGGGCCCCCTCTTTCATTGCCTCAAAGGGATCAAAAACGGCAGGCAGTCTTTCCCATTCAACCTTAACTCGCCTGACCGCCTCCTCGGCAAGCGCTTCCGTCCTGGCTGCCACTCCAACAACGCCTTCACCCACATGCCTGACCACCTCTGGCAACACGGTCCTGTCGCGGTAGGTCTTTGAAGGAATGCTTACCTGCCTCTCGTTATAGCGAATCTGGGGTACCTCATCGGGCGTAACACAGATCGCGCCCATCTTCTCCGCTTCCTCCGTGTCCACTGAAAGGACCTTTGCATGCGGATAAGGGCTCCTGAGTACTCTCGCAAACAGCATGCCTGGAAGTGTCACATCTGAGGAAAAAACTTCCTTTCCTGTTACCCGAGCTATCCCTTCCTTGCGTCTGGTTACCTTGCCTATGGTCGAAAATACTCTTTGTTCCATAACTTCTTCTACCCCTCTGTTTCCGGTCACATCTCACCATATGGGTGGAGTAAACACAAAAAGGACCACCGCTGTTTTGCCGCTGCTGTTCACCCAGCTATGCGGCAGATTTCCGTCAAAACTGAGAGTATCACCCTCCTTTAGGTGAATCTCCTTTCCGTTTACGGCAAAATCAAGCTCTCCTTTTATCAAGAAAACAAACTCCTCGGTCCCAGGGGGGTGATTCATCCCCTCGGCAGCATCAGAGCTGCCCCCAGGCTTTATTGTACTTATCAATGGTTCCATCTTTCTGGTTGTAATCCGGGGTACCAGAAGTTGGCTTGAAACTTTGCCGTCAGGATAATTTATTGTTTTTCGATCATTTTTGCTCAGATACCATTCGCCTTTGTCTTCTACCCCCGGCAGACCGTTAAGAAGGTCCACCACGCTAACTTCAAGGGCGGAAGCAAGTTTTCCCACCATGGATAGAGATGGAACACTTTTTCCCTTTTCCACCTGAGAAATATAGGAGTGCGTACACCCAGCCCTTTCAGCCAGCTCTCTAAGGGTAAGGCCCCGGTCTTTTCTATACATCTTTATTCTTTTTTGTATTTCTTTTTCCATGTGCAAAAGGGCCCTGGTAGTACCCTGAAATCGGTTAGTATTAGTAAACAAAAGTAAACCACTTGTCAACTAAAAACAAAGGGAAGGCTCTCCCGGAGATTACAATGAGGGGGGTGTGAGGGCTGAGATGAACGTGGTTTCAGTTTTGGCCATATTCTCCCATCGGTGAGGAATAGTACTGTCAAAGTAGATGCTGTCACCAGCCTCAAGGATGAATTCTTGATCACCGACAATAGCCTTAAGTTTTCCCTTCAATACAAGACCGCATTCTTCTCCTTCATGGGAAAATGGCTCCTTCACTTTGGCTCCTACCGGATAGCGAAGGAAGATAAATTCCATCTTGTGATTGTGAACCGGTGCGAGAAGCTCCATAAAACCCCCAAAGGGCATGAGAAGTTTTTTCCTCTTTTTACCGCGTACGACCGAAATTTGGATCCCTTTCCTGGATGTTTGGTGCATCTGAGCACCGTTTTCACCTGGATCAGTGTCATCAAACAGACTGGCAAAACTGATACCAAGTCCTTTCACAATCTTCTGTATGTTGCGGATGCTGGAGGAGGAAATTCCACGCTCAATCTGACTCAAAAGACCCACCGAAAGGCCTGATCTTTCTGAAAGATCCTTAAGTGTTAGACCCTGTCGCCACCGATTTTCTTTTATTCTCGTCCCAATTTTTACCATCAACATGGGAGCCTCTCCAGTGCTAGATTCACCCGGGGGTGTTCATATTATTGAATATTTTTTAAAAAAAGCAAGCCAAATGTGAAAAATGTGAAAAAAACCTTGACTCAGGCTACTTTTTATTTATAAAAAGCTCTCTATGAGCCACGAAACAACAAGGAGGCAGCCTTTTGCCTTGGGAGTCGGTCCGCAAGCCTGTTGTGCTTCCCTAGAGGTAGGGCTGGCAACTAGAATTACCGCCAAAAGGGTAAGGTTTATTCCCTAGTAAATATGATAGCATTCGCCGAAACAAACAATACAATCAGGGAGAGGAGGAAATTTATGAAAGCAATTCAACGATACCTGGCAATGGGGATTGCGCTGCTTGCGGCATTTTGCTTCTTGGTGCCGCCGAGTATGGCTGCACAGCCTTACAGGATTGGAGCAATCATGGAAGTTACCGGAGGCCTTTCTTTTCTAGGGGAGCCCGGGAAAAACACTTTTGTGATGATTGCAGATGAAGTCAACAAGGCCGGAGGCATAAACGGCCACCCTATCAAGCTGATCGTCTATGATACAGAGGGTAAACCCACCCGGGCGGTTACCCTGGCGCAGAAACTGATCAAAAAGGATAGGGTGTCCATCATTCTTGGGCCCATGTCGAGCGGATCCGCGCTGGCAGTGATTCCTATTGTGCAAAAGGCAAAAATTCCCCACATAGCTCTTGGCGCAAGCAGAAAGATTGTGCAGCCACCAAAGAAATGGGTTTTTAACACCGTTCAGACCGATACCAACGTCGTAACCAGGATTTACCAGTACATGACCAAGGTCGGCATCAAAAGGGTAGGGATTATCACTGTCTCAAACGGCTTTGGGGACAGTGGCCGGGAACAACTGATCGCGGTGGCACCCAAGTTTGGAATCCAGGTGGTGGCTGATGAGAAATTTGGTCCAAAAGACTCCGACATGACCGCTCAGTTGACGCGAATCCAGAGAACTGATGCTCAGGCCCTGATCTGCTGGACGGTTGGTCCCACGGAAGCAATAGTGACAAAGAACTGGAAGCAGCTGGCAATGAAAATACCCTTATACCAGAGCCATGGCGCTGCATCGAAAAAATTTCTCCAAATGACGGGAAAAGCAGGGGAGGGAATCATCTTCCCTTCTCCAAAATTGATCGTCGCTGACCAGCTCCCTGATTCAGATCCTCAAAAGCCGATCCTGATGAAATACAAGAAAGCTTACGAGTCTAGGTTCAAGCACGATGTGAGCAAGTTCGGCGGTAACGCTCATGATGCCATAAGGATTGCTATCAGTGCCCTGAAGGCTGTGGGGCCTGATCGAGCCAAGATCAGGGACTATATCGAAAATCTCAAAAACTTTGTTGGCGTGGTCGGCACTTACAATTACTCCCCCACCAACCACAATGGCCTGACAAAAGAATCCGTGGTGATGGTTAAAGTGGTCAATGGAAACTGGAAATTGCTGGAGTAGGTCCGGTTAGAATTTTGGCAAGGGGATTTAACTCCCCGGGTATGTGAGAGGTGGAAGCCGATCTCTGTGCGCGGAGATCGGCTTTCTTGCAGTGCCTGGTGAATAAAATTGGATCAGGAGACCTTTAACTCGGAAGATCATTTTCTATGAGAAAAGTAAAAGAACCGACTTACAAAAAATATATTACCGGGGAACTTGTCCGTTTTGACGAGCGCAACACGGGTTTCAGCCGCGGCGCGGTTGAAGCAGACAAGTACACCCTTATGCATAAAAGAAGTGTTGAGAATATCGCAAAGCAAATTCCCGGAAAAACGATCCTGGATCATGCACGATGGGTATCCGGGCGTACTGTTGACTATCTGTTAAGGAAAAACGCGCTGGCAAGAGAGACTTCTCCCATTTACAACAAGAAATACAGGCTTAAAGACCCCGATCCTCAGGCCATGTCCAGGATTATCAAGGAGGCGGCGCTGTGGATCGGTGCAGACCTTGTGGGTATTGCAAAGTTAAACCCTCTGTGGATTTACACTCACTGGGGCCTGCACAACGCGATGTATACGAATGCAGCCGGGGACGGGGACCCCATTGAAATCCCTCCCGAGTACAAGATGGTGATTGTGCTGGCCAGCGAAATGCATTATGAAGGTATGCGGTACACCCCGAACGTGGAGGCTGAAACCGACATCGGTTACTCGAAAGCCGCCTGGTGTGCCAGCTCCCTTGCCACCTTTATTGCAGAGCTGGGGTTCAAGGCCATTCCTGCAGTTAATGAGCTCGGAATAAGTATTCCCATGGCCGTGGATGCAGGACTGGGAGAGATGGGACGAAGCGGACAGCTTATCACCAGGGAGTTCGGGCCAAGAGTTAGAATCAGCAAGGTGTTTACCGACCTGCCCTTGATTCCGGATTCTCCCGTGGACATAGGAGTCCAGAAATTTTGCGAGAAATGTAAGCTGTGCGCAAAGTATTGCCCCAGCCGCGCTCTTATGACAGGGGAAAGAACAGATAAAGCTTGGGATGTTTCCAATTCACCCGGCATGCTGAAATGGCCGATCCATGCCATGAAATGTTTCGATTGGTGGGTTAAGAACGGTACCCACTGCTCGGTTTGTGTGAGGGTCTGCCCGTGGAACAAGCCGAATAACTTCCTTCATCGGATGGTCAGGGTCTTTGCTGAAAGGAATATCCTTACACCTTTTATCGTGTTCATGGATCAGTTTCTTGGATACGGAAAACAGGCAAAACCGGTAAGGGTTCAGGATCCATCTGTGGTTGAAAAATGAACATACGGGCTCTGAGCCCGCTACATTTCCTTTGCAAGAGGGGTTTCTAATTTGACTCTTTCGGCCCAATGTCTTCAATTGCTTTTGACCGGAATAACTGTTGGCAGCATTTATGCCATGGTAGCCGTAGGCTTCAATATCATATACAATGCCACGGATGTGCTCAATTTTGCCCAGGGCGAATTTGTCATGATTGGTGGTATGGCCATGATCATGTTTCATTCCACCTTTGGCATGAGCATGTTCCTCTCTTTCTTCCTCTCCGTTGGTCTCGTCACTGTGGTGGGTATTCTGTTTGAGAGACTGACCATCAGCACACTGAAAAACCCTTCGCTTGTGACCATGATTCTGATCACAATAGCGGTGTCCATCATCCTCAAGGGCCTTGCAATGATAACCTGGGGCAAGGACTCTCATCCCCTTGAGCCTTTCACCCATGCAAAACCAATACATATAGCCGGAGCCGTTATTGTGCCCCAGATTCTCTGGGTGATAGGACTGACGCTGCTTGTAGTGTTACTCCTTACGTATTTTTTCAAATTCACCATGGCCGGGAAAGCTCTGAGGGCATGTGCCATTAACCGTGACGCCGCCAGCTGCATGGGAATTAACGTGAAAATGATGGTAACCCTGAGCTTTGCCATGAGTGCCGCAATAGGCGCCGTGGCAGGTGCAATCATTACTCCAATTACGCTGATGGAATACGACAGGGGTGCCATGCTGGGCATTAAAGGTTTCTCCGCGGCGATTGTCGGGGGAGTGGGAAACTCTTTCGGCGCTGTAGTGGCAGGCCTTGCTATTGGCATAGTGGAATCCTTTGCTGCGGGTTTTATTTCCTCAGGGTACAAGGATGCGTTTGCCTTTCTCATCATGCTCCTGGTTCTATTTGTACGGCCGGGAGGAATTCTTGGAAAATACGAAGTGGAATAAATGACGAAGAACAACCTATACATGCTGGTGTTCCTTGCCGTAGCCCTTTTCTTGTTCCCTCTGGTGGAGCGCAATTTATACTACCAGACCTTGATGATCTTCGTCGGGATTCATGTTCTTGTAGCCCTTGGGCTTACCATGCTCATTGGTTTCGCAGGCCAGCTGTCCCTGTGCCAGGCAGCCTTTTACGGTATTGGCGCATACACCTCGGGAGTACTCTCAATACAAACTGGATGGAGCCCGTGTGTTACAGTAGTCCTGGCCGTGTTGTTGGCTTGCGCCATAGCGCTTATATTAGGTATTCCCGCCCTGAAATTAAAAGGGCACTATTTGGCCATGGCAACTCTTGGGTTTGGAGAGATCGTAAGTATTGTTTTCAAAGAATGGGGCAGTCTCACGGGCGGCCCTTCCGGGCTTGTGGGGATCCCCACTTTCAGCCTCGGAGGATTGGTCCTTGATACCGACACCAGCTATTATGTTTTTGTGTGGCTGGTTGTTATAGGTGCCGTGATTTTCTTGATCAATCTCGCTAATTCAAGGGTGGGAAGGGCACTTCAGGCCTTAAAACGGAGCGAAGATGCAGCCGAGACCATGGGAGTCCCTGTAGCCAGGTACAAGATCAAAGTCTTTGTGCTTTCAGCAGCTCTCGCCGCCCTTGGGGGTGCACTTTATGCTCATTACGTAACAGTCATCAGCCCGGAAAGCTTCAACGTGGTCTTCTCGCTCGTTCTGATAACAATGGTTGTCTCGGGCGGCCTGGTCTCCGTATGGGGCGGGGTGATCGGAGCATCGATTTTCACAATTTTACCTGACGCTCTTCAACAATTTGAAGACTACAGTATAGTTACTTATGGTCTTATTTTGTTGCTCATCCTCATGTTTATGCCAAAAGGTATTGCAGGGCTAATCTCCGCGGGAGCTCAAAAAGCCCGGAAATCCTTTGCGAACAACTGAATCATGCAACGATACTTTGATGCTGAAAATAAGCTGTTGGAAGTAGAAGACTTGAGTAAGAACTTCGGGGGACTGAAGGCTGTTGTTGATCTTTCCTTCAGTGTTCAGCCGGGAGAGATAAAAGCAATCATAGGGCCAAACGGGGCCGGAAAGACAACGGTATTTAACCTCATTTCCGGTCTCCTAAAGCCATCCAGTGGTGTAAGGAAATTCCGGGGAAAGCCCTATGAAGGTCTAAAGCCCCATGAAATAACAGCCCTGGGTATCTGCCGGACGTTCCAGAACCTTCTCGTGTTCGACAATCTAACGGTATTTCAAAATGTAATGGTGGGAAGGCATACCCGATCAAGAGGCGAGTTTCTCCGCTCGGGGATTGGCCTCTGGAGCGCCAGGAGAGAGGAAAAATCCATCAGGGAAACCGCCTTCGAGTTTCTTGAAATGGTGGGCCTTGCCACCAAAGCTGAGGAAATGGCCGGAAACCTGCCTTTTGGTGAACAAAGGCTTTTGGAAATCGCAAGAGCCCTCGCCAGCAAGCCGCAACTCCTTATGCTTGATGAACCTGCTGCCGGATTAAACGAAAAGGAAACGGAAGAACTGGCTGCTCTGATCAGGACCATTCAACAGATGGGTATCACGGTTCTCCTTGTTGAACATGATATGAGCCTTGTGATGGACATTGCAGAAGACATCCTTGTTCTGAATTACGGAGTCAAGATCGCAGAGGGTCCTCCCGCGGAAATCCAGGAAAACCCGGCTGTCATTGAAGCCTATCTTGGTGAGGAGGCCTATGCCTGAGACATTGCTTGAGGCAAGAGAGATAAACACGTATTACGGACATATTCACGCCCTGAAAGGGATCTCTGTCAAAGCAAAGAGAGGCGGACTAGTGGCTATTATTGGCGCCAACGGTGCGGGCAAATCAACCCTTCTGAAGACGGTTATGGGACTTGTAAGGCCAAGCTCCGGCCGGGTGATCTACGACCAAGAGGAGATCACCCTTTCACCCACCCACAAAATAGTCCGGCACGGGTTGAGCCTAGTGCTTGAAGGCAGGCAATTGTTCGGCCCTTTGTCTGTGAGGGACAATCTGCTTCTCGGGACCTACAATCTTTCACGGCAGAGAAGAAAAAAAGACTTGCAGGAATCTCTAAACAGGGTTTACAGCCTTTTCACTGTCTTAAAGGAGCGCTCAGATCAAAAAGCTGGAACCTTGAGCGGAGGGGAACAACAAATGCTCGCAATTGGCCGTGCTCTGATGTCTTCACCCAGCCTGCTTCTTCTCGATGAGCCCTCACTCGGCCTGGCGCCCCTTTTTGTAAAGGAGATATTCAGGACCCTTGATAAGCTTAACCAGCAGGGCATCAGCATTTTGCTTGTGGAGCAAAATGCCAGGCTGGCTCTTCAAATATCTCATTACGGCTATGTGCTGGATACCGGAAGGATTGCTGCCGAAGGTCCCAGCGGAGAGCTCCTTGAGGATGAAAAGGTGAAAAGCGCTTATCTCGGGAAAAAGAAGCAGCGCCCCCATTAAGAGCAATGATCAAAGAGGGCTTGCCGAGCCTTAACTGCTGGCGCCTGCCTCCTCTTTCTTTTCTTGTTTGTCCTGTTCGTTTTGCGACCCGGGCAGGCCGGCTTTTTCTTCCTCGATGTAGCCCATGATCACTTTGTAGTCATCAGGGCCAAGCAGACCAACTTCTTTAAGCCAATCAAATGCCTCGGAAATATTAAAAAGTACGTGTGGCTCAATGCTGTGCTTTCGAATATGTTCTTGACCACCTTGTTCGCGGTCGAGGAGCACGACAAGTTCGCTCACAATGCCTCCTTGATCCCTGGCAGCCTCTGCAGCGTCTATAACACTCTGACCCGTTGTGATCAGGTCGTCTATCATGACGATGCGGTCGTTTCTCTCCATGTCGCCTTCAATTTTTTTCCTTACCCCGTGTTCTTTTCTCTCCCTCCGGTAATAGAGCATGGGGATGGCGAGTTTCTGGCTTACAATGGTCGCGAACGGAACCCCTGCAGTCGGAACACCCATTATTTTATCCACTTTGCCTTTTCCGATCTCATTGATGATTATACGCGCAAGGGAGTTGGCGATCCAATCCATGGCAATCGGGTCGGAAATAGACTGTCTGAGGTCTACGTAATAGGGGCTTTTTTTGCCGGAGCGAAGAATGTAGTCTCCGATTTTGAGGGCATTGCTGCGAATAAGGCTTAAAGAAATGTGCTTCATGAGGTACTTTTTTTCCTCTTCCCATATCCTCTTTTCAATTTCCTCAAAGCGAGTTATTGCCATTCCAGAACCTCCCTTTTCCTAGCATTTGCAACTACCAAAAAATACCCCGCCTCGAAAGGCGGGGCTTTCGCTGAACAATCCAACCCTTGTCAAGTAAATGGTCTTTTCTTTCACTTTTGAGAAAGCTTTCTCAGTATTCTGGGTTTCGTTTTGGCCTTATAACAGACAGAAAAACAAATTTCAATACGAAAAATAGAGGAAAAAAATAATTCATTCCAGTTATGGACCATCCGGGCTCTTGGAGCATTCTTGAGCTTAGTGGAAAATGTGAGGGGCAAAGCAGGTATTTTTCTTGACAACCAGGGCGGTGCATTTTTAAATCCTCGGTGGTGGAATAAAAAATATCTTGAATGATGGTAAGTTTTGAAGTGGATAGGTTGAAGGGAGAATAATGTTCCTGTATTTTGGTTTTGTGAAAGGGAAGTAGTCCCGGTTTAAATGCTGAAACACTTCGGTCTTCAGTCTTAAACCTAGATACCTGGATCGTTAGAAAAGATACGGCTCGATAACCGTTGAATGAAACCCGATAAGGAGGGAAGTATGCAAAATGAATTTGATCTAATCATTCAGGGAGGACTGGCAGTCAGCTCAAAAGGTATCAGCAGGCTCGATATTGGGGTAAGGAAGGGTGTAATAGCCAAACTGGCCCCCCGGCTCAGTGCAAGCGATGGCGTTGATCTTATGGATGCCACCGGGAAATATATTTTCCCTGGCTTGATAGACGTCCATGTCCATCCGGTTTATGTGGACACGATTGAAGACTGCTCCATTTTGGGGGCCTTTGGCGGCATTACGACCATGATCCATTATGCCTATGCCAGGCCGGGGATGGAACTTGCCCGTACGGCCGAAGAATTCATTGAAAAGGGCACACAAACTTCTTACACGGACTTTGCGATTCACGGCGCAATGTTTGATCCCGAAAATCAGATCAAGGATATTGCAAAGTGTATTGAGTTAGGGGTTAAATCATTCAAGATGTTCATGACATATGCAAAGCTCGGCTGGATGACGGATGATTATTATCTGGCAAAAGCAATGGATGTTATTTCAGGGCTGGGCGGGCTGGCAATGGTTCACGCTGAAGATGGTTTGGCCATAGATTATCTTGAAGACAAGTACAGGCACAGACCGCAGAAGGAGGTTTTTCTCAAGGTCAGGCCCGGGGTTCTGGAAGCCGATGCCACGTTCCGCGCCCTCTCCCTTGCGGAGGTGATGGGCTGCCCCCTTTACATAGTTCATGTTAGCTCTGCCCGCGCCCTTCCGCTTCTCAGGGAAGCAAGAGAGAGAGGACAAAGGGTCTATACAGAGACATGCCCTCAATATCTTTGCCTAACCGATGAAATCCTCCAAGAAAAGGGGCCGCTGGCCAAAATAGGCCCCCCTTTGAGGACGAGAGAAGATAACCAGGCTCTCTGGGATGCCCTTAAGGCAGGGGTGATTGATGTTATTGCAAGCGATCATGCGCCGAAAGACAAAAAAATCAACGACGATTTTTTCGAAGCCCCTTTTGGCTCTCCCTCCTCAGAGACCATGCTCAACGTTACTTACCAGAGGGGTGTGAATGAGGGAAGAGTCGATCTTTGCACTCTTGTAAAATCAATGAGCGAAACACCCGCAAAAATATTCGGACTCTACCCCCGAAAAGGCACAATAAAAGAAGGCTCGGATGCAGACCTGGTTGTATTTGACCAAGCCAGGAAACACACAATAGGCAAGGCGACGCAGCACTCCAACGCACCGTATACCCTCTACGAGGGATTTGAGTGCCTGGGCGCGCCCACCCTTGTTATGCAGAGGGGAAGAGTTATCGTGGACGGCAGCGAGTTTAAAGGCAAGAAAGGGGAAGCCGCCTTCTTGCCCGTGGAGATCATTTCCGGCTTACTTTAGCCTCTTGGCGCTTGCCCTGAGCCTTAGCGCATTTAACCTTATAAATCCGATGGCGTCTTTTTGATCATAGCCCCCATGAATGTCCATGGATGCTGTCTTTTCATCGTACAAAGACTCCTCTGACTCCCGTCCCTGGATAATGACATTTCCCTTGTAAAGCTTGAGGTATACCTTTCCGCTTACATGTTCCTGGGCTTTATCCATCAATGCGCGGAGCACTTCCATCTCAGGGCTATACCAGAACCCAAAATATATGAGCTGAGCATATTTGGGGATCAGGCTGTCACGCAGCAGTTTAACTTCCCTGTCCATGGTAAGCCCTTCAATATCCAGGTGGGCCTGCATCAGAATCGTGCCACCAGGTGTTTCGTATACGCCGCGGGATTTCATACCAACGAATCTATTTTCCACCATATCCACACGCCCGATTCCGTGCTTACCTGCAAGAACGTTAAAATACTGGAACAGCTCAAGGGCTCCCTTTTTTTCAGTCTTGTCCGAGAGGTTTCGCACCAGCACGGGATTTCCCTGCTGGAATTCAATCATAATCTCTTCCGGAGTGTCAGGTGCCTCAACGGGGTCCGTTGTTTTCCTAAACATGTCCTTCTGGGGTTCATAGCGCGGGTTTTCCAGCACCCCTGCCTCATAACTTATGTGCATAAGGTTGTCATCCATGCTGTAAGGCTTGTCTGCTGTCACAGGCACAGGGATTCCTTTCTCGTTTGCAAAGTTGATCATATCGGTCCGACCGCGAAATCTTGAAAGGAATCCCTCGTCCTTCCACAGGCTAATTATTTTCACATCCGGCATCAAAACATAATAGCTCATTTCGAATCTGACCTGGTCGTTCCCTTTTCCGGTTGCCCCGTGCGCTACAATCGTGGTTCCTTCTTTGCGCGCAATCTCTACCTGCCTTTTTGCAATCAGGGGCCTGGCAAGCGAGGTGCCCAGCAAGTATTTGCCTTCATAGACAGCATTAGCCCTTATTGCGGGAAAGATGAAATCCGTTACAAACTCGTTCTTCAAGTCCTCCACGTAAACTTTAGCAGCTCCGATATCAAGCGCCTTTTTTCTGGCAGCTTCAAAGTCTTCTTCCTGGCCCACGTCAGCCATGTAGGCGACTACCTCGTATCCTTTGTCAAGGAGCCATTTTAGAATAACAGATGTGTCCAGGCCCCCTGAATATGCCAGCACCACTTTTTCACTCATTCTACAAACACCGTCCTTCCTTGAAATTATTGATCAAGCGTGAAATTCCCTTAATACCTTGCGGCAGGCCTCAGTTGCCCAGGGTAGCCACCATGATCGCCTTGATCGAGTGTACCCTGTTTTCAGCCTCATCGAAAACAACCGAGTGCTTGCTCTCAAAGACCTCTTCGGTAACCTCGCAAATATCGGGGTACTTTCTTGAGACCTCGGTATCCGTGTTATGAAAGCTGGGTAAACAGTGCATAAAGATGACTTCACCGTTTCCTGTCTTGTCCAGCATCTGCCTGTTTACCTGGTAGGGCTTAAGAAGCCTTATCCTTTCAGCAATCTTGTCCTCCTCACCCATGGAAGCCCACACATCCGTGTAAATAACATCGGCTCCCTTCACGCCTTTTCCCACATCGGAGGTTAGCAAAATGCTGCCTCCCGATTCAGCAGCATATGCCCTGGCTTCATCCACAAGAGTGTTTTCAGGAAAAAGAGATTGTGCAGAGACGATTCTAAAATCCATACCCATCTTTGCAGCCCCTATCAAAAGGGAATTAGCCATGTTACTTCTACCGTCTCCAGCATAAGCGAACTTGATACCTTTCAAATATCCTTTGTGCTCCTTTACTGTCATGAGGTCGGCAAGGACCTGGGTCGGGTGATACTTGTCAGTGAGTCCGTTCCACACGGGCACGCCTGCAAACCGGCCCATTTCTTCCACAGTTTCGTGCTTGAAACCCCTGAACTGGATTCCATCAAACATCCGCCCCAGAACTCGGGCAGTGTCTTTCACTGTTTCCTTCTTGCCAAGCTGAATATCATTGATGCCAAGATACTCAGGATGCGCCCCTTCATCAGCGCATGCTACAACAAATGCACAGCGAGTTCTGGTGGAAGCTTTCTCAAAGATAAGGGCTATGTTTTTCCCCTCCAGGTTTTTTCCCCTCTGGCCAGAGTACTTGTCCTGTTTGAGCTTTATCGAAAGGTCGATCAGAAACTCAATTTCCTGGCTAGAAAAATCCTTGAGTGTCAAAAGGTTTCGCCCCTTTAAATTAAACGGCATTTCTCCCTCCTGTGTGATGAGTAGATCAGCGACGACAATTCCCTTCCAAAGCAATGCGCCCCTTGACCAGGGGCTCCATTTCTTGCTGTTTCTACGGAAGGCTCCCACTTTTTTATTAGTAAACCCTGTGGAACTTCGCACGAGGCATTGAACCCGGTGCGAAAAAGCGGAAAAAACTTTATTTACCATCCCCGTGCTCCCGCACGGGGCATTCCTACGGGGTAAAAACACAAAATACCATAGAGAAGTTTTAAAAAAAATCAAGATATTATTCTCATTCTTATGTCTTGGGAGGGTATCTTGATCTTGCTTTGAAGATATCACGCCACAAATATATTTGAGTCTTTTCTCCAAATCTAATATAAGACATGTTCTATGCAGGGAGTGTTTTCGCGCATCCCCTCGGTTTATTGAGTGGCAAACTACAGAGGCTCAGGTGGATAGACTGACGGCATGAGGCTAAGGTTATTATTACCTTGACATCATTGTCCCTATTAATTATAGTTAATTGATATTAAGTGATCTATAATTACTTTGTTCATGTTTTTAATCCGCCAGAGGCGGACTAGTCTGCCAGAGGCGGAGGGTTCAATTCCCCGCCCCTTGTGGCGTTAAGAAAATTTCCGATTGATACCCCGTCCGCTTGCGGCGGGATAGTTAATTGCCGAAACACATTGTGCGTTTCAATCACACAAACACCTTGAGCGTTTGAGAGGGGTCCTTTCAGAGGTGAAAGTTTCCGTTTTGATGCAAGAACCATGTTCTAGATAAAGAGAGTTGAATCATGATAAGCAGGTATACACGACCGCAAATGGGCCGTATCTGGGAGCCGGAGAATCGTTTCGCCAAGTGGCTGGAAGTAGAAATCGCAGCCTGTGAAGCGATGGCCGAACAAGGCATGATACCCAAATCCTCCCTGGAAAACATCAAGAAAAAGGCGAACTTCTCGGTGGAGCGCATTCTTGAAATCGAGGAAAGAACCAAGCACGATGTGGTGGCTTTCCTGGAGAACGTAGCCGAGTATGTTGGTCCTGACTCGCGCTTCATACACATGGGCCTTACCTCATCCGATATCCTTGACACCAGCTTTGCAATGTTGCTCAAAGAAGCCATGGAAATGATAATTGAGGGTGCCAGAGGGCTCATGGATGTTATCAGGGAACGAGCCTTTGAGCACAAGTACACAGTGATGATTGGTCGATCGCATGGCATTCATGCTGAGCCCATCACTTTTGGGTTGAAGTTGGCAGTCTGGTACTCTGAGATGAGGCGAAACCTCAAGAGGCTGGAGCAAGCCCTGGAAGTGATCAGCTATGGAAAGCTATCGGGTGCTGTAGGAACCTTCGCGAATGTATCACCCGCAGTAGAGGCCTACGTTTGCAAGAAGCTAGGGCTTAAGCCTGCAGAAATTTCAACCCAGATCCTTCAGAGAGACCGGCATGCGCAGTACTTCACATCCCTGGCAATTTTTGCCGGCACAATGGAAAAGATCGCCGTAGAAATCCGGCATCTTCAAAGAACAGAGGTCCTTGAAGCTGAAGAAGCTTTTGAGAAAGGGCAAAAGGGCTCATCCGCGATGCCGCACAAAAAGAATCCCATTGGATCGGAAAATATTGCAGGTCTGGCACGTCTTGTGCGGTCTAACGCTATTGCCGCCATGGAAAATATGCCCCTTTGGCATGAAAGAGATATCAGTCATTCTTCGGTCGAAAGGGTTATCGGTCCGGACAGCACAATACTTGTAGATTTCATGACTCACCGGCTAACGCGCATTTTAAAGAACCTCGTTGTGCATCCCGAGCAAATGGAAACCAACTTGAATAAACTAAAGGGACTGATTTTCTCCCAGCAGTTGCTTCTTAAACTGAGTGAAGCTGGTTTGAACAGGCAGAAAGCTTACGACATTGTTCAAAGAAATGCATTAAAGGTATGGGATACGGGCAAGGACTTCAAGTCTTTACTCCTTGAAGACAAGGAGCTTAGGAAGCACCTGACAGAAGAAGATATCGATGGAGTATTCTCTCTTGACTACCATCTCAAGCACGTGGATGAGATATTTGATAGGGTTTTTACTTAGATGCCGGAAAACTTCTTTCTTTATGTGTCTTTGACCTGGCTTTGATTCGTGCAAAAAACGGCTCAAAGGAGGGAATGAAAAGAACGATGCCAAAAATGCTCAGTGCTTTTCGTTTGGTGAGACTACCAAGAGCCATCATTTTTTTCTTGCTTGCCTTCCCTCTCATAATGGTTGGTCCTGGACTGGGTTTTGCTGAGGTTGTCAAAAAGCAAATCCCCAAGATTCCACTCGTTCCTGAGCCACTTTTGAAGTGGCCGGAGCGCGGCTCTGATTATGCCGTACTTGTGGATAAATCCCGCCAAAAGGTCTTCGTGTACCATCGGGCAAACCTTTTTAAGCCTGCCATGGTGTTCAGATGCTCCACTGGCGAAAACGACGGACCCAAATCAAGGCGCAATGATCGGAGGACACCTGAGGGAATCTATTTTTTCACCCGCGCTGTTGACAGAAAATACCTGACCCCTATTTACGGTGTAAGAGCCTTGCCCATCAACTATCCCAACCCGCTGGACAAGATCGAAGGCAGAGATGGCTATGGTATTTGGTTTCATGGTACAAACAAGGAATTAAAGCCCAAAGACACAAATGGATGCATAGCCCTTGAAAATCAAGATATTGAAAAACTTGCATCTATAATAAAGCTCAAAGACACGCCTGTCATAATCGATTCCAAGATCAAGATGGTGCCACCTGAAACACTGAGATCGGAGGCCGCACAACTGGAAAACCTCCTGGAAGAATGGAGAAAGGCATGGGAGAGAAAACAAATTGACAAATACATGTCTTTTTATAACTCGCGATTTCGTTCTTCCGGAAAAAACTGGTATCAGTGGAAAAAGTACAAGGAAAGCCTGGCTCAGAAATATGGGAGGATCAAGGTGCGGATCAGTAACCTTCGCCTGCTTAGAAACTCTCACATGGTTCTTGCCAGGTTCCGCCAGACCTATGTCGCCCCTTCCTTTCAAAGCCAGGGTGAGAAGACTCTCTTTTTGAAGCAAAACAGCAAGGAGTGGAGAATTGTTGCTGAATCCTTTGAAGGGGGCAGTATCAGGCGTATGCGCGTGGTAGCACGGCCGCTTTCCTATAAAGAGGAAATTGGCGCGCTTATTAAGTCGTGGGAGACAGCCTGGGAAAGCAAGAACCTGAAGAAGTATCTATCTTTTTACGATGCTCGTTTCCGATCAAGAGGGATGAGCCTCAGAGCATGGAAAAACTACAAAGCCAAGCTTAATAAAAAATACAGTTCCATCCAAGTGGAAATAAAAGATCTCAAAATCAGGAGAGCTTCCCGTCACCTAGCAGAAGTCCAGTTCAAGCAGCTTTTCAAGGCCGATCAATACCGGGATTTTGGGTTTAAGAGGATGCTCCTTGTAAAGAGAGGAAAGCACTGGAAGATAAAAAGGGAAGAATGGAAACCCCTGAAAAAGGCCTCCCGCCTCTAAAAAGGAAACAGCAGCGAGAAAACAGGCTAACCGTCATCATAATGGGGAAGCTTGGCAAGAAGGTGCGCTCTTTTGAGATCTCGCGAAGAGTTATTTTCTGGGCCACGCTTTTTCTCATCGTATATATTCCTGCAAGCATTATTGTCATAAACCGTTATATTGATCTGCGGGCTATCCACCTCATCGAGACCCAAAGAGCAAACCACCTGCAGGAACAGGTTACCGAAAGCAAAAAGAGACTTTTTGTATCAAGGGAACGGATTGCTTTCCTGGAAAAATACATTCAGAGTATTGAAAATCAGAAACAAACAAAAAAGTCTGCTGGTGAAAGCAAGCAAGAAGTAGCTCGTGTCAAAGCGGCGGCTCCATCCCCTGCAGTTAGTTATAAAGCTCCGAAGCAAGCCGAGACTAAGCAAGAACCTGGGCCGATTGTCAGCATTGATGACATGGTAATCAAGAAAGAAGGCTCCACTGTTGAAGTGGACTTCCGGCTTGTCAACCTGAAGGGTGGCGATAATGCGGTCGGCGGTTACATCCATATTATTGGAAAAAGCGCAGAACCAGACGCCAGCATGCTCTGGACCTTCCCCCACGAAAAGCTCGTAGAGGGAGTTCCCGAAAACTACCGCCGCGGCCAGCTCTTCCTTATTCAGCGCTTTAAGCCTGTAAAAGGAAGACTGGGTCCTGTATCTGACACACAATTCCCTTCTTCTGTTCATGTCTTAGTCTATGATCAATCCGGGAATCTTCTTCTCAGACAAAAGTTTGAGGTGCCACATGATTCGTAAGATATCCAGTCTCCTTTCACTTACGTGCCTGCCAATTATCATGATTTCCCTTTTTCCCTGCACGGCTTTTTCAAAAAAAGAACACCTGGTCTACTTTCCTAATACTCCATATGAACTAAATATCTATAAAACCTATGGCAAGAAGCCCGGGAAAACCCTTATGCTGATCGGAGGCATCCAGGGAAACGAACCTGGAGGATTCCTTTCTGCAGACCTTTATGCTGACATGAGGTTGGAAAAGGGGAACTTGATTGTTGTCCCAAGGGCTAATTTCTATTCAATAATTCTCAACAAGAGAGGCCCCAACGGCGACATGAACAGGATGTTCACCCACAAAGACATCTCTTTCACCAAGGAAGATAAAATCGTTTCTATCTTGAAGAAGTTGATCAGTGAAAGTGACTACCTTTTGAACCTTCATGACGGCGCCGGGTACTATTATCCCCGTTATATAAGCAAGTGGCGCAATCCGATGCGCTTTGGCCAGTCCGTGATCGCTGATTGCGAAAGGTACCATGTCCCCGGCACAAACAAGGTGATCAATCTTGGAGATATGGCCCGGGAGGTTGTCAAACGCATAAACCCTCACATCCACAATGACCTCTACAAGTTCCACTTTATGAATACCAGGACCAGCTCTAGTAATAGCCGACATAAGGAGCAGAGAAAGTCAGCCACTTATTATGCACTTACCAAACACCATATCCCGGCTTTTGGCATTGAGACATCGAAATTCCTTCCCTCCGTTGACCTTAAGGTGAGATACCACAACCTTGCCATCAATGCATTCATGGAACTTTTCGGAATAATCCCGGAGTCTCCAGGCCTGGTACTGGACCCCCCGCATCTGGAATACCTGGTTGTCTCCATTAATGGGCAAACTCCCATAGTAATCAACGGGAAGCAAAGCCTCAGGTTGCATCCAGGCGATACCATAAAAGTGACACACATAGAGGCCAACTATGAGAGGGGGCTTAGCCTGGATATCCTCGGCTACGGCGACCTTAATGATTATCGCAAGGATTTTGCAATTTACAGGAACACGACCATTATAGTCAGAAAGGATCATCACCAATTCGCCGAGATCCCCGTAGAAATATCCCGTAAAAGAGTCGCTAGAGAAAAGGCGATCAGGGAACCTGACAAGATCAACTACTTTGTGATCGAGGCACATGGAAACAGGATTCTCCTCTCAAACGGCGAAACCCTGAGGCTTGTTAAAGGGGACGAGATGAAGATCGTGGACGTTTTGCCTCCGCCTCCCCCTGGCTCTGGAATCAAGGTCAACTTCAAAGGTTTTGTTGGCAACAAAAAGAATAACACGGGCGAGGACAGGGGCTACACTATTCATACCGGAACAGATTTGATTGAAAGGTATTCTCTAAAGAAAAACCCCGATCTTTACGAAATCGTTGTGTCGCGACCCGGAAAGATCATCGGCAGGGCTTTTGTAGAGCTCTCCCGCCCCAAGTTATCCTACCTGGTACTGAAAGTAAACACGGACAAACACCTCTACATGGAACCGGGTCAAAGAGTAACTCTTTCAAGAGATGACAGGATTTGCCCCGAGGTGATTCAAACGAACCTGCATGCCTGTGATGGATTGCACCTGAGTATAAATGATCGAGTAATCCGGGTCGGAGAACCGGTAAGACTGCGTGAACTCTTGGCACATTCAGGGCCTTCCTACTGCCCCCTGACCGTCAAAAAAGGCAATATAGTGTTGGGGAAAATATCTCTTCATACCGACTGAGCAGCCCCAGACGACGTTCCCCCCTGCCCGGCCCTTGAAACGCTTCCCGCTTCTTCTGCGGCTAGAATTTCAATTTTCAATGAATCGTTCCACGGGTCCGATTTTATTACTTTCACTTTCACCGCCTGGCCTTCCAAGAAATCCTGCCCGTTTTGCCGCTTTGTCTCCACCACCATAAGGAAGTCAGTTATTACGACTCTGTACCTGTTTAGCAGCCGATCAAGAATAATACCTGAAAATATCTCTCCAGTATGATGCTGGAGGTATTTCAGGATCCAGTAACGGATCCTGTTTCTCTTCAACCTCTCAAGGTCTCTTAACAGAGACTCGAGCATTACTCTTTTTTCCTTTAGCGCCTCCTCGTCATAATCCAGGCTCTTTCCGAGGAGAAAATTCCTTATCTGGCGTTGAACTACTAAATCAAAATATCTCCTTATGGGAGATGTCACCTGCGTGTAAACATCGAGCCCCAGGCTGGCGTGAGCTCTGGGCTCTGTGTCGATCACAAGGGGATTGAGTTTTCTTCGCTGCTTAAACACATAATAGATATAGCCCTGTTCACCCACGGACAATTTTTCCCCTGGCTCTTCCTGGCCCCTGAATAAGGCTGGAATGCGATTCTCCTTACAAAACCTGGCTGCAAGCCAGTTGTAAAAAATCATCATTTCAGCAACAATCATCTTTGAAGGGGTATTTTGATCCACGCATATCAGGGTGATCCCAGAACCGGAGTCGAAATTAAAAACAATCTCAGGCAGGGAGAGCAAAAGCGCACCATGTTCAACCCTTTTTTCGCGCAAGAGCTCGCTAAGCCTGTACATTTCACCAAGAATCACGTTGTCCCGGTACTCTTCGTCCACCTGATCGTATGTTAGCTGTTGCTTCACTCTAATAACACTGGGGAGGAATTCAAAATCAACAAGTTCTCCGTCCTTATCCAGGCGGGCCAGAAGGGAAATTGCGGGACGATCGCAACCTTCCTTTAGACTAAGCGCACCCTGTGAGAGGCTGGGTGGAATCATTGGAATCTGCTGGCGGGGTAGGTAGATGGATGATCCCCTCTGCGAAGCTTCCCTATCCAGCGTACCGCCTGGCGGGATGATGCTTGCCACGTCTGCAATATGAATGCCGAGCTCAATGCTATCTTCGTGAATCTCCAGGCTGAGAGCATCATCAAAGTCCTGTGTCATAGGTCCATCTATTGTTATTACATGCAGGTCCCTTAGGTCTTTACGACCCTCCCCGGTAACTTTTGCACTGGCAAGCTCTGCTGACTCCCTCTGTTGTTCTTCGTTAAAAGTAGAGCTGATCTCCAAGCGGATCAGGTCAAGATTTTCATCCTCATCCCATATGCCAAGATTGACAAGTATCCTTCTTGATTCGCTGATATCAGTTATGCCGGCACGTTGAAGAAGCTCTTTCCCGAATTTTACACTCGGCGCATCACTGCCGTAAAGCGCCAGTTCATTCAGCACCTTTACAATCTCATCCTTGAAAGGAGGTGCTTCTACACCTCTATTGCGCACAACTTCACCTAGCCAGCGCGCTCCTTGCTGAATTATTTCCTCCTTTCTGGCCTCTTCCTCCATCTGCCTCAGCATTTGCTCCACTTTCTGATCGGCGTTCGGCAAGAACCGCCCTTCCTTCATCTTGAAATGAAGCTTGTCCTTGAAAACAGCTCGCACAAGTGCTGAGAGATGGTCATCTGTAATATCAGCGCCAAAGCAAAGCTCCGCCAGGTACTCGTAATCAAAGCTCTCTCCTTCATCCCTCACCAGTTCCCAGAGGTCTTTCACCTGTATTTGTTTCTCAAGCTCTTTTCTTATCTCTTCTTTTCGCTTGAGGAAGCTTAGCAGCTCTTCCCTGGGCTTTTGGACATCAATACTCTCCTTTGAAACGAGAACCGCCCGTTTCAGGGAAAGATTCACCTCTCGATTGGAGACAGTCAAAAGATGAAGCCTCCCCCCTTGCTCCTGAAGACATAGGGCGCTGACAAAACTGCCCTGGTCTATGTACTCAACTATCTTTCCCTGGGTCATGTGTGCACCAGTAACCTTTTATTTCCTTTTTCCGCGGGCCCTCCAGACACTCAACAAGGGTTTCCTGATCCTTTGTCCCTGCGCCTGCTACTAGACTTAGTAACAACTGTCATGGGCTGTGTCAACTCTACCCCCTGTCTTTATTGCCTTGACTTATTTTGGAGACTCCACTATCTTCCATCACGAAATCTCTCTGAAATCTCAACCGGTTTCGTTGTCTTATCTCAGGGACTTTGCTGATGAAACCAATCATAAGGCTTTTTCTCCTAAACGCTCTTGCTTTTTGCCTGGTACTTGCTGTTCTTTCTCCCGTGTCCGCATCAGCCGATGGACTCCGCGCTAATTCCCCTTCTTCATCTAAAACGAGGGAGGCTGCATTTAACCCGGGGGTATGGCTTCTGAAACTATACAGGAACACCATCTCGAGTGTGGACAGCGACCGGTGCCCCAGTTTCCCCTCGTGCTCGCAATACAGCCTCGATGCATTCAGAAAGCATGGTTTTTTCACAGGGTGGGTGATGACAGTTGATCGACTCCTCCATGAAGGCAAGGAAGAAACTAGCGTTTCCCCAATGGTATATTCCGGGGGCAGGTGGAAAATCTATGATCCGGTAGAAAACAATGATTTCTGGTGGTACCACCCCCCAAAGAGCAAAGATCATGACTAGGAGGCTGTCGGAAAACGTCCATCTGCTGCGTTATCCTCACCCTTCGTCGTTGCGGCGTACTTCTATGTACGCCTCATTCCTCAGGATTTCGGATGCCTTGCATCTGAGCATTTTCCAACAGCCTCCGATGAATCCAGTTTTCCGACAGGCTCCTAGGGTTCTTTGGATCCTTCCCGCCCTTGTCTTCATATCTTTCCTGCTGCCTTCCCCCGGTCTGGCCTCCAGGATCGTTATCAACAGTGAAGATCAATACAATTTTGCCCTCAAAATGATGGAAAAAGGCGAATACCTTATTGCCGTGGGCGAATTCGAGCGTTTCATCCAGTTTTTCCCGCACGATAGGAAAATCCCCGAGGCAAACTTCTTAATCGGGGTGTGCTACCTTAAGGCAAAAGACTATGAAAATGCAAGAAATGTATTGCAGGGCACCCACTCTAAATACCCGGACACCGAGGTTGGAGGAAAAGCTCTTTTCTGGATAGGGGAATCCTATTTCAGGCAAAGGGCCTTTTCGGAGGCAGAGCGCTACTTTGCCAGCGTTGTTGAACACTACGATCTACCCCAACTCAAGAACGGGGCGCTTTACAGGCTTGCCTGGGCGAGGATGCATTCCCGCAAATGGAAGGAGGCCTCCCAGACCTTTAAGAAAATAGACAAGGAGAGCGACCTTTATCCCAGTGCTCAGGAGCTTGCCGAAAAAAGCCTCAGTGGAGAAGATCTGGCTTACAAAAACCCAAATACTGCAGGTATAATGGCAGCCCTATTGCCCGGGCTTGGTCATGCCTACTGCCGGAGATACCGGGACGGCCTTATGGCCTTTGTGGTGAATGGGCTTTTTATATGGGCTTCCGTAGAATCCTTCCATGAAGGCCACGAGGTGCTGGGAGGGATGCTCACTTTCTTGGAACTGGGCTGGTATGCGGGAAATATTTACAGCGCCGTGAACTGCGCCCACAAGTATAACAGGCACAAGAAAAATGAATTCCTTAAAAACCTACCGGACAGGTTGAACCTCCACCTCTTTACCACTGGAAGCAAAAGTATGGGGTTTGCCCTCAGAATCAACTTCTAAAAAAGGGTCAGCCCCCTTCTTACTGGGTTACACGGAAAACTTCTTCAATTGTAGTGATACCATCCAGAACCTTCTGAGCCCCGTGCTCCCGTAATGTAGTCATGCCCTCCTGAACCGCCAGACGCTTAATGGCATTTGAATCCGATGTCTTCAAAATCAGGGTTCTCAATGGATCGCTAAGGACCATCATTTCGAAGATTCCTGTTCTCCCCCTGTACCCTGTTTCAAGGCATGAAGAGCACCCCGCTCTCCGGTAGATGATGTGACCAAGAGCCATTTTGGGGTCAATACCGATGCTCCTAAGAGACTCCTCGTCCGGGGAGTATTCCTCCTTGCACCTGGAGCACAGAGTGCGGACAAGTCTCTGGGCCAAAATGGAGATCACGGAAGAAGTTACAAGGAAAGGCTCAATACCCATGTCTATAAGCCGCGTGACAGCGCTTGCCGAATCGTTGGTGTGGAGGGTGGAAAACACCAGGTGCCCTGTAAGTGCTGACTGAATGGCGATCTCGGCTGTCTCTAGGTCTCTTATCTCGCCCACGAGGATTACGTCCGGGTCCTGACGTACAATTGAGCGCAATCCGTTGGCAAAAGTCAGGTCGATTTTAGGATTGACCTGAATCTGGCCTATTCCTTCCATTTGATATTCAATCGGATCCTCAATCGTTATGATATTGATGTCTGTCGTATTGATTGTTGAAAGGGCCGCATAAAGAGTCGTGGTTTTACCGCTCCCGGTGGGCCCCGTCACTAAAATAATACCGTGGGGTGACTGAATAAATCTCTCAAACTTGTCTAATCCCTCCATGGACATGCCCAGATCGGACAGTTTGAGCAGTATGCTTGTCTTATCGAGCAGACGCAGGACCACGCGTTCACCAAAGGCCGTTGGAATTGTGGAAACACGGATATCTATGTTCTTATCTCCGATTTTCACCTCTATCCTGCCGTCCTGCGGCAGCCTTTTCTCCGCTATATTTAGCTTTGCCATGATCTTGATCCTGGAAGTCAGCGAGGCCTGGATGTGTTTTGGGGGAGACAGCATATCATATAGAATCCCGTCTATCCTGTAGCGGATCTTTAGCCTTTTTTGAGCCGGTTCTATATGGATATCACTAGCCCTGTGTCTTACGGCCTGAGAAAGCATCAGATTCACCAGCCTTATGATGGGAGCATCGCTCGTATCATCCAGAAGATCCCCGGTCCCCTCAATTTCAGAGATGATCCGATCCGTGTCTTCCTCATGAAGATCCTGGATAACCTGTTCTGCTGATGTGTCACGCATATCGTAGGCAAAATTAATGGCTGAAAATATGGTTGAATTGGGTGAGAGCACAACTTCTGTTCCATCAAGGCCAAGGATAAGACGAAGATCATCCATGGGCTGGAAAAGAAGAGGGTCATTGGCAGCCAGGAAAGTTTCACTGGGTGTGATTACCGGTACCATCCTGTATTTTTTCAAAAACTGGATTGGGACCTTTTCCGTGAAGTCAATTTTGAGGCCATCATGCGGGAGTTCAGGCAGGAATCTCATCCCAAATTGAATAGCCAGAGCTTTCAAAAGGTCAGCTTCTGAAATGGCCTTCATGCCAATCAATATTTCCCCAATGCGTCCGCCTTTTTCCTCCTGGATCCTGAGGGCATGAGAAACAGACTTTTGAGCAAGACCACTTGTTTTGACTAAGATTTCTCCGATCAATTGCCGATTCATTGCCCTGTGCCCTGTGGTTGTCCGCCTTTAGTTCACGGAGCCCCACCTGAAGGCCTTTCGTACAACTTAATGTTACCCCCCTTGATTTTATCAATTTCCTGCTTTTTTTCTCTGTAAAGCGCTCCTGCTTCAACCGGGTTTTCAATAATATGGGGGGTGAGGAAGATGTAAAGATTAGTTCTTTGACGAGATTTGGACACCGATTTGAAGAGCCAGCCAACGCCAGGAATGGTTCCGAGGCAAGGGGTCATACTGGTTGTTTCATTAATAGGCCGGTCAATCAGGCCTCCAATTACCACGCTGGTGCCGTCTTTTACTATAACAGTCGTTTTCGCCACTCTTTTCAATGTAGTGGGAAGCCCTAAAACGGATTCCTCCTTCACGACCTGGGAAACCTCATCAGAAATCTTCAGGCGCACAAATCGCTCCTGGTTGATTTGAGGAGTAATCTTGAGGGTAACTCCAACGTCCCTGTATTCGTAATTAACAAACTCCCTTGCACCCACCTCTGTTGTTGTTTCCACCCTTGTCTGGAAGGGTACGTTCTTGGCTACGACAATCTCGGCCTCTTCATTGTCTGTTGTGAGGATCTGGGGAGTTGAAAGGATTTGTACGTCAGAATCCGTTTGCAAAGCCTTTACGACAGCACCCAGATTCGGAAAGGAAACCCCTCCTATGGTGATGGTATCACCCAGGACACCCAGTGAAAACCCGGTGGCAACCGGAGTAAATTTTTCGCCCGAGTAGGAACTTCCAAATACTGCAATGTTTCTGCCCTTATGACTGCCAAAGGTTTCCGCAGCCTGCCACTCCACTCCCAGGTTGAGTTTCTTGCTGACGCTAACTTCCATCAAAAGCGCTTCGATATATACCATGCGGCGGGCAATATCCAGCTTCTTGATCACGTCTTCCAGCACCCGAAAATCGTCCTTTTTGGCAGTAATAACAAGAGAGTTCGTTGCCTTGTCAGCGACTATCTGAACCTCTTTTGAAACAACCGGGGCTTTCCCTTTTACCGGTCCTTTAACCTGCTTTGAGGGGATGGACATTAAGACCTTCGCAAGCTCTTCTGCGTTCGCATTCTGAAGGTAATAAACGTGAATATCCCCCTCCCCTTTGGGGGTTTCCTTGTCAAGCAAATTTATCAACCCTTTGATCTTTAACGTTTCATGTTCTGACGCTAGAATTATCAAAGAATTCGTCCTTTCATCAGGAACGATCTTGACTGTGGGTTGAACTGCGGTTCTCTTCCGCGGCCTTACTGTTCTTATTTGGAATAACTGATTCAAAGACTTACTCATCACAGATGCAGTTGCATATTTCAGGGGAACAACCGATATTTCTTCCCCAATTCCTTGAACATCTATGGCTTTTACAATGTGGAGCAGTCGCCTGATATTTGAAAGAACGTCTGTTACGATCAGCATACCTGTCGGCGCATAAGGCACGATAACACTGCTTTTTGAAATAAGGGGGGCAAAAAGCCTGCTGAGTGTGGTTGGGTCAGCATATCTGAGAGGAATCAACTGAGTTACAACCTTGTCTTCAGGGCTTATTGCCTCCTGCCTGAGCCTTGTTTCTATGCTTTTCGAACGGGCTGAAACCGCAGGCACAATTTTGGTAACATTCCCGGCAGGTACAGTGGTAAAGCCATGTACCTCCAGGACAGATTCAAAAACACGGTATGCTTCCCGAACCGATATCTTCCTGGGGGATATAATAGTAACTTTTCCTCTGACCCTCTGGTCCACGACGAAGTTCTTGCCTGTCAGTTCACTAATAAACTTGATGAAAACACGTATATCAACATTGTCAAAATCAATAGTGATGTAGCGCTCACGCTTTTTTTCTTTTTCTGCAACTGCCTTCTTTGTAACTGTATTGCCGGACGCTGCCTTTTCCTTGACCGCTGGTACTTCCTTGTTGGAAACCGCCTTTGATTTTGACCCTGGTGGTTTCCCTCCCTTCTTGGCCTTGCTAGCAAGTGGCACAGTTGGAGTAATGCCGGGTTCCCCTGAAACGCGCGCCGCCTGAACTGTAGTAAGGCTTACAAGCAGGAAAAGCCCTACACAAAAACCACAAACCATGCTCTTTATGTTCTTCTTGCTCGTCACTTGTCTCTCGTCACTCGAGCGCCAGCTTCTACTAGTCTCTGAAACTCAGGGCTTTGCCAAAGGTTTCTGAAATCAGTGTCCCTTTTCGCCCACTCCCTTGCCGAACCTTCCATTGAGACAGTCTTTCTTAAATAGGCAAGGCTCTTTTCAATATCCCCCTTTGCAGCATAAAGACATGCCATATTGTAAAAAGGATCAACGTAACCCGGCCTTAACCTGATTGCTTTCTCAAAATTTTGCTGCGCCGCGGTGTAATCTGCTTCGCGAAGGCATATAACCCCAAGGTTATTCAATGCCTCAACATGTCCTGGGTCAAGCCTTAGAGTCTGTTGGTAAAGATCTTTGGCCTGTTCAAGCTTGCCCTCTTTCTGAAAGAGCCTTGCCTTTTCATAAAGAACTTTTGCCTTTTCAACAGAGCGCCCCCCGGTAGCCGCCGAAGGCAAAGGTCTTGCTACCACTGCAGTGGCAGTGCTTTTTTTAGGTCTAAAATCCAACCACGAATATAGCGCAAATGCAAGTGAAATGAAAACTACACCCAGGAGGCCCCACCCCAGCCGCCTTCTGTAAAATGGAGCGCTTCCTCTCCGCCCCGTTCTTCCCACTGCACCATACCTCACACTATGGGCGTCTTTTTCTCTTTGCGCTTTCCTAAGGGCTTCGTTTATGTAACTCATAGTCCCTAATAACTCAGGTTCCAATGAACTTACCCGGCCATTTGAAAGAGCACTGACATGGTCCTCGGGCCAACAATGCCGTCGCATTTCAAACCCAGATCTTGTTGCAATTTCATCACTGCCTGTCGGGTAGGTTCATCGTAGACCCCCGTCTCCTCAAGCAAGTATCCTCTATGGACCAGTATCCGCTGGACTCGTGTGACCTTCAGGGTGCGCATTCCCCGCGTCAATCGAACAGCTTTTTTTTCAACAGGGTAAACGAACGAGACCAATTGGCCCCAGTGACAGAAAAGGAATTCCCTGCTAACTTCACGGTTTTTCCCATTGGCGTCTATAACTAGTGCTCCGCCTGGCATGGTTTTCTGAATCAAGAGGTAGTGAGAGCCCTTTGGATCACTTCCGGGAGAGACCGAAGCAAGAACCCTGAAAGGTTTTCCAAAAAGCACATAGAACTCGGGCCTTACTCTAAAGGAAACCAGACTAAGAGGAGTTGGAGCTTCTATATTTTCTCTTTCGGCATTTATCCCTTTATTGAAAAGAGTGAAAAGTCCCGCGAGGCTGCTTCTCTCATCCAGGAAAACTGAAGCCTCTTTCTTCACTGGGACAGCCGAAGGAATCGAAGTCTTCAATGCTTTCCTCTTATCCGCCACTTTGGGGCCAGGGGAGAAAACTCCGAGAAAATAAGGTTTATAGGTCAATGCAGCCATACCGAGCAGTGCTGCCAGGATAACTAAAAGCAATGAAAAACCAACCACATTCTTCCAGGCACGCCTTCCGGATTTCGATAGCACACCTGCATCTCCGCCCAGTTCCTTTGCTGCATTTCCTATCATGCTCTTTGATATAGTATGTTTTCCCTTCGCATAGGCAATAAGAAGCGCGCGATCACAAAGGGCGTTGATCCTGCGGGGATTCCCCCTTGAGAACCCGTAAAGTTTCTTGAATGCCCCCTCACTGAATTTGAGGCTTGACCCCCCTCCACCTGCAACAGAGAGACGATGTGCCACGTACCCCTGGATGTCTTTGCTGTCTAATGATTTCAGCTCGTAGCGCACTGTTATTCGTTCGTTAAGCTGCCTCAAGGCGGGAGATGCGAGAAGGCTGCTCAATTCAAGTTGGCCTACCAGTACGATTTGCAGCAGCTTTTCTTTTTCAGTTTCCAGGTTTGAAAGCATCCTTACCTGTTCAAGTGCTGCTTGAGAAAGGTTTTGTGCTTCATCTATGAGAAGGACTGCATTCCCACCCTGGCTGAAATTTTTCAGAAGGAACCTGTTAAGGGCGTCAATGTAATCGTTTCTGCTGGCGATGCCTGGGCCTGTATTAATCCCGAATTCCCGGTTTATAGTTTTCAGCAACTCGACCTCTGAAAGGAAAGCATTGAATATTAGTGCGGTTCTTGTAGATACATCTAGGTGGCTCAAAAGAGCCCGACAAAGAGTGGTTTTCCCAGTTCCTATGCCCCCTGTTATGGCTATAAAGCCCTTCCTCTCGTTGATGCCGTAGAGTAAGTGCTCCAGTGCCTCTTTGTGATATGTGCTTAGAAAAAGATACTTGGGGTCCGGAGTTAAGTTGAAGGGGTTTTCTTTAAAATCAAAATATGCTGTGTACATGGCTTCACTGGAATATATAGTTTAAGGTTTCTTGTTGACCTCTTCGGCTTATTGTCAAGGAAATTGGAGAACCTGATTGCAATCTATTGTAGGCTGAAATAATATCTGCCGGACTTCGGATAAGGCGACCATTAACCCTGTTAACAATGTCCCCGTTCCTGAGTCCGAGCTTTGAAAAAAAGGAATTGGCTCTTATTTGATCCACCACCAGCCCGTTGGGCTTTCCCTTGTTGAAAGAAGGTCTTACCCGCGCCTGGGACAGCAGTGAATTGATATTTTGGATGGATCTTTCGAGCTCAGACCTGCTGATGGTAATGGTTCTTCCGCCCTCCGGCCGTGATGGATTTACTATCCCTGGTGCCTTTCCTTGTTTTGAAGAGGTCGGCTCCTTCATGCTCAAAACCTCATCCCTGTTGCCAACTCTCAGTATAACCTTGCCGCGAAGGATTTTCTTGACAGTGGCTTTTTCTATCGCATCTCCGACCTTGAAAAGACCTTCTTTATTTTTGCCCATCTCTCTTATCACCGCAACGGCACTTTCAGGGTCCCCTGAAACTGTGCCCAGGAGCGCAAGCTTCAAGGATGTTGGTTGAAGAGCTTCGACAGAATTCTCCTTTGTCCTGGCCTGTGTTTCTTCCACAGACCCAAAGAGATTCCTCTGAGCGATAATCCTGTATTGGTCAAAGGAGGGCTGGCCAGGTATTGTGTAAACGGCGGGCTTTACAGCTACTATCTTATTAATCTCAACACCAGTGAACTCTGCACGCACTATCCTGTAGAAAGCATCTACACCCACGTAGATGATAGCCGACAAGACGAGTAGGGTAAAGACGGTGTAGTAAATCTTTTTCATACCATTAAATGAACTGTAAGCTTGGCTTTTCGAGGATTCCCCTAATGGAAAAATAAAGCCTTCCCCTTTTTGCACGCGCTTTGAAGAACTTGCTGCTCAAAGGGTTGTTTGAAATAGTCTGATAAAAGCCTCTTCTTGGCTCAACGTTTCCCTTAAGGTTAAGTCGGCTTTTTAGGATCTCTTTGCTTAGTATTATAGTTCCTGTTACTGAGCCCTTCAAATCCGGGCCTTCCATTTCAGCAGAAACCAGTTCAGCCCTTCCGCTCTTGAGACTCACCCTCATTTCTATTTTGTCAAACTTCACGGATCTGAGGCCAAGAACCGGTTGAAGCAGCTCGACCTCTCCTTTTGCTAGCCTCAAGTGTGCATCTCCGCTTCCCTTTAGCAGGGAGTCGGTCGTTTCGGTACACGAGATGTTGCCGCTCAGCGTTCCCTTCACCCGGCGGCCAAGCCATCGTTGGAGCCCATCAAAGGTTTCAAGCCGTAGAGCCTCCAGTTGGAGTGAAAAGGAAAACGGTGCCTCTTTTCTCTTTGCCATGCCCCCGGCACAGCCATTCAGGTGTCCTCCGTATGCTGTGCCTTCAAAACAAAAAACCTTTTTCCCCCTTAGAAAAGACCTCAATCTGGGCCTAATAAACAAGCTTCCCGCTTTGAATACGAATAACTCAGGCTCCAGTTTCCTTGAAACATCAATCTTCTCCAGTTTGATTCTGAAGCCGGGATCAAGGGAAACCCTGTGGATAGACAGGGAAAATTGGGGTGCCGCCCTCGCAAAAGACCCTTCCAAGTAATCTTTGGCTTCTTCTGATGGAAAACGATAATAAAGTAGCGCTGCACAAAGCAGAAGGCTGTATAAAATATACGCGAACCATTTCTTATTCTTCCACATGTTTTCCTTCAAAGCGGGAAGTCTCTTTCAAGTTTCAGCCCAGGCCTAGTTATGTGCCCCCTGAGCTTAATGTTTCACCTGTAAGTCACCGCCTGGAGTACAGCTTCCAGGTATCCTTTATCGCGGGTATTCTCCTTAATGGAAATCCTCTTGACGGCAATTGCCTTGTCAGGCAATTCAATCCTGTGGAGATACCCAACAAGCTGGTTGAGGGTAATTCTCTCAAGCTTCATCTCAACTATAGACTCTGCCGCCGGGCCTGTACCCCTTATAACTGAAGGCTTCATATATTTTATATGATCCTTGATTCCGGCATCAGAGGCTGCCCTTTCAAGAAACGTAAAAAGGGTAAACCCCTTTTCCCTTGCAGCAAGCAGCCTCTTTATTCTATGAGAACCGGCCTGGAGACTTTTGTACTCCTGTGCAAGCTCTATTATCTCTTGAAGCGATGCTTCCTTTACACGGATGCCTTTTTGAAGGCGGTTTCTTTTTTCAAAAAAGGGGCCAACTAAGAACTGAATTGCAAAGAAAGCTGCAATCAGGCAACATCCAACAATTAATGAATATTTTTCTCGCTTTGCAAGTCTCATTATCGGGAAAAAGCTCCCTGCTTATTCACCGTTATCACCTAGCGCCTTGTCCTCAAAGTCCAACCGTTAACCAGAAGAACCCGAGATACGAGCCTGAGAAGATGTCTTCTTTCTTTTCAGTTTGAGAACAAACCGAACCCTTTTGCCCTTGCGGCTAAGATTGGCGGAGGTAATAGTTACCGAACTAAAATAAGGCGAAGGCTCCAGCCTGGTCTTCAGGCTGTCAACTGTCTTGAACGTGTCTGTGTCTCCCCTTACTTCCACCATTTCAGGGTCAATTACGGTCCTTGCCACGTGTACGTCCATTGTTGTCGGAACCCTCTTAGAAATATCCTTTAAGATATCAATGGCCCTTTCCCCGGTGCCCGCTCCCGGCATCATCAAAGCTGCCTTTCTTATCTCCTTTATCCTCACCTTCATCTGCTGCAAGGGGTTAACAATCCTTCTAACATCAGGGAAAGTTTGCTGGAACACCTGTCTTATGTTCTGGTCCAGAAGCGTATATCTTTTCTTGAGTAAATGGTAATCCACGCCAAAGTCAACAATTAGGAGAGCGAGAAGAATCGCGAGCAGTATGGCTGCCGCGCGAAGTTCCTTCATAAGACCAAGGTACCTTTTTTGTATGGCAAATTCACCTTTCCTGAAATTAAAGCCGGGAGTGCGCCTCTCATCCCTAAGCACGAGAGCAAGGGCATGGTCCATGGAGCCAGCGTTCCAGGCATCTGCGATTCTGCCATTCATGCGAACCCTTCTGTCATGGCGGAGATCCACTCGCTCGACTGGTATGCCCAGAAGCTGCTCAAGAATCTCCCAGGCTTCAGGGTAAGTGGTCAGGGTACCTGTCAGAAAGATCTTTTGAGGTCGGATATTTCTTTTCTCCTGCCACCTGAAGGCATGAATTGTTGTATTCACAGAACGGCCTAATCTTTCAAGTGCAGACTTTATCTTTTCGGTGTCAGACCTGTTAATGTTTTCCCAAAGGGTAATATCAGGGAACTTGCCGGTAGGGATCTCCCCATCAAGGGAGAAGTGTCTTACAAGGGCCAGGCGTTTGTTTGTATAAAGAAGCATGGTGCTCTTTTTTATGCCCACATCGAGCAAAAGCCCATCCGAAGGCGTGTCTTCATGCTTTAGAACGGAGCAAAGTGTCGGCACGCAATGGATATCCACCCTTTCAGGATCAATCCCGTATGTTTGAAGCAAACCGAGGTACTCCGAGACAAGAGCCTTTCTAATGGAAGCTGCTAGAAGACCGCTTCCCTCAGCCCGATCAAACACCGTAAAATCTACCAGGAGATCTTCAATTGGAAAGGGAACCATTGTCTCTATTTCAAAGGGGAGAACCTGCCTGATCTTTTTCGGGTCATGAAAGGGCACGTGGAGGTTTCTGTAGAAAGCATTCCCTCCAGGTATGGAAAGCAGGCACGTATCACATCCAGGGTCCACCTGTGCGAACAGGCTCTTAAAAGGCTCATCAAGCGCTTTGTTCTCTTCATCCTCTACCTGCGCGCAGGCCTTGACCTCGTATCGGTTGAAACCGCTCTTAACCACAATGGCAGTGATCAAATCTTCATTAATGTCAAGACATAAGATTTTACCTGGCATAAAAAATCCTATTCCACCGTGTATGATAAAACCTCGATAGAGTCTCCATTCCTTTTTATTTCCCCTTTGGTCTCTCTGCTCATTGATCCCTGCCTGGCCTCTGAAACGATCCTGAAATAACGACTCGAAGTACTAACAAGATCATCAATAGATACTTCACTGCTCATCCCCGACACGTGCTTGTACCACGTGGGCTGGCTGAAGTCGTTTTCCTCATTGCTTCGATAAGCTACCATCTCTTCAACCATCTTGTAGTCCAGGTGTTCTGAAAGTGACCGAAGTACCACTGGGCTAGCGGTATTGATGTTGATCTTACCATCACCATAAATGGAGAGATAATGGGATATTCCCGGCTTTTCTTTAGTTCCGTAAAACAGCTCCTTCGTTATTCCCCTCACCAGCAAAAGCTCCTTGAGGGATTCCAGTGGTTCGTTCTTGCATGAATAGGGCCTGTCAAGAGATTCGTAGTATGCTCTTTCAGCACCAAAGTGTGTCACTTCGTTGTCTGGGTCAATCCAGTCTTTGATAGCGTCAACAATGTTTTCCACTTGCTCGGAATTCAGGGAGAACTGCTCCAGGCTCAAAAACCTTGTTAAGAGCGCCTTCTGTTTTTGATTATACCGCCCCTTCTTATCCACCAGGGCGTTGAGCTGTATCATACCCCCAAGGTCGGTTACTGCAATTTCAAGGCTCCCTTCCTTAAAAAGCGAGCTCGAAATACTGGAAAGAGCCTTTGAATCCGCCCAGGGCTCTAACAGGGAATCGAGAGATTTTTTTGAGGCCCCATCCTGTGCAAGAACAGCTAGGGCATAATCAAATCCCGACCTGGCCATGCACTCGAGCTTCACCCCATCGCGCAAATTCACGGCAGCGTAAAGCTCAGAACGCATTGCCTCGTTGAACTGGAGGGTAAGAGCTACGATCAGGCTAGTGATCAAAACAGTGAGAATTAAAGCAATACCCTTCTTATCTTTTAGGAGCCCCAGCATAAGCACTCCGGCCCATGGGGAGTGTAACCCCGGTGTAAAACCTGAGAGGAGACTCAGGATCATCCTTGTTCACAATCTCCAAAAGAATCGAAACCCTGGTGGGCAGGCGATCCTTGAACTCTTCTTTTGTAGAATCCCAGCTGTCAAATTCTTCACCCTTTTCATCATAGTAAGTGAACCTCAGTGATTCCAGGTTATCACAAATCATTGACCCGGTTGCTTCCTCCTCCGGTTTCCCAAGAAAAAGAGGTGCATCAGAGCGAAAAAGAGCCAGGCCCTGACCTTCATAGCCTTCTCCGGTAGTGTAGCTAATCCGGGTTATCTCCTGCCCCGGGTCCTCTTCGTCCAGTACAAGGTGAGCTCTGGAGATAAAGCTAAGGGTATCGCGGTGCCTCCCTTCTGTCTCGATTGCCTGCCCCACAAAGCCGTGCTTGCTACGGCTTGAAATAAAGGCGCATTCGAGATCCTCCACTACCCTATCAAGAGTGACGCGCGCCATCTGGTAAACATCTGCCTTTGTCTCCGTTTGCTCAATGTTGTGCAGCGTTCCGGTAAAAGATGTATAAAGCAGGGAAAGAACAATTGCCAGGATGAAAATGGCAATAAGAATCTCAAGGAGCGTAAAACCATGGCCATCCCTGAAGGGGTGCCGATTTCTCGCATTCACCCTCTCTTACCTCTTTTGCAGGAATACGTATCGTCTCAACCTGTACTGATAAAACTCGTCTTCTCCAAAGGAAACCCTGAGATCCAGCGCTCTTAAGTAATTTGACACGTCTTCGGGCTCATCAACCGGAGGGGTCTCAACCACAACGTTCCAGGTATACCCAGGGAAATCTTCTCCGAAATCGCCGCTACCGGACGTAAGTTCTTCCGGCCCCAAAGCCTCCAACTCCGCCATTTTGCTTTGCGCAAGAAAGGCGGCCGTGGTACTGAACCTTGCCTCAGTGGCAAGAGAGACGCTCTGGGACTGAGAACCCAGAATAGCTGTCAGCACAATCGCAATAATGGCCATAGCCACCATCACCTCGAGAAGCGTAAAACCCCTCGGCATTTTCATCTACAATCTCCGGCTCTATCTTGTTTTTTCTCTGTACGCAGCCTAAAACCAAGAATCGTGAGTCTCTTTCACCTCATGCCTCGAACTCCACGTATTTTTCCAGAACCCAGACTTTTGCCATAAAAGGGTTCAGGATAATGGTAAAGACTCGCCCATCTTCTGATCCCAGGTGAATAACCGATTGCCGCATGTATCCTTTCTTAGTGAAGCGGATGGATGCCTCCCCCCTCATTTTTTTCCCCCTACCTTTAAACCATATGTCCAGCACCTTAACGTCATCAGGAAGTTGCCGGGCTTTTTCTTGTGCCCGTGCCCTTTCTTCTTCGCTCATGGAAGACGATTCAGTCCAATATCTGTTTGAATCAAGTTCAAAATGGACCACGTACTCCTTCTGTTCCCGAACTGCATCATTTCTGAGTCCCTTGACAAGGCCAACCAGTCTTCGTGTCGTTATTTTGAGATTGTCGGTGAGGATGGCATCGCGGATTCGAGGGCTGGCCAGCGTGATCATCAACCCGATCAAAAGAATCACCACTGCAATTTCAAAAAAGGTGAAGCCGTGATTATTATTTTTCCAGTTCCCAGTTATTAACATCTCTGTCATTGCCTTCTCCGCCCGGCTGCCCATCAGCGCCATAAGAGATTATGTCAAAATCGCCGTGCAGACCCGGACACAGGTAAACATAGTCCCCGCCCCAGGGATCCTTGGGGATTTTTCCTTTCTCCAGGTATCCTCCCTTTCGCCACTTTCTGGGAAGCACACCCACACTCGGTGGCTCCACCAGGGCCTGAAGACCCTGCTCGGTGGAAGGATAGCGGCCGTTATCCAGCTTGTAGAGCTTGAGGGCGGTTTCCAGGGTGGAAATATCCATCTGGGCTTTAATCCTTCTCGCCTCTTCAGGCTTTCCCATGATCCGCGGCGCCAGTTGCCACACAAGTATTCCCAGGATCACAAGCACGATCATGATTTCTATCAGGGTAAACCCCTGATCCCTGATTTTTCTACTTTTCATAATCTTTACCTTCTGTTTTGCTTTTACAGTGCCTGCCTCTCACCTTACAAGCTGGTTCATCTCAAAGATGGGAAGCAGTATAGATATGACCACAAACCCCACAATTAATCCCATAAACAAAATCATGGCAGGCTCAAGTAAGGAGGTTACGGCCATGAGCCTGGAGGATGATTCTCCCTCGTAGATATCCGCCACCTTGTGAAGCATCGCTTCAATCTCTCCGCTCTGCTCGCCTACCCTGATCATCTGGGTCATCATGGAAGGAAACCAGCGACTCCTGGAAAGGGAATTGGAAAGCGTTTTACCTTCTTCTATCTCTCTTGAAGCACTGTCTATGACCTCTGAAATAAGCTCATTGCTCACGATGTTCCGCACAATCTGGAGCCCGGTCATAAGGGGAACACCGCTTTGAAGAAGGCTCCCAAGGGTTCGAGCGAACCTTGCCAGAATCATTTTTCTGTGGATGGGCCCAAAAAGAAAGCTGCGAAGCTTCAATTCATCCCAGTAATATCTTCCTTTTTTTGTTTTCTTTATCCTCCTTATAACGACCACCGCCCCTCCCACGAAAAGGATTATAGCCCACCAGTAGGATTTCAGGAAATGGCTTATCCCTATTAGCGCCACTGTAGGAAGAGGCAGAGTTTGGTTCATCTCAGTAAAGATTTTCATAATATTGGGCATGATAAACGTTAGAAGAAAAAACAGGATAAACGTTCCCACGCACGCCATAAAAATAGGATACGCCAATGCGGCCCTGAACCTCCCTTTAAGCTCCTGATGGTGTTCGCTGAACTCGGCAAGCCTCTGCAGCACCAGATCAAGTGAACCGGAAGCCTCGCCTGCCCTGACCATATTCACGTATACCTGAGAGAAGACCCTTGGGTGTTGAGATAGGGACTCCGCTAGGCTTTTCCCTTCGTTAAGGGACTCCTTGACCTGAGCAAGAATTTTCTTGAACACCTGATCATCATGCTGGGAGATCAGGGTCTCCAGGGCTGAAACAAGTGGCACGCCGGCGTTAAGCAAAATAGCGAGCTGCCTCGTTGCTGCAGATAGCTCCCCTTGTTTTACCCCGGTGAAAAGCCTTGAAAGATAAATGCCCCGGGAGGGTGCCCCCTTAGCCCTGGCAAAACTCTCCCTGATCTCGACAGGATATACGCCGGAGCCCCTTAGTTTCTGCCGCGCCGCCACTGCGCTATCAGCATCAACAATACCTTTCAGGCTTTTTCCCGCCTTATCAAGTGCTATGTATTCGTAGACAGGCATAAGACACGGAGGGTTCAAAAACTTAACACGATGTTAACAGCACCATATGCCTCTGTCAACACACGGCAACCGAGGGGATTGCAAAAAATTTAGCCAACTTACCCTAATCTAGCGTTTTCCCTTCATTTCGAAAAGCAAAGCAAATTCTCCTCTACTGCACTTTTTGCCTTGTCTTGATGCCGCCTTACTGATATCAAGACAAATAGGCGCTTAGGAAAAAATATCCACCCTGCTGAAATCCTCCATCTATTAGAATAGAGAGAGGAAAAAATAGGTGTGACCCCTTTTGCAGAAAATGAGAAGATCCGTTTTTGCCACGCGTCTGGCTGCCTTGAGAAAAAGACTCGAGCATCTGCCCGTGGACTTTGTCTGGGTGATTCAGCCTGAAAACAGGAGATACCTTTCTGGATTCAAGGCAGAAGACATGCAGCTCACAGAGTCCTCTGGCTCGCTTCTCATAGGTCGCCAAGGCGCTTACCTCCTTACAGACTCGCGCTACGCGACTGAAGCGCAAAAGGAGGCTCATGACTTTGAGGTAATAACTCTGGAGAAAGGGCTTGGAGAAAGCTTGCCCCAGGTGCTGGTTCGTCTTGGAGCAAGGAGTGTTGGTTTTGAGGAAGAATATGTAACCTGTGCCCTTTTTAGAGAGCTTTCGAAAAGGCTAAGAAAGCTCTCCCCGCCGATTAAGCTCACCCGCCTTAAAGGAGTGGTTGAGGGAATGCGTCAGGTAAAAGACAGGGAGGAGATCAAGGCCATGGAGAAGTCATCAAACCTGATGACCGAGATTTTGCAGGAGATCATTTCCTCCCTTGAGCCAGGCCGCACAGAAAAGGAAATTGCATGGCAGATTGAGGGCCTGGCAAAGGAGGGTGGGGCCGAAAGCCTTGCCTTCCCCTCAATTGTGGCATCCGGTCCCAACAGCGCGCTTCCTCACGCTCTGCCGACAAACCGAAAAATCAAGGTTAAGGAGCCTATTACGCTTGATGTCGGCCTGAAATTGGACGGGTATTGTTGTGACATGACAAGAACCATCTTCCTGGATGGACCAGGGAGAAAATTCAAGAAGATATACAGGACGGTTCGGCGTGCACAACTGGCTGCGCTGGAAAAAATCCATCCCGGAGCAAATAGTAACGAGCCTGACGCTGCAGCCAGAGAGGTTATTAATGAAGCAGGCTTTGGCGAGTTCTTCGGGCATGCGCTTGGGCATGGGGTAGGCCTGGCTCCGCATGAAGGCCCAAGGCTTGGGCCGCATAACCCGGTGAAACTTGTCCAGGGCATGGTGGTAACTGATGAACCGGGAATCTACATCCCCGGAAAAGGCGGCGTGAGGCTCGAAGAAATGCTCGTAATTGAAAAGCACGGCGCCAGGATTCTTACCAAGGATACACACTTTTATGATTTTTAGGAAAGGACCAAGGTAATGCGGGGAGGCTATGAAGTCAGCACTTTCAAACTCTCTGGCTGAGCATTTCATGCACTACCTGCGGGTTGAAAAAGGGCTCGCCGATAATACTATCGACTCCTATGGCCGTGATCTAGCAAGATACTTAGAGTTTCTCGAAACAAGAAAGAAGGGCTCTCCTCTCAAAGTATCCCAGGATGATATTCTTGACTATCTTTTCACCCTGAATGGAGTCCTTTCTCCGAGGAGTATTGCAAGGAATATCTCGACGATCAAAGGGTTTTACAGGTTCCTGGTCTCTGAGGGCAAACTAGAAAAAAACCCCACCCGGTTGCTTAACAGCCCCAAATTGCCTTTAAGATTGCCCGGGGTTTTGACCACTGAAGAGGTTGAGGAGCTTCTCTGTCAGCCCGACTCTGCTACCCCCAGGGGCAAAAGAGACAAGGCTATGCTGGAACTGCTTTATGCCACAGGATTGAGGGTCTCAGAACTGGTGCGTTTAAAGGTTTCAAATATCAACCTTGAGGCTGGTTATGTCAGGACCATAGGAAAGGGCTCAAAAGAGAGGATGGTTCCTGTTGGCACCAAGGCTATGGAAGCTCTCAAAGATTATCTGGCCAGTGGCCGCAGGCTATTTCTTAAAAAAAGAAGCTCCCCTTACCTTTTTCTAAGCGCACGGGGAAAGCCTCTTACCAGGCAGGGTTTCTGGAAAATTATCAAGCGCTACGGTGCAAAGGCAGGAATAGACAAAGTGATAACCCCCCACTCCCTCAGGCACTCTTTTGCAAGTCACCTCCTGGAGTTTGGGGCGGATCTGAGATCAGTACAGGTCATGTTAGGCCATGTAGATATTTCAACCACTCAAATTTACACTCATGTAACCACTGAAAGACTCCGAAAAATCCATGAGAAGTATCACCCAAGGCCCTGATAATCCCCGCGTGCGCATGCGGCGGCGCTTAGAAGGCCGGTGAAAGAGATGGCAAAGATTATCAAGTTCAAGCAAAAGTCCCAGTTCCCCCCTGATAATCTGATCGTTTCCAGGCCATTTGAATTTCGATCTGCCGACTGGGATACCACACACTTCATTCAGATGAAAAAATCCCACTCATTCAAACTGGAGCAGTACCGAAAAGAGCTTTATGAAAAGGAAAGAGGAACAGTACTGCATCTTCCCCCTCACCATACTTTGCGGGGCGCTATGGCATCTACGATCAGGGCAATGTATCTGAACAGGCTCAACGAAGAAAGAATGAGGGAAATCTATTACCTTGCCGGACTTGTTGATTGCATGATCAACAGGATCAACCCTTTACTAAGGACGGACCTTGTAAGAGACGTGTACAGGAAAATAATGACCCTTAAAGAAATTCTAAGTGTGAACTGGTATGGGTCCATGAACCAGGTGCTTTTCCCGCTGGATTCCAGGTACTTCAACGAGTCTGAGTACAAGGGAGTAATCTCTCGAGCTGGCTCACTAAGAGAGCTCTACGCAACCATCAGGGAAAAGACCGATGAGATGTTTGACATTCTCTCCCGTCAATACGTCTTTTACACGCCCGGAATAGAGGCATGACGATGGACAGGGATACTTACGCACGCCTGGTAGAGGAAAACAGGCTCCTCAGGGAGAAGCTGGCAGCCAAGGATCGCGAGATTCGGCTTGTGCGCAGCAGAAACCTCTTCCTTGGAGAACTGTTCAATGGAATAAGTGAAGAGATTATGGTCATCGACCCTGAGTACACTGTAATAGACGCAAACAAGACCTTTCTTGAGCGATACGGGGTTAGAAGGGAAGATATCCTTGGCAGGAGAAAATGCTACGAAATCAAAGAGGGTTCAATAACTCCATGCCAGATCTCCGACAAGCCGTGTCCAATTCAGAGAGCAATGGAGACAGGAGAAAGGGTTGAGATGACCCATCGCCACAGGCAGGCTTCAGGTGAAGTGAAGGAATTCATTCTTATCCTTTACCCTATCAAGTCCGCTCTGAACGGAGAAGACTATTTTGTCGAGATTGTGAGAGATGGCACGGAAAGCAGGAACATGATCAGGAAGCTTCAGGCATCGGAAAAAAGGCTCAAGACCCTTCTGGACACAGCCACAAATGCCGTAATCAGCATTGACGAAAATCACAACATAATACTTTTCAATAATGCGGCGGAAAGAATGTTTCAATACAAAAGAGAAGAAGTTCTTGGAAAAGACTTAAACATGCTCATCCCCCCTCAATACGGGGACCACTACCAGTTTGTGCGCCATTTTCTTGATAAGAGACAGTCCGACCTGATTGGCAAGACAGTTAATCTCACTGCTCTTCGAAAGGATGGCAAGGAATTCCCTATTGAGCTAAGCCTCTCTTACATGGAAATGCAGGAAGGGCTGACCTTCACCGCTATTATTAGAGATGTTTCCGAAAAGAAACTCATGGAGAAAAAGTTGCTTCAATCTGAGCGTCTTGCTGCGGTCGGAGAAGCGGTTGCCCATGTGGTACACGAGCTCAAGAACCCCCTGATGATAATAGGGGGGTTTACCGAGCAAATAAAAAGGAGTTTGAACACAGATACGGACATGAACAAAGCAAACATGATTCTAGATGAGGTAGCCAGGCTTGAAAGGCTTGTGGCGGGGCTGGGGGATTTCACTAAGACATACAGGCTGGTGAAAAGAAAGGGTGACATCAACCTTGTGCTAAAGGACGTGATAAAGATCATGGGCGAGCTTTATCCGGTGGAAAAATATGGATTCAGGGAGTTCTTCTCATCTGATGTTGGAGAAATCCTTTGTGATCCTGATAAGTTACGGCAGGCTTTCATCAACATAATAGCAAATGGTTTTGAGGCAATGCCTGACGGTGGGTACATAAGCATCGCAACAGGGAGGAAACCGGGCGGCGTGGAGGTAAAAATCACAGATGAGGGTATCGGCATCCCTGATGACAGGCTTGCGCACATTTTTGAGCCTTTTTATACCACCCGCCAAAGAGGCTCCGGGCTGGGGCTTTCAATTTCTTACAAGATCGTTCAGGCGCATAATGGAGAAATCTCCGCCCTGAGCGAACCTGGCCGGGGGACGACTTTTATAGTCAGGCTCCCTGACCGAGAATAGAAACCTTGAGCATGACTTCTGTTTCGCCCCTATCTACGGCAATGCCCTAGTCTTCCTCGCTATTTTTGCTCAAAAAAGGTGGGTTGACCTGAGAAATGGCAAAGAATTTCTATTGACTGAAGGCTGATGTGGTGTTAATTTTAAATTTTGGCGCGGGGTGGAGCAGTCAGGTAGCTCGTCGGGCTCATAACCCGAAGGTCGGTGGTTCGAATCCGCCCCCCGCTACCATACAATTCAGCGCTTGGATAATCTCTGTTCTTCGCTGCCAGTCTCATTGCCCTCTAAGAAACGCTAAGAATTTTCTCCTCTGTTTTCACGGCAACACAAGCAAAAACGCGGGGTCAAACCTACACATTTGACAAAGTTAACTTCCTAGTAATCTTCAAAACTAATTCCCCAAGTTTCTTGTCCTTGTGTTGCTTATTCAGCATTCCTGGGCTTGACTCACTG
>JAFDEF010000090.1 GCA_019310485.1 Deltaproteobacteria bacterium | reverse complement strand
AAAGAGATACCTCTGCCAAGAAAGATCCATGTTGTAAAATGAGTAGTGACCATAAAATCGCCAATAGCCCCTGCCAGCATAGGTCTTTCTTCAACTTTGGCAAACTTGGGTTAACCTATTATGACACTTGCAGGTGGTGCCAGATATGGTTATTTGGTTGAAATGAGGACAGTTGATAAATGATTATAAGCATAGCGAGTGGAAAAGGCGGAACAGGGAAAACAACTGTCGCGACCAATCTCGCCCTGTCTCTCGGAGAAGGCGTGCAGCTCCTTGACTGTGACGTGGAAGAGCCAAATGCAGGCCTTTTTGTGCAACCCGCCTTTGAGAAGACAGAAACCATAACAACCCCGGTCCCCGAAGTGGATGAAAAAAAGTGCACCCTATGTGGAAAGTGTGGGGAGATATGCCAGTTCAAGGCCATAGTGGTTATAGGCAAGACGGTCCTTACTTTCCATGAACTGTGCCACAGTTGCGGTGGCTGCATGGCAGTATGTCCTGAAGGTGCAATAAGTGAAAAAGGGCGCGAGCTGGGGATCATCGAGGTGGGGCACCGTAATGGTCTTGAGTTTGTGCATGGAAAGCTGCGGGTTGGAGAAGCTATGTCCCCGCCTTTGATCAAAAAGGTTCGCTCCTTTACTGACCCTCGAAAACTTACCATTATTGACGCACCCCCGGGCACATCCTGCCCTGTTATAGAAGCCATGAAAGGAGCCGATTTTGTCTTGCTTGTGACCGAGCCCACACCTTTTGGTCTCCACGATCTAAAACTTGCTGCGGGTGCTCTTGAAATCCTTGAAATTCCCCATGGGCTGGTGATTAACAAATCTGATCTGGGAGATGAAAAAGTTAAGGACTATGCCAGGGCAGAGGGTCTCCCTATTCTTATGGAAATCCCTTTTGACCGGCGGATCGCAGAAGCATATTCCAGGGGTGAAAGTATCGTTGAAGTGATGCCGGAGTGGAAAGGAAGATTTGTTAAGCTATATGAGAGCATAAAGGATATCGTTGGGTAAACGGGAGCCGGCTTAATGAAGGAGCTAGTAATTATAAGCGGTAAAGGAGGAACTGGAAAGACAAGTCTCATGGCCTCTTTTGCGTTCCTGGCAGAGGGCAAGGTGCTCTGCGATGCTGACGTGGATGCTGCAGATCTTCACCTGATCACAAGCCCGAGAGTGATCGAGCATCACGAATTTGAGAGCGGGCACAAGGCGGTCATCAACTCCGAGAAATGCACGGAGTGCGGGCTTTGCAGGGAATTGTGCCGCTGGAATGCGATCAGTGAAGAATTCAGGGTGGATCCCATAGAGTGCGAAGGTTGTGGGGTATGCTACTACTTTTGCCCCGCAGAAGCTATAGATTTTCCTCTAAATAATTCAGGGGAGTGGTTTATTTCCGAAACCCGCTTTGGTCCCATGGTTCACGCCAGATTGCATATTGCAGAAGAGAACTCAGGTAAGCTGGTGACTCTGGTGCGGCAGGAGGCCAAGAGGCTGGCCGAAAAGGAAAACCTTGATCTCATTCTTACCGACGGTCCGCCCGGGGTTGGATGCCCGGTGATTGCTTCGATGGGAGGTGCGAACGCTGTCGTGATAGTGAGTGAGCCCACAGTTTCGGGAATACACGACATGGAGCGCGTAGTTGAGCTTGCCTCTTTTTTTAAGGTTCCGGCAATGGTTTGCGTAAACAAGTTCGATCTCAACTTGGATTCCAGCCGCGAGATCGAAAAGTTTGCCAAGGATAAGGGACTTGATTTCCTAGGAAATATTCCCTTTGACAACGCCTTTACAGAGGCTATGGTTCAGGGAAAGACCATTTTCGAATACGATGGTCGATCAGAGGTAGGAGAAGCCGTGCGGCAGGTATGGAAAAACGTGATTGACAGGATCTAAGCGCCCTATGCCTTCCGGGTGTCAAGGCTTCCTACTTCTCGGTATGCTTGATTTTCTTGATGATGTCGGTGGTGGAATAGCCCTCGGCAAAAGGGATTCGCATTACTCTTCCGCCCGCCTTTTCTACCACGTCTCCGCCGATAATTTTTTCCCTCTCCCAGTCTCCTCCTTTGACAAGCACGTCAGGCATGAGATGGTTGATGACTTTTAAGGGATTTTTTTCCTCAAATATGATTACAGCGTCAACAAAGCCTAGGGCGGCAATAAGTTCTGCCCTATGATGCTGAGGATTAATCGGCCTGTTAGGCCCCTTAACGGCCCTGGCGGATTTGTCGCTGTTTACTGCGACAATTAAGAAATCTCCCAGATCTTTTGCAGCAGCCAGGTAACGAGCATGTCCGGGGTGGAGAATATCAAAAACCCCGTTTGTAAACACGACATGCTTTCCTTGTTTTCTTAGTGATTGGACCTGTTTTTCTAGCGCGGTAATGTCTTTAATTTTTTGCCTGTACTCTTCCATTATCCCTCCCATGGCATCCCAGGAACGAGTCAGAGCAGACACCACGGTAAAACCCCAGGCCTGCCTGGCGCAGGCGAGTGTAAGGCGCGCAATCCAGGCACTGAGTTTGATTTAAGAACTGAGTGCAGGATGAAGCGCAACGCAGCACATGGACTTTTTCCGAAGCCGCCGTCAACTTTGACTGAGTGAAGTCCTAGCCAGAGTCACACACAGCACTTTTTGCGCGCCTGATTTCTTGAGTACCCGGGCGCACTCATTAAGGGTGTTTCCCGTGGTCGCAACATCGTCTACAAGTAGTACACTGCGCCCTTTAACCACCTGCTTATCTAAAATGCCAAAGGCCATTTTCACGTTCTTTTGCCGTTCATCTTTACTGAGCTCGGTTTGAGGCTTGGTGTATCTTACACGCCTGAGAGACAGGAAGTCCAGTTGGGCACCAAGCCTTGATGCGACGTGTCGGGCAAGAAGTAGACTCTGGTTGAACCCTCTTTCCCTTAGCCTTTTGGGGTGAAGAGGCACAGGCATAACGAGTAGATTGTCTTGAAGTGTAAAATGTGTGCTTGCAAAAGAGGCCAGCAGTGGACCAAAAGAACCGGCTAAATGGCTTTTTTGCATGTATTTAAATTCGTGAATTGCCTCCATCAGGTTACCCTCGTATAGGTAAGGCGAAGCGCACCTGTCATAATAAGGCCTGTTTCTCAAACAATTCTCACAAAGGTGGTCCTCTGCTGGGCCGGAAATGTGCGGCCTCCCGCATATTGGGCAAAGCGGAGATTCTATTTGCTGAAAGGTTTCAAAGCAGGAACGGCAAAAAGGCCTCACCAATTCTTCATTGTCATAGTCGCCCTCAGCGAGCATGTTGTGGCAGATCGGGCATCTCGGTGGGTAAATCATGTCTATTAGCTGGTTCAAAATGCTCATATCAAATGGTCATCCTGCTTCTATAAGGAGCAAAAGAAACCGCACAGGGGATGAGCCCCATTTTACCCCCGGGGAAGCGAAGGTTCACTTCGCGGATTCTTCCTGTCTTGCTTTGGACTGGCGCACAAAGTCATCAAAAGAGGATTCCGGGTTAATTCCAGGGCAAGCCTCTTTTGCAAGTTCCCAGTTATCCTTGTCGGTGAGTAAGGCACGATAAAACGGCCACATGGAACAGGGTGATGGTTTAACAGGATGGATCAAACATTTTCTTTTTTCATCATAAAAAACACAGTAACCATCCTCACCGCTCCTGATATAGGTTTTGCCGTTTTTTTTGTAACAGAATCGCTGTACAAAGGAATCCATTATGATTCCAAGGAATTTAGAAATTGCCTGTATCTCTTCCGGATGGACCACGATGCCTCCTTCCCCATAACAGCAATCACCACACATTTTGCAATCAAAGGCTTTCATAAGCACCGACCAAACCCTATCCAGTTTGAGATAAATACCTAACCTTGCACTCCTTTTCCTTTCCCTTCAATAAGCTTATCAAGCCGCCAGTCAACGCGCAATCTCATTTTGCAATTGGCTCTCTTGCCCTTGTAAATCAAGTGGCCATTTTGAAGCCCAAACTGAAAAAGATCCCTTGTGATGGCCACGTCCTGGCTGCAGTATTCAACCACCTTGTCTATCTCTCCCTGCTTGAACCATTCAAGGGCTTGAAGTCCGTCCGCGGTTTTCCCCTGTTTCAGGGTTTCCGAGGCCAGGTGGTCAAGGCCAAGCCGGAACCCCAGACGATGATAGATATCTTCGAGGATATCAAACGTCGGCAGGTTGCCGAGATCGGTACTGGTGTACGCGCCCAGAACCTTATAATCAAATTGTTTGATGTTAAAGCCTACTACCAGATCAGCCTTTCCCAGATGAGTAAAAAGGCCTTCAATGTTTTCTTCAAAAAAAGTAATAAAGCGATCTTCAAGGCTGTCAAAGATGACGGCCACAGAGACTCCCATGAGGTGGGTATTTTGCCATCCACCCACTTCCTCTGCCGATTTCTTTGTTTCAATGTCAAGGTATACTACCCTTGGCCCTTCTTGAACAGGCTCCATAACTTGCTCCACTAATTCAGGGATCTGAGGTTCGGGCCTCCCACCCTTTTCCAGAAGCTCACTCAGCGGGATATGCCCAAGCAGGATTTCCAGGATGGCCATGGCTGCCTTTTTGTCCAGTGGTTTATTCCCTGAACCGCACTTTGGAGAACCCTGATGGCCTCCCAAAATACCCCACCTGTGGCCACTTCAAAATACCCCACCCAGCAAGACTGATTTGCCATTAAGAGATTGCTGAAAACGGGGACAGAACGTACACACTC
>JAFDEF010000003.1 GCA_019310485.1 Deltaproteobacteria bacterium | reverse complement strand
TTTCCTGGATATAAGCCATGGGGTAACTAGCTGTTTCTGTTGCCATTATCAATGAGATGCAGGAAGCAGCTCCGCCTAAATCTTACATTTTTCATCAGCGCGAAAATCGGTGGTTATCATAAAAAACAAAAAGCATACTTACTTATGCCTAAAGCCCTTTGCTGTGGCCGCTCGTTTTATCGCTGATTTTCTGCCTGGTAATCGCTCACGAGCTGACTTACTGCGTCCCGCACTTTTTCTCTTACCAGATCCATATCAGCGGTAATGCCTATGTCTCTCATCTCCCAGGTGGCTGCCCATAGCCTGACCACAGGCTTTCGAGACAGGAACACCAGTTGCCGGACCTTGACGTCAACGAAATAGATCCTGGAATCAGTGCCCTTCACAGGGAAAAGCTTTGAGACAACATCCACCAGCGCCAGCGGGTATCCACGGGAGCGCTGGAGACGCGCGAACTCTTGTTCAGAAAGGACCTTTATTCCTCCCTCTGCCAGTTGCCGCTCAGTATCCGACTTAACCTGCTTTTCATCTACCCCTGCGGTTTGCTCGCCAGATGGCTCCTCGGGGTTTACGCGCACGAACATACTTGTAAGGCCGCCCAAGCTCGGGTTTGACTGCGCACGGGCAGGCTGGTTAAAAAGGTGAGGGGTGAGAAATAAGAAAACAAGCGCTGCAACAGACAACGTTCTCCTGAGGTTCATATTTTCCTCCTTTTTCTAATCCGGAAGGCGGAAAAGCAAAAACGTTCCGGAGGCTATGTACTCTTGGCCCCGGCCAGTTGCGGGAACTCTGGCTGTATTATTAATCAATGATGTCTTTTACTTTTTCCACCTTTTTTTTCACGTCCAGCACCTTCTTGGCTCCAGGGGCTTGTTCAATAACTTTTTGAGCGAGCTTATTTTCGATTGGACTCTGATCCTTGCTGTTCTGGGGTTTTTTTTCTTGATCAACCTGTGGCTGTTTCTTGTCCCCAATATCCTTCTTCACCTGCTTGAACTCTCTGATCGCACCGCCCAGACCCTTCCCGATCTCCGGCAATCTCTTTGCGCCAAAGATCAAGAACACGATGATTAAGATAATAAGTAATTCCGTTCCTCCAAGACCGAACATTTCTTTCTCCTTTTGTTTCCAGTGGTTCTAGCATGGCTGAAGGAAATCCCGACCGGGCTATGGCTCGGACTCTTTAAGCAATGCCGTTTTTCGGCCGGGGAAAGGTGGTTGGTCGCAAGGGATCATACGTTCTTCCCCGGGGCACACCAGCGAAAAAACGAAGCCGTGAGGGAAATTGCCATCAGCCTACACAAACTTAATCGGCTCTTCCCTATCGTGTCGCGACTCTACTGATCCAATATGATAGGCTGTTTCACCCATAGCTTTCAAGCGCAAAAGCACTTCATCTGAGTCTTCTTCGCTCACGACGATTACCAGACCGAGGCCATTGTTAAAGGTCCGCATCATCTCCCTGGAGGGAATTTTTCCCGCCCTTTGGAGATACTGGAATATGGGGAGTGGAACCCAGCTCGAAGTGTTGATGACCACTTTACATTGTTGGGGCAATATACGTGGCAGGTTGTCAACAAGACCTCCACCGGAGATATGTGCTATGCCAAAAAGTCGAAAATCACGCCGCGTATTTCTTATGGTTCGAGCGTAAATCCTTGATGGTTCAAGCAGCTCTTCTCCCAGAGTGCGGCCGAACTCTTCCACATAGTCGTCTACGTTCATTTTCAGCTGCTCAAAGAAGATTTTCCTCGCAAGTGAATATCCGTTGCTGTGTAGCCCGCTCGCGCCTATACCAATCAACTGGTGACCAACGGCAATTTCAGAGCCATCCAGAAGGTTGTCATTGTCAGCTAGCCCAACAACGAATCCTACAAGATCATATTCCCCTTCAGAATAAAAACCGGGCATTTCAGCGGTTTCCCCGCCAATAAGAGAGCAATCCGCTTCCTTACACCCGGCAACAATCCCCTTGACTATCTGGACAGCCTTTTCAACTTCAAGCTTGCCGGTGGCAATGTAGTCCAGCATAAAGAGTGGGTTTGCTCCCTGGACCATAATATCGTTAACGCACATGGCCACTAGGTCGATGCCGATCGTGTCGTGCTTGTCCATCATGAACGCTATTTTAAGCTTTGTCCCCACACCGTCAGTGGAGGCTACTAGCACCGGGTTTCTTATGTCCTGCACATTTAGAGAAAAAAACCCTGCAAAACTGCCTATATCCGTTATGACCCCAGACTTGAAGGTTTTGCTTACAATGGGTCTGATTCTTTTGACAAATCTATTGGCAGCATCTATGTCAACTCCGGCCGCTGCATAGCCATCTCTTGTCTTTTTCCTAGCCATAGCCTCATAATCCTCAAGAATTTCAGTTGATAGGAAATAGCACTCAAACCCCTTTCTTGATCATATAGCTTTGGAGCTATTGAGCTGTCAATTCTTTTCTATTTGCCGGAGGGGGCATTGTGCTATCCTTTCTTTGGAGAGCCCGCATGCCGCAAGGGGGGGCGCATCGGGCGTGATGGCCCCTGAAAAGAAACAGTGCTAGAGCTGAACGCATAGGTCATCATAGGCCACGGTGCACTTGCAAGGCAGACCATAATCAGCACAAATTTCCTCCACGACTCCTTCCCACTCTTCCTGATTCAACGGCACTGGGTAATGAGAACCACCTTGAGGGGGTTTCATGGGCTGAGCGGGCTCCCTTTTTTTCGACATCTTGTTGGCAGGATCCCCTTTGATCCAATCCCCGTCGCCGATATGCACGAGAAAAGTTCTCTGGATCGGCTTCCACAGCTTTATGAATTCTACGGCCCTTTGAAAGCTCATGTGCTGGGGGGTGTTAATGCGCGGCTCATTGAGCCAAAATGACTGAATGATCAGGTAATCGGGGTTAAAGATTTGCGTGGGATGCTCAGGAAGGTCCACAAAATCAGAAGTATACACAAGGTGGGCCGCATTTCCAGGATTGTGCCCCACTTTGATTGAATATCCAACTGATCCCAGGGCAAACGATCCGTGTGAGGTTTTAAACGGAAAAACCTCGAACTCCTTGACTCTAAAAGCAGTGCTTGGTTTCACTTCGTGGACGGTAATGACACCCATCTTTTCCAGGTACCCGAACTGAGCGCCAATGACCTTCCAGCTCCGTGCTGTCAGAAAAACAGGTATTGGCCGGAACTCGCCCCGTGGGCTGGTTCGCTTAAAGGAGACGAGCTCATCCATTCCGAGGTAGTGATCCCCGTGCTCATGCGTGATCAGCACCGCGTCGAGCCTGCTGACCGAGTGCCTGCAAAGCTGATCCCGTATGTCAGGCCCACAATCAATAAGGAGACTGGATTCATGTGTGAGCAGTAAGGCAGTGCGTTCCCTTTTTTCATTGCCAAGCCTCATTTGGCGGCATATCCGGCAGTCGCAATTCAGTTCCGGGAGCCCCCAGGCTCCGCCTGTTCCAAGAAATGTCAATTTCATATGCTTTCCTGCGTTTTCCCTGGAAGGTTATTTGGACTCGAAACGTATTCGATGAGAATCAGGGGCGTATTTGCACTTTCAAAAGCAAATCGCCTTTTTCTCCTCCCTCCAACCTTTTGCCCAGCCCTGGAAGGCGCAAGACTGTTCCGTCCTTTACACCGGGCGGAACTGTAACGCGGAATATGCGGCTGTGAAATCCCCAGGGGACGTTGATCAACTTCTGCGTGCCAAAGTGAGCCTCCTGCGGAGTTATAGATATTGTGCCGTATATATGAGGATCGCCAACGCTGCTTTGGGTGCGCACCACTTTAAGGCGCGGAGTTTTTTTCCTCGATGTTGCAGTGCGCAACTTTTGAGTAACCCCGGCTTCGGGAACTCGCTCAGACACTTTCAGCAAGATGATCCCTGATATGAAACCACCCACATGAGCCCACCAGGCTATGCCTCCGGCCTGGCCGTGAGACGCGGCAGCACTGAAAAACTGTATAAAAAACCATAGCCCAAGGAAGAAAAAGGCCGGAATCTCGACAAAGTAGGGGATAAAAAATATGGGAATAAGCGTTAGAATTCTTGAATTGGGGTACAGAACAAGATAAGCCCCCATGACGCCTGCGATGGCGCCGCTGGCTCCAATGGTCGGAACCTGCGAGTGCCAGTTAGTAATAAGGTGAAATATCCCCGAGGCCCAACCGCAAAGCAGGTAAAACACTATATATCTAAGGGGCCCGAGTCGATCTTCCACATTGTCGCCAAAAATATACAAAAACCACATGTTGGCAAGGAGGTGCCAGAATCCTCCGTGAAGAAACATAAACGAGAAAAAGGAGAAGATCTGCTGCGAGGTAGTGAAATAGGAAGCTATCGCAGGAACTGAGTAACGAGCAGGGACCAGGCCGTAGGTGATAATAAATTGATTTTGCCGGGAGCCTTGGGCGATTTCCACGATGAAAACCAATACATTAAGGCCAATAATAATGTTGTTGACAATGGGATAGGTCCTGGATCGGGTTGTATCTCGAATTGGTATCATGGCGTATCTGCTGGGTGCACCCTTTGAGCGCTTAGAGGTTATTCTTTGAGCAACTCGAGCTTTTTTAAGCGCTCAATTATTTTTTATTAGCATATCGTGGAGAAAGTGTCCAAAACAGATCAACATTGAGCATATCGGGAGTTTCTTAAAGGTAAAGATACTTCCATCAGCACCTGGCGCTTGCCATCAGCTGTTGGCAGCCCAGAGGAGGGGCTTGGCGCTGGATTGAGATTGCACTCGGGGGAAAGACTGGATATAATCAGCGCAGGGTATCGAAAGGAAAAATGGGCTACAGGATAGACATGGGAAAGAGCAATATCAGCTGGCAACTTATTGGGTGCAGGGGAGAGCTGGTGGGTCATAGCTGGCGTCTTCATTTCAGCACAAATAAGTGGGACGTGATGCAGGTTTTTGGTGACGGGCAGGCTGAACCTGTAGGGCTAGAGTCCTTTGATACCGAGAATGAAGCAAGAAAGGTGGCCGAAGAACTTGCGGCACAAAGCAGGGTTTCCGCTTTCCGTCCGGAGCACCCCTGGACAGTACTTCTGCTCAGAAAATGAGTTTATGGCAAAATGTCCCTCTGCCATACAAGCCCATGGTTTGACCTGCCCCAGCCAGTTTGACTGACTTATTTATCAGGGATAACCTGCAAGCTTATCGAGCCACGTGGGGTCTCTTCACGAGCATGCTGATGAGAAAGACTATGAAACCCATGAGGCCGAGTCCTGCCGATACAAGGAATGCCACTTTCGAGTTGTACAGATCCCAGACCAAGCCCATGATGAGTGAGGCAGGGAGTAGCGATACCCCGATGACAGTGTTCAGGATGCCATAGGCAGTGGCCCGTTTTCCTTCTTCGACTATATCGGCGACGTAAGCCCTGAAAATTCCTTCGGTGAGCCCATAGTAGACCCCATAGGCCCCGAACAGCACCCACATCATCCATTGCTCCGTGGCAAAGCCGAAAAGCACATAGATCACAGCGTAGTAGAGGAACGAAGCCACGATCACGGCTTTCCTGCCGATTCTGTCTGAAAGAGAGCCGATGACGGGAGACGACACCGTACACACGCTATTATAAACTACCCAGAGTATGGGGATGAAATGTACGGCAATCTCCAGCTCCCGTGCTTTGAGAATAAGGAAGGCATTTGAGGAGTTGCCAAGGGCAAAAAAAGCGTTGGCGACGAGGAATAGAATGAATGGGGCATCCCTGATAGCAGTCTTCTTCTTTGCCGTGGCCCTGGATTTGAAGCCTGTCTCCCTGGCAAATCTGACAAAAATAAGTGCTATCGCTCCAGGGATGGCCGATATCAGGAAGGTGAACTTCAGTGCCCTAATGGGCTCAGAATCTCGGTAGGGCAGAAGGGTCAAAATAAACATGGCAAATAGGGGCCCTCCGATAGCTCCGATTCTGTCCATAGCTCGATGAAATCCAAAGGCTCTGCCGCGGATCGAGGGATCAACAGATGTTGAGATCAGTGCGTCACGAGCAGGGGTTCGGGCTGCCTTACCCAGCCTGTCGGAGAAGCGAACGGCGAGCACACCACCCCAGTGACCAGCAAGATAGAGAAACGGTCGAGAGATGGCAGACAAGCCGTAGCCGGTTACGATGAATAGCTTTCTCTTCTTGAACTTATCTGACAGGTACCCAAAAAGTGTTCGAAACAGAGAGGCCGTAGCTTCAGCAATTCCCTCGATGAGTCCAAGGATCGCAGGAGAAGCACCCAGCAAGTCGAGAAACGTGGGAATGAGGGGGTAGACCATCTGGCTCGACAGGTCGTTGAGAAGTGATACCATTCCCAGGAACAGGACATTTTGCCCCAACCCCTGAGCTGGTTTCTTCTCTTCTCCGGACATCTTATTCTCCCCCGTTTTTTCCTCTTTCACTTCAGTTCCTTACTGTCTTCCAGAACCTCATCCACAAGTTCCCTGATCTGCTGCTTGGCCTCCGTCAACATCCGCTTCCCTTTTCGTGTAATTTTGTAGTACTTCCTGATCTTTCCCCCGACATTTATCTTTTCGGAGACCAAGTAGCCCTCCTTTTCGAGGCGGTGAAAGATAGGATATAGGGTGCCGTACGAGATGTGGTAGCCGTGTCGGCCCAGTTCCTCGCTAAAGCGTTGACCGAAGATTGGCTCTTTTTCGGCATGGTGCAGGATGTGGATTCTAATGAAACCCAAGAAAAAGTCTCTGGTTATCTTTTCCATCATACGCCCATCGTAGAGCAAAGCAATATCGTATACCGATATCGCTTATAGCTATTGTTTCGACAATTGTCAAGAAAATCTGCCTAACACAAAATGTTTTTGACTGTCATGACCATATCCCTTGCATTCTGGGAAAGCATTGAGATATACGGGCGTTTTCCGACAGCCACCGATAAATCCAGATTTCCTGCAGGATCCTAGCAAGACTCTTTGCAACTGCCCTCCATTCGGGAGAAGAGTAAATCGGGAGCCGGGGATTACCTGAAAAAGGGGGAGGAAAGCCTGCTAGCGGCTTGAGCCTTTATTGGCCAGGGCGTTTAGGGCCAGGACCAGGAAAAAACCGAGAGCAGCAAGAAGAAGTGCCATTGTCACCTCCTGGCTCCAGTGCGCTGGAATTGTGTTTGCCTGGGATACTATTAGCGCCTTTCCTGCACCCTGCGCGGCAGTGGCGCCAGAGACTTTCCAAGGCCACACTTTCCTCAGTGCACCCAGCATAAGGCCAGTGAGTACTGCCATCGTAGCATCGTGATGCTTTTTCAAGAGCCAGTTTAGAAGCCGTACAAAAGAGCTTAATCCTACAACTGCACCTGTTGCAACCAGGATAAGGGGCAAGATGTTGTGGTTGTTCACAGCATCAAGGAGGAATTTGTATTTTCCCATTAAGACAAGAATGAACGATCCCGATATGCCGGGCAGAATCATTGCGCAGATGGCAACTGCTCCGCTCAGCAACAAGAACCACGGCGCATCCGGCGTGGAGAGCGGTACCATGCCTACAAGGAAATAGGCTCCAATGGCTCCAAGAGCGATCCACACGCATGTTCCGAGATGCCATCTATCGAGATTTCGCCCCACTGTGAAAATGGAGGCAAGGACAAGCCCAAAGAAGAAAGACCAGATAAAGACCGGTCGATTTTCAAGGAGCCAGCTCAGGATTCTTGAGAGCGAAAATATAGCTGCAAAAATTCCAATAATAAGTGCCGCCAGGAATTGCCAGGATACCCCGGACATGGCCTCTCTTGCCTTGAAGGAAAGCAAGCGTTTTACAAAGATGGCATCAAATGAACGAATTGATTTGATAAGCTCTTCATATATCCCCAGGATAAGCGCCATGGTTCCACCGGAAACCCCGGGAACCACGTCTGCTGCCCCCATACAAAAACCCCTGATGGAAACGAATAAGTAAGATATTAGGGTGCGATTCTTCATTTCAGAGTGAAATCTTTCTCAAGATCCTCCCGTTTCATTATGTGGAGGGGGCTCCCTACCTGCTTATTCGGGCTGGTGCTCCTTTCGGAGTAAGTCGAAGACCGTCTTTACAGGATTGAAGGTTGAGATAGGGACCTCGACAAAGACCGTATTCCACTTTGCCATAGAACCGTTCCAGAGACCGGGAAGTTCAAGTGCCTTGAGCTCCTTGCCATCCTTGGATTTGATGGAGATAAAGCCGGTGTCAGGATCAACAAAATCAGGTAAATGAAATTGCCTGCCCCTGTAATCACGTACTCCGCACACAATGTCAACAGGGTTAAAGTGTGTGGCTGATTCCCAGATTTTCCGCTGCTTGCTCGAACTCATGTCCACCTGTGCCGACTCCACTATTTGGAGGGAAAGGCCACCGTTGCTATGTTCCACCCAGAAAGGCCCGCCTCCCGGCTCTCCCACGTTTCTTACCACACCGCACACCCGCAAGGGCCTGTTCAACTTGGAAAGAGCAAAGCGGATTTTTTCCTCTCTTGAAAGGTTTCCTACGTCCTGAGGCAGAACAGTAAAAAGCTTCTTGCAAAGAAATTCCAGGACTTGCTCAAGCTCGGAGCCCCATAAATCTCTTTTTGAGAGCTTTTCAACGTAAGAAAAAATCCTGGCTTGTAACTCCACAAGAAAACCACCAAGGGCTTTTTTATAAGCATACGTATCCGCCTTGAGTCTGTCGGGCACTACATTGTCTATGTTCTTGATGAAGATGATATCTCCCCTAAGGTCATTTAGATTTTGCAGCAAAGCGCCGTGGCCTCCAGGCCGAAAAACAAGTCTTCCGTCTCTATTACGAAATGGCTTGTTATCCATGTCAACTGCTATCGTGTCCGTAGATGGGCTTTGATTTGAAAAACTCACCTCATACCTTACACCAGGGAGGTACGGGGAATGAACGGCTTCTTCTATGTGTTCGCGTATGGCAGCTTCGTGTTCAGCGCTCACCGTGAAGTGGACTCGGGCCCTGTTTTCAGCGTCGCGCACGTACCCTGCTGCTTCAACCAGGTGCTCTTCAAAAGGGGTGCGGGAGTGACCCGGATAAGTATGAAACTTAATAAGCCCCTTGGGCAGATGTGCCAAGTTAAGTCCGGCAGGTGTCAGGAGATAGTCAAGCACCGGCTTGTAAATCCCTTTTGACAAGAGGGTATCTGGGTCCAGACCATCTCTTGCCATCACGTTCTTGAGATCTTGATAAAAAGCAAGCCTTTTGAGCCCTTTCAAGAAAGTAAAGACAGCCCTGGTATCAGAGTCTTTTTCCAGGGCTTCAGGTGTAAACATCGCTTCGTCAGTCGAATTGTAACGGTTGTTAAAAGCAGTTAGTAACTTGAACATGCGGGTAGCAGCACCTGATGCAGGCACAAACTTCATGGCTCTTCCAGAAAGAGTGGAGTTTTCGTGAATTTCAGTCAGCCTTTTTAGATCACTTTCCTCCAGCACGTGAATTCCATCTCCAACCGTGCACGGCCTGTTCAACCTTGCGTAGGGAAACCCCTTCTTAAATACTTCTAACTGCTCCATAACCTTTTCAACGGTAAGGCCTCTTTCCTTGATTTGCCTGATATCATCATGAGAAAAGATAGAGCCAAGCATTCCAATCCCCATTATCCTCGGGAACCCTTGACCTGTCGGCAGGAAAAGCGCTCAGGGACCGGAGGGTTTTCTGACTTTCCTTTGATAGCAAAGCAAAGGGTGCTTTTGCCACGAAAGGTGGCGGTTTTAAGGAGGATATTTCAAATCAGCTGTTGCTGTCAATCATTTAGGTTTCTAAGAACTCTTGACCGGGAGTATTCCTTGTTGGGTTTTGATAAGAGATTTGCATGTGCTTTTAAAGTCTTGACTTGAAAACAGAATAGAAAAGTGGTTTGCTATTAAGAGATAATATCGAAGTAATAACATGATGGGCAAAGGGAAAACCATGATAGTATTCTTGAAGGGCGGGAGATAATGTGTCCCGGGTTCTTGTTTGAAAATCAAAAGGGGAAGATTTACACTGTTAGCCGCCTCACTGAAGAGATCAAGGAGCTTCTGGAAGGGACTTTTGATTTCATATGGGTTGAGGGAGAAATCTCCAACTTCAGGATACCTACCTCTGGCCATTATTACATGGCACTGAAAGACGAGCGGGCACAAATCCGGGCGATAATGTTTAGACCACAGGCCAGGTACCTTAAATTTACTCCTGAAGACGGCATGAGGGTGATTGCGCAGGGCAGGATTGGGGTTTACGAACCGCGGGGTGAGTACCAGATTATCCTTGACTACCTTGAACCGCTCGGAGTGGGTGCACTGGCACTGGCCTTTGAGCAGCTTAAGAAGAAGCTTGCGGCCCAGGGTATTTTTGATGAGAAGGTGAAAAAGCCTTTACCGTTTTTGCCCCAGAAAGTGGCGGTTATTACTTCTCCAACTGGTGCTGCAATCAGGGATTTTTTGAAAATCATTCATCGTAGGTTTGCGAACATCGAGATAATCATAGTCCCGGTAAAAGTCCAGGGAGATCAAGCAGCCGCGGAGATAGTAGAAGCAATTGAAATCGTGAACCGGGAGCTGGATGTTGATGTTATTGTGTTGACAAGGGGAGGGGGATCCCTGGAAGATCTCTGGGCCTTCAACGAAGAAAAAGTTGCGCTGGCTATCCGTGCTTCCAAGGTACCTGTGGTTTCAGCAGTTGGTCATGAGATAGATACAACAATTTCCGATCTTGCCGCCGATCTTCGAGCACCAACCCCCTCGGCTGCAGCCGAGATTCTTGTGGTAGAAAAGGAATCACTAAAGAATCGTATTGGCCAGCTCGGATCAAGGCTTGAGATGAGCCTCAGAAGCTCTTTGGTAAATAATAACCAGAAATTGTCCGCTTTCTCAAAGAGGCTCAAGGATCCAAGGAAAAGACTGGCAGACTTGTGGATCCATCTTGACGAGCTGAATGCTAGGCTTTTGAGAAGGATGGAACTGGAAATAAAGGAAAGGAAGCGCAACTTAGACGCAGAGGAACGCGCGCTTGTTTTGCACTCCCCTGCAAAAGTCATCATAAACCTTAGTCAGAAAATTGCGTTTCAAAAGCGCTCCTTGATCCTTTCGATTACCAGGAGGCTCAGGGAATTCAAAATGGGCCTTTCCCTGCTGGAAGAAAAGATCAAGGACATAAGTCCTTTTTCCATATTAAAGAGGGGATATTCCATCACCAGAAAGATACCCGAAAACATAGTCGTGAGAGCGGCTTCTCAGGTCAGCAAGGGGGAGCAGGTGAGTGTGACTTTAGGGGAAGGATCCCTTGAGTGCCAGATCAGAAAAGTAGTCCCGGATTCATAAAATTGCTGGTTCGGATAGGGAAGAACTTTCTTCCCCCGGCAGCACGAAGAACGCAGGATGAGGGTAACAGTACCAGGAACCAAGACGAAAACAAGGAGCCATGGCAAAAAGAGGTGGATTGTGCTTGTGGCCATAACCGCTTTTTGGGGACTCATGTCCGGCAAGCAGGCCGTGAGCATTCAGGGTCCTGAGATAATTCTTTCTTCAGATAAGATTCCCCAGGGTGAACTCAGCCTGATAAGTGTTATCGTGGAGAACAGCGAGGTTCCGGAGGTCCGGTGGCTAGGTAAGAAGGTATACCTGGTGCCTGATAGAGCAAGGCGAACATGGAACGGGTTCTTGGGTGTGGACTTGAGGTCTTCTCCGGGTATTTACCCTGTGCTTGTGAGGGTCTCCCCCACGCATGTGGAAAAGCGGATAAGAATAGAGGTAGACAAGAAAAATTATGGTGTTCGCAGATTAACACTGCCAAGAAAAATGGTTGAACTGGACGCGGTAACTCTCAGGAGGGTGAAGAAAGAAGGGCAGGTAATGAAAGAAGTGTTTCAGGCTCCTGTTTCCAGGGCACTGTGGAGAGGCCCCTTTCAAAGACCTGTTGATGGTGAGGTAGTAGGTCCTTTTGGCAGGAGCAGCATCATAAATGGCCATCCCCGAGCTCCCCACTCGGGTGTGGATTTCAGGGCTGCAAGAGGGACCCCAGTAAAAGCGATCAATAATGGAAGGGTGGTTCTCACCTGCAACCATTTCTTTACCGGAAAATCAGTGGTGCTGGACCACGGCGGGGGCATAATAAGTATGTACTTTCACCTTGAAAAGATCCTGGTTCAAAAAGGGCAAATTCTCACCAAGGGTGAGGTTTTGGGTCTCGTGGGCAGCACAGGGCGGGCCACAGGACCTCACCTCCACCTGGGCGTAAGAGTGAACGGGGCCAGGGTTGACCCACTAACACTGGTTAGTCTAAGCAGAGAGTTGGAGCGATGATGGCTGAGAAAAAGTTTGAAGAGGCAATGGGAAGGCTGGAAGAAATTGTTGAAAAACTGGAGAGCGGAGACCTTTCTCTGGAGGACTCGCTGAAAATGTTTGAAGAAGGGATGAAGCTCATCCGTTTTTGCTCGGAAAAGTTGGAGGAAGCTGAGCAAAAGGTGACAATGCTTGTCAAGGAAAGCGGAGGCAAGTTTGTGCAGCAGCCGTTTGAGGCCGAGGAGAAACAGGAACCCTAAAGATGGATCTGAAGGCCTATCTTAGTGAAAAACAAATGATGGTGGATCAAGCCCTCAGAGAGATCTATCCAGAACCGCAGGGGCCTGCCGAGGCTCTTATTGAAGCCATGAGGTACAGCCTGTTTGCTGGAGGAAAAAGGCTCAGGCCTATCCTCTGCATAGCTGCGGCTGAAGCGGTTGGTGGGAAAGGACCAGATGTGCTTCCTGTAGCCTGTGGTCTTGAACTGATTCATACCTACTCGCTTATACACGATGATCTGCCGGTCATGGATGACGATGATCTAAGAAGAGGAAAGCCTACAAGCCATAAGGTTTTTGGTGAAGCAGTAGCCGTTCTCGCGGGAGATGGACTTTTGACCGAAGCATTTCGCATCATGAGTTCTCCGGAAGCGGCTAATAGGTTTGAGCCTTCCACCCTGCTCAGGGTCATTTGCCTGATTGCAGAGGCTGCTGGTTACAAGGGCATGGTAGGAGGGCAGACCGCCGATATCAAGCTGGAAGGAAAGGACCTTGAACCCGCGCTTGTAGAGTTTATTCATACTCACAAGACCGGAGCCCTGATTCGGGCATCCGCAGCATCAGGGGCAATCCTGGGAGGCGGTAATGAAGAGCAGGTAAAGGCTATTACATCGTATGGGGAATCCATAGGCCTGGCCTTTCAGATCGCCGATGATGTCCTTGATATCGAAGGTGATACCAAGACTATGGGAAAGGGAGTGGGAGGGGATGAGCAGAAAAAGAAGATCACTTATCCTGGAGTGCACGGAATCGCAAAATCAAAGGAGATTCAAAAAGACCTGGTAGAGAGGGCGATCAAGGACTTGGATCGTTTTGACTACAGGGCAGATCCTTTAAGAAAAATCGCAGTTTATATTATTGAAAGAAAGAAATGACGGAAGACAAAGACCAGTATCCAATTCTCAGCACAATTGACAGCCCGCATGATCTGAAGAGGTTGCCCGGCGAAGAGCTTCCTCAGCTGGCTTCTGAAATCAGGAAGAAAATAATCCAAACTGTGAGCAAGACAGGTGGTCATCTGGCTCCTAACCTGGGAGTTGTTGAGCTGACGATCGCCCTTCACTATGTGTTCAAGGCTCCGAGGGACAAGATAATATGGGATGTAGGACACCAAGCCTATGCTCATAAGTTACTTACAGGGAGGCGCGATCGGTTTTCTACTTTGCGTACCTACGGTGGTATCAGTGGCTTTCCAAGGCGTGATGAAAGCCCTTACGATGCTTTTGATACAGGGCACAGCAGCACCTCCATCTCGGCTGGCCTGGGGATCAGCACAGCCAAAGCCTTAAAGAAAGAAAACGGCAGGGTAGTATGTGTCATAGGTGACGGTTCGACAACTGCCGGCATGGCTTTTGAGGGCCTGAACCAGGCAGGCGAGACAGAGAAAGACCTGATCGTGGTTCTCAACGACAATGCCATGTCTATATCCCCAAATGTGGGGGCTTTTTCATCCTTCCTGAGCCGGAGGATGACAGGACGGCGCTTCGTATATTTCAGGAGGGAGCTTGTCAATTTCCTGCGGTCGATTCCCGAGGTAGGCGACAATATCCTGAGCTTTGTAAGAAAAGGCATGGATTCTTTCATGACTTTTTTTACGCCGGGGATGCTTTTTGAGGCCTTTAAGTTCAAATACTTTGGTCCAATAGGTGGTCACAGGATTGACCGCCTCATAGAAACATTTCAAAATATCCAGCTTCTGCAAGGCCCTATTTTGGTCCACGTGCTTACCGTGAAAGGTAAGGGCTATCCACCTGCCGAAGAAGATCCTGCCCACTACCATGGTGTAAGCTGCTTTGAAGTATCGACCGGCTCTTTGAAATCAAGTTCGCCCAGGGTGCCCACTTACACGGAAGTGTTTGGAGATACCATGTCCGATCTCGGTCGCAAAGAAGAAAAGTTGTTTGCAATAACCGCTGCAATGCCCGAGGGAACAGGGCTCAAGAAATTTGCCGACAGTTATCCTGAGCGTTTTCTTGATGTGGGAATTGCAGAGCAGCATGCTGTGACTTTTGCTGCAGGACTTGCCACCGAGGGCTTTAAGCCAGTGGTGGCTATATACTCAACTTTTCTACAGAGGGCCTTTGACCAAATCATACACGATGTGTGCCTGCCGAATTTGCATGTGATTTTCTGCCTTGATAGAAGCGGACTCGTGGGGGAAGATGGTCCCACCCACCACGGATGCCTAGACATTACCTTCTTGCGAAGTCTCCCAAACATGACCCTGATGGCACCAAAGGACGAAAATGAATTACGCCATATGCTCTACACTGCGCTCATGCACCAGGGTCCCGTCGCTATACGCTATCCAAGAGGGCGAGGTGAGGGTGCTACTGTTGAACCTGAATATAGGCTTATTCCCGTTGGAAAGGCTGAAATTATCAGAGAAGGAAAAGACATCGTTATTATTGCACTTGGAAGCATGGTTTCTCCTTCCGTGAAGGCGGCTATGCTTCTCGAAAAGGAAGAGCTCTCGGTGGGGGTGGTGAACTGTCGCTTTGTGAAGCCGCTAGACAGGGAGCTTGTGTCTTTTGCCAGGCCTTCAGGAAGAGTCCTGGTCGTGGAGGAGAACGTTCGGCAAGGTGGCCTGAGTAGTGCCATACTTGAACTCTTTAGTGACATGGACGCCCTGGATGTGCATATTAAGAGAGTAGGGCTTCCTGATAAGTTTGTGGAGCATGGTCCGGTAACAATTTTGAGGAAAAAATACGGTCTGGATGCCTCAGGCATAGCAAAGGCTGTAAGGGAGTTTTTCAGGTAGGGTCTTCACTACATAGGATGAAATCTATTTGAGGGGATAAGGAAGATTTCAGGAAAAAAGGCACGATTGGATTCGCTGGTTTTTGAAAGAGGCCTGGCTGAAAGCAGGGAAAAGGCCAGGGCATTGATAATGGCAGGGCTTGTGGAGGTAGACGGTGTAAGGGTTGAAAAGCCAGGACACAGTGTTCCTCTTTCCTCCTCTATCAGGTTAAAAGAGAGCTCCCCTCCCTATGTCAGCCGCGGTGGAATAAAGCTACAAGCTGCTATCGAGAGGTTCTCCATTAAGGTAGAAGGCATGGTTTTGATGGATGTGGGGTCATCCACCGGGGGGTTTACGGACTGTCTTTTGCAGCACGGCGCAAGGAAAGTTATTGCTGTTGACGTGGGACACGGGCAGCTACACTGGAAGCTTCGCCAGGACCCAAGGGTGAGGCTCATGGAGAGGACGAATATTCGCTACCTGAAGCCAGGTGATATTGATGAGCATATTGATGGAGCTGCCATTGATGTTTCTTTTATCTCTTTGAAACTAGTCACACCGCCCGTATCCGAGCTCCTCTCGGAAAAAGCGTTTATAATCGCACTGATCAAACCCCAGTTCGAAGTTGGCAAGAACCAGGTTGGAAAAGGAGGGGTTGTTCGAAACCCCTCCCTTCATAAACAGGTGGTTGAAGACCTGGGGGTTTTTTTTGAAACCCTTGGCTGGCAAGTTGAGGGCAGCATGGAATCCCCTATACTGGGCCCTAAGGGAAACAAGGAGTTCTTTGTTTACCTCAGAAGGTAGCTACACTTAGAAGTACCTTCCAAGAGATTTGATCCAAGGGCACTATCCTCTTGGAAAAAGAAACACCGACCAATATTGGATTTTAGTGTGCTCTTCGCTTTGAGGCTTTCAGGGGATTTAGCTTGCCTCTTGAAGTGCCGTTCCCTGCCTTCTTTAGATGGGTGGCCAGGTTACAGTTGCCTGCTTGCCACTTGATTGCAGGATCGGGGAAGCTCAAGCAATAGGTGCCGGTTGGAAACTCCATGGCTCTCTGACAGCCGTTACACTGTTCAACGATCGGGTGGCACGACCCTCCGTTAAACTGGCACCCTTTCTTATTCATGAAAAAACACTCAAAACCCTGCCTTACAGTTTGACAAACCATGGTTATCACATCCTTTCTTCAGAAAATAAATTAAAGTGGCCTTTTTGCCTGAACAGAGAAAAAATGTCAAGAAAAAAATTCTGCTCGCAGCAGTTGGAAATTTCCCGCAGCCTGCACCCCAAGCAGGCTTTCCAGGCGCTCACGGCAGCAATTCAACTATGTCTTTTGGGGAGCCAGGCAAAGCCCCAGCTCCTCGAGCTGCCTCTGGCTCACTCGGGATGGGGCGTCGGTAAGTGGGCATGTAGCGCTTGCAGTCTTTGGAAAGGCTATGACCTCTCTTATAGATTCAACGCCAGCAAGAATTGCCACCAGGCGGTCGAATCCAATAGCAATCCCTGCGTGGGGCGGTGCCCCGTATCTCAGGGCTTCGAGGAAAAATCCGAATTTTTGCTGGGCTTCTTCAGGGGAGATTCCCAGAAGCTGAAACATCCGTTCTTGCATGGACAGATTGTGAATCCTCACGCTGCCGCCCGCAATCTCTGCACCGTTTAGAACAAGGTCGTAGGATTTTGCGCGAACCCTTTCTGGATGAGTCGTGAGGATCGGAAGGTCTTCATCCAGCGGGGCCGTAAAGGGGTGGTGCACAGCTTCCATCCGGCCTTCTTCTTCGTTGTACTCCAGGAGAGGAAATTTTGTCACCCACACGAGCGCATAATCATCTGGTTTCAGAAGATTGAGCCTGCGCGCGATTTCAAGCCGGAGAGCACCCAGTGCCTTGCTGACTACGAAAGCTTGATCAGCTACCATAAGCAGAAGATCCCCTGAGCCCGCATTGAGCCTCTTGTTAATGGATTCTTTTTGTTGTGCATCAAGGAACTTGTCAATAGAGGACTGCCATCCACTATCCTTCACTTTGGCGAATACCAGTCCTTTGGCCCCTTCGCTAATGACCACTCCTGATAGCTCATCGAGGCTTTTCCTTGAAAACTCTGAGGCTCTTTTTTTCACTTTAATGGCTTTTATTGCTCCGCCACCCTGGGCTGCCTGCCTAAACACCTTGAAATCAGAATCACGTACAATATCTGTAATGTCCACAATTTCCATTGAGAAGCGGGTATCGGGCTTGTCTGTACCAAAGCGCTCCAGCGCATCTTTGTATTCAAGACGGGGAAGAGGGAGTGTAATATCTCGGCCCATTACCTCGTGAAAAAGCTCTGCCATTATTCCCTCAACCGTCCTTATTACCCCATCTTCATTTGTGAAGGCCATCTCAATGTCCACCTGGGTGAACTCGGGCTGGCGGTCGGCCCTCAGGTCTTCATCCCGAAAGCACTTAACGATCTGATAATACCGGTCGAAGCCTGATATCATAAGCAGCTGCTTGAATAGCTGGGGCGATTGTGGAAGAGCATAAAAGAGCCCCTTGTTTACCCTGCTTGGCACAAGGTAGTCCCTGGCTCCTTCAGGTGTGCTTTTCGTGAGAAAGGGGGTTTCTACATCAATAAAGCCTTTTTTGTCCAGGTATCTCCGTATGCATGAAGCAAGTCTGTGCCTGAGGCGAAAATTTTCGAAGACCCTTTTGCGCCTCAGCTCCAGGTAACGATACTTGAGCCGCAGGGTCTCAGAAGCATCCACCGAGCCATCGACCTGGAAAGGAGGAGTATCTGCTCTGTTTAGAATCCTTAACTCAGTAACCCTGAGCTCGATGGCGCCGGTAGGAAGATTGGGATTTTCCTGTCCTTCAAGTCTGGGGGCCACTTTGCCCTTTACTGCCACAACCCATTCATTTCGCAAACTACGTGCTTTTTCAATGCTGCTTTCACTCAGCTTCGGGTCAAATACAATTTGAGTGATGCCTTCGCGGTCCCTGAGGTCCACGAAAATCAAGTTGCCCAGGTCTCTCCGGCTGTTGACCCATCCCATAAGCACGGCTTCCGTGCCGATATTTTCAGCCCTGAGGCTTCCGCACCCGTGCGTGCGCTCCCACTCACCCAGTGGGTCAGGTTGAAGTGGCTCCGCTGTTTTCATGCTATCCCATAAGTTCCTTGATATTGGCGGGCAAATTCTCCAAACCCACTTCTTTCTGTGTCTTTGCAACCATGTCTCTCAGGATCCCTTTTCCCGAGGAAAGTTCGTTTTCTCCGACCATGAGAACCAATCTGGCCCCGAGCCGATCAGCCCTTTTCATCTGGGCTTTGAGACTCTTACTGGGATCATACTCGATTTCTACGCAGAACCCTGCCTTTCTCAGGTCGTTCGCCCACTGAAATACCCTCTCTTGTGCCTTTTCCCCCAGCGCAGCCAGGAAAAGATCAGGCCCACTGCTCTCCGAGGTGCCATCTTTGCCCATGAGGGCGACCAGTCTTTCCATGCCAAGTGCGAATCCAATGGCCGGGTGGTCGGGACCACCGAGCTGTTTGCACAACCCATCATAACGGCCCCCACCAACAACCGCGTTTTGAGATCCAAGTTCTTCGGTCTGTATCTCGAAAGTTGTTCTCGTGTAATAGTCAAGTCCCCTTACAAGCATGTGGTTCAAGGCAAAAGAGACCTCTGAACTGTCAAGGTGTTTTTGAAGAGCCTTAAAGTGTTTCTCACAATCGGAACAGATGAAATCCAGGATAGAAGGTGCCTCCGCTACCACCTGCTTGCAACCCTCCACCTTGCAGTCAAAAACCCTTAAGGGGTTTGTAAGGGCTCGCCTTTGGCAGTCCCCGCAAAGAAATATAGCCTTTTGCGAAAGGTAACTTTTTAGTTTCTCTTTGAAGCCTGGCCTGCACTTCGGGCACCCCAGGGAGTTGATTTGAAGCGAGAGTCCGCTCAATCCAAACGCCTCAACCAGGGACATGGCCATAACAATAATCTCGGCATCAGAAAGCGGCCCGGAATCCCCGATAATTTCGGCATCTATTTGATGAAACTGCCTGAACCGCCCTTTCTGAGGTCTTTCATGCCTGAACATAGGCCCGATGGTGAAAAGCTTCTGAACAGGGTTTTTTTGATAAAGGCGGTGCTGGATATAAGCTCTTACCACAGAGGCGGTAGCCTCAGGCCGCAAAGTAAGTCCTCTCCCTTTGCTGTCCGTGAAAGAATACATCTCCTTGGACACAATGTCTGTTTCCTCCCCAATACTGCGGGTAAACAGCTCGGTCTTCTCGAGGAGGGGCGGTTTGATCTCGCGGAATCCAAAAGATCGAAATATTCTCCTTGCTTCCGATTCCAAGCGCTGCCACGTTCCAACCTCTTCGGGAAGAATGTCTTTGAATCCCTTGATAGTCGCAAAGTCCAAGAAGCTCTTATCCCCTCTTTCACGTTTCAGGGTCTTCTAGCAGATGGTGTCCTGCTCCGTCAACGCTTTTCCCACGTGCCTGATCTGCCATCAGGGCATGAGCTGCATTGCTACCTAGGATCACTCCTCCTTAATGCGTTTTCCTAACCTCATGCACCGGGGAGCACAGAGCAATTAGGCATCTGGCTATGGTATTAAGGGCTTTCGCCTCAAACATCAGACCTAGAACCACCCTCCGCAGTGTCCTCGCTCCTCAGCGCCTTTGGTCTATCACCTTGATGGTCAACCGGCACTCAACAGCTTTGACAAAATGCCCTGCGCTATTCAACCTTGATCTTTGTAGCCTTTTTGGTTTGCCTTGAGCGTGTCTTGCTCTCAAGATCCTCTATACGCTGATCAAGAAGCGAGCGGATTGCCTTCAGGAATTCCACCCTTGACTGGTTAAGATGATCAAAGAACTTTGTCTTCTTGCCGTACGCCTTCTGGAGGTCAGAGAGAAATCGCCCCAAAGGGCATATCACAGTTTCACTTTCACTTTCTTTTTTGTTCATGATCCTCTCCTCCTTTGAAGTAAACACACAAATCCTGACCCTCAAGTCTGGCTTTCACAGACTTTGCGGCCGCCACGTGCCTGGGCAGAAGCACTTGCCTTTTGAAGGCTCCTACCCTGATAATCAGCTCGTCGGAGATTTTGTTGAGTTCAACGCCGTCTTTGGAGGCAAACGGCAGTCTTATGCTTAAGCGGTACTCCCCGTTTTCTTTGATCCACCTGTATGGTTCTCCTTCAAAAAGGTGTCCAAGTGGGTTTTTATCCCCGTAAATCTGCTTTGAGAGTTTCCTGAGGCTCTCGTACCCCAGAACTTCTTCCCTGAAAAGCTTGACCGGAAATACGGGTATGGGGCTGAAGTATTCTTTTGCCTTTTCAAGATAGTATTGCTGGCTTTCCCTCCATTGCTGAAAATACTGATCATTCAAGCTCTCAGGGAGAACACGATTCATAATGATCGCGTCAATATGGATTCTATAAAGGCTGAAATACATAAAAGCTCTTTGAGTTTCTTTTAGGACAACTTTTTCCGGGTTTGCGATCAACCGGACGGTGGTGATTTTCGGGTCAATGAGTATCTGGTCTACACCGTTCAGTCTATCAAAAAGGTATTCAATTGCATCAAAATATTCATCACCAGGAATCGGCACATCGTATACTCTTCTGGCTACCGGGCCCACATATTTTGCAAGAGTCTTTTCCATCTTGAACAGTTTCTTTATATACCATTCAAGGGCAGTGGGAATGCTTATGAACCGGATCGACTCCCCGGTAGGCGCACAATCAAGTATAATAACATCAAACTCGTTTCCTTTAACATAACGGTTGATATAAAGCAGAAGGCTGACCTCTTCCATACCAGGCAAAATGGCAAGCTCTTCTGCGAGAATTTCATCAAGGCCGGTGGTCCTTAAAAGCATGGACAGATACTTGTGGATGTCTCGCCAGTTCCTGTCAATTTCTTCATGGATGTCCAGCTCCTGAATCCAGAGGTTTTTGTGAACATGGATGGGTTTGCCCTTATTTTGATCAAGAAGACCTCTTTGAAGATCAAAAATATCTGAAAGGCTGTGCGCTACATCCAGAGACATCACCACGGTCTTGTAACCCATTTCAGCTGCTTTTATACCGGTTGCAGCAGAAATACTCGTTTTCCCAACACCGCCTTTCCCTGCATAGAATACTATTCGCACGTACTCCCCCCAAACTATCGATTAAAGCCCAAGTCTTTTTTTATTCTAACACTTAAAGGGAAATTTTCAAGCTCGGGCACTTTCCCATGCGAGCCATGTCTTAGAAAACGCAAAGGGTTGCTAGAGCCAGCCAGATGATCAAGCCTGAGCCATGCTTGAATCATTCATCAATAACCGCCTATGCTTCCTCAGGCTCATCTGCAGAAGAATGGCGTGTGTTTGAAGCCTGCTTTCGCATGTCAAGCAGGATCTCCATTATTTCATCCTTGAAGTTTTTGGGTGCACTCACGTAGCCCCATCCTTTTTGTGTTTGAAAGAGGCCGTCATACGCTGTATCGTAGTATGATCTCATAAGATGAGGAATACGCCGCTCCGTAAGGATGGAATCAAGCAATTGAGCTTCTATCTCATTTTCAAGTGATGCAACCTTCTTGTAGTTTTCGTTCATTGGCGGCAAATCCTTTGGTGTATTTTCTATATCAATACAGGAAATCAAGCATCTTTGCAATCCACTCTGGGGGATGGCAACTACCCGTCTAATTAATTGACAATCAAGGCTGGCTGTGAAATATAGACAAGCAGGTTTTTGAAGCAGGACGTACAAGAAAGTGGTTTTCCAAGATTGTTTGCACAGCACCTCAATCCTGGTTGGAGGGCAAAATGGCAATAGCTTTCATCGGTGGTCTTGTAATTATTGGCGATGGACGGATTCTTGAACACGGTACCGTTTTGTTGGATGGGCAGAGAATCACTAAGGTAATAGAAGGAGAGATGGATCTTCCCCCGGACACTCGAAAGATACCGTTGGAGGGGCGGACCGTGCTGCCCGGTTTTATTGATTGCCATGTCCACCTGTGCCTGGATGGGGGTCCGGACCCTATTAGCTCGGTTATTACAGAGTCGGTCCCAATGACCACTCTTAAGGCCGTACAGTTTGCAAGGGACACGCTCATGGCCGGAGTGACAACCGTCCGAGATCTGGGAGGAAAAGAAGAGATCGCCCTTGTCCTAAGAGACGCCATTTGTTCCGGGCTTATCAGTGGCCCCCGGATGTTGGTGAGCCGCCAGATGATTTGCATGACTGGGGGCCATGGATGGCCGGTAGGTAGAGAGGCCGATGGGCCGGATGAGGTGAGAAAGGCCGTACGCCAGCAGATAAAAAAAGGTGCCGATTTGGTAAAGTTTATGGCAACGGGTGGGGTCCTGACTCCGGGAGTTGAGCCAGGCGCCGCCCAACTAACTGAAGAGGAACTTCGGGCAGGAATCGAGGAGGCCCATAAAGCAGGAAGAAAGACTGCCACCCATGCCATGGGAACTGAAGGGACTTTGAATGCCCTTCGCGCGGGAATCGACAGCATTGAGCACGGCGTCTACCTCGATGATCAGTCTGTCTCGTTAATGGTAAAGCAAGGGGTGGCGCTTGTTCCAACCCTCTCTGCACTTTATAACATAGAGGCCAAGGGAATTGAAGGAGGGATCCCTGAGTATGCCGTGGAAAAGACCAAACGAGTCAAGCCGTATCATCTTTCAAGTATCCGGATGGCACGGGAAACAGGGGTTCGGATTGCCATGGGAACCGATGCCGGGACGCCTTTTAACATGCACGGTGAGAACATTGGTGAGTTAAAGTTTCTGGTTGAGCAAGGCTTTTCACCCATTGAGGCTATTCAAGCGGGGACTAGGATCGCAGCCGAGGTTCTTGGGATGGAAAGTGATTTGGGCAGTATCGAAGAGGGCAAACTGGCCGATCTGGTGGTAGTGGAGGGAAATCCACTGGATAATATTGGCCTTCTGCGTGACCCTGAGGCCATAAAACTTGTAGTTCAGGGAGGAAAAATAGTCAAAGGAAATCTGGATCAATCTTAACCAAAGGAGGTGCAACATGGAACTGAGGAGAACTTTTGTGGAAAAAGGGCTGCTTGTGGTTTTGCTTGTTTTAGGTATGAGCTTCTGTCTCTTCCCTTTAAGTGCGAGAGCAGAGATTAAGGAACTCAAGATCGGCATCGGGGTTGACGCCGACACCTTGAACCCTCAAGAGCAAACCACAACTCTTTTCCAAAACATGTGTGATCTTATGTACGGCAATTTTTTCTACCAGGATCCTGAAGGTAAGCTCCACCCGCGCCTGGCTACCAAGGCCGACGTTTCCAAAGACGGGCTCACCTATACTCTTCATCTGCGCAAAGGGGTCAAGTTCTCCGATGGAACCGACTTTAACGCCGACGCCGTCAAGCTCACCTGGGATCGCATTCTGAATCCCCAAATAAGAGTTCCTCTGCGCTTCGCGGTCTCGATGGTTAAGGAGTGCGTTAAGATTGATGACTACACCGTTCAACTCAAGCTCAAGTATGCTTTCGCGCCGCTGGTTCCCACCCTTTCTCTCTCTATCGTCTCGCCGATCAGCCCGGCAGCCCTCAAGAAGTATGGCGAAGACGTTCGCCAGCATCCTGTTGGGGCTGGGCCTTACATCCTTAAGGAGTGGGTCAAAGGTGACCGGATTGTAATGGTAAGAAACGAAAACTACTGGGGCAAAAAGCCTACGGTGGCCAAGATAGTCTGGAAGGTTATCCCGGAGGCGGCTACGCGGGAGGCCATGCTGAGGGCCGGCCAGATCCAGGTTTGCTATAAGCCCCTGCCTTCTAATGTGGCGGCACTTAAAGCTGATCCGAATATTACGGTGGATATGCCCCTGGATACAAGGACCATCTTTATGGGGATGAACTGCCAGAAGGGTGTGACAAAGAACAAGCTGATTCGCCAGGCCTTTAACTATGCGGTGGATAAGAAAGCGATTGTCAAAAGAATCCTCTTTAACACTGCCAGGCCCATGGATGGTCCCGTTTCACCCAAGCTCTTCGGTTACGTAAAAATGGATCAGCAGTATAACTACAACCCTGAAAAGGCAAAAGAGCTTCTGAAAAAGGCTAACTTCGATTTTAGCCACACAATACATATGCGGACCCCAAATGGTCGATACCTGTTCGACAAGCAGGTTTCGGAAGCGATCCAGGCATATGTCCAAGCCATTGGTGTTAAGGTCGAACTCAGGACCTACGATTGGCCGACCTATGTTGCCGGTTTGCTAAAACCAATCGACCAGTCAGAGCTGGAGCTTTTTCTCCTGGGTTGGGGGCCACTTGTCTTGGACGCAGATATGGCTCTTTACGGCCAGTTCGCGTGTGAGGTGAACCCGCCGAAGGGACTTGGCTCGGCATTCTATTGTAATCCGGCATACGACAAGATTATGAAAGCATCTCGCAGGGAACAGGACCCGCAGAAGCGGTTTGCGCTGCTCAAAAAGGCCTCCGAGATCGTCTGGGATGACTGCCCCTGGATCTGGCTTCATGTCGAGAAATTCGTGGTGGCCTACTCAGGAAAGATAAAAGGCATGGTGGTTACACCGACGGAGAAGTTCTATCCAACTTACATAACAATGGAGTAGTCAGTAGTATCCAGGCTTTGGAGCCTGTGTAGGTTCTGTGGCCTGGATCGGATGGCTCAAGAACCAGGGTCGGGGTAGGACACCGGCCTTGGTTTCTATCCTTTTCCTAAGATGAAAGGCTCCGCAAGGGCGCTCCACATACAGCAGTTTGGCGGAAAATTGCCCGTGGCAGCGTCTCAAAATCCGGCTTAATTCTTCAGCTAAGACCCCATGTTGAATTATGTAGTCAAACGTTTGCTTTCCACAATTCCGGTTCTGATCGGAATATCCCTGCTCTTATTCTTTATGCTGAGAATGCTTCCCGGCGACCCTGCGCAGGTGCTGGCAGGGCAGATGGCCACTCCCCAAGAAATTGAGCTCATTCGCCACCAGCTAGGCCTTGATAAGCCGATCCATATTCAGTACGCTTACTTCCTCGGCCGGCTGATCCACTTTGATCTTGGCCGCTCAGCGCGAACCCAGAACCCGGTAACAGAGGAGATCTGGGCAAGGCTGCCTAATACAGTACTGCTGGCTGTGGTGGCTATTACCCTTGCGTGTATTTTTGGTATCCCGGCAGGTATTATTTCAGCTGTGCGGCCTTATACATGGATAGACTACCTGGTGACATCTAGTGCCCTTTTCGGGATCTCAATGCCTGTTTTCTGGCTGGGCCTTATGCTCGTCGTAGTTTTCTCGGTCATGCTCCACTGGCTTCCGGCAGGAGGTACCGGGAGCTGGAAGCATGTCATCTTACCTTCATTCACACTGGCTGCCTTTGTGGTTGCTTTCATTGCACGGATGACACGCTCAACCATGATGGAAGTCCTTTCGCAGGACTACACGACCACTGCCCGCTCCAAGGGCCTTAAGGAGCGAGTTGTTGTCACAAAACATGCCCTTAGAAACGCCCTTATCCCGATCATCACGGTGGTGGGCCTCCAGTTCGGGCTGCTGCTGGGAGGCGCGGTTTTAACAGAGACGGTTTTTGCGTGGCCCGGTATAGGCCGGCTGATCGTGGATTCCATTCTGGCCCGGGACTACCCGATGATTCAGGGTACCATTCTCGTGTTCGGCCTGCTCTACATTCTTGTCAACCTCGTCGTTGACCTGATCTATGCCTGGGTGGATCCAAGGATACGATATGGGTGAGAGCACTACTGCCAATTTTCACCACGTCCGAACTATGCGGAAAGACAGCCGGTTGAGGCGCAACTGGGCCAAATTGAGGCGCAACAAGGCCGCGCTTTTTGGTGGGGCGCTACTTCTTATCTATCTTGTTACGGCAGTGCTGGCACCGGTTCTTTTTCCCGGTAATCCTTCAGCCCCTAACCTTGCTAAATCGCTGGAGCGCCCCTCCTTTGACAACCCGCTGGGAACCGATGAGCTGGGGCGGTCCATATTGGGGCGAATCATCTATGGTTCCAGGGTTTCTCTCCTGATTGCGGTGGGGGTGGTTTCTGTGGGGTTGCTTGTTGGCGTGCCCCTTGGTCTCATTTCCGGGTACTACGGCGGTAAAGTGGATTTCGGCATCCAGCGCGTCACTGACATGATGCTTGCATTTCCCGGCTTCCTGCTGGCCCTGGCGCTGGTGGCAGTACTGGGAGTTGGTCTAAAAAATACGGTTATTTCAATAGGCATCAGCATGGTTCCTATCTACATCAGGCTGGTGCGCGGGTGCGTGCTTTCGGTAAGGGAGGAAGTCTACGTGGAGGCGGCAAGGGCCGTAGGCACCCGTGATCCGGGAATTCTCATGCGCCACATCTTGCCTAATGTCATGGTTCCCATTACCGTTCAAACAAGCCTTGGCATGGGAACAGCCATTCTTTTTGCAGCGGGATTGGGCTTCCTCGGGGTGGGGGTGCAGCCGCCCACACCCGAATGGGGGGCAATGCTGGGCTCTGGCCGTGTCTACCTTTTCAATTCTCCACATGTGGCAACTTTCCCTGGTGTTGCCATTTTTCTCTCCGTCCTCAGCTTCAATCTCTTGGGCGATGGACTGCGTGATGCGCTTGATCCGAGGTTTAAGCTATGAACACTGATAACGAACCTCTCTTGGCCATTCGCAACCTGCATACGTGCTTTCATGTCTTTGAAGGGGTTGTAAATGCTGTGGACGGAGTAGATCTGGAGGTTCCTCACGGTGAAACAGTTGGATTAGTTGGCGAGAGCGGGTGTGGGAAGAGCGTAACCGCCCTTTCGATTCTCAGGTTGCTGAGGTGTCCGCCTGCAGAGATACAAGGACAGGTCATTTTTCATGGAAGGAACCTCCTCGATTTGGATCGTGAAGGGATCCGCAAGATAAGGGGTAATGCTATCTCGATGATTTTTCAGGAGCCAATGACTTCCTTAAATCCGGTTTTGACAATCGGTGAGCAAATAGCTGAAGCTGTAAGACTCCATCAAGGGATGAGTCGAAGGGAGGCATGGCGGTGGGCAGAGGAAATGCTCCGGATGGTGCAAATACCGGGGGCAAGGGCACGGGCCAGAGAATATCCCCACAAGCTCTCGGGTGGCATGCGGCAGCGGGCGATGATCGCTATGGCACTTTCCTGCAACCCGCAACTCCTTCTAGCAGACGAGCCGACCACGGCACTGGATGTCACCATTCAGGCCCAGATCATGAGCCTGATGTCAAACCTTAAGGAGGAATTTGGAACCTCAATTCTGCTTATCACCCATGATCTGGGTGTTATTGCGGAGATGGCAAGCAGGGTCATTGTCATGTACGCAGGGAAGGTGGTTGAGGAGGCGCCTGTGAAGGAGCTCTTCAAAGAGCCTCTCCATCCTTATACGAAGGGGCTCTTGGGCTCGGTGCCTGTAATAGGTAGAAAGGCGCAGACAGGGCGAAGGCTCCATGAAATTCCCGGTACGGTCCCAAGCCTTCTTGAAATGCCACGGGGCTGCCGTTTTCACCCTCGTTGCCCGAAGATGATGGACGTTTGCTCTGGAGAAGAACCGCCGACGATACACATGGGAGGCGACCGGCGAGTCTGCTGCTGGTTGTTTGCCAAGACTTAGCATTGACGACAATCAGGGAAAGGCCAAAGACGCAGGAGCACTGAGTAAATGGCACTTTTAGAGGTTCAGAATCTCAAGAAATATTTCCCCGTAAAGAAGGGCGTCCTTTCACGCAGTGTTGGAGAGGTGCGGGCTGTTGATGGTGTGAGTTTCAGTCTGGAGAAAGGTGAAACACTGGGCGTTGTAGGGGAGAGTGGGTGCGGCAAAACGACTGTGGGCAGATGTATTCTGCGGCTTATTGAGCCAACTTCGGGGGAGGTGATCTTCAATGGGCGGAATTTGCTTCAGCTGGGAGGGGAAGAGCTAAGGCGCATCCGTGCATCGCTCCAGATTATCTTTCAGGATCCTTTCTCTTCCCTGGACCCCAGAATGACCGTGGGCCAGATTATTGCAGAGCCAATCAAGAATCATCTCAATGTTTCCAAGGCGGAGGTGAGAGATCGCGTGGCCTACCTAATGGAACGCGTGGGGCTTCATCCGGAGCAGATGGGGCGCTATCCTCACGAGTTTTCAGGAGGCCAACACCAGAGGATTGGAATTGCCCGCGCCCTTGCCCTGAATCCTCTCGCCATAGTCTGTGACGAGCCGGTATCGGCACTGGATGTCTCTATCCAGGCCCAGGTTATGAATCTTCTTGCCGAGATCCAGGAAGAGATGAACCTTTCCTACATTTTTATCGCCCACGATTTGAGCGTTGTAGAGCACATCAGCGACAGGGTTGCTGTAATGTATTTGGGCCGAATCGTAGAAACGGCTACAGATCGGGACCTGTACGAAAATCCTCAGCACCCTTACACTCAGGCGCTTCTCTCGGCGATCCCTATACCGGATCCTGAAATTCGAAGACAGAAAATTATCCTCAAAGGTGATGTGCCCAGTCCCCTGGAGCCGCCATCAGGTTGCAGTTTCCATACGCGCTGCCCGGAGCGGAAGGAAATATGCACTAAGGAGCGACCCGCTTTTAAGGATCTCGGTGGTGGACACCGGGTTGCCTGCCACCTTAGATAGAGAGGGTATTCGGGGACTCTGGAGCCCGCCGCGATATAAGGTAGAGATATGGGAGGTAAGAACAAATGAGCAAAGACGAGAACGTGCGACTGCATAAGGAAAGTGTGATCATCGATGGGCTTAATGCCAGCTACCTGTTCAATGAAGATGTTCTTCGTCGGCTGAAAGAGGGTGGTATAACGGCTATTAATTCGACTGTTGCCGCATGGCATTCACTTCCGGAAACAATGAATTTTATTGCCGATTACTACAACCTATTTGAGCAGTACGCCGACACTATTATGCCGGTTCGAGAAGTTGCAGACATTGTTGCGCTTCCCGGTATGCTGACCGGCCAAGACAGTGCATCCTTAAACGACTATATTGATGTCATAGATTACCTGGTGGACTTAATCGGGGTAAATCACGTAGGGCTTGGACCGGACTTTATGGAAGAGGTGCCTGACGAGGTGATTGCTCCGTCACTTAAAGGAATTTCCCCTTCAGACAGGGAGAAGTTTTACAGCAGTACGATTGTAGATGGCTTTGAGTCCATTTCACGCTGCCCGGCAGTGACCAGCGCTTTACTGGAGCGAGGTTACAAGCCGGAAGATGTGAAAAAAATAATTGGTGAAAACTGGCTTCGACTTTACGGAGAGGTGTGGAAGTAGAAATTCTGGAGTTTCTGTTTTAGCAGGCCGGTAATTGCCATTTAGATTTAGAGAAGCGCATGGTTCAACAAAATCCGCACTAAGATACCGGGTAGAACTCCTTCCTCCTTTGATCGGCCTTTCCCGAAGTGCTAATGATACGTGCCTTATAACGCAGTTGTGTGCCGGTAGTTAGTCCCTGTCCTTATTTACTTTTTCAGCACTTCATCTTCGTTTTCAATGATTGCATCTTGCCATTAGTTTTTTCTTTGATTATGTTTTTTAAAAAGAAGCAGAGGGTATCTTGGTCATGCTGTATGCGGGCGAAAATCTAGTTATTTTAGAGAAATGGATCAATGAAGGTTTGAAAGAACTGGAAGTCAGTGGGCTTTCAGGGACGGCGAGGTCATTTTTCCTTTCAAGTTTGCTCTCCGGTTTAGATAAACCCAGCCTCGTTGTATTGCCAAATGCAAGGGAAGCCAAAAGGCTTTTCAAGCACCTGGAATTTTTTCTTCCCCGGTCTTTTGTCCGCGGAGATCCCGACAAGAGAAGACTTTACGATTTCCCGCTCTACGATATTTCTCCTCTCAAAGGGATAAGGCCGCCGCGCGACCTGGTTGCCCGCCGGCTTCAAGGGCTTTATTCTCTTTACTCAGGAAAGAACTCGATCGTAGTCACATCCATCGAGGCAGCTCTGCTTAAAGTCATGCCGAAAGAAGCCATGACAAGGGCGCTTGAATACCTTGTGGTAGGGGAGGAGGTAAACAGGGAAGATCTTTTGCAGAGGCTGGAAGTGAACGGTTTCTCACGTACATCGCTTGTAGAGGAAAGGGGCGACTATTCTGTTCGGGGCGGTGTCATAGACGTGTTTCCTCCTCTCTATGCTGAGCCTGTTAGAGTAGAGTTCTGGGGGGACAGGGTAGAGTGCATCCGCCATTTTGAAACCACTAGCCAGAGATCCACACAGCACATGAAAGAAGTAGTTTTGCTGCCCGCCAATGAAATAATTATGGATGAGGAAAACGTCCAGAGGGCAAGGTCAATTGGACGGATTCCTACAGGGATAGGCGGCTCCGTCACCTTTGCAGGACAAGAAGCGTGGTTGAATCACTACTATGCGCACCTTAATACGTTATTTGATTACCTTCCTGAAAACGGCGTGCTGATCCTTGTCGATTCCCTTCACTTCAGAAAGGATGCCCAGTCTTTTATTCAAAAATTTGAAGGAGAGGCGCAAGCCTGCAAGCTGGAAGCAGAGGAAAGAAATGCTCCTTTTCCAGATCTGAGAGGCATACTTTTGTCATCTCAAGAGCTTGATGAAAAAATCAATCAATACCAAAGACTCAGTCTCAACGAACTGAGCTTGGTTGGAAAGGATAATGTGGGGGCCAGGAGGCTTCATGTAAGAGGTGGATCTCCAGTAGATGCTGATTTTGAAATAAGCCTCCCCGGTAAAGGAAGGGTTTCCATGGCCCCTGTAGCAGAGAAAATCTTTTCCTACCAGGAGCAGGGTCTGAGAGTGGTACTGGTTTGTCGCACTGAACAACAGGCAGAGCGGTTGAAACAAATTCTCAAGAACTACCACGTTGAGCTGGCGGAGACAGTTTCTCAATGGGGTGAGGTGTCCACGGGTCGAGGCCTGAGTATTTGCCTTGGCCGTTTGGACAAAGGATTTGCATGGCCTGAAGCAGGTCTTTTGGTAATAAGCGAAGATGAAATTTTCGGTCCCAAGCGATCTGTTCTCAAAGCAGGGGCAAAAGCCCCTGCTGCGGCACCGAGCTGGACATCTCTGAGCCAGCTTAAGGTGGGGGACTTTGTGGTCCACCAGGACCATGGCATAGGGCGCTATGGGGGCCTTTGTAAACTGGAGATCGGGGGAACGCCAAATGATTTTGTGCTCATCGAATATGCCGGTAATGATCGACTCTATATTCCGGCCACTCGCATAAGCATTCTTCAAAAGTATATAGGTGCAGATGAAACCAGCCCCAGGCTCGATCACTTGGGAGGACGATCCTGGGACATAGCAAAAAAGAGAGCCAAAAGATCTATTAGGGAAATCGCCAAACAGCTGGTAGAGATTTATGCGCTCAGGAAGTGCCGCAAGGGATACGCCTTTTCCCGTCCCGACAGTTACTACAGGGAGTTTGAAGCAACGTTTGAACATGAAGAGACTGCTGACCAGATTAAGGCCATCGAAGACGTGCTGGAAGACATGGAAGAAGATCAGCCCATGGACAGGCTGGTTTGTGGAGACGTTGGTTTTGGAAAAACAGAAGTGGCGATCAGGGCATCGTTCAAAGCCGTAATGGACGGAAAGCAGGTCGCAGTCCTGGTCCCGACAACCGTGCTCGCAGAGCAACACTACGAGACCTTCGGCAAAAGAATGTGTGCCTATGGTATTCAAATTGCTGTTCTAAGTCGGTTCAAGAGAAAGGCAGAGCAGAAGGAGATTATCGGCAAGCTGAGATCCGGGAAGATTGATATTTTGATCGGGACACACAGGCTTCTGCAAAAGGATGTGCAATTCAAGGATCTTGGACTATTGATAATAGACGAGGAACAGCGATTTGGGGTGAGACAGAAAGAAAAAATAAAGAGATACAGGGCCCTGGTAGATGTGCTGGCGCTGAGCGCAACTCCTATCCCCAGAACTCTTCACATGTCCTTGATGGGAATAAGAGACCTGAGCCTAATAGAAACCCCTCCTGCTGATAGAATGGCAATTCAAACTCATTTAACCACGTATGATGAAGATACAGTCCAACGAGCAATAGAGAATGAGTTGCAGCGGGGAGGCCAGGTTTTTTTTGTGCATAACAGCGTTCAGACAATAGAGCGGGTGGCCGAAGAACTGAAGCGACTTGTCCCGCAAGCACGCTTTGCGATCGCCCACGGGCAGATGAAAGAAAAGGACCTTGAACAGACAATGATCCGTTTTCACAAAAGGGACATAGATGTTTTGGTGTGTACGACCATTATTGAATCTGGTCTGGATATACCAACTGTGAATACCATCATAATAAACGAGGTCGAACGCTTCGGTCTTTCGCAGATATACCAGTTAAGAGGGAGGGTAGGTAGATCGAGTAAGATGGCCTATGCTTACCTGCTTTTATCCGATGGGGCGCATCTCACCAGGGATGCGGAAAAGAGGTTGCGAGCCCTTATGGATTTTTCGCACCTGGGTGCCGGTATTCACCTGGCCATGCATGATCTCAGGATAAGGGGAGGTGGTAACATACTGGGCTTTTCTCAGTCAGGTCACATCTCTGCCATTGGCTATGAGCTTTATCTAAAGTTGATTGAACAGAGTATTGCGGAACTTAAAGGGGAAGAGTGGCATGAGGAGATCAATCCTGAAATAAACCTAAATTTGCCGGCCTACCTTCCAAGCGATTACGTCTCTGACATGGATGTTAGATTGAACCTCTACCGGAGACTGTCGAAGCTGTGCGAGCCGGAAGAACTGGAAGTTATGAAAGAGGAATTGCTGGATAGGTTCGGGCCGCTCCCGCCCGAAGTTACCAACTTGATGCACGTAATGTCTGTGAGGCTCCTTCTAAAAAAGGCGGGCATTTCCCGGCTGGATATCAATCGGGGGGCGGCTATACTGACCTTTTCAGAAAACACGCGGGTTGAGCCTGAAATTCTTGTCAGGGCTGCTAGGGAGAAGACGGGTAAGTTCCAGTTCCTTTCAGAGAGAAAAGTAAAGCTTAGAATTGCCAACCTGTCGCCCCTTGAAAAGCTTTTGGGTACCCAGGAAGTTATCCACTCTCTTCTGTTGTGCTGCGAAAACTAAAGGCTTTGACTCATTGGATTGATAAAGAGGGAAGCCATCCCAGCCCGGTCCAATAAGAAAGTTTCTATCCAAGGATTGCCCTTGCTGCATTGGGAGAGCTGATCGGGAAGCCCTTTAGCGGTGCTGTTTACAGAGCTTAGAGGGTCTAAATCCCCAAAGATTATTGTTGCAATTTGCGCACCACCTGTTATTCTAAATGTTTACAGATATTTCTCCATTAATGGGTCAAAAAGGTCACGCTATGGATCCGCGCATAAGCAGGTTTGTCTTTACTCTGGTCATAGTTTGCATTTCCCTTCTTGGGTGTGACCTCTTCGACCACAAAGATAAGAAGATTGCGCTCGTGATCGGTGAAAGGGAGATAACCCTGGAGCAGCTAAAGCAAGATATAGGAGAAATAAGTCAGGAACTGGATATAACCGGGCCGATGGAAAAAGAGGCTGTGAAGCCGATGCTTGATAGAATCATTGATCAGTACCTGGTGCTGGAGTATGGGAGAGAAAACAATATCCGGTTATCTGAGCTGGAGTTCAAGGTGGCGTTGAAAAAAATTAGGAATGGATACTCGGAAGAGGACTTCAAAGAAATGTTGCTCAGGGCCGACATGGACTATGCGGAGTGGGAAAGGCGGTTGAGAGAGCGACTACTTATCAAGAAAGTCGTTGATGAGGCCTTGGGAGAAAAAGTCGTTGTTCCTTTCAAGGAAATAGAATCCTATTTCAAATCCCACCGCGGAGAATTCAAGAGACCTGAGATGGTTAAATTCAGGCAGGTGGTGACAAGAACCAGGGAGGAAGCTGAATCAGTGCGTGAGAAATGGGCTCAGGGAGCCGAGCTAAGCCAACTGATTGCCGGGGTTTCTCCGATTCCTGGGATTGAAAACTCTGCCAAAGCGGTGTGGGTCCAAAAAGGAGAGTTGGAGAAATCTCTTGAAAAGGCCATTTTTTCGTTGAAAGTGGGGGAGATCAGCCGGGTAGTGCAAAGTCCCTATGGGTTTCACGTTATTGAGGTTGTGGAGAGGAGACCTGCAGGATTCAAAGACCTCTCAGAATCGCTGGAGGAAATAGAAGCGAGGCTGTCTTCTCAGAAAAGACAGAAGCTTTACAGGGACTGGCTTGCCGGTTTGAGGGAGAGGATTCCGGTGAAGGTAAACAATGAGGTTTTGAAAGAGCTGGAGATAGGGTAGGTGAAACGCTTGAGATTGATGGCAGCCGTGGTTGGTTGCGTGGTGATTGTTTTGGCGGGGGTGAGATCTAGTTCCGCCGAGCTCTGCGATAGAGTGGTGGCCATAGTAAACGACAACGTGATCACGCTTCACGAATTAAACAAAAAAATCCAAGAGATGACGGGACTTACACCGGCGCAAATCAAGCTTCGTGACAAGGAAGACTATCAGGAAACAAGGCGTAAGATACTAGAGTTCCTGATAGATGAAAAACTTGCCCGGGATAAGATAAAGGAACTTGGGATAAATGTAACAGAAAGGCAGGTTGAAGCGGCCATAGATAAGGTGAAAAAGGATAATCATTGGACCCAGGAAGATCTTCTTGAGAGGCTGAAGAAGGAGGGTCTGAGTTATGAAAAGTACAAGCAGAGAGTGAAGCAAAATCTCGAGCATATCAGGTTAATTGAGTTTGAAGTCAAGTCTAAGATTATCATAAGAGAGAAAATGATTTCCCAATACTATGAAAAACACAAGCGGGACTTTCTTCAGGGTGAAAAGGTTCACCTGGCCGGTATCTTTCTAGGGCTGAAAGAAGGCAAGAATCCGGAAAAGGTGCGTGAGCTCTATGCTAAGGCCCAGGGATTGGTGGAGAGGTTGAGGGCGGGTGAAGATTTTGTTGAGATGGCGAGACGTTTCTCTGAGGGCCCGGGGGCTGAAGAAGGAGGCGACCTTGGCATTTTCAAGGTTGACCAGCTTGAGCCAGGTCTGCGGAAAGTGGTCACATCCCTGCCTGAGGGAGGGATCAGCGACCCAATCATTGTGCCGGCAGGAATTCAGATCATTAAGCTGGTCAAAAAGAAGGGGGGCAAGCAAAGGCCGCTTAGCGAGGTGAGGGATGCCATTTATTCAATTCTTTACCAGGAAGAGGTAAATAAAAGGTATAATTCCTGGATAAAGGAACTGCGAGAAAATTCTTATACCAGGATCATTTTTTGAACAATTTTTTGGCCCATATGTTGGGGGTTCTAGTTGGCGGAAAAAGACCAAAAAGAAGACCAGGCAGGTGAAGGAGCCAGCACCGAGAAACATGCTTCAAGCAAGCTCGGGGTGGGAGCCCTGCTGAGGACAGAGAGGGAGAAAAAGGGCCTCAGCCACCAGCAAGTAGCTGAGATGACCAGGCTCAGGCGCCATCTTATTATGGCCCTTGAAAAAGAGGAATGGGACGAGCTCCCTGCTCCGGTTTTTGTGAAAGGATTTATCAAATCCTATGCCAAGGCCCTGGGCCTTGATGAGAAAAAGGTCCTGGAGCTTTACGAAGAGCCGCCAAGTGTTGAACCAGAAATGCCCAAGCTGCTTGAGCCCGAACCAAGGACCGGAAGAGTTCGCTTTTTCTTCCCTGTTGTTATCCTGGCCATCTTGGCTGGGTTGATCTTTGCATGGTACAGATATTCTCCAAGGGAAAAAGCTGAGGCACCAATCGTAGCGCAGGAAAAGCCTGTGTCCCGGTCCATGGAAAAAAAGCAGAAAGTATCTCTTTCCCAAAAAGCAGCGCCCGTGGAGCCGCTAGAAAAGAAAAGGGGCGAAGAGGCAGCGCGTCCTTTGCCTCAAAAGGAAAAAGCACCGCCTCAGGTGCAAGCACCACTGAAGGAGGAGCAAGAGCTTCCTGCTGAAAAAAAACTGGGTGTTTTTCCGGAAGATAAAATGCGAGCAGGCTCCGCTCTTGTACAGAGCAATGTTCAGGAAGAAAAGATGCTTGTGCTCAGCGGGTTTGTCAAGGGAAGGACCTGGTTGAGCATTAGCATTGACGGAGCAGAACCCAAGGAGTACATTTTTCAGCCCGGGAGCAGGCCACAGTGGAAAGCAAAGCAAGGGTTCGATATTGTTGTTGGAAATGCAGCGGGAATTGATTTTGATTTTAACGGAAAAAAGATAAGTAATCTTGGAGAGCTTGGCCAGGTGGTAAGGCTGAAGCTTCCGGAAAAGCCGAAGGAAACTGGGAGAGAATAGGTTGGAAAACGTTTTTGACACTTTCGAAAAAAGGGGGTTTGTTGAACAAGTTACAGACAGGGATCAGCTCCGCAAGCAGCTTCAGAATCCAACCACTTGTTACATTGGGTTTGATCCGACTGCAAGCAGCTTGCACCTGGGAAGCCTTGTCCCGGTAATGGCCCTGGCTCACATGCAGCGGGCAGGCCATCGGCCGATTGCCGTTGTGGGCGGTGGCACAACCCTAGTGGGGGATCCAAGCGGCAAGACCGAGACTAGAAGAATAATGACAAGAGAGGAAATCAACCGAAATGCCGAAGGAATCAGAGAACAGCTTTCCCGTTTCATAGACTTCAGCAATGGTAAAGCCTTGATGGTGAACAATGCGGACTGGCTTACCAAGTTGAACTACATCGATTTCCTGAGAGACATAGGCTGTCATTTCAGTGTGAACAGGATGCTTGCCGCGGAGAGCTACAGGGTGAGGCTGGAGACGGGGTTAAGCTTTATTGAGTTTAACTATATGCTACTTCAGGCCTATGATTACTGGCATCTTTTCAAGCACTTTAATTGTCGTTTGCAGATGGGAGGAAACGATCAGTGGGGAAATATTTTGGCTGGCGTTGACCTCATAAGACGTTTGGAAGGTGAGGTTGTTCATGCGCTGACTTTTCCCCTTATAACTACTTCTGCAGGCATAAAGATGGGGAAAACGCATAAGGGGGCTATCTGGCTGGACAAGAAGTTGACATCACCCTACGAATACTACCAGTATTGGATAAATCAGGATGATAGAGATATTGAACGGTTTCTGGCCCTTTTCACTTTTCTTCCAATGGAGGAAGTAAAAAGGCTGGGATCACTTCGAGGGGAAGAGATCAAGAAGGCAAAAGAAGTGCTGGCATATGAAGCAACGCTCCTGTGTCACGGGAAAGAGGAAGCCGAAAAAGCTAGAGAGGCCTCAAGGCAGCTTTTCGGCGGAGAGAAAGCAGACTTGTCCGAATCCGTCCCCACGCAGGAAATCGCCCACGAAGAGATAAAGCGAGGGATTCCCGCATATCTTCTGTTTGAAAAGGGTAGATTGTGTAAAACCAGGGGAGAAGCCCGCCGTCTCATCTCACAAGGTGGGGGGTATGTTAATGACAGGAGAATAGAGAGTTTTGATCAAGTTATTGATACAAGAGATTTGCGTCGCGGTTCTATTTTGCTAAGAGCGGGGAAGAAGAGGTACCTGAGGATTGTGCCGCGTACAGGGGAATAGGACAAGAGCTGAGGCATTCCCCGAAGTGAGCGTGCTTTATTAACCCCGCCCGCAGAAAGCCACGGCTTTAGCCGTGGATGAATGCGGTTAAGGGCGGGCGGGATGTCGTACCACTAAGTCCCGCCGATTGCGAAGCAATTCGGCGGGACTAAGTGGTGCCACGGGCTTGCCCGTGGGGCTCCACTTTGCGTGGGCTCGAAGCTATTTGGACGAGAAAGGCTTGAACCAAAGGAGCTCGAAGCCTGGACAAACAGTTTCATCATGGCAAGAAAAAAGAAAAAAGGAATTCCTTTACCCGAAGAAGCCGTATCTGAGGAGCCTGAACTCCTGGAGACCTTGCCGGAGTTTGACCTCAGGCCTGTTGTTCAGCCTGAGGAAAAGGCCCTCGTCCCTTATGATCCTCTTCAGCTTTACCTGATGGAGATTAAGAAATTCAGGCTTCTGACGCGTGAAGAAGAACGAATGCTCGCAATAAGGGTAAGGGAGAAGAAGGATAAGAGGGCTGCCTACATTCTCATAACCTCCAACCTCAGACTTGTGGTTAAGATAGCCATGGATTTCCATCGCTACTGGACAAGAAGCCTCATGGATCTCATCCAGGAAGGAAATCTGGGTCTGCTTCAGGCGGTCCGCAAGTTCGATCCTTACAGGGGAATAAAGTTTTCCTACTACTCTTCATTCTGGATCAAGGCCTACATATTGAAATTCATCATGGAAAACTGGAAGCTGGTGAAGATCGGGACGACCCAGACACAGCGAAAACTTTTCTTTAACCTTGCAAAAGAGAGGGAAAAATTGATTTCCCAGGGCTTTGATCCTGAACCGAGACTTCTTGCCGAGAGGCTGGATGTTAAGGAAAAAGAAGTTGAAGAAATGAGTCAGCGCCTGGGAGGAGGCGAAATATCTCTTGATGCCCCAATCGGTGAAAATGGCAAGGAAGTTTACGGATCCCTCCTGCCTGACAGAGCACAGCCTGTTGATGAGTTGCTCTCTGAGAAAGAGGGTAGGGAGCTGCTTCTCAGTAAGCTGGAGGAATACAGGGAGAGGCTTTCCGGAAAAGAACGAGACATTTTTGACAACAGGATAATGTCAGAGAACCCTATGACTCTTCAGGAACTTGGTGACAAGTACAATATATCGCGCGAAAGAGTCCGCCAAATCCAGGAGAGAATCGTCAAAAACATCAAGAAGTGGCTTACAGCGGAAATCCCCAACTTTGAAGAGACTTATTCAAACTTCATAAAATAAGAAAGGAATAAGAGCTTCTATTGATCCAGGAAGCTTGAAATTCATATGTCAACCCTGAAATTTAAGCGATCAATAAGTCAAAAATTCGCCATTTGCATTTTTCTTGTCATTGGATTCTCAATCTGCTTTTCCTGCACATTACTCAAGCATGAGCCTCCGTTGGCGGCACAAGAAAAATTCCAGGCCAGGCCAAGGCAACCTCTAACCAAAGACAAGCTCCAGGATTCCTACGCCAACTTTACCATGGGTTCGCTTCTCGAGCTCGAGGGTCGCCTTGAGGAGGCAAGCAAGTATTTTCTCAAGGCTATCCAGGACAACCCTCACTCTGCTTATCTCCATTGGAGAGCGGCAATCCTGCTCCAGAGAATGAAGAAATACCTGGAAGCAGCCAAACATGCTCAGGAGGCGGTGAACCTTGAGCCGGCCAAAATCGAGAACAGGATGTTGCTGGCTGAAATCTACAGTTTGATCAAAGACGATGTATCCGCAATCAAACAGTATGAGAAAATACTCGAACTTGACCCGAGCCGGCAAAGGGTGAGGCTGATCCTGGTCACCCTCCTGATTAAGAAAAAGCAATACAAGGCCGCAGAGAAACATCTGGGTAGGCTAATCAAGGACAACCCGCACCTGGTCATTGCGCACTATTACAAGGGGAGAATCAATCTGGAACTGAAAAGATACGAAAAAGCAGAAAAGCAGTACAGGCAAGCGCTCAAGCTTGATGCCAGAATGGAGGCTGCCATGTTTGACCTGGCAAGCCTGTACCAGATGCAGAAGCGTTACAGGGAAGCGGCAGAAACCTACGAAAAACTTCTGGGCTTTTACCCGGGTAATATGGTTGTTCGAGAAAGGCTGATTGATGTTTACTACAAACTCGGGGAAAAAGAAAAGGCTGAAAAAGAAATAGAAGTAATCAAGAAAAAAACCAAGCCTGGTGAACCCGGTCGCCAGACCCTGGGTCTTATCTATCTTCGTCATGGGGAAGTCGATAAAGCCATCCGGGAGCTAGACCTCATTGTCTCGGCCTGGCCCGAAGATAACCGCTCGAGATACTACCTTGCTGCTGCACTGGAAGAGAAAGGAGAGTTGGAAAAAGCACTTGAGCATTTCAGGAAAATCAAGAGGGCTTCCCGCTATTACATTAATTCTCAAATTCACATAGCTTTTATCTTAGAGAGCCAGAAAAAATTAGATGAGGCGATAGAGGTGCTCAGGAAAGCAATTGAGATAGACAAGCACAAAGTTGACTTTTACCTGATGCTCTCCTCCATCTACGAGACCAAGAAAGAGTTTGAAACTGCAATTGGAGTGATACGAGAAGGTCTTCAGGTGGAACCGCACAACGAAGACCTCCTTTTCAGGATGGGCGTTGTTTTGGACAAGATGGGCGAGAAGGAAAAATGCCTTGATCAAATGAGAAAAATACTTGAGGTGAATCCGCAGAATGCAGAGGCCCTCAACTACATTGGCTATACGTATGCTGAAAAGGGTACAAGGCTTGATGAGGCAATGGATCTTATTCAGAAGGCTTTAAAAATAAAACCTGACAGCGGCTATATTATTGACAGCCTGGGCTGGGTATACTACCAGAAAGGGCTCTATGATGAAGCGCTGAAATACATTAAGAAGGCTGCCTCTCATGTGCCGAACGACCCAACCATTACCGAGCATTTAGGGGATATATATTTCAAGAAAAAGATGTACAGAAAGTCACTGGAAATGTATGAAAAGGCTCTCTCTCTCAAACATCCGCACGGAGAGAGGCTTCAGGAGAGAATCAAGAAACTCAAACAACTCCTCTCCAAATAGCAAAATCATCATTTCCTGAAATCCTAAGTATTTTGGATCCTGGAGAAAAAGATTAGTTTTTCTGTCGTTCCTCCAATAAGGCATTCCCTGTTCATAACAGGCCTTTTAACGATTCTTCTGGTTTTTCTGCAGGGGTGCGCAACCCTTTTCCCCACTCCTACGAAAAAACCTATTCCCGAGGAGCGGATAAAGGGGGTTATATTTGATACAAAAGCTCAGAACAGAAAAGTAGTCTCATTTCTGAGGACAGGACATATTTCGGTTCGAAATGGGCTCTGGCAAAGGGAGTCAAATATCTTTGCTGCAGGAACCAAGGATCCTTTCAGAATAAAAATCGAAATTACCCATTCCTGGGGCTATCCTGTTTTTCATATATTGATCAGTGGTGGAAAGCTCGAGGTTCTTTCATTTAAAGAAAAGAGAATATATGTGGGGGATTTTACGCCTCGATCTTTGTCTAGACTATTCCCCGGCGAGCTTGACCCCCAACTTATCTGGTCTATCCTGCGGGGTTATCCTCCACTGCCTCCCTACCACAATGCAGCCTCCAGTAAGGGGAATCAATTGAGCCTTATGGGTGAAAACGGGAAAGAGGTGGAGAAGCTGGAACTTGACCCTGATACGTTTTTGCCAAGGCTTGCTTTTTTCCCCCAAACCGGGATTCAGGTGGGTTTCTCGGATTATAGAAAACAGGGCGACATAAGATATGCTAAGAAAATCAAAATCATTTCCCTGCAAAATAGCAGGAGTTTAAAGCTATGGGAGGGAAAAGTCATTTTCAACAAGAACATACCTGATGAAATTTTCTCCATACAGAAACCGCCCGGCTTCCAAAAAGGGGTCACACCTATTTTTGATTGACGCTGTGTCGGGGACCTGAAATGTTTCAATCATACCAAAATAAGCTCGCATAGTCGTCCCCAATATGGGACATCACACTGAGAACAAGCGATAAATAGGTGTGACCACTTTTTGCCATTTTCAGTGAATTCTAATGAAATTGAAAAAAAAGTAAAGCAAATCTCATTTTTTTGAAAACAAAAACGGCTAGGGGTTCCTTGGTATGCTTGAGCCAGGTTGACAATAGGCGCAAGGGCATCTAGTTTTAAAATGCAATACTTTTGTTTTATTATGCGAGACATATGAAAGAGCAAATCAATTCAATTGAAAAGGCTTTGAAAATCCTTTTGCTCTTTACACCTTACAACCATGAGATGGGAACAGTGGAAATAAGCCGCAACCTGGGCTTCCATAAAGCAACCGTCTCTCGGATCCTCACCAGCTTGACAAGGTATGGATTTCTCCAGCAAAACCCGGACACCAAGAAGTTCAGGCTCGGCCAATCGGCCGTTAAGCTGGGATTCGCAATAAACCAGTCGATAAGCAGTAATAACATTGTTCACATTGCCAAGCCTTATATTGACGAATTGCGTGATAAAGTTAAGGAAACAGTTGTTTTGGAGGTTCTGCTGGATGGGAGCGTAATTATTGCTGACATAGCTGAAGGACCTGGGCCCATCCGCATCAGAGGCGTGATTGGAGACAGGCGGCCAGCACATGCCGCAGCCGGTGCAAAAGCAATCCTGGCTTTTTCGTCACCGCAGACCAGGGAAAAGCTCATGGGGAAAAACCTGGATCGCTTCACCCCCAATACGATTGTACAGATTGAAAAGATCAGAAAGCAGCTTCAGGAGATACGGAAAAAAGGATTCGCGGTTGATAACGAGGAGGTTAACCTTGGCATAAATGCTGTAGGGGTCCCGATTTTTGACCTTGAAAAAAAACCAGTGGCCGCAGTTGTAGCAGCAGGACTTTCTCAGGCGGTTACGTGGAATGGCGCTTCTCCCATTGTACCCTTACTCAAGGAGGCAGCAGCAAAGATTTCAGCGGAGCTTTATTACAAACAGAGCCCATCATCTAATAAGAGTTAGCCAGGATGGTGACTTAACGTAAGCTCTTTACTAAACGAGCACTTGGCGGCACTGCGACTTTGACCTTATATCTTGTTAACAGGAGGCGGAAACATGACATATCCTAGTGTTTATCCCACAGGCACGACAATTTACAACCCTGAAAAGTGCTGGAATGGCTATACGATTTTTCAGGCAAAGGAAGTCGGCGCATTACTGATTGACATGAACGGCAATGAAGTACAGCTCTGGAAGGGCCTTCACGGCTTTCCCAACAAGATTCTTCCAGGTGGCTACGTAATGGGGAACACCGGGGAAAGAAACACCCGCTATGGAATGCAGGATCATATCGATCTGGTGCAGGTAGACTGGGACGGGAACATTGTTTGGAAGTTCAATGAATATGAATACATTGAAGACCCGGGAGAAGAGCCACAGTGGATGGCGCGGCAACACCACGACTACCAGAGAGAGGGAAACCCTGTGGGATACTACGTTCCCGGAATGGACCCACTTGTAGACCGTGGGAACACAATACTTCTTTCCCACAAGAACCTGAAGAATCCTAAGATAAGTGACAAGCTCCTGGTGGATGACGTGATTATTGAGGTTACCTGGGATGGTGAAGTGGTATGGGAGTGGGTGTGCAGTGATCACTTTGATGAAATGGGATTCAGGGAAGAAGCCAAGAACATTTTGTGTCGCAATCCAAACTGGAAGCCCTCAGGAGGAGGAATGGGAGACTGGATGCACATTAATTCGTTATCACTATTGGGACCAAACAAGTGGTATGACGCTGGAGACAGCCGATTCCATCCTGACAACATCATTTGGTGCGGCCGCGAGACCAATATCTTGGCTATAACAGAGAAGGCAACAGGGAAACTCGTGTGGAAGATAGGGCCTGACTATGACAGGTCGCCAGAGTTAGTGGAGCTCGGGTGGATTATCGGGCAACATCACGCACACATGATCCCGAGGGGGTTGCCTGGCGAGGGGAATATCCTGGTATTTGACAACGGCGGTTGGGCTGGATATGGGGCCCCCAACCCGGGCTCACCAACCGGGTTTCAAAACGCCCTGAGAGATTACTCGCGTGTTCTGGAATTTGATCCCACAACGCTCAAGGTGGTGTGGCAATATACGCCGGTAGAAGCAGGATTCATAATGCCGGTGGATGCAAATAGGTTCTACAGCCCTTTTATTAGCTCTGCACAGCGTCTACCCAACGGTAATACCTTGATTACAGAAGGCTCAGGTGGGCGCATTTTCGAAGTGACCCCTGAGCACGAGACCGTCTGGGAATACATCAGCCCATACTGGGGCAAATTGATGAAAATAAATATGGTCTACAGGGCTTACAGGGTGCCATACGAGTGGGTTCCTCAGCTTGAAAAGCCTGAGGAAATTCCACTCGCACGCCTCGATGTTACAGACTTCAGGGTTCCCGGTGCAGCACCGAAAGGCGCAAAAAGGGTTACAACAGTTGAAGGAGTGCTGGACTATAGACCAGATTCAGCCCTGTGCGTTCTCACAGAAGAAGATGAGTAGTTTCAATAGAGGGGGGATGGCAGGCTCCCAGATAGTTGTGGGGCTTGCCCGTTGGTGATTAACTTTAGAACCAGGAGGAGGTTTGAAATGAAGAAAGTGTTTTTGACATCAGTGATTGCTGTTTTTGCCTGCTTCTTGCTTTTGGCAGTGCCGGGCAGGCAAGCGTACTCGGCGGATGTTTATCAACTCAAGTTTGCCAGCGAATACCCTGACAAACATCCAACCGTTATAAACGGCTTTATGCCCTGGATAAAGAAAGTCAAGGAACTGAGCGGCGGAAGGCTGGTAATTACTTTTTTCAACCCAAATGCACTTGTTCCTGCAAGACAAGCCTATGACAGCGTGGTAGCCGGTGTGGCCGACATAGTTGCATCTCCATGTCATTGGGTCCACGGCAAATTTCCCTTGGCACCTGTTATTCAATTGCCACTTATTTTTAACGGCGCAGAGGCGGCAAGCCTTACAACCTGGGATCTCTATAATGAATTCCCCGAGTGGAGGAGAGAATACAGGGAAGTTAAAGTCCTCTGGCAATGGGCGAGTGCCCTGTTTGAAGTCCACACCAAGAAAAAGCTTATCCGAACCCTAGAAGACTTGCACGGTAAGAAGATGATCGGATGGAATCCTCAAATACGGCACATTATTAAAGAACTTGGTGCGAATCCGATCGAGGTTACGCCCCACGATACATACCTAGCATTGGAAAGAGGAATGGCAGATGGTGTCATATGCCCCATAGCACCCATGAAAGCATACAAAATTACGGATGCTGCCAAATACCATACCATAGTTGATATGATGTGTGACCCTTTCTATGCAGCAGTAAACAAAGCTAAATGGAATAGTCTGCCTTCTGACCTGAAAAAGATACTTATAGACACGACCGGAGACAAGATGGCACGAATTTCAGGAAAAACTCTGGATGAAGGTTCTATCAGAGACTCGCAATGGATGAAAGCCCAGGGGCACACTTTCTATGTTTTACCGCCATCCGAGAAAATGAGGTGGAAAAAGAAAGTCCAAGGAATTCATGAGGAGTGGATCAGGAAAATGGAAAAGAAGGGGTATAAGAATGCCAGAAAGATCCACGCAGAAGTCCTTCGTCTTGCTGAAAAGTATGCCAAGACAACAGTAGGAGGCTATAAATAAATACCAATGAGGATACCCATCTTCCCGTTTGGAGAGGGAGGATGGGTCCCCGTGAAGTGTAAAGTCAAGATGGTTATCCTGGGCTCTTCGATGCGCTGAAAGGGAAAAATAGGCGGACCACCTAAGGTGTCTTCTAATCCATGCCAGGTCAAAGGTTGGCTTCAGGCTGGAGAGTTCTAGATCCTGCCGGCAGGATTGCGCCCAAACCATGACAGGAGCAATTTCTTGGCAGTGCCTGGAAAGGGGGTACACTCGGAAAATGGCCACAGGCTTGAGCTTGGTAATTAAAAGGCTGGAAACAATCTTTGGTCCCCTGAGTAAATTTTCCAACTACATCAGTGCCCTTTTCCTCTGTATCATGCCCTTGCCCGTTTTTCTTGATGTGCTGGCAAGGTTTATGTTCAAGGGAGCTGTGCCCGGTGCCATTGAAATTGAAGGGTTTATGCTTCTCATAATTGTTTTCTTGGGGCTCGCTTTTACCCAGGTTCATGAAGGGCACATACGAATAGAGTTCCTGGTTTCAAGATTACCGAAGTGGGCGCGCAATGTTACCGATAGCTTTGCTTATCTTATTAGCACGCTCTTTTTCTTCCTGATGTCCTCTCAACTGGTTCTAAAAGGCTTTCAGAAGATACAGGATCATGAAATCAGTTATGACCTCGAAATTCCTACCTCCATTTTCTGGTTCATTGCTGGAGCAGGGGCACTTCTGCTGGCTCTGGTGGTACTTGTAGATTTCCTAAAAGTTCTGCAGCGATCAGTTGAAAGTGATAAAAGGCTGTGGCTTGTTCCGGCACTGGCTGCATCGCTTTTTCTGCTTTTCGCGCCTATGCTGGGTCTTGCCCCTTCAGGACTTAGCGGCGCCGCTACCGGGGTGCTGGGAATGTGCCTCCTATTCATTCTTCTCTTCCTGGGGATGCCCATTGGATTTGGAATGGCATTCACAGGCTTTCTAGGGATGATAGTGATATACAAGGGAGTAAAGCCCTCCCTTGCAATGCTTGCCATTGGTCCTTACAGCACGGGCGCCTCTTACATGCTGACCGTGGTACCACTTTTCATCCTCATGGGAGAACTGGCCTACCACTCGGGAATCAGCAAGGATCTTTTTGACACTGCCAGTAAATGGCTGGGGCGGCTAAGAGGAGGACTGGCCATGTCCTCAGTTGCAGGGTGTGCAGGTTTTGCGGCTGTGTGTGGGGACAGCCTTGCCACGGCAGTTACCATGGGGACACTTGCTGTGCCTGAGATGAAAAAGAAAAATTACGATATGTCACTTGCAACAGGGTGCCTGGCTGCCGGAGGCACACTCGGCATTTTGATTCCCCCGAGCGTGGGCTTTATCTTTTACGCAATTGTTACTGAGGAATCCATAGGTAAACTTTTCATAGCAGGCCTTGTTCCCGGGTTGCTTTTGGCAGGTATGTTTATCGTATCAATTTTCCTCATAGCTAAACTCAGACCAGACGCTGCTCCCAGGGGAGAGCCGACAAGCTTCAAAGAAAAGATTGCTTCACTGAAAGGAGTGGTGGGGATGCTGGCCCTTTTCGTGCTGATTCTCGGAGGGATTTTGGCCGGTATCTTTAGCCCGGTGGAAGGGGGAGCTATCGGAGCTGTGGGAGCTTTTGTGTATGCGCTCCTAAGGAAGAGAGTAACCTGGAAGATGATAGTCCTGGCCTCTGAAGATACCCTTTCGATAACATGCAAGCTGCTTCTGATTTTGATAGGTGTGGGCATACTGGGGTACTTTCTCGCTGCTACAAGGCTGCCGTTTTCTCTAGCAGAATTCATTACTGGCCTGCATGTGAACCGATACATTATATTCACCGGGGTTGTAATCCTTTTCATGGTTCTGGGCTGCCTCCTCAATGTTATCCCAATGATTCTGCTTGTTCTTCCAACTATTTTTCCGTCGATTACAGCTTTGGGGTTTGATCCGATCTGGTTCGGTGTTGTCACGGTAATCACAATGGAAATGGGGCAGATTACTCCGCCCATTGGGGTTAATGTTTTCGCTATTGCAAGCGTTGCCAAGGGTGTACCCATGCAAGATATTTTCAGGGGGATTGTCCCGTTTCTCATTTGTATGATAATTTGTGTCGTGTTGTTGACTGTTTTTCCCCAAATTGCTCTTTACTTGCCGAGTGTGCTCTTTCAATAATTTTTTCTCAAAACGAGGTGGAAGTGGACTTTCATACAGTCGGGAGAAGATAGATTATGTCGTGGATACAGTAAGAAAGGCACCTGGAGTCTAGGAGATTCAATCTGAAATGGTTGTGGGCCACCCAGAACCTAGAAAGGAGATGTCTCATTGAGTAAAACCCTTTTTACGGCAACTGGTTGTACTCGCTGCAAGATTGCCAAACAATTCATGGATGAGCGGGGGATACCCTACCAGGAGGTAAACATAAAGGCTGGGGGAATGAGTGCATTCCGCAAGTTCTATTCAACCAATCGCAGCTCTATTATTAGACGTGAAGATGGCATTGAATTCCCTGTACTTGCAAACGGCAAGACCATTCGCCAAGGGGTTGGAGTTGTGCTTGCATATCTGGTGGGCGGCACAAGACTGGACGGGTTTTTTAGCTTGGGTGAGCTTTCACAAGGCTGGGTTGACGGGCTTCATGTTTCTGGAGGAAGTCCCTCTGAAGCCGACACCTTTATAGAAGTGCTTGACTATTTGAAAAAGAAGGGCCTTAGACTTCAATTTGACACAAACGGAAAGAACGCCTCAGTACTGGAAAAGTTGCTCACACGCGCACTGGGAGACAGGGTGATAATGGAAGTTTTAGGGCCATTGAATCTCTACGAGAGAATGCTGGGGGAGGCTGTTGATCCCCGTGAAATTGAGAAAAGCATTGCTCTTGTTACAAAGTTTCCTGAATACCAATTCTACACGACTATTCGCCCTGTGCAAAGACCGGGCACCGGGGAACCCAAAGTAAGCTATCTTACGCCTGAAGAAATCACTGAAACCGCCGCCTTGATTGAGAAAGTTACGGGAGACAAGAAACACCCATACTTCCTAAGACCCTTTGATCCAGAAAAAAGCGGGGATGAAGCTTTGAGGAAAATGGAGAAAATTTCTCCCAGCGTCATGTTCAAATACCGCTCGGCTGCACGCAAGCACCTGGTACTGGCGGAATTAGAAAAAGGGGTCACACCTATTTATCGTATTCCCTCAGCGTGATGCCCCATATTGGGGGGCGATCATGCGAGTGTATCTTGTTGAGCGATAAATAGGTGTGACCCCTTTTTAGCCGCCGATGGTGGTCATGGGGCGAACGCATTTGCGGGGACCTGATTTGAAGAGGCCATGAGATTTTGGCTTGTTCTTGATGGCAAGCTTCATTAGCCCTATGATTTCTGAATCAGGTCTTTTTTCTCTCAGCGGGGTTTTTATATCGATCTCCTTGTCGGAAAAAAGGCATCCTCTTAAGTGACCCTCCGCCGTCAGGCGCATTCTGTTACACTGGTCGCAAAAATGATCGCTCAGTGCCCCTATCAAGCCGATTTCTCCTTTTGCGCCCTCAAGGCGGTATCTCCTGGCTGGACCATCTAGTAGGGTATTTTGTTCGATGGGCTGGAGGTCACCAAGTTGCTGGATTTTGGCTAGAATTTCTCCTGTGGAGATGAACCTCTCCGGGCTCCAACCGTTTTCTTTCCCCACAGGCATGAATTCAATGAAGCGGACGTGGTAAGGTTTTTTGAGTGTAAGACGGGCGAAATCCAGGATTTCATCGTCATTAATGCCTTTCATTGCCACCATATTGATTTTTATCGGGTCAAAGCCGAGGCGCTCTGCTTCACGGATCCCTTCGTGAACTTTCTTGAAAACATTGCGGCCCGTGATTTTGAAAAACCTTTCAGGCCTCAGTGAATCCAGGCTTATGTTGATGCGGCCAATACCGCATTTTTTGATATCAGCAGCAAAATGTTTCAATAGTACTCCGTTGGTAGTAAGGCTGATTTCTTTTAGCTCGGTGATATTTGAAAGATTCTCCAGGAAATCAATGAACCCTTTGCGGACAAGGGGCTCCCCGCCTGTTAACCTGACCTTTCGAATGCCGCACTGGGTAGCGAGCCTGACCAGGTGCAACATTTCTTCATATGAGAGGATCTCGTCGTGGGGTACAAAGCTAATTCCTTCTTCGGGCATGCAATAAATGCACCGCAGGTTACACCGGTCGGTTATCGAAAGCCGAAGGTAATTTACCACTCGTTTGTTCTGTGCTGGAAGAGATTCGCTATTCACCGAAGTTCTCCGGGTTCATCTATCCGCCTCCGCAGAAAACCAAGGGCTTTCCTGCTGGGCCCCATAACTGTTCGCTTTGTGCAGGGTTATCTTAGAAAATTGTTCTGCGCAAGAGGATGCAAAAATATTAATTATCTTTTTCGCAGTGCCAGGTTAATATATATCATTTTTGATAGAAGTCAAACCAAGAAAAACAGTTTTGCTTGAGTGGGTTGGGGTTCTGGTGGGAAGATGTCAAATTTTTTCGGCTTTTTTCCTTTCCAAGAATTTCTTGCCAAGGAGGAATATAAGAAAAAGAGCGCACAGAATAAGAATGGCAGTTCTATATTTTCCCATAATCGCCGACATTCTGGGCCCAACCTCATTCCAGTGGGTGCCGAGCGCTCTGCCCATAAGTATCCATATAAGGTTCCATACAGCGCAACTGACAAATGAGAAAAGGGCGACCCATTTTGTCTTAAGGCCTGACATACCGGCACTGAGAGATATAATCGAACGAATTCCTGGGAGGAACCTGTTAAGGCCCACAATAAGGTAGCCGTATTTTTCAAACCAGTGCTCTGCTCTGACAATGTCTTTCGCCTTAAAATAGCGGTAGTCTTTTTCAACGAAAAAGCGTCGTCCCAGGTATTTGCCCAGCCAGAAAAGGGTTAAGAACCCTAGGAGACTGCCAAGTGTTGTGGAGAGGTAAACACCCGGGAATGAGAGTTTTCCGGTTCCAACCAGAAAAGCCCCAAAAGCCGTTATAGTGTCTCCTGGTATAGGAGGGAAGACATTCTCCACAAAAGCGCTCAAAGCGAGGAGAAAATATGCGGTGGGATTGGGCAGGGAGCTAATCAAGGTCAGGAAGTTGCTTAAATTGAACATTGAGCTATCCACGTGGCGAAATGGAGCTTGCTATCCTTGCAGAAGCTGACTAAAGGTATCTTATACTCGATCCATTGGTGTTATTAAAGGGAAAAGGGATTAGTTTTTTACCTTGACTGATTCTGGGGGTTTTGTTACAGGGTTTAACCACTTAATCCTGAAAGAGCACCAAGAGCTATGGCAAAGAAGAAGGTTACCCGCAAAGAACTGCTCAAAGGGCCTGATGAGTTCCTGACATTTTCAGCGAGGGCTGCTATTTTTTTAAAGGCACATTCCACACAACTCAGCTACGCCGGAATAGCGGTTGTTGTGGGCATTTTAGTCTACATGGGGGTTAGCGCCTACCTGAATCGGATCAACACAAAGGGTTTGGAGGCATACAATGTTGCCTATTCGGCTTTTCTGGACAACATGGACAAAAAAGCAGACCAGAAAAGCCTTGAGAAAACGGAAAAACTCTTTGAAAAGGTTGTTCAACAATACGGCCGTTCAAAGGTTAGTCGTCTGGTTGCACCTCAGGTGGCATACATTAAGTATCGTGAAAAAAAATATGATGAGGCAATCACGCTATATGAAAAATTCTTGAAAGAAGGGCCACGTGACTATCCCTATCCATCGCTTTCGAGACTTGCAATAGCAGAGTGCTACGAGCAGAAAGGGGACCTGCAGAAAGCAGTTGAGATTCTAAATATCGTTGTCTCAGATGAAGATGGGTTTTTCAAAGAGCAGGCGATGCTGGCTCTAGCCAGGATTTATCCGCTTTTGAACCAGAAGGAGAAAGCAGTAAAGGTACTTAAGGAATTTGTAAGTAAATACAAGGCATCTCCATTCTTACCGTTGGCCAAGGCCCATCTTGCCGAGTATGGTTCTTGAAAAGAGCCAGAGCCTTCCATTGATTTTGCCTTTTTAAAAACAAGGAACTTTAGCAAGAGTCATGAGCACTTATCAAAAACAATCTACTACTGAAAGCGTAAAAGGAAAGCTACCTACTCCGGGAAGTGGGATTGAGATTAAAAAGGCAATTTGCTCAATTTGTAACCCCATCCCACACTGTGGTATTGGTGCGTATGTGAAGGATGGTGTGATTATCAAGGTTGAGGGCGCCAGGGAAAATCCACATAACGCGGGCACCCTGTGCGCAAAGGGAGCCGCCAGCCGGCAATATGCTTATCACAAGGATCACATTTTGTCTCCGCTTGTCAGGAAAGGGAGCCGGGGATCGGGAGATTTCGAGGCCGTCTCGTGGGATGAGGCGTTTGACCTGACAGCAGATCGAGTGGAAAGGATAAGAAGGGACTCAGGGCCCGAGTCAATTGTTTTCTATGCAGGTTATCCAAAGTGGATGAGACCGTTTTTGAAGCGATTTGCCCATAGTTTTGGGTCACCGAACTATTGCACTGAATCAAGCACTTGTTCTGCAGCAGCCTCGATGGCTGCCAGGCTGAACTATGGGGTCATGGGACGTCCCCAGTTCAGCAAGGCAAAATGTCTCCTGGTCTGGAGCAACAACCCCTTTTACTCAAATACTGCTGCTGTTCGAAAACTGGTGGAAGCCAGGGAAAGGGGACTGAAAATCATTGAAGTCGGTCCCCTGGTAACGCCCCTGACAGCCCATGCCGACATACACCTGCGCATGCGCCCGGGGACATCCGGTGCATTAGCACTTGGCATGGGCAATGTTATAATCGAAGAGGATATCTATGACAGGAAATTTGTAGAAAACTGGACCATTGGATTCGATGAATTTAGGTCTTATGTGAAACAATTTACCCCTTCCTTCACAGAAGAGATCACCGGAGTTTCCGCTGGGCTTATGCAAAAAGCGGCAAGGGTTTATGCCAAGGCAAAACCTGCAGGGCTTTTAACCGGGGCCAATGCAACAGTATATCATACCAACGGTGTGCAGAACCACCGTGCGCTGACAGCCCTGGTAGGCCTTACGGGGAATTTCGACCAGGAAGGGGGTAACTACGTGGTGCCTCCAGGCTACCTGTATGTTCCAAGCGGTGTGGTGACTCGTCAAGACGAATTTGAACAGTCTCGCCCATGGGAAGAAATGGCACCCAGGGTGGGGCAGGATCTCTACCCCGTTTGGTGCAAAATGGTGCCTCAGGGCCAGGCGATCCATGTTCCTTTTCAGATAAAGAGCGGGCGTCCTTACCCTATTCGTGCCATGATAGGGTTCGGAGTCAATCATAGGATGTGGCCGGGCCCGGATTTTATGGCAGAGTCCCTGAGGATGCTCGATTTTTTTCTGGATGTTGATATTTTTATGACAGACACCGCCAGAATGGCTGACGTAGTCTTACCTGCATGTACTTCTTTTGAAAGAAGTGAGCACAAGTTCTACCCTGAAAGATACGTCATATGGACAAGTCCCGTAATTGAACCTTTGGGCGAGTCGCGTTCTGATACAGACATTATTTTTGAACTTGCCGCAAGGCTTGCCCCCGGTGACCAATTGCTCCGGGAAGGATATGAAGCATGTGTAGACTGGATCCTTGAGCCGACAGGGCTTTCTGTGGCGGAGTTAAAAAAGTATCCGGCAGGATATTCACTGAAAGATGTTAGAAAGCCCGAATACAGGAAGTATGAAAAAGGAGGGTTTCCAACTCCTTCAGGCAAGATGGAGTTTACCTCTTCCATTCTGAAAGAGGCAGGCCTTGACCCCTTGCCCCTCTACGAAGAACCTAAATACAGCCCGAGATCCACTCCGGAATTAAGCAAAGATTTTCCGTTGATTCTGACTTCGGGGGCACGGCTACCAATGTTCATCCACTCCAGGACGTTCAGGCTCCCGTGGCCCAGGTCTCTTCGGCCCGATCCAATGCTGGATATAAACCCAAAGGATGCTGCGCAACGAGGAATCAAGCAGGGAGACTGGGTGAGTCTTTCAGCTCCCCGTGGCTCAATAAATGTCAGGGCTAATCTAACTCAAATAGTCCCCCTTCAGTATGCTGGAAGACTTAAGACAGCAATGGTTAGAAGATTAGATTGGTGCGATTACCTTCGCGATCACGAAGAAATGCCGGAAGCCCCTGAGCTGGATAGGATCCTGGCCAGGTTTTATCTCTGGTGACTTTCTTGCCACTAAAAAGCACAAACCATAATTTGGTTGCCTATGAAAAATGAAGAAGAAAAAATCGGCTCCTTTTGCCTCAAAGAGTATCTCCAGGAGGTAGAAGAGTTTCACGGCCATATTGCCCCCGGCCTCGTTGTAGGAGGATTTATGGTGGAGATGGCCAAAAGGCACATTCCCAAAGGCGTGCTTTTCGATGCCATCAGTGAAACCTCCCAATGTCTTCCTGATGCAATTCAGATACTGACCCCCTGCACTGTGGGTAACAGCTGGCTACGGGTCATTGACCTTGGTCGCTTCGCCCTGGCTTTGTTTGACAAGTACACGGGCGAGGGCGTCAGAGTATTCCTGGATGCTGCTAAACTGGAGCCCTTTCCTGCAATAAGGTCGTGGTTTTTCAGGACAAGGCCCAAGGCTGCGCAGGATGAAGAAAAACTTCTAGACGAGATAAAAGCCGCCGGCGAAGAGATCCTCGGTGTTGAAAGGGTCAGGATCAGGGATGAACTCATCGGTAAACAGAGCAAGGGAAAAATCGCCCTTTGTCCCGTGTGCGGGGAAGCATATCCTGCTTCCCAGGGTGACATGTGTTCAGGTTGCCAGGGCCAGGCCCCGTACCTTTCTGATTCTTAGTTTATTAAATCCAGCCTTTTGTCTTCCCGGCTCAGCAGTTTCTTCAACCTTCCCTTTCAGGAGGCCGCATGAGAGACTTTAAGTTTCCTGGAAAAGACTAGAACTTCACAATATCCCACGAAGTTCTTTCAAAAGCGTTAGGGGGAATTTTGTGCAAAAAGTTACATTTTTCGTCCGAAAGAAGTTCAATTTAGAATTTTTTCAGCCGGAAAAAGCTTACGATGAACCTTTCCGCGGTTCAACTTGAGAGGGCCGCGAGGATGGCCTTCATGAATGCAGGTAAATCATCCGGCTTGCGGCTGGTGATCAGATTCCCGTCTGCCACAACCTCCTGATCAACCCACTTTGCCCCGGCGTGGAGCAGATCATCCTTTATAGCAAAGAACGAGGTCACGGTCCGGCCTTTGAGAATGTCGGCGGAGGCGAGCATCCAGCCGGCATGACAAATGGCAGCTACAATCTTCCCTGCTTCAAACATGTCCTTTACAAGCTTTACCATGGCAGGGTGGCGGCGCATATGGTCAGGCGCATAACCGCCGGGAATAATGAGGGCGTCGTAATCGTTGCCAGAGACCTGGTTGGCGGCTAGGTCGACTTTGCACGGAAGCCCTGATTTAGATGTATACTCGCTGGCGCTGCCTGATCCGACCGCGACAACATCCACGCCGGCTTCCTTAAGGCGATAGTAGGGATACCAGAATTCAAATTCGTTGTACATTTGCTCTACCAAGATAATGACCTTTTTCCCTTTGAGTTCCATTTTATGCTCCTCCTTTCTTTCCCATGGTGCGCTTTCGATTGATTTCAGTTTTCACAATACTGGGTAAGGGAGAGAAAATCAAAATATTTTGAGGGCCCATCCCGGGCGGTATTTGCCCTCAGTGTAGCCCCCAAAACTTAGGCTTGTTGCAGGACAAAGCTTTTCACTTTGACGTTGTCTTATCCGGTGTTAGAGTGTATTTAGAAAATTTTGGGTTCAACGAAGAAATTGACCATGAATCGGCAAGGGGACGAAACTAATCGGATCGGTCTCGAGAGAAAAATATGCAAAGAAACGCTGCAACAGAAGTACGTGAGTATGCGCCCAGTAACCGGGAATTGCCGCTACTAGCCGGTACTTTTGCCTCGTTGCTGTGTGTTATTTTCGGGTCCAATGCGGTGGCCATTAAGATTAGCCTCTCCGGTCTTGGCCCACTTACCAATGCAGGGCTGCGATTCAGTATAGCAGCACTTGGGATCTCGCTGTGGGTGAAGATGACCGGGCGTTCCTTCAGGATAAGGCGGGATCAGGTTTCGCAGCTCTTGATAGTCTCTGTCTTATTTACATTACAACTTTCCTTACTCTACCTTGGTTTGAACAAAACGAATGCTTCGCGGGGAACCCTTTTGATTAATCTCCAGCCCTTTTTTATACTTTTCCTGGCTCATTTTTTTATCCCAGGTGACCGGATTACAAAAAGGAAAGTTCTTGGTTTGTTGATGGGATTTACGGGGATGGCTTTGGTATTTCTTGGACACCACGAAGTCACTGCTGATGTTCAAATTGGAGATTTTGTGATTTTACTCACCTCGTTTGTATGGGCCTGTAATACCACCTATACAAAGACAATCATAAACAGATTTGAGCCCTTTCATCTTGTGCTCTACCCAATGATATTTTCCGTGCCCCTGTTTTTTCTGTTCGGCTACTTGTGGGATGGTAAGATGGTAACCGATGCAAGTTTCAAAGTTGTCGCATCCCTTTTGTACCAGGGACTTCTGACTGCTTCTTTTGGTTTTGTGGCATGGACTGGACTGCTGCAAAAATACGGGGCTGTTTCACTTCATTCCTTTATTTTCATTATGCCCGTGACAGGAGTCTTACTTGGTGGGCTTGTTCTAGGGGAACCTATCACACTCAGTATTGTGCTGGCCTTGCTTTTGATTGCATCAGGGGTTTTGGTGGTAAATTTGAAGGCTAGAAAGTATGCGCCACTATTTCCTCCAAGAGGTATTTAGAAACGGCGAAGCTGAGACACGAGCTTGCTTGGAAAAGGCGCCTTGGAGCAGGCCATTTTCACTTGACAAGATTCCTTTACTTACCTAATGTGCAATTACTTTGTAGCTAAAATATAGCTTTTTCCGGCAGGGAGGGTCAAAATGCTCATTGGCGAAATACTCGCAAGGAATGCAAGAATGTACGGGGATGAGATTGCCCTGATTGAAAGGGAACCTGCCAAAGACCTAAGGAGGTCTATAACCTGGAAAGAATTTGACGAGACGGCCAACAGGGTTGCCAACGCACTAATTAGGAGGGGGGTAAAGAAAGGGGACAAAGTGATCCTCCTTATGATGAATTGTCTTGAGTGGCTTCCCATTTACATTGGTATTTTGAGGACAGGTGCGTGGGCCGTTCCCCTGAATTTCCGCTTCACTGCTGAGGATATTTGCTATTGTGCCGATATTGCTGAAGCCAAGGTGATGGTTTTTGGCGAGGAATTCATTGATCGCGTAAGCGCCATAAAGGATGATCTCAGAAGTGTTAAGGATTACATTTTCCAGGGACCGGAAACCTTGAAGCCCGAATATGCCGCCTCATGTGAAGAACTTTGCAGCAAAGCATCTACTGATGAGCCAAAAGTGCCCATCAGTATTCTGGATGAAGCGGGCCTTTATTTTACCTCTGGAACTACCGGGGCACCCAAGCCGATTTTGCTGACGCACAGAAATCTCGAATTTGCCTGCATCGTGGAAAACCGCCATCACAACCAGACTCACCAGGATAATTTCCTTTGTATTCCGCCCCTTTACCACACCGGGGCAAAGATGCACTGGTTCGGGAATTTCATTGTGGGCGCGAAGGCGGTCATTTTAAAAGGTGTAAAGCCGGAGTGGATCATACAGGCTGTTTCAGAGGAACAGGTCACTATTGTGTGGCTGCTTGTGCCGTGGGCACAGGATATCCTTGTGGCCATTGAAAACGGTGATATCAGCCTGAAAGATTACAAACTCGATCAGTGGCGTCTTATGCACATAGGTGCCCAGCCAGTGCCGCCAAGCCTGATCAAAAACTGGAAAAAGGTTTTTCCCAACCACGACTATGACACTGACTATGGGCTGAGTGAATCAACCGGACCCGGCTGCGTACACCTTGGCATGGAAAACCTTCACAAAGTTGGCGCAATAGGGCTGCCCGGTTTTGACTGGGAGTGCAGAATTGTTGATGACCAATTAAGGGATGTCCCTAAAGGGGAAACAGGTGAACTTGCCGTCAAAGGCCCTGGTGTGATGAAGGAATATTACAAGAATCCGGAGGCCACCCGGAAGACGATTGTTGACGGGTGGCTCCTTACCGGTGATATGGCCCGCTTTGATGAACATGGGTTCATATGGCTTGTGGACAGAAAAAAGGACATTATCATCACTGGAGGAGAAAACATTTTCCCGGTCGAAATAGAGGACTTTCTTTTGGAAAATGACAAGATTCAAGACGCTGCAGTGATCGGCATTCCAGATGAGCGACTTGGAGAGATTGTTGCAGCCATTGTTAAGCTCAAGCCAGGCAAGGAAATGAGCGAAGATGAGTTCTTTGCCTATTGTGAGGCCTTGCCCAGGTATAAGAGGCCCAAGAAGCTTTTCTTTGATGATGTGCCTCGCAATCCCACGGGGAAGATTGAGAAGCCGAAACTCAGGAAAAAATATGCTAGAGCCTGAGAGCCTGCCGGAGGGCTGGAAACGATAAGAATAAGTCAAAATCATTATAGGGGGTGGATATGCACAAGTTACTGACAGATTCTCCTGGAACGGAAATGCTGCTGCTGGGCAATGAAGCTATTGCCCGGGGGGCGCTGGAGGCGGGCCTCGCTTTTGCGACCTGCTATCCTGGCACACCTTCTTCCGAGATCCCTGAACAGTTTTTTGCTATCAGCAAAGAGACAGATCTCTATTTTGAATACTCCACAAACGAGAAGGTTGCTATGGAAGTGGCGGCAGGAGCAGCCATCAGCGGCCTGAGGACAATGGTGACCATGAAACATGTCGGGCTCAACGTTGCTGCCGATCCGTTGATGACCCTTGCATACACGGGTGTTGAGGCGGGGATGGTGATAGTGAACGCAGACGATCCGTACCTGTTTTCAAGCCAGAATGAGCAGGATAACCGTTACTATGCACGACTTTCGAGCCTGCCCATGCTGGAGCCGACAAACACCCAGGAAATGAAAGACTGGACCAAAGCTGCTTTTGAACTATCAGAGGAACTGAAGCTGCCGGTTATCTTGAGGACGACCACCCGCCTGGCACACGTGCGAGGAGGTGTGAAACTAGGAGAGCTTCAGCCGAGAAAGGTTAAGACAACTTTTAAGAAGGACCCTTTTCATTATGTTTGTGTGCCTGCGGTTTCAAGAGAGCTACACAAACTCCTGTTAAGAAAATATGACCAGGCTGTGGAAAAATCAGAGAATTCTCCGATGAACGAAATCATCGGCAATGGCCCATGGGGTATAGTGGCAAACGGTGTTAGTGTGAACTATGTAATGGATGCAGTATCTGACCTTGGCATTGAGGACAAGGTAAGCATTCTCAAGCTGGGTTTTTCATACCCCATGCCTCGGGACCTCTGCGTTCGCTTTATGGAGCCGCTCGAGAAAGTACTCGTGGTTGAGGAGCTCGAGCCTGTGGTGGAGCACGAGCTTAAAACTATTGCCCAGGAAACAGGCCTGACTCTGGAAATCAAAGGAAAGGGAGTGGGAGAGCTATCCCGGCTTTTTGAGTACAATCCCGGAATGGTGAGAAAAGGAATCGCAGAGTACTTCGAGATAGATTACAAGGCACCCCTGCCGGTTGACACCTCAGATTTTCCCGCTCTTCCTGGAAGACCACCAAATCTTTGTGCAGGGTGCCCACACAGGGCCACTTTCTATGCAGTAAAGCAGGTATATGGCACTGATGCGATTCACCCCACTGACATTGGCTGCTACACTCTTGGGCTCTTGCCCCCTCTTTCAATGGGTGACCTGGTAATATGTATGGGGTCTTCGGTAAGCTCTTCTTGCGGATTTTCGCGGGCAACGGACCAGAAAGTAGCTTCTTTTATTGGGGATTCAACTTTTTTTCACTCCGGTATCACTGGCCTTGTTAATGCTGTTCACAACAACCACAAATTCACGCTGGTCATTATGGACAATGGCACCACGGCAATGACGGGTCATCAGCCCCATCCCGGTGTTGAGCCAGAGACCACGGGGCTTGATTTGCCAAAGGTCTCGGTTGAGGACGTAGTAAGGGGTTGCGGGGTTAAGGATGTTCACGTGGTTAGACCTTACAACCTGAAAAAAACAATAGAAGCGGTAAGAGCTTCAATGGAGTATGACGGCCTCTCCGTGATCGTGTCCAAGGAGTACTGCCCGTTATTTGCCCGCCGAATAGGCAAGGCGAGGAAGGCAAGGCCATTTTATGTAAACCTGGATAAATGCAAGAATCATCGGGATTGTATTAACCTGCTTGCATGCCCCGCAATGTTTCTTGAAGGGGAGCAGGTGCATATCGACAAAAACTTATGTATAGGCTGTACAGTCTGTGCGCAGGTCTGTCCCGAAAATGCAATCATGCCGTTGAAGGGATAATATGGAGGAAAGTATGGAAACAGGAAGATGTTTGTTTGTTGGCGTTGGCGGGCAGGGTAATTTGCTGGCATCAAATCTCCTGGGGCAGGCTGCCCTTTCAATGGGGATACATGTGGTGGTAAGCGAGATTCACGGCATGGCACAGAGAGGCGGAGTGGTGGAATCGGCAGTGTTGATGGGAAATGTGAAAAGCCCCATAATTTCAAATGCGGAAGCAGATATACTGGTCAGCTTTGAGCCCCTGGAAACAATGAGAATACTTGGAAAGTGCAACAAGAAAACACTTGTCATCACCAATGCCCAGCCGCTTCCTCCATTTACCGTTTCTCTGGGGCAGGGGGTATATCCGCCAGTGGAGGAGATGCTTGAAAAGATTAAAACAAGGGTTGAAAAACTAATCGCTCTTCGTGGAAATGACCTTGCGGAAGAAGCAGGCAACCCACTCTCGCTAAATATGGTTATGCTGGGAGCCCTGATAGGCTCAGGAGCCGTGCCCGTTACAGAAGATGTTATGAAGGAGACTATTTCAACTTCTACGAAGAAGGCCTTTCTGGAGTCCAACCTGAAGGCCTTTGATCTGGGTGCACAGGCATCAAAAAAACTATCATAAGACCATAAACTCTTGCGATCAAATAAATACTTTAGTGAGTGCCCGCCCTTGTGAATAAGGATGGGTTTAGTTCATAGATCGGCCCTCGCTGTTGCGTTGCCTCGGGAAATGATCCCAGCGAAGGGCTGATTACACCACCAGCCTTAAGTTCGGCTATCAGCCGGTCTACTGCCTCAAGCATGCCCAGCTCTTTACACACTTCCTTTATTTTAAGAGCGCTTATGCGACCGCCCATTGCGCCCCTTCCCAGCATCTCAACCAGTTTTGGCACGCGATCCCAATTTCCTTCCTCCATGTCCTTAAAGACTTCTGCCACAGCTTTCCCGGGATCCCATTTACCGGTCTCTAGTGCTTGCTTTACCAGGTGCTGGATAACTTCTGGCATTTCATAGGCCTCACCCGGCCCCGGTGCTAAGATACGGTCCTCCCATGCCATGCTTTTCGAGGTCCTTGTCGGGAGCAACAACCTCCAGCTATAGGCGGAAAATAAGACTTCTTCAGTGTCATCCCCGGTTTCCACAAGATTGCTAACATCCTCATAGCTAACCCGGCCCGTTCTTAGAGCTGCTGCAAGGACTCGGGCAATAGATGGGGTAGGGTTTTCCATGAAAGTTGAGAGGGCTTTTCTAATCAGTTCTTCTTCCATCAGCTTTCCTTTGAATCCTGGGGCATTGAGTCGCTGTGAAACGAAGAATTACATGAATCAAGATTGCTTTACTTCAAAGAGATTGCCGTCATAATCTGAAAGAAAAATAATTTCAGAGTCATTCTTCTTTACCCTTTTAACCACGCACCCGGATTGCCCACATCTTCTAATAAAATTGTTTCTATCCTCAACCTCCAGGCAGGTGTGCACATACGGAACGGCTTTCTCAGGCATCTTCTCCGGCAGGAATACTTCAAAAGCAATCTCTTCCCCTGCGTAAAGCACGAATTGACATCCATGGGGAGTATCAAAGATCTGTTTTGCAAGTTCGCCGGTAAGGGTGGACGATTTCATTTTCTCAAGTCCTAATATGCCTCCGTAGAATCTATCGGCATTTTCTTGAGAACTGCAGGCAACAGCAACATGACGTACTTTCATATCTCTCCCTTTCTTTCCAAGACAAGACCTGATTAAGGGAATAATTCCGAAAAGTCAAGACCCGTAAGACCCTACTCAAAGATCCAGCATTCTAAAGATGAACAGCATGGCAAGTTATGGCGAAGCGATTTGGAGCAAAGGAGGGTTCACTTCGGAGAGTGGTTTCTCCCTTGCTGTTTCACAGCTCGGCGTCTGAAGTTTTCTTTGCTTCCCCGTTCTAGTATCCCTTGAGAGGTTCAGGGCAAGCGGTTTTTGTTGTAGGAGGGGCAGCTCTTTCAAGTTTTCGGATGTAGGACATTGCCCACCCGAAAGCAATGGGAATATAGCAAATGCCTGCTGTAACCATACCTATCCATACACCCCGCAGGCCCCAATGCAGATGAACACCAAGAACCCACGCGAAAGGCACAGTGAAAACAAGGGTACGAACCAGGGTCATGATAAGGGCATAGAAACCTTTCCCAACTCCCTGAAACAATGCAGAAGAAAGCATTCCAAAAGCAACCGTGGGGAGCAAAAGCCAAAGGGTACGCATAAACACTATGAGATCTTCCATGATACGTGCTGACGCTTTTGACCAGGTAAATATCCAAGTGATGTGCGGTGCGAACACAAATATGATTACTGCCAGTGCGCCTTCGGTTATCACTCCTGCCTTTAAAGCGTAGAGGTAGGATATTTCAATCTTCTTATAGTCTCGTGCCCCAAAAGCCGCTCCGCTAACTGATGTCACAGCGCTTGCAACACCCAGCATGGGCAATACGGCCATGGAGATTACCCGCCATCCAGTTGTATAAACGGCCACTCCGTCAGGGCCTCCCACTGAGGCTACAATCGTTGTCAAGGCGAATGCCATCAGTGACATTGACATCTGGGATACTGAGGCTGGGAGCCCGACCCTGCCAATATCATAGATAGGGTCTTTCTGAAACCTGAACCCACTGAACTTGAAAGAAACATATGTCCTTTTTTGCATGAAAAGCCAATAAGAGGTGAGTACTGACACCAGGAACATGGACAGTATCGTGGCCCAGGCAGCACCCGCAACCCCTAGATCTAAAGAGTAGATAAATATAGGATCAAGGGCAATATTAAGGGTAGCGCCTGCCACCATCGCATACATCGCTCTCTTGGCATCGCCTTCACTTCTCAGGATAGAAACTGCCACTTGCATAAAAAAGACGAACAAAATGCCGGAAAACATGATCTTGGCGTAAGTAACCGAAAGTTCCAGCGCTCTTCCAGCACCCATTAATCGAAGCAAGGGTCTGGCTAAAAGCAACATGGACGAGGTAAAAAGCGCAACGAAGATCAGCATGATGACAATAGTGTGGGTTGCTACACTGTCGGCGCCCTTTTTGTCCCTTGCTCCAATCCTTCTTGATATAGCTGCGCCTCCGCCGATGCCGATGCCGTTAGATATTGCTATGGCAAGAAAAAAGAAAGGGAAAGTAAATCCCACGGCTGATAAGGACTCGGGACCTTTTCCAGAGACCCATATTGCGTCCACAAGGTTGTAGACAGTTTGCGCGGACATAGCTGCAACCATGGGTATGGATAGCTTAATGATGGCCTTCTTCGGATCTCCCAGCAGAATTCTTACGCCCCTGGTCTGCCTGTAAGGTTGCTCTACGCTTCCAGCTACCTGTTGGTCAGTGATTTTTTCTTCTAACAAACAAAGTACCCCTTCTTTCAGAAAAGGAAATGTGTTAACAGTTGATTTCAGCTCCAGGCAAACCCGCCCTGAGCTTTTGACAGCCTGCCTGGGTGATGTGGGAGGACTGAGTGCCTAACCTCTCAAGCAGGGAAAACCAAGCAAGCCGGGAATACAAATAAGAAAACTGTCTCTTTAAGGCCACCAAGTATATTTTTGATCATATACTCAGTCAAGGACAAAGGAGCATCCCCGATTCACCATCAAACACCATCTGCCGTTCGACAGGCTCACGGCCCTGAGCATAGCCGAAGGGCTGCGTTACGCTCATCCCTCGTCCCTGCGGCGTACGTGAATGTAGGCCTCGCTTCTCGGGATTTCGCAAGCCCTCCATGTGATACTTGCTGGTGAACCGGGCTACCCCCAAAGGATTTGCTTTTGGTATACAAACCAAAAGCTGACAGTGGATTTAGGAAAATAATGAGGGCCTATGAGACATCCGCTGTTTTAGGAATCTTTTTGCGCCCGGTACCATAATTCAACCCTTTGAAACATCCGGATACACTACGGTATTTTGAATGAATGCTTTGCAGCCAGCGACGCTCTTGCCCTTTTGATATTTATTGAAAATACGGGAATTATCGGTGGGGGGATAAGGGGAGAGGTGTAGCGGTAATGCAGCAAGGCTATGAGGCAGATTATTCTTTTTGGTAAAGGGCAAGGATGCCTTCAAGAGGCTTTTGAGGCGTAAGCAGGCGAAGCCCGTCAAGGCGGGGGAGTACATTCTCCAGCCCGTATACCATGAACAGGGCCCCTTTTTTGGCTTTTCGTGAAATAAGCCCTGCAAATTCTTCGTGCATGGTGAGGTAGGTGTAAAAGATATCATAATCTTCAAAATAAAGCCCAGCCTCAGAAAAAATTCTCCTATGCAAGTTTTCATCCATTGTGTTACCATAAAAGAGGTAAATATTTTGAGGAGGGAGGGGGAGGTGATCTTTTTTCAGCCTGACGAAAAGCTCTTCTTTTAATGGTACATATTCATCCAAGGTCCATTCATCCATTTCTATGCCAATTGATTTCCTGACGAGGTAGCTAAAAAGGACATTGACCCTTCCGTCGCCGCAACCCATGTCAAGAAACAAGGATTCACCAGAGACAAGGAGCCCCTTTTCAATCAGAGTGTCGAGGCAGGCACTCAATCGGGAAAGATCTGTGGACCTTCTAAAACCCAGGTAACCAGTGTCGCCGACCTTCCTTTGATCATAGAAATGCGCCACGAAGCGAAGTGCGTTTCCTGTTCTATCATCCAGGCTCATATCATGTTATGAAGTTTCCGGGGAACCGGAGCTATAAAAACGGGATTCCAGAATATCCCTTAAGCGCTCGTTCAAAAGAAAAAGCACTTCAAGCTCAACCCCTTCTTTTTCGCGGAGCGCCGCAAGCTGTGGGATGCTTACCTTGTCTGTTATTTTTTTGCAGAGGTAGTTTACGCAGATCACATGGCGGGCCATGAGCCTGCAACCTTCGTTTCCGAGGAAAAAACAGCTCGAGGGATTCATTCTCTCTTCAGGAAGTTTGACCCCAAGGAAAAGGTTTATAAGGAGAAGAGTGGCGCTATACCTCCTTTCCATGCCTGCACCACAACAGGAGCCGCCTTCTCTTTGCTCGCAAGCCGTGCAGAGAGCCACTATCCCCGTTCTGCTCCTCTCGGTGCGAGATTCGGCTATTGCTGTTCTTAACCTTTCAAGGAGCCGGGTGATTCTTTCATCGGTCAGGAGCTGGTTTCTAAGCCGATGGAAAACCCTTTTAGCCCAGCTGATCTTTTTTTCTATGCTAAAATCATCCGGGGGTCTTTCAACAATCATCTATTTTTGCGTCTTCTTGGATTTCTTGCCTTTTGACGCTTCCTTTTTCTCTTCCTTTTCCTCCTCTTCTCCAAACTTCTTCAGTCCTTCAGCAAGGTTTCTGAGTTTTTGGTCAACGAGGTAGTTAATTGTATCTTTTGGGTAAGTGCCGTCAGACTGGAGCTTGCCCGCTTTTTTGCCGGTGAGGATTTCTATGCCCTCATCAACGGTCTTTACAGCCCAAACGTGGAACTCGCCCTTTTTGATGGCTTCGAGGACATCTTTGCGCAGCATGAGATCCTTGACATTGCTCTGTGGTATCATAACGCCTTGCTTGCCGTTTAAGCCCATGTGACGGCAACAATCGTAAAAGGCCTCTATTTTGCGATTTACTCCGCCAATGGCCTGAATCTCGCCCTTCTGGTTCACGGAACCGGTAACCGCAATAGATTGCTTGATCGGAACCTCGGAGAGGCTGGACAGTAGCGCATAGATTTCCGTTGAAGAAGCACTGTCCCCATCAACGCCGGTATAGGATTGTTCGAAGGCGATGCTTGCACTCATGGTAAGGGGTTTGTCCTGGGCGTACTTTTTCCTCAAGTATCCGGCCAGTATAAGAATTCCCTTATTATGCGTGCTTCCGGAGAGGTCGGCCTCTCTTTCAATGTTGATGATGCCGGCGCGGCCCATGGAGGTTGATGCCGTGATGCGGGAAGGTTTTCCGAAAACATAGTCTCCCAGGCTATAGATGGCAAGTCCGTTGACCTGCCCCACGACCTCTCCATCCACGTCGATCATCAGTGTTCCGCGATTGATCATCTCCTGGATGTGCTCTTCGATCAGGTTGGAGCGGAAGATTCTGGCTTCAATCGCCTTATCCACGTGCTTTTCTTGGACCGTTTTTTGCTTGTCTTCGCTTGCCCAGTAATCTGCTTCTCTGATTAGGTCGGCAATTAAAGGAAAGCTTGTAGAGATCTTCTCCTGTCTTCCGGTCATGCGAACAGCCTGCTCAGCGAGGGCAGCAACGGCTGTTCTGTCAAAAGGCTTTAGTTTGTCTTCCTTAGCCCTGAGCTTTATGAACTCGGCAAACTTATGGATTGACTTCTCGTCCTTGTCCATGGAGGAATCAAAATCGGCTCTCACTTTGAAGATCTTTCTCACGTCTTCATCGTATGCAAAGAGCAGGTGGTAAATATATTCAGCGGAGATGAGGACCACCTTAGTGTCTACGTCAATGGGTTCAGGTTTCAGACCGGTCGTTGTGAAAAGGTAGAAAGGATCATAGGTCTGTATTTCCATCTTCTTGGTTTTAAGCGACCTTTTAAGCGCTGGCCAAACCCCAGGCTCCACAATGGCATCAAGGAGATTGAGGACCAGATACCCTCCGTTTGCCTTGACAAAGGAGCCTGCCTTGATTTTGCTGAAATCAGTTCGCCACACACCACTTCGGTCAACCACTCTTTCTATTATGCCAAAAAGATTTCGATACGTTGGGTAGGATTCGATAATCACGGGGGGACCTTTCTGGTCACCATTGTCAACAAGGAGATTTACTTCGTAAGGCCTGAAAGGGTCTGTCTCGGGCAAGAGCAAAGGTATACCCGGCACAGGTTGCTGCCCCTGGGTGGTGAATATTTGCAAATGGTCAGTCATATCCTCAAGCATATCGTCAAAATATTTTTCGATCTTTTCCCCGGGGAATTTCTTTTTTATGGGTGCAGCAAGCTCGGTGGCCATTTTGACGAACATGAGGCGGTCCATCTTCTCTATGTTTTCCTGAACCTCTTTTTGTAAATCCCTGAGTTCAAGAAAGATCTGGTCTATTTCTTCCCTCAGCTTGGCCTGCTTGTTTTTCAGCGCCTCGAATTCTTCCTTGGGGAAACGTCCCTTTTCCACCATGGCTTCAACCTGGTCAATATGCATGGGGTTTCCATCTATAAGAGGCATGACCTCAGGCCTTTTTATCTGTCCGACCTGAATATCAACCAGAGTAAAGCCTTCCTCCCTTACTTTTTTGTCCAGCTCCTTGAAAAAGCTTTTCCCCTTCTTTTCATATTCCATCATAATTTCTTTTTTGCGGTTGAGATATTCCTGGCTTTCAAAAAGCTGGGGCACTTCTTTCTTGAGCGTATCAACAAACCCACGAACGTCTTTTTTAAAATCTCGGCCTGTTCCTGCCGGAAGACGCAAAAGAGAAGGGGCTTCGGGATTCTTGAAATTGTTGATATAGCAGAGATCATCAGGTATCTTCCCATCTTTTTCTGAAATCTCTTTGAGCAACTTCTTAACTGTAGACATCCTGCCTGTGCCCGCCATGCCTGTTACAAAGACATTGTAGCCGGGCTTATCCATACCTATCCCAAACCTCAGGGCTTCCACTCCCCTTTTCTGACCGACTATTTCTTTCAGAGGCTCAAGGTCCTCTGTGGTCTCAAAGGGCAGGGTGGCAGGGTCAAGTCTCCATCTGAGCTTTTCAACAGGTACTTGATGATCTGTTTTTTCGTTTTGCATCTGACTGACCTCCTCATGCACGTTCAGACTGAGAGTAAAAGAAAAATGCCCCTGAGAAATGACAGCTCTTGGGGCCTCATGGCTTGCCTTTACAACTTAAACGAGGGCCTCATCGCGTATCACGTGACTTTTATTTTTATCTCACTGAGTTGTTCAGGCTTACACTTAGGCATTACAATGTTCAGAATGCCCTCCTTGTAAGTTGCCTCCACATCGTCCACCAGAACCTTGCAGGGCAGCTGAACATTGCGGGAGAAGGAGCCATATCGCCTCTCCCTTCTTGAATATCCAGCTCCCTCAGTCGTGAACTCGTCCCTCACGGTTCCCCTGATGGTCAGGATATCACCGGTAATGGAGATGTCCAGGTTCTCGGGCTTGACACCCGGGATTTCTGCCTTGATAATTAAGGAGTCTTTTGTTTCCGACATATCCAGAGAAGGAGTTTCCCTGGCCACGCTGGAAAGGAAGGGAACGCGGAAGTCGTCCCAGAACCGGGCAAAGAGACGGTCGATGTCTCTTCTTAACCGTTCAATTTCCTGATTTTTCCAAATGATGAGTTCAGGCATGGTTAAAACCTCCTCTTTTGTTCCGAGCAGGTGGCGCTACAAGGCGTCACTGGAAGCCTATATTAAAGGAGTTGCAATCCAAGAGGCAAGCAATTTCTGATCAGCTTCTTCTAACTCAACGCTCTTGACACAGGCATTGATTCGCATGAAATATCATGGCTTCAGGAAAACAAACCATCTGGCCATTGCCGGGTTCCTGATGCCGTTTGCCGCGGCTGCCATTGCCTCCGTGTACGTGCTCAACGCGAAGGGCGATTTTGTGTCATTTCGCTTCCGATTTTGTTTTGTTGTTTTAATACCCTTAGTTCTGGGGTTAGGACTCTTCTTTTCAGTAAAATCGATTCCGCAAATAAGGGATCGAAATGACAAAGATTATGCCTATTCCGGACTTGTGTTAAATCTGTTTTTTATCGCTCTATATCTCGTCTCTGCGTTCTACATTCTTTTTAGCCCAAATACCTGAAGTTCCCGGAACAAAGTCGACTCAAGAAGCACCGATCTGCTCTCAGTGGGGCCCAAGAGCTCTGGGCCCTGAAAATGGACTAATATATCTTTATTACTAGTGATTTTTTTCTTGACAAATACCTAGATTTCAACTAAAAGTGTCATAAAGTGATATAAAGTGTCATAAAGTGCCAGGACGAGGGAGAACCTCGCATGTTCAGAGGGCGTTCTAAACATACCCTTGATGAAAAGGGGCGCTTGGTAATTCCGGCTAGGTTCAAGGAGTTCCTGAAGGAAAAGGAGGATAACTGCCTGGTCGTCACCAACCACTTCAAATGCCTGTGGGCCTTTGCTAGGGATGACTGGAGAGTAATTGAGGAAAAAGCTGCAAGCCTTCCACAGCTTGATCAGGCGGTCAACACGTATCTTCGCTATTTTATCTCAGGGGCACAGGAGTGCCCAATCAAGCAGGGCCGGATAACGATCCCCCCGGACTTGAGAGAAGTCTCCGGTTTGAAGAGAGAGGTAATGATTGTTGGGGGTCTGAAGCTCTTTGAAATATGGGATAAGGAAAGATGGGAAGAGGAGTTTGAGAGGGCAAAAGCGAGTTTTCCGGAAGTAAGCCAGGGCCTGTCACAACTGGGCATCTAGCAGGGAGGCGGGCTTGGAATATCCACACCAACCGGTTCTGGTTCAGGAGGTGTTAGACTCGCTTCTCACGGCTCGAGACGGCTTGTACGTGGATGGAACAGTGGGCACCGGAGGCCACAGCGAAAAAATCGCAATGCTTACAGGCCGGAAAGCCCGCCTCATTTGTCTTGATAGGGATCCCGAGGCCATTGACATTTCAAGGCAAAGACTAGCCTCCTTTAAAGACAAGGTTACATTTGTTCAGCAGAGCTATGCTGCGCTTGACCGGGTACTTTCTGACCTCAGTATAGAAAGAGTTCACGGTATTCTGCTTGATCTCGGGGTCTCATCCTACCAGCTCGAGCACTGCGGTAGAGGGTTCAGCTTTAACCGTGATGAGCCACTCGACATGAGAATGGATCCTCGGGACAAGGTAACTGCCCGGCAACTAGTTAATCGCCTCGGCAGGAAAGAACTCGAAGATATTATAAGGCGTTACGGTGAAGAAAGGAGAGCAAGAAGAATAGCCAAGGCAATTGAAAATACGCGGAAGCGCGGGCCGATTAGTTCCTCTGTTCAATTGGCGAACCTGATACGCTCAATTGTGCCCCGCTCTCACGGCCCGGGAGCGAAAGATCCTGCCACTAGGACCTTTCAGGCCCTAAGAATTGCAGTAAACAGGGAGCTAGAGAATCTGGAGAGCTTTCTTAGCAAGTGCCCCGAACTGCTTCTAAAAGGGGGCAGGCTGGTTATACTGACGTACCACTCGTTGGAAGATCGAATGGTCAAGAAAGCAATGGTCGACTGGGAGAGAGGATGTACTTGTCCACCGGATTTACCTGTTTGCAAGTGTGGTAAAGCGCCACTTTTTAGGAGATTGTCCAGAAAAGGGATCAAGCCAAGCCGAGAAGAAATTGAGAAAAACCCTAGAGCCCGCAGTGCAATGTTGCGGGCGGCAGAAAGGATTTAAAAATGGTTAGGCCGATCAGAACACTTGAAGCAGAAGCAAACCGAAACGCCAGGACCGGCATTCGTATTCAAAATGCCAGGAAAAAAAGGAGAAGATTCCGCCTGACCTTCCGGCAGGTTCTCCTTGTAAGCATCCTGCTTTTGATCTTTATGGTAAGCGGGATAGGCTATGTTTGGTCCAATTTCGAGGGGACTCAGATAGGTTATAATATGAGCATGCTTCAGCAAAAAGAATTGAAACTCAAAGAGCTAAACCAGAAACTCAAGGTTGAATTGGCTTACCTCAGATCCCCTCAATATCTGGAAAGTGCCGCGCGAGAGCTTGGACTAAAAGCTGTTTCACCAGCCCAAGTTGTCATTTTGCCATGAAAGTCAGGGAAAAGAAATGGATTAGGTTCCGAATATATGTGGTTACATTTTTTTTTGTGGGGGGACTGGGAATTATTCTCTCAAGAGCCTACCAGCTTCAAGTCCTTGAAAGGGAGAGGCTGACCTCCATCGCCCTTGCCGGATATAGAGATGTTATCAGACTGCCTTCAAAAAGGGGTACGATTTACGACAGAGAAGGGCATGAATTGGCTGTCAGCATCAGCGTCGACTCAATTTATGCACGTCCCGCCCTAATAAAGGAGAAGCTGCTTGCCTCAAGAAAACTTGCCCGGACACTTCAAGTCAAGCAAAGCAAAATTTTCCGCGTTCTCAATAGCAAGCGTCCCTTTGTGTGGCTGGTTCGAAGGGAGGAGCCGGACAAAGTTAAGCAAGTGAAATCACTCCATCTTGAGGGAGTCGGTTTTACAAAGGAATCACGACGGTACTATCCCGGGAAAGAGATTGCCGCTCATGTGCTGGGCTTTGCCGGAACCGATCACAAAGGTCTTGAGGGCCTTGAAAAGGCATATGATAAAATCCTGAGAGGACCAGAGTGCAGACTCGTGCAAATGCGTGATGCTCTTGGCCGCCCCTTCTATGTGAGCCGAGTGGTCTCCGACGGACGCGAAACTCATGATCTGGTCTTAACCATTGACAAAGATGTTCAGTATAGGGCCCAGCAAGCTCTTAATGCCGCGGTTGCTAAAACAAAATCAAAGAGCGGCCAGTGCGTTATCGTCAATGCTGTAAGCGGAGAAGTCCTGGCCATGGCGGTTTCTCCTTCCTTCAACCCAAACGTTTTCTGGAAGTATCACTCTTATCAGTGGAGAAACCGAACCATCACCGACTGCTACGAGCCGGGTTCCGTTATTAAGGCTTTCTTGCTGGGAGCCGCCCTTGATAGCGGCACTATTTCTCCTGACATGAAATTTTATTGCGAGAAAGGAGAATACCGGGTCGGCAGGCGTATTATACATGACCACCACGCAGGAGGATATGATTTCCTTTCAGTACGGGAAATCATTGCCTTCTCAAGTAACATAGGCGCAGTGAAGATAGGAGAAAAACTGGGCTATGAAAGGTTCTACGAGTACTTAAGAAAATTTGGATTTGGCCGCAAAACAGGAATAGATTTGATCGGAGAAAGGAGCGGTTTTGTCAGACCCGTTGAAAGTGCAAAAGAAATCGAAAAAGCTACCATTTGCTTCGGGCAGGGCATGACAGCCACCTCTCTGCAATTGGTCATGGCCATGGCTGCCATTGCCAATAGAGGCAGGCTTATGCGGCCATACCTGGTCAGAGAAATAAGAGATGAGGAGGGGAAGGTGATCAGAAAAACTCCTCCTAGGTTGGTGAGGCGGGTCATTTCAGCCGAGACAGCAAGCAAGGTCGCAGAAATTCTTGAGCACGTGGTTAGTAAAGAAGGAACAGGTTCGCTGGCCGCAATAGAAGGCTACAGGGTGGCAGGAAAGACAGGGACCTCTCAAAAGGTGGATCCTCGGACCAGGAGCTATTCTAATCAAAAATACGTGTCGTTGTTCGTGGGTTTTGTTCCGGTAGACAGGCCGAAACTTGTTATACTTGTTATGTTGAATGAACCCCAGGGGAACAGGTACGGTGGGGTAGTGGCAGCCCCCGTTTTCAGGGAAGTTGGCGCATGGAGTCTGAATCATCTAGGTGTTCATCCACAGCTTGTGCTCGTTAAAAATAAAGAAGAGAAACAAAAATTCCCTTCGCGTCCCGACCGATCTCTGGAGTCAAAGGTAAGAGAAATCAATCCTGATTTCCTTCCGGATTTCACAGGACAGACAATGCGGGATGTGCTCAGGGAAGCCAGGTCTCTTGGATTGGAAGTAGTGCTGGAGGGGACCGGACTGGCAGTATCGCAAAGTCCAAAAGCAGGACATCCACTTGGGAAAATATCGAAAGTCAAAGTTAGTTTTCATCCCCCGATCTAAAAAGGAGGGAACCTCTTGAAAACAGCCGGAAGAGAAAACACGGATGTGTGGGGGGCTGTTCCCCAATTGCAAGGGCTCGTGTCGCTCTTAGCAGGCAGGAATGCCCATGCCGGAGCATTTGAGAAATGAAGCTTGGCAAAATGCTGGAAGGCTTGGATGACTATGAACTCCTTGGTGATCCCGATCAGGAAGTGCAAGGCCTTGTCTATGACTCTAGGAAGGTAGAACCTGGATTCATGTTTGTTGCTTTAAGGGGAACCAGACTTGACGGTCACGACTTCCTGCAGAGCGCAGTTCAAATGGGTGCTGTTGCAGTGGTGGGGGAGAGCCTTGAAAAAATGCCGGACGTTGGCACAAGGATACTAGTTCCGGATTCAAGAAGGGCACTTTCAAAACTTGCAGCGAATTTTTATCAGAAACCTTTTGAAGCAATGGAACTCATAGGTATCACCGGTACTAACGGGAAAACAACAACCAGTTACATCCTGGAGTCAATATTAAAAGTCTGGGGCGCGAACCCGGGGATAATAGGGACCATAAGCTATCATTATTCGGAGAAGATCTTTCCCGCTCCTGTCACCACACCTGAATCCGTGGATCTTATGCGCTTTTTGCGGGAAATGGCAAATGCAGGGGTAACACATGCAATCACGGAAGTTTCTTCTCATGCACTTGACCAAAAAAGGACAATTGATTGCCCTTTCAGAGTGGCAGTGTTCACAAATTTTTCAAGAGATCACCTCGACTACCACAAAAGCATGGAAGCCTATTTCAACGCAAAGAGCAATCTTTTCCGCTGCCTCGAAAAAGTTAACCCTGCACGCGACCCTGTTGCTGTTATAAACTTGGATGATCCTAGAGGCGAACAGCTTATTTCACTGACCGGGGTTCGCAAGTTGACATACGGCCTTGGCACAGAATGTCATGTGCGGGCAGATAATGTATCGGCAAGCAAACAAGGTATTAAGGCCCGGCTGATTACTCCGGCTGGAACAAAAATGATTCACTCTCCTCTCCTGGGATACCATAATATTTACAATATACTTGCCGCGGCAGCCGCTGCCTTCTCGCTTGGGGCTGACCAGGATGCGGTTGCAAGGGGAGTGGAAAGCCTTACTGTGGTTCCCGGTCGCCTTGAAATTGTCCGGAACCTCCAGGGAGCTATGGTTGTGGTTGACTACGCGCACACACCCGATGCTCTTTTGAAGGTTCTTCAGTCCTTGAGGCCTTTGACCGGCGCAAGAGTGATCACGGTTTTCGGATGTGGAGGCGACAGAGACAAAGGGAAGAGGTATGAAATGGGACGTGTTGCAGGGGAGCACAGTGACCTCGTTGTTGTCACCTCAGACAATCCCCGGAGCGAAGACCCAGCATCCATCATTGCTGAGATTGAGAAGGGAACTAGGGATTCAGGCTCCAAGAAAGTCAGCTGGCCTGTGGAGGATAGCCCCCTGGCCAGAGGTAGCTATCTTGTTGAAGTTGACAGGCGCAAAGCGATCCGAATGGCTATTTCCATTGCTGAAAATGAAGACATAGTTTTGATAGCAGGCAAAGGGCACGAGGATTACCAGATTATCGGCAACAAAAGAGTTCATTTCGATGATCGGGAAGAGGCGGCTATGGCCCTATCCGGGGGAGTTTGATGACTGCCAGGTGGAGAGAAATTACAGCAGGGGAGATTGTTTCAGCACTCCAAGGAGCTCGGATCAGCGGCAGCCGAAAGCATGTGTTTCGCGGCCTTAGCACGGATTCCCGGCAAATCTCTCAAGGATACCTTTTCTGGGCCCTTAAAGGAGAAAAGTATGACGGTCATGATTTCGCCTTAAAAGCTGTTGAAAATGGAGCCAGTGGCCTTGTTCTTGAGAGGGACTGTCCATCGTCAATACTGCGCGAAGAGATCTCGGTGATATACGTGCAGGACACCTTGAAGGCTCTTGGGGATCTTGCAGCATGGTGGAGAGCTGAGCACCATGTGGCAGTGATAGCCGTTACCGGCAGTGCCGGCAAGACCACAACCAAGGAAATGACAGCAAGTATTCTGCAACTCAGCAACGAAACGCTCAAGAGCAAGGGGAACTTTAACAACCTGATAGGAGTGCCGCTTACTCTGCTTTCACTTGATGACCGACACAAGGCAGCCGTACTTGAGATAGCAATGAATCGACCCGGAGAGATCGGCCGCCTGACCGAAATAGCTGATCCTTCCATAGGTGTCATCACCAACGTGGGTAAAGCTCACCTCGAGGGTGTAGGGGATCTTAAAGGGGTGGCCAGAGCCAAAGTGGAGCTCCTCGAAAAAATATCACCTGATGCCCTGGTTGTTTTAAATGGAGATGACCAGCTTTTGATGGAGGCAGCATCTCCGTTTAACCGCAAGAAAGTTACCTTCGGCCTTGGGCCAAAAAATGATTTGAGAGCCGACAAAGTGCAGAACATGGGCCCCAAAGGCCTCTCCTTTGAGCTTCAATACGGGGAGAAAACAGTTGCAGTCAAATTAAATGTACCCGGCATACAAAATCTTTTTAATGCGCTTGCAGCCTCTGCCGTAGCCTTTTGCCTGGATAAGCCTGCAGAGCAAATTGCAGAGGGTCTGCGGCTATTCAGGGGCATTCAGGGCCGCTTTACTGTAAGTGAACTGGCTGGTGGCGCCACCCTGGTGGATGATACCTACAACGCCAACCCCTTGTCTCTTAATGCAGCAATGCAATCGCTCAAGAGTTTTGTGCAAGAAAAGGGGAAATTGATCGTAGGGCTGGGAGAGATGCTGGAGTTGGGGGAAGAAACCAAGCGTGCGCATTTTGAAGCTGGCAGCTTAGTAGCTGAATCAGGAGCGAGTTATTTCCTGGCCTTTGGTGATCATGCGCAGGAAATGGTAAGGGGGGCGGCAGAAAAAGGGTTTCCACCTGAGAAAACGTTTGTAGCCACATCGCACAGCGAAATGGCAGAGAAGATCCGGGAGCTGATTGCCAGGGATGACGTGGTGTTCCTGAAGGGGTCGCGCCTTACAGGCCTTGATAAGGTAGTCGATCTACTAAAAAACTAGTGCCGGGAGGAAAAGCCAGGTGGCTGGAACAAAAAAGATCTTGGTAGCTGACGACGAAGCGGGCATCAGGATGCTTCTCTACGATGCTCTTTCAGGCGAAGGGTTTAAGGTCGCACTTGCAAGAGATGGCGAGGATTCTCTGAACCAGATGAAGAAGAGACGCTTTGATTTGCTGGTCACTGACATAAACATGCCGCGAGTAAACGGTATTGAGCTCCTCAGACAAATGAAAAAAGAGGGACGTAGGGAGAAAATTATTGTCATGACCGGCAACTCCGTCGATTTTTCAAGCATTGGAAACGAGATTCCACCGGTTGCAGGCTTTCTCAGAAAACCCTTTCAGATTCCGATGTTTTTGAAGGTGGTGGCTTCAGCGCTGGGAAAAGCAACCCTTTAGTCCGAAAGGTAGTCTGAAAAGCAAAGGATCATTTAATGCTCTACAAACTAATATATTTTTTTCATGCTGACATTTCATGGCTGAATGTTTTCCGTTACATTACGTTCAGAACCATCATATCCAGCCTTTTTGCTCTTATTCTACTGCTCTTTTTTGGAGGGTGGGTGATCGGGAAGCTGAAACAGATGCAGATAGGCCAGCCAATCAGGGAAGATGGTCCCCCAAACCACAAGACTAAAGAAGGTACCCCTACAATGGGAGGATGTCTCATACTCCCCGTAGTAATAATTTCGACCCTGTTGTGGGCTGATGTCAGAAACATCTATGTTCTGCTTGTCCTGTTGGTGATGGGCTGCTTTGGCGCGATTGGCTTTTTAGATGATTACCTGAAAACAGTTCGAAAAAGTAGTCGCGGCCTCAGTATTAAAGCGAAATTTTCCCTCCAGGTGCTCGTGGCCCTGATAGTGGCGCTCAGCTTGTACTACTTTCCCGGTTATGACACACGGTTGAATCTTCCCTTTTTCAAGAATGTGAGCCCAGATCTGGGGATAGGCTATATTGTGCTAGCAATCTTTATTATTGTGGGAGCCTCAAATGCAGTTAACCTTACGGATGGATTGGACGGTCTTGCCATTGGCCCGATTGTTATTGCATTTGGCAGCTATGTGATTTTCTCTTACCTGGCAGGGCACGTCAAGATTGCCTCCTACCTTCAAATACCATACGTGGCTGGAGCGGGAGAACTATCAGTGGCATGTGGAGCAGTTGTGGGGGCCGGTTTGGGGTTCTTGTGGTACAACGCCTTTCCTGCCGATGTCTTCATGGGAGATGTGGGCTCGCTGCCCCTGGGGGCTGTTCTCGGAACGGTTGCAGTCATCACTAAGCAGGAGATCGTTCTTGTCCTAGTAGGCGGGCTTTTTGTTGTTGAAACTCTTTCCGTCATATTCCAGGTTGCCTATTTTCGAATGACCGGAGGGGGACGGATTTTTCGCATGGCGCCGCTGCATCACCATTTTGAGCTAAAAGGATGGCCGGAGTCGAAAATAACTGTTCGCTTCTGGATCATAGCAATAATTTTGGCACTATTATCCATAAGCACTTTAAAACTGAGGTAAATGTGTGCGGGAAGGTTAAATGAAGGTAGCCGGGAAAAAGGTACTCGTGGTCGGACTGGGAAAATCCGGGATCTCAGCAGCACGCTACCTGACCAAAAAGGGGGCCCGGGTGAGTGTTAGCGAAATAAAGACGGGGGACGAATTGGATCCGCACCTGATCCTCGAAGTCCGGGAACTTGGGGTTAGGCTGGAGTGCGGGACCCACAGGGAAAGCAGCTTTCTGAATTCGGACTTGATCGTTATAAGCCCGGGTGTGCCACTCGATATCGGGCCGCTTAAAGCAGCAAGGGAGAGAGGCATTCCAGTTATAGGAGAAATGGAACTGGCCTCAAGGGCAATAGAAATTCCCATCTTGGCTGTCACAGGAACCAACGGGAAGTCCACGGTTACTGCTTTCCTAGGTTCTATGCTCGAGGGTGCGGGGTGCAGGGTCTTCGTTGGAGGAAATATAGGAAGACCCCTGATTGATTACCCTGCAGAAGGGGAGCGTGCCGACTACGCGGTGGTAGAAGTCAGCAGTTTTCAGTTGGATGCAGTGGAAAAGTTCCACCCGACATGTGCCATCATACTTAATATTTCCCCCGATCATCTGGACCGTTATGAAAGCTTCGAAGCCTATGCTCGGTCAAAACTAAAGATATTTCAAAACATGAAAAAAGGTGACACAGCGATAGTTAATGATGATGACAGGCTTCTTCGCGAAGTCACTCCTACCCAAAAAGGGCTGCGTGTGTTGCGATACGGCTGGCAGGAGAAACGCAATCGCCATGCTTTTATGAATGGCACATCAGTGAAAGCCTTCTTGCACGAAAAAGATAAATACCTCTTCAGTGTTGAAAGATTCTCCTTGCCGGGAAGGCACAACATGGAAAATCTGATGCCTGCAATTCTCGTCGGGCTCGAGCTGGGATTAGAGCCCGCTCTGATTCAGCAAGCTATAGACGGATTCAAGGGGCTTCCCCATAGACTCGAGCATGTGGCATCGATTAATGGTATTGATTTTTACAATGACTCAAAAGCTACAAATGTAGATGCTGCATCAAAATCGATTTCCAGCTTTCACTCCCCCGTGGTGCTTATTGCCGGCGGTCGCCACAAAGGAGGGGATTACTCCCAACTCGCTAAGGTTGCAAAGAAACAGGTAAAAAGGGCTGTATTGTTGGGGGAGTCGAAAGACCTGATTGCAAAGTGGTTTGAGGGCACGGTCCCTTATTCAGTGGCCGAAGACATGGAGGATGCAGTTTCCCAGGCTTTTCTTTCAGCAAAACCGGGCTACGTGGTTGTTCTTGCCCCTGCATGCTCCAGTTTTGACATGTTTTCAGATTACGCTCAAAGAGGCAACGTTTTCAAAGAGGCGGTAAGGAAGCTCGTTCATGGCAATTGATGAGATAAAGGAAAACTTCAGGTACGATTATTTTCTGCTGATACCCACACTTTTGCTGGTGGCCTTTGGCCTGGTGGCAATCTACAGTGCTAGCTCTTTCGTGGCTGAACACAAAATAGGCGACAGCTACTACTACCTGAAGCGCCAGGCCATGTTCTCACTTGCAGGCTTGTGCATCATGATGCTGGCCAAGAATATTCCCGCTACGGTTTACCGCAAGCTAGTGTACCCATTTCTTCTACTCAGTTTCAGCTTGCTGATTGTGGTGCTCGTCCCCGGGGTAGGTGTGAAGGTTGGCGGCGCTAGCAGATGGGTCCGTTTTGCAGGCTATTCTTTTCAACCCTCGGAGCTCGCAAAGCTTTCTCTTGCAATGTACATTGCTTATTCAATGGCCAAAAAAGGGCCCAACATGTCTTTTTTTTCAAAAGGAGTTTTTCCCCACCTGGTTGTGGCAGGCGCGTTTATGGTCTTAATTCTTCTTCAACCGGATCTTGGCACGGTCGTCATCGTGGGCACCTGGCTTTTGATTATGCTTTTTGTTGGGGGAGTCAGCTTCTTTCATCTAGTGGGAATCGTGCTCCTGTCCATGCCTGCTCTTTTCTGGCTTATTTGGCGGGCGGATTACAGGCTGAAGCGCTGGTGGGCTTTCTTAAACCCGTGGCAAGACCCTCAGGGTCTGGGTTTTCAGATTGTAAACTCCTTTCTCGCCTTTGGTTCAGGCGGCCTTTTTGGTGTGGGTTTGGGAAACAGCAAGCAGAAACTGTTTTACCTGCCTGAACCCCACACGGATTTTATCCTCTCGATTATTGCTGAGGAAATAGGCTTCATAGGAGTTTCGGCGGTGGTTGTTCTATTCGGGTTGGTGGTGCTTCGAGGCATCCAGATCGCTCTTAATGCTCCGGACCTTTACAGCACCTATCTGGCCCTGGGTATCAGCACTTTTCTGGGCCTTCAGGTGCTGATCAACATAGGAGTCGTAATGGGTCTTTTGCCCACGAAGGGGCTTCCCCTTCCGCTGATCAGCTACGGGGGCTCTTCTTTGATGATCAGTTTGCTGGGCATTGGGATTCTTTTAAACATATCTTCAAGGCGATGAATGAGCCGAGGGACGAGAGCATAAGCGTTGTTATCGCGGGCGGTGGCACGGGCGGCCATCTTTTTCCCGGGCTTGCGGTGGCAAAGGAGATCCAGACTCGTTACAGTGCAGCAAGAATTCTTTTCGTAACTGGTAGGCGCAGAAAAATGGAAACACGTATCATTACCGAATCAGGCTTTCCACATGCTTCAATAAGTGTGGAAGGAATCAAGGGAAGAGGGTGGAAGAAGGGTTCCCTGGTGGTAATGAAGCTTCCGTGGAGTCTGTTTCAATCGCTCAAGATAGTCAGGAAGTTTTCGCCTCACGTGGTACTCGGCGTAGGGGGATACTCCGCAGGGCCTCTGCTGCTTGCAGCAAAAATCATGAGAATCCCTACCGCCATTCATGAGCAGAACTCCTTTCCCGGCCTGACAAACCGCCTTCTGTGCAGGTTTGTTGACAGGGTGTTTATTTCCTTCGAGGAGAGCAGTGAGCACTTCTCAGGGGGAAATATTTTGTTAACCGGAAATCCTATCCGGCCGGAAGTTCTTGAGGGGGAGAAACCGGGTGAGAAGAGGGGCGACGCTTTTACGGTCCTGGTCCTGGGAGGAAGTCAGGGTGCCCGTGCGATCAATGATGCCTTTATGGAAGCCCTCGAAATCTTGAACAAAAAAGGAAAGGCACCAAGTGTAATTCATCAGACCGGTGAAAGAGATTACTCGAGGGTACTTGCAGCTTACGAACAAAAGGGGTTTAAAGTGGAGGTGAGTGGATTTATCCGGGAAATGGGGAAAGCTTACGCTGAAGCAGATCTGGTGGTGAGCAGGGCAGGGGCTACCACTGTCGCAGAGCTTGCCGCTCTTGGTAAACCTTCTATTTTGATCCCTTATCCTTATGCAGCGAACAGGCACCAGGAAACAAATGCCGGCATTATTGCACAAAGAGGTGGGGCTGAAATGATCCTTGAAGAAGAACTGAGCGGCGACAGGCTGGCAGATGCTATTGCTAGATATATGGAAGATGGGAAGGCGCTGGAAAATATGGCGGCGGCAGCTGGATCAGCCGGAAAACCTGATGCAGCGGGGGTAATTGCCGACAACCTTATAGAGATGGTACGCCATGCAAACATTCGGTAAAGCCAAGCACATTCATTTTGTGGGTATTGGGGGCATCGGCATGAGCGGGATCGCCGAGCTCTTGCTTAACCTCGGATATGATGTTAGCGGCTCCGACTTGAAAGATTCGGCCGTAACTGGGAGACTCTCAGACCTGGGTGGTAAGATCTTCTTAGGTCACAGAAAGGAAAACGTCAGGGGGGCTGACGTAGTAGTTTATTCATCCGCCATACCAGAAGATAATCCCGAACTTGTTGAAGCAAGAGAAAAGTATATACCAGTTATCCCGAGGGCAGAAATGCTGGCAGAGTTGATGCGCCTCAAATACGGCATTGCGGTTGCCGGTGCTCACGGGAAGACAACGACGACCTCCATGATAGGGTCAATCCTTACGGCTGCCGGACTTGATCCAACAGTGGTGATAGGGGGCAGACTGGATATCTGGGGGGGCTCTAATGCAAAACTAGGACAGGGGGAGATCCTTGTCGCGGAGTCAGATGAAAGCGATGGATCTTTCACGGTTCTCTCTCCGACCATGAGCGTGGTGACCAACATCGACTACGAACACATGGACCATTATAACGACATGGATGCTCTTCGGGAAGCATTCGTGAGTTTTGTAAACAAGATCCCTTTTTACGGGCTGGCTGTGCTCTGTCTTGACTGTGAAGAAATACAGGGGATCATTCCACACCTGAAAAAAAGATACCTTACATACGGAATGAGTTCGCAGGCTGACTTGAGGGCAAGAGAAGTAGACAGGAGCGACCTGGCCACAGGTTTCGAAGTAGTTTACAGGAACCACTCGCTAGGCAGAGTTGTGGTGGGGATGCCGGGATATCACAACGTGCTCAATGCACTGGCTGCCATAGGAGTGGGGCTGGAGCTGGATATTGGTTTAGAGGACATAAGCAGGGGGTTAAAGGATCTGGGGGGACTTGCCAGGCGCTTTCATGTGAAAGGTGAAAAAAAAGGAGTACTTGTTATTGACGACTATGGCCACCATCCCACTGAGATCGTAGCAACTCTAGAAACCGCTCGAGAATGCTGGCCTGAAAGACGGCTGGTGGTTGTTTTTCAACCTCATAGGTATAGCAGGACAAAACTTCTCTTTGATCGCTTTGTAATTTCTTTTAATGATGCCGATTCTCTAATCCTTGCTCCCATATACCCTGCGGGTGAGAGGCCCATTGAAGGGGTGAGCTCGGAGGGGTTATTTCAAGGAATAAAAGAGCATGGCCACAAAGATGTAGTTCTGTGCAGCACTCCCCAGGAAATACTGGCGCATCTTTCGCAAAAAATAACAAAAGGGGATGTTGTCATTACGCTGGGCGCCGGAGATATTTACCACATTGGGGAAAGCCTTTTGGAAAAACTTTCCCGCTGAACCTGGATAGGGAGAGATTGGTGAGGGCCTGATTCCTGAAACACCCTGAATATTGAAAAGGGTAAAATGAACAAAATGCAGCGACAAAAACTAACCTGCATTACGAAAAACGCGGAATTTGATTACTCGATGGCCGGGTACACTACTTTTCAGGCTGGAGGAAAAGTTGAAGCTCTTTGCCGGGTAGAAACTCTTGTTGAGCTGCAGGAACTTATCGCCTTTCTCGGCAAAGAAAAGATTCCCTATCTACCGGTGGGTCATGGCAGCAACCTGGTGGTGCGGGATGGTGGTTACAGGGGTGTCGCAGTGGTTCTTGCAGGGAACCTGGCTAGAATCGGTAAATGGACCGAAAGCAACGGTACTGTGGCTGTGGGCGCAGGGCTGAGCATAGCCAGACTACTTGCGTATTGTCGGAACAAAGGGCTTGGAGGGCTGGAATTCTTGGCCGGGGTTCCGGGTACAGTAGGGGGGGCCATATTCGGGAACGCCGGTGCGTGGGGAAAAGATATCGGAAGCAAGGTGGCGAAGATTCAGCTCGTTCTCAGCAACGGTAAGGTTGCTGTCAAGGATAGAGAAGAGCTTTCTTTTTCTTACAGATCTTTGAGCCTCCCCGAGGGGTCGGTGATCGTGAAGGGGTGGCTTGAACTGGATCGAAACTCGGAAGAGAAAATCCGTGCGCGGATTGAGCATTATCTCAAACAGAGAAAGACACGGCAGCCGCTGGAGTACCCGAGTGGAGGGTCAGTATTTAAAAATCCGCCAAACCAACATGCGGCCAAACTGATTGAAGCAGCAGGTTTGAAAGGCAAAAAAGTTGGTGGAGCAATGATTTCACCCAAGCATGCAAATTTCATAGTCAACACGGGCGGTGCAAAGGCAAGCGATATCATAGCGCTCATGGAGCTGGCGAGGGAACAGGTCAAACAACAAACAGGGATAGAGCTTGAGCCGGAGATAAAACTCGTAGGGACATAAAAGCAAACAGAATGCCGGAGTGATCTGGTGAAACAACGAGTAGCGCTTAAAAGACAAGCAGTTAGTAGAAAAACTGGTAGAAAAAAAGGTAAAGCCCCTTCAAAAATGCGCTACATTAGTAGCTTCATTGGTTCATGCTTTTTGAAAGTTGTCTTTTTCATCACTGTCGGGGTGGCTGTAAGCATGGCTTTCCTGTTCCTTTACGAGTACCTGCTGAGATCTCCATACATAAGACTTGAAAAGGTTGTTTTTAAAGGAATTGATTACGAGCTTAAGGATGAACTTATGAAAAGGGCAAACCTGGACTTCAATCTAAGCCTTCTGGCGATAAACCTCAGAGATGTGAAAAGCAATCTGGAATCTCATCCATGGGTGAGAGACGTGGAAGTGGAAAAGCGGTTTCCCCATACCCTGGTAATAAAAGTTGAAAAGGAGGAACCATGGGCCATAGTTGCAGCAGGAAAGCTCTATTACATGGACAGGGGCGGACACATTTTTAAAGAAGTCACCGACTCAGACAATCTGGATTTCCCTGTCCTTACCGGCATTCCACTAAGTGGGCAGGGCATGGAAGATCGGCTGCGCGAGGCAGTTAATGTCTTACATGTTTTTGAAAAAGAAGAAGATCCTTGGTCACTTGAGAATCTCTCCGAGGTGCATATTGAAGAAAACGGAGAAGTTTCTCTTTATTTCCTGTTTCTTCCGGCAGTGATTCAATCAAGAGTTGAGGATTTGCCCGAGAAGATGGGCGACCTAAGAAGGCTTGTTGAACACCTCAATAATTCCGGGCGCATCCATATGGTGAAAAGTATCAATCTCAACTATAGGGAGGGTGCGGCTGTTGCTTTTAGGAAAAGCTAGGAGGAGATTTCAGGCACTACTCCGCGCCTTTTTGCACAAACCGGGGAGCGGAACAAAATGAAAAACCAAAGTTTGTTTATCATGAGAGTGAAGTTATGGCTGGACACATTGTAGTCGGTCTGGATATCGGAACAACCAAGATTTGCGCGGTTGTGGGCGAAGCGCGCCCCGATGCCGTGGAAATCATTGGCATGGGCACTCACCCTTCCGAAGGTCTCAGAAAGGGTGTCGTGATTAACATTGAGAAAACTGTGAATTCGATCAAGGAGGCGATCGAAGAAGCGGAAACCATGGCAGGCTGCGAGATAGGATCAGTGTATGCTGGAATAGCAGGCGGCCATATCAAGGGTTTTAACAGCCATGGTGTTATTGCGCTCAAGGAAAAAGAGGTCACAAAGAAAGACATCGAAAGGGTGATAGAAGCAGCCAGTGCTGTTGCAATACCAATGGACCGTGAAGTGATCCACGTGCTTACTCAGGAATTCATAGTGGATGATCAAGATGGAATCACTGACCCTCTGGGTATGTCAGGAGTTCGGCTCGAGGCAAAAATTCACATAGTCACGGGAGCGGTCACTTCTGCTCAGAACATCATTAAGTGCGCCAATAGGGCCGGATTGGATGTGTGTGACATTGTTCTTCAATCCCTTGCCTCCAGCGAGGCAGTACTAACTGAAGAGGAGCGAAACCTAGGGGTCGCACTTCTCGACTTCGGGGGAGGCACCACCGATCTGGCAGTGTTCTCACGAGGCACGATAAAACACACCTCAGTGCTTGCGCTCGGAGGGGACAACCTGACCTATGATATTTCCATCGGACTGAGGACCCCCATCCTGGAGGCGGAAAAAATAAAGATGAAATACGGATGTGCCCTTTCCTCCATGATCGATAAGGATGAGAACCTTGAAGTTCCGGGGGTGGGGGGAAGAAAGCCCAGGGTTCTTTCAAGGCAGATTCTGGGCGAAATAATCGAACCCCGCGTGGAAGAGATATTCAGCCTGGTTCATAACGAGCTTGTCAGATCCGGGTACGACGAAATGATTAACTCCGGTGTCGTTGTCACCGGTGGATCTGCGGAGCTTCCGGGTATCCCCGAAATGGCGGAACAAATATTTAACGCTCCTTCAAGAAGAGGCTATCCTCAATGGATCAGCGGCCTGGTCGAGGTTGTCAACAAACCCATGTATGCGACCGCAGTGGGCCTTGTCCTGTATGGAGCAAAACGAATAAAAGAGGGCAAGAAGTTCAGGATAAGGGACACCAATATCTTCGGTCGCGTCATGGAAAGAATGAAGAGATGGTTTAAGGATGTAATTTAACAGTCTTTACAAGGCTGAAAAGAAAAAGGAGGGACATTAATTATGAAGTTCAAATTTGTAGAAGAGAAAGAAGGATACCATGCAAAAATAAAAGTCATTGGTATCGGAGGGGCTGGCGGCAATGCAATTAACAACATGATCGGCGCCAATCTCAGGGGTGTTGAATTTATCAGCGCCAACACTGATAGTCAGGATCTTGAGCGGTCTTTGTGCACTAATAGGATACAGCTTGGGGCCTCCGTAACCAGAGGGCTGGGGGCCGGGTCTGATCCGGAAATCGGGCGCCTGGCTGCCGAGGAAAGCGTGAATGAAGTAAAGGAGGCTGTGAGCGGTGCGGACATGGTGTTCATAACCGCAGGCATGGGAGGTGGAACTGGAACAGGAGGCGCCCCGGTGGTGGCTCATGAATGCAGGGAAAGCGGAGCGCTGACGGTTGCGGTAGTGACCAAGCCCTTTAAGTTTGAGGGCGAGAAAAGGATGAAAAGGGCTCTGGAAGGCATAGAGAAGCTCAAGAAAGAAGTGGATACCTTGATCACTATTCCAAACGAGCGACTGAAGTGCATAGGGAATAAGCATAGCACTTTCAAGGAGCTTATTGTTCAGGCTGACAGGGTTCTTATCCATGCTGTGAAAGGGATCTCCGATTTAATCGTAAGCAGCGGCTTTATTAACTTGGATTTTGCAGACGTGAAAAAAGTCATGGAGCAAATGGGAACAGCCATTATGGGAACCGGTCGCGCGAGTGGGGAAGGAAGAGCTTCCGAAGCGGCAAGGCAGGCGGTTAACAGTCCCTTGCTTGAAGATATATCAATAAACGGAGCAAAGGGTGTTCTTATGAATATAACGGGTCCTTCCAATATGACTATGGAGGAGATCGATGAGGCATCAAACTACGTAAAAGAAGAAGTGGATAGCGATGCAGAGATATTCTGGGGAGTTGTTTTCGACGACAACATGGGCGACGACGTTCAGATCACGGTAATCGCCACTGGCATTGACAAGGGCTATTACCATAAAGTTGTCAGGCTGCGGGATGTTACCCCCGAGGAAGCCCAAGACCCGTGGACTGTGAGGGATATGACTGGAGAAGCACTGGATGTGCCTACCTTTCAGAGAATCCAAAACGAGTCATACTCCACAGCGAAGAGGGAAGAAACTGTTAACCAAGGCAAGAAGAGTTTTTTCAAGAGAGGATTTTTCAAGGACAGTCTTGACTATCCCACGTTTCTTCGGGCAAAAGCGGACTGATTGAGATTTTGGAGTTCCTGTTTAAATGAAGGGCGCTTTCTTTGCTGGTTTGTGGCCAGAGTGATTAACATTTTGAAGGTGCTGACAAGGTGTCTAAAAAGCTTAATTCCCTCTTGCGCGCCAGGGTTGCAGCGGAAAAGGGAACCATTCGAAAGGATTGGGGCGGAAGATTGCCCGTTGCCCTTGTTTACCCGAATTATTATCGCCTGGGAATGGCCAACCTGGGATTTCAGGTTGTTTACAGGCTACTGAATAAGAGAGAAGAAATTGTCGCCGAACGAGTATTCCTGCCTGAAAGAGAAGAGATGTCCCTGTTACTTGAAGGGGGGAAAGGACTCCCTTCTATGGAGTCCCTTTCCCCGCTTCAAGAATTCAAGCTCATAGCTTTTTCCCTTTCTTTTGAAAATGATTACCCCAATATCTTAAAGATTCTCCACCTGGGTAAAATCCCCCTCCTTTCAGAAGAAAGGCAGAGGAATCACCCTCTTATTATGGCTGGTGGGATTACCACTTTCATGAACCCGGAGCCAATTGCACCGTTTTTTGACTTTTTCTTACTGGGAGAAGCTGAGGCTGTACTGGATCAGTTTCTGGATCTATTAATAGAGAGTTATGTTGGGGGCCAAACAAAAGGGGAGACCCTGAGATTTCTTTCGAAGAATATTTCCTCTCTCTATGTCCCCTCTTTTTACCGTATCGAATATCACAAAGACGGTACCATTAAGGACAGGGTGCCCATTGTTCCCGAAGCTAGGGAGAAAATAGAGGCCCCGTATCAGGACTTGGATCATAATCCTGTGAATACATATGCAATCCTTACTCATGAAGCGGAGTTTGCCGAGAGGACTTTGGTTGAGCTGGGCAGGGGCTGCGGGCGTTCTTGCCGTTTTTGTGCAGCGGGGTACGTGTACAGGCCCCCGAGGGCTTACACGCAAGAAAAGCTGCGATCCTGTATAGAAAATCTTCTGAAAGACACAAAGAGCATCGGTCTATTGAGCCCTTGCGTATCTGATACACCAGGCATCGAAGACATTACCGCACTTATTGCAGAAAAGGGCGCTAGCTTTTCTGTCTCTTCGCTAAGAGCTGATTCGCTGAGTGAGGCTCTGGTAGACTATTTGAATCGCGTGGGGCAGAAGACAATCACCCTGGCACCGGAAGCAGGGTCTGAAAGACTGCGGAAAGTCATTAACAAGCACCTGACCAAGGATCAGATCATTGAGGCAGTCAGGATGATTGCACGTAAAGGAAATTTTGCCCTAAGACTCTATTTCTTGATCGGTCTGCCTACCGAAACAATGGGGGATGTTCACCAGATCCTGGATCTTGTAAAATCGGTCAAGCACAGCATGGTCAAGGAATCCAGAACGAGGGGAAAAATTAGGCAAATGAAGCTCAGCATCAACTGTTTTGTGCCAAAGCCTTTTACTCCTTTTCAATGGATGCCGCTGGAACAGGTGGGCACCCTTAAAGAAAAGCAGAAATGGCTAAGAAACTCACTAAGACGCGAGGGTGGTATAAGGGTCAATTTTGACCTCCCGAAATGGGCTTATATTCAATGCTTACTGTCAGTGGGAGATAGGCGGGTTTCCCATATCCTAAAGCTTTCCCATGAGCTCGACCAGAATTGGACACGCGCATTCCAGTTTTCAGAAATCAACCCCGACTTTTTTGTTTACCGACCCAAAAGCCTGGAAGAAGCTCTCCCCTGGGACTTTATAGAGCATGGAATCAGGAAGAAACACTTGGTTCAGGAATACGAAATGGCACTCAAGGGGCAGCAGTCCGATATTTGTGAAGTGGGCTCTTGCAGACGCTGTGGGGTTTGCAGATAGATAAGCCCTGCGGGCACCTGTGGCACCAGCTAGTAAAAACGCCGCCCTCCACCTCGCCTTGAGCCTCTCCGAGAGTCCGAGCGAGACTTGGCCTTGTTAACCTTTAGTGTGCGTCCCTTTAGATCAGTGCCGTTCAGACCTTCAATTGCAGACTGAGCCTCGCTTTTGCCAGGCATTTCCACGAAACCGAATCCCTTTGATCTGCCGCTATAGTAATCCTTTACGATTTTGACATTCTCTACCTCTCCAAAGGCGGCAAAAGCCTGTCTTAACTCATCTTCGGTTACTTCATAGGATAGATTGCCTACATAAATGTTCATTCCGGGCTCTCCTTTTCTCAGCTTAAGGTTGTGTTGTGAGTTTTCTGTTTTTTGATACATGCCGAAGCACTGTTGGGAGTAAGCAAGAAACAGCGCTTTATTATATGAGCTGATCATTTTCAGTCCTCAATGTCACCGCGCAACGCATGAAAATTCCACTCTCGTATCAGGTTGAGGGTTTTATGCTCTTCATCATGGATCTTGCCGGGCATCCTTTGCAGCAATTACGCTTTGGGCAAGTTTCCTTTTCCAGGTCAGCTCAACTGTAGCGGTCCTTTGGGGCAAGAAAACAGCTCTAGGAGGGCCACTGATGGGGCACCCGGCAACCGCAGCGATATGAAGACAAGTGAGTTGAAAAATACTATTTTTTTATGAAACGACAAAAGAGGCCCCAAGTCAAGAAAAATTAGACAAAAAAGGTGAGGCTAGCATGTGCCCCTTCCTTCATGGCATCGGGGCCTTTGTGTCAAGCTAACTGAAGGCAATTTAGATCCTAGGTGTTGACAACTAGATCAAGGTAAAATATCAAAGTAAGAAGGGATTAAAAAGGGAGTTGTCCTTATGGGAGGTGTTTTTCAGTTTAGATCGTGCGCTTCGCTCGAGCAATTGACAGGTCGTAAGGCTACCACCCTGGAGGAGCTTCTTAGCCTGATAAGGACATGCTCGGAGTCCTCTATTTTCTATCACACATTTTCGGCGTTTCTCAAGATGAGGCAAGTCAAAAGGCCGCATAACAGTGATTTTGCCGCCTGGGCTTCCACCGGGTTAAACGAAAAGGCGCTGGCGGAAAAGATGACAGCCATTGAACTGCTTGAGTTCAATACCATCGGCGAGTTGAGAAAGCGACTTATAGAGATCATTGAAGCTTATCGAGAGGAAAAGCCTGGAGCTTTCAAAAAAACAAGCGATGAGCCCTTTTTCCTTTATGATGTGAAGCGCTTCGTGTATCTAACCGACAAGTTTGCCTACGACCTTGGCTCCTTCATCGAGTTGCTTCCCACAATCAGCATGTATTCGGTCTACTACCATTTTATCGAGTCAAGACTTGAAACAGGAATGAGGGCAGATGACTTCTCAGTTTGGATTGAAGACACTTTGAACTTGCCCGATCTCGCACAAAAAATCCGGGCAATTGATATCTATGCCTATGACCTGGAAGGGCTCAGGCATCACATAATTCAAATACTTGATGAGTACCGAAAAACAAGGCGGGACCATTGAATAATTCAGATCCAGACAAGAAGTTGCCCTCGCTCTTAGACTACAGGGAGGTTGTGGGCCCTGACATTATTGAAGAACTTGCGATCCTGGCATCGCATGTAGGTCGCAAGTCAATCAAGATGGTCAATTCCACGGCCGTGGGAGGCGGAGTGGCTGAAATGCTTCACCGCATTGTCCCTCTCTTAAATGAGCTGGGCATCCAAACCGAATGGCAGGTGATCAAAGGAGATGATGTTTTTTTTGAAATTACCAAAAAGATGCACAACTCGCTCCAGGGAAGTGAGGAAACCATAAGTGAAAGGGCTTTCAGGACCTATTTGTCGTATAACGAGGCAAACAGCAAAGAAATTGAAGCTGACCAGGATCTCATCGTTATTCACGATCCTCAGCCGGCAGCCCTTATAGCCTGGAACCAGAAGCGCAAGAATAAATGGGTTTGGAGATGCCACATAGACCTATCCCACCCCAACCAGAAAACATGGAACCTTCTCAAACCTTACGTTGAAAATTATGATGCTGCGATCTTTTCATCTCCCCTTTTTTCTCCACAGCTTTCGATCCCTCAATACAGGTTTTATCCTGCAATAGACCCCCTGGATGATAAGAACAAGCAGCTAGAGAAGCACTATGTGAGGAGCGTATTTAAGAAATATGGTATTCCCAGGGACAAACCGATTGTAACCCAGATTTCTCGCTATGATCCATGGAAAGATCCTGTAGGCGTAATCAAAGCTTTCAGGCTGGCACGAAAACATGTTGAATGCCGTCTTTTGCTTGTGGGTGATAAAGCAGCAGACGACCCTGAATCAGATGAGGTTTTTGAAAAAGTCAGGGCTGAGGCAGGAGACGATCCCGAGATTCATACATTGCTGTTCAGCCCTTCAATTCCTACTGAAATTAATGCATTTCAGCGCGGATCAGATATAGTCCTGCAGAAATCATTGAGGGAAGGTTTTGCACTCACCGTATCAGAGGCTCTGTGGAAAAAGCGACCCGTTATAGGCGCTGCTGTGGGCGGCATTCCTGCCCAGGTCATTGATGGGTATACTGGGTTGCTGGTTTATTCCGTTGAAGGGGCCAACCTGGGGATTCGCCAGCTATTAAACCAACCTGATTTTGCAAAGACTCTGGCCGAGAATGGCCACCAGCGCGTGAAAGACGAATTCCTCATTACCAAGAACGTCAAAAGATACCTGCTTTTGCTTCTGGCCCTGGAAAGGCCTGACAAACAGACGATTTTTCTTTCTTCCTGACTAAGGAAGGCATTTTGCTAAAGTGAAAATACTGAACCCTAATATAGACCTTCACCTATTTTACAAACGCATTAGAGAAGCAGCTCATCGTGTTCTTTTGCTCGACTACGATGGAACCCTTGCCCCTTTTAATGCGGAACCCGGCAAGGCATTTCCTTACCCGGGGGTGCGGGAGATTCTCGACAAGATTATATTGAGTTCAGCCGTGCGGGTGGTAATTATCACCGGAAGGTGGACTCAAGATTTGCTTCCTCTTTTGAAATTAAAGTCCACGCCGGAAATATGGGGCTCCCATGGGCTTGAGCGGCTTAAACCGGATGGGAGCTATGAAATTGCCCCCATGGATGAAGCGGCCCTTAACGGCCTGGTTGTTGCCGACGAGTGGACAGAATCCATGGGCCTAGCCCAGCACTGCGAAAAAAAGCCCGGATGTTTGGCGCTACACTGGCGAGGGTTGGATGCTCAGAAGGTCGAAGAAATCAGAAGGGTAATCCAACCCAAGTGGGAGCTTATCGCTGAGGGCTGGAAATTAAGTTTAAATGAATTTGATGGCGGCCTTGAGCTTCGCGTTCCGGTTCGAGACAAGGGTTATGCGGTAAAAACAATACTTGCCGAAGTAAATGGGGATATAGCCGCTGCCTACCTGGGGGATGATACAACGGATGAGGATGCGTTTCGAAGCATAAAGGGCAAAGGAATTGGTGTTTTGGTAAGGGAAGATATGCACGAGACAGCGGCTGATATATGGTTAAAACCACCCGGTGAACTCCTTGCATTTTTGTCAAGATGGTTGCCCCGGGCCTAAAAATGGCCTGTTTTCTGCACTTCGGAACTGGCAAGAAAGAGAAAACCACACTCCGTCATTCAGTGTCGCCTGCAGGTAAAAGAGTTAGCCCTTTGAAACTCCCTGTGGCAAGGCACGTGGATGGAAATGAGGATTAATTCCACTGTCTGCACAGGCTTTATGCCCTGTGTGAAGCCGCTAATTGGCTTTGCGATAGAATGGTGAGCAAATGAGCTACCTGATAATTGCCTCCAACAGGGGGCCTATTAGTTTTACAAAGGGGTTTCTGGAGCAGATCAAAAAGGCCCTGAAAAATGGGATGCCCCCGAGATCGCCTGAATTCGGAGCCGGTGGACTTGTTCAGGCTATGGCAGCTCTTCTTAGGCCCGGGAAATGGGAAACCACGTGGCTTGGTGCCTCGATGGGTGATATGGATATAGATGTTGCCAGGGGTCACTACACCGGCCTTTTCAAGAGAATGAAAAATGAGAATTACGCGCCATATCACTTTCCTCATATAGAGATTGAGCCCGGAAACAGAATGCATTTTCGCTACCGGGAATATGACTTCTACATGAGGTTTGTTTTCTTTGACACAAAGCACATGCACAGCTATTACAATAAGTTTTCTAATGGTTTCCTGTGGCCTCTTATGCACCTGACGAGGTCTCCGCTTTTCTACAAGAAGACCAGAACATTTCCCAGACCTCAATTTGAGGAAAATGACTTTGTTCAATACACCAGCAGTGGCGTAACGTTTGCCAACACCATTGTTGATGAGACATGTAAGAGCAGGGATTTGCGGAAAAAAGATGGTCCAATAGTAGTCTGGAATCAGGATTACCACCTGTTGCAAGTTTCTGAAGTGTTTAAAGCCCTTCTGAGGGAAGAGGCCATAAGCAAAGAAGAAAGAAAGAGAATTCATGTGGGACAGTTTATCCACACGCCATTTTTCAATATTCACGAAATTCAAGGGCTCATCAGAGAAGACAAAAGGAAGCGAGTTAGAGAGCAAATGCACGCCCCTTTCATGGAAAGTATTGAAACAGCCCTTCAAAAATTGACCTGGTCGATGCTTTCAAATGATTTCATCGGCTTTCAGACAAAAGAGTACTGCGACAACTACCTTGAAGCACTTGAGGAATGGTTTCCCGTGGAGATAAGGATCTCTGGCCAGTTCTATGAAATAATTCATTATGACAGGGTTGCAACGATCGGAGCATTCCCGATAGGACTGGATACGGATAGGATCCTCTCAGAAGTCAGAGAAGGAAAGAAATTGCAGTACAAGCATCAGGGCCTGGATCTCCCAGGGAGCATACAAGCAAACAGGGAAAAGGAAAAGTATATCTTTGGCGGCCTTGAAAGGTGTGATTACACCAAGGGGCTGGTAGAAAGGCTAGCCATATTTTCCCATGCTCTAAACAACATTCGAGTTTATGGTAAAGAAGCGTGCTTATACCAAATAACAGCTCCAAGCCGTTCCGACAGCCCTGCCTACGAGAACCTCGATAATATCCTGGTAAGGGAAATTGATCGAGTAAGAAAAAAGCTGGGAAAAGAAACAATTGTTCACATAGGCAGCGGCATCAATATCCCTCAGAACTACAGATTCATGAAAGAAATTGACGTTATGCTGGTAACCCCCCTAGAGGACGGTATGAATCTTGTGGCCTTTGAATATATTCTCTCACAAAAATACAAACCCCCGGAAAAAAGAGGCATCCTGGTTCTAAGCACGAGCGGAGCTTCAAGAGTGTTGAAACAAAAGGGTTTTGGCGAGGAACACGGGGTGATCTACGTCAACTTGATGAAACCCAAGGATGCGGGTGAAAGAATTGCCGGTGCACTTAAAAGGAACATCCATATCTCGGAGAGTATTATCAATTACGTGGAACAGGAGCGCAGAGTTACAGACTGGGCGGACAGGAATCTTGAGGCAATCCTTAATGCTCGTAAAAAGGCATGATGCCTTCCAGCGTGTGGAGCACGCCCCGGAGAGAAAACGCCGCCCGAGCTTTTCTGCAAGCAGGGCTTCTCCGCTTTTTGAGCATACGGGATGCGAGGTTAATTCTTGAGTTCAGGGCGCGCAAACGCAAGCAAAGGATACCTGTGCGTTATTCTGGCAGCTATCATGTGGGCATCCTCCGGAACAGCCGGCAAGGCTCTTTTCGTGCACGGGATGAACCCGTTTGAACTTGTACAGGTACGGGTCACTCTTTCAACACTGATAATGGGTCTTGTGTTCGGGATTTTCCGAAGAGATGTATTTCACATTCAGGTGAGAGACCTGGGTTATTTTCTCCTTCTTGGTTGTGTTGGCATGGCTCTTGTGCAGGGGAGTTATTTCTATACCATCAGCAAGATCCAGGTCGCTGCAGCCATACTCGTACAGTACCTGGCACCGATATTTGTGACAATATTTTCAATCTTTTTCTGGAAAGAGAGGCCAACATTTCTGAAAACCCTTGCTCTTGTTCTTGCCTTTGCCGGGTGTTATCTCGTAGTTGGGGGATACAACCTCCAACTCTTGAGCATGAATCGGTTGGGAATTTTGGGAGGGCTTGTTGCTGCTTTGTCTTTTGCCGCATACACCCTTCTGGGAGAACGAGCCATGCATCGCTACCGGCCGTGGACCGTTCTCTTTTATGCAATTGCTTTTTCAGCTCTTTCCTGGAATATCTTTTATCACCCGTTTCACTACGCAACTGCCGGATTCGGCCTGTTTGAGTGGAAATGGATTCTCTACATCGCGGTTGTGGGGACTATTCTGCCTTTCGGCCTTTACTTTGTGGGAATAAACTATATTCGTTCAACCCGGGCTAGTATTACTGCCACCCTGGAGCCGATCTCTGCCGGGTTCATTGCTTTTTTTGTGCTGGGTGAAGCACTGGAACTGCTCCAGTTGCTGGGAGGAGTTCTTGTAATTGGGGCCATTGTACTTCTTCAAGTCCAACATGAACACGATGAAATGGCCCCAACACTGATTAGAAACAGACAGGGCAAGGCTGAGGCAGGGACATGAAAAATAGAAAGGCTTTCAGTCGCCGTTCGTTTATCAGTCATTCTATAAGGGCCGGAGCATGGGCGTCTCTTCTGAGCGCACGTTCTGTTTTCGGCACACGGGACATTTCAATGACAGCAAGAGAAGGAAAACTCTCTGCTTCCAGACTCAGAAGCTTGAGCCTTCGTGAATTGTCTGAAAAAAAAGTTCATCACGCGGGCGGGCGATTCTGGAATCCCTTTACTCCTCATGAAGGGAGAAACATCTGGCGACTGCTGTACTGGAAGCTCTTTAGCAAAAACAAGTTCAAGAGCTTCTACCCTGAAGAGCGGGTTAGACCGGTCCGGGTGGACTGGAGAGCAGTGAGGAAACATGCCGGGTGCTCCGTGACTTTCCTGAAACATGCATGCGTGATGATAAAAGACATTGATAAATATTTACTCGTTGATCCGGTCTTTGACGGTCTTTTCTGGATCAAAGATTTTACTCCACTCGAGTTTGGTATAAAAGAGATGCCTCAGCCCGACCACGTTCTACTTACCCACGGCCACTTTGATCACATGGATACCGATTCGCTCTCGGTTTTGAAAAACAACATCCATGTGATAACCCCACTTGGCTATGGCGGAGTTTTTAAAGACCTGGAAATAAAGAACAGAACGCAGCTTGACTGGTTTGATTCATACCGAGATGAAAGACTCCAGATTATGCTTTTGCCCTGCAATCACTGGACAATGCGAAACCCCCTTGTTGGCCCGAACCGTTCCCTCTGGGGCTCTTTTCTCATAAAATGCAAAAGCGGCATCAACATTTACATAGCCGGTGATACAGCCTACTTTGATCGTTTCAAAGAACTGGGCGAAGTGACCCCCATTGACCTGGCAATATTTAACCTGGGCGCGTACGAGCCTCGCTGGTTTATGGCACGTTCTCATGTAAACCCTGAGGAAACAGCCAGAGCTTTCAGCGAGCTGAATGCGCGGCATCTGCTTATTGTTCACTGGGGCACTTTTAGGCTTGGTGACGAACCTGTGCATTTCCCTCCCCGGGATATAGCGCTGGAAATGAAAAAAAGGGGGCTGCTTGACCACCTGATCCACCTTGATCACGGCAGGACGCTTCACTATGATGGCTCAGGGAATCCAAGCATAATATGAACGGCAAGGACAAAAGGGTCCCCAGGTCCAGGGATTCGGGAAGGGCATTTTTTTGCGCAAGGTTCACCGCATTTTTGTAGTTGCAATATAGCTACAAGGTAGTTATATTGTGGCTTATTTATTGAACGGGAATCAGGATTGAAATTGGTTTTTTGTGCTTGAAAAGGAGCTGCTCTATGCCTCAAAAGATCACGGGATCCGTCCTGATCATTGGAGGCGGGGTTGCAGGGATGCAATCAGCGCTTGATCTGGCCGATTCAGGGTATTATGTCTATCTCCTTGAAAGAGCCTCTTCCATAGGAGGAGGCATGGCCAGGCTTGACAAGACATTCCCCACAAATGACTGTTCCATGTGAATTATCTCGCCAAAACTGGTCGAGGTCGGCCGGCACCTTAACATCGAGCTCCTGACCCTCTCGGAACTCGTTACCCTGCGGGGAGAGGCCGGTAATTTTCAGGCTGAAATCCTGAAGCATCCTCGCTACGTGGACATGGATAAATGCATCGCCTGCGGGACTTGTGCAGAGAAGTGCCCTCGAAAAGTGGATGACCGTTTCAACGAAGGACTTATCAAGCGCAAGGCAATATACGTGGATTATGCCCAGGCGGTGCCTTTAAAGTATGCAATTGACAAGGACAACTGCATTTTCTTCCAGAAAGGGAAATGCCGGGCTTGCGAAAAATTCTGTCCAACGCATGCAATAAATTTTGAGGACACTGAAAAGCGGATAAGCCTGAAAATAGGCGCCGTCATCCTGGCCTCCGGCTTTACACCTTATGATCCGAGCCCTTACGGGCCATATCACTATCGCAAGATACCCAACGTTGTTACAGGCATTGAGTTTGAGCGCATCCTCAGCGCCACAGGGCCTTACCAGGGAAACCTGCTTAGACCCTCAGACCACAAAGAACCTGGAAAGATAGCCTGGGTTCAGTGCGTGGGATCAAGAGATACCCATCTATGCGATCACGGGTATTGTTCCGCTGTTTGCTGCATGTATGCCATCAAGCAAGCAGTTGTTGCCAAGGAACACGCCGGCAAGGATCTAGATTGTGCCATATTCTACATGGACATGAGAACTCACGGGAAGGACTTTGAGAGATATTTTGAGAGAGCAAAGAAAAAAGACGGGGTGCGTTTTATCCGCTCCCGCATTCCCACGATCGAGAGTTTAGAAGGAAGTGACGACCTTGTCATTCCATACGTAAATGAGAGTGGAGAGGTGGTTGAAGAACGCTTTGACATGGCTGTTTTATCCACTGGGCTAGAGATGTCCCGGGATGGGCTTAAGCTGGCCGGATCGCTCAACATAGATCTTACGGAAGGCCGTTTCTGCAAGGCTGAGACTTTCACTCCTGTCAGAACCAGCAGGGAAGGGATCTTTGCGTGCGGTACTTTTCAGGGGCCAAAGGATATTCCTCAATCCGTGATTGATGCAAGTGCGGCTGCAGCGGAGACCGGCGCACTTTTGAGCAGCGCGAGGAACAGCCTGACCACGAAAAAGAAGGCTCCAGAGCAAAGGGAAAAAACAGGAAAAAGGCCGCGGATCGGCGTTTTTGTGTGCCACTGCGGTCTCAACATTGGAGGCGTGGTGGATGTGCCCGCAGTTCGAGATTATGCGGCAACTCTTCCGTTTGTAGAGTATTCCACTGACAATCTTTTCACATGTTCCACTGACACTCAGGAGGTAATCGCTCAGGTAATAAAAGAGAAAAATCTTAATCGTATCGTGGTCGCTGCATGTACCCCAAAGACACACGAATCTCTTTTTCAAGAAACCATGGTGAATGCTGGGCTGAACAAGTACCTTTTTGAAATGACCAATATCCGAAATCAGGATTCCTGGGTTCACAGGGACAATCCAGAGGAGGCAACTGAAAAAGCAAAAGACCTGGTGCGCATGGCGGTTGCCAAGGTGGGGCTAACAAGTCCTCTTGAGGAAACGGAAGTTGATATTAACCAGAGGGCACTAGTAATTGGTGGCGGTGTATCCGGGATGGCAGCTGCAAAAAACCTCTCTGAGCAAGGCTACAGAGTGAGCCTGGTCGAGCGGGCATCGTCTCTTGGTGGAAATGCGCTCAATCTTTACAGAACATGGCAGGGAGAGAATATCCAAGAGAAACTGGCTGATCTCATCAATTCTGTGAGCACTGACCCGAATATCGACATACATCCTGATTCAGAAATTGTGGCAGTGGATGGGTTCGTAGGCAACTTCAGGTCTACTATACACACTGGCAAAAAGGAGAGGGTGATCGAGCACGGAGTTATCGTTGTTGCCACAGGAGCACTTGAACTCGAACCTGACGAATACCTCTATGGAAAGGATTCCAGGGTGGTAACCCATTTGGAGCTGGACGCGAGATTTATGAAAGACGATCCTTCCTTGAAGGATATCAATACGGCAGTGTTTATCCAGTGTGTTGGCTCGAGGGAGCCTCAAAGACCTTATTGCTCCAGAGTTTGCTGTACACACGCAATCGAAAGCGCCCTTCATCTAAAAGAGCTTAACCCCGAAATGAAGGTTTATATTCTTTACAGGGATATACGCACTTATGGCGAAAGGGAATATCTTTACACAAAAGCACGCCTTGCAGGAGTTGTCTTTATCCAGTATTCGGTTGACCAAAAGCCTGCTGTAAGCGCAAATGGTGACGGGCTTAGGGTGGAGGTTTTTGACCAGAGTCTGGGGCAAAGCGTGGAAACAAGAGCCGATCTGGTTGTCCTTGCTTCAGCAATAGTGCCACCGGGTAACGAAAAATTGGCCCAGCTTCTGAAGGTTCCTTTGAATGAAGACGGATTCTATATGGAAGCTCATGCAAAGCTTGGTCCTTCTGACTTCCCAACCGAAGGCGTTTTTCTCTGCGGAATGGCGCACTATCCAAAGCCAATTGACGAATCAATAGCTCAAGCGCTGGCCGCTTCTTCAAGGGCTGTTACTCTTATGGCAAGGGAGAAGATCCAGGTAAGCGGTACAGTTGCCTACGTCAACCCGTCTCTATGTAGCGGTTGTCAAGTTTGTATAGCGATTTGCCCTTATTCGGCACCTTCCATAGTAGAGGAAGGTCCTTTTGCAGGAAAAGCAGAAATCAACCCTGTTCTTTGTAAAGGATGCGGGCTCTGTGTTACATCCTGCAGGTCCGGTGCACTGAATCTGAGAGGATTTGAAGAAGGCCAGATTTTGGCCATGATCGATGAGCTCTAACAGGTTTCGACTCTTTTCTCTTGAGGGGAATATTTGAAGAGATAAAGAGAGGGGCTTTGGACTACGATTCAGGAGAGGAGACAAAAGGTTGAAGAATCCTTACCTTCCCTATCCGGTTCGTATAGATAAAATCATTACGGAAACCGAAGATGAATCCTTGAAAACATTCAGGCTTGTTTTCCTGGATCCGGAACAGGGGGAAAAGTTTGTCTATAAGCCGGGACAGTTTGCGGAGCTTTCCCTGGCAGGAAAAGGAGAGGTGCCTATCGGCATAGCATCGTCTCCTACGGAGAAGGGATTTTTATCCTTTACTGTTAACGAGGTGGGCCTTGTCACCAAGTGCCTTCATAAAATGAGAGAAGGAGATGTACTCGGTGTTCGAGGACCTCTTGGGAACTGGTATCCATGGGATCGGATGGAAGGGAGAAACGTTGTCATAATTGGAGGGGGTTTTGCGTTTACAACTTTGAGATCAAGTATTGTCTACATGCTCGATCCGTCCAATCGGAAGAAATTCAGGGATATCACTGTGGTGTACGGAGCAAGGAGTCCGGGGATGCTTCTTTACAAAGAGGAGCTCACTCAATGGGAGAAGCGGGATGACATAGATGTGCATATTACGGTCGATGCCACGGATGATCCTTCATGGAAATATAATGTGGGATTTGTACCGGCAATTGCAAAAGAAAAAATCAAAAGCGCAAACAATGCAATTGCCATAGTCTGCGGGCCGCCGATAATGATCCGTTTTACTCAGCCGGTTTTGGAAGAAGTAGGGTTTCCTCCCGAAAGGGTTATTGTTTCCCTTGAAATGAGGATGAAGTGTGGTATAGGCATGTGCGGGCGCTGCAACATCGGCGAAAGGTACGTGTGTAAGGAAGGGCCTGTGTTTTCCCTTCAGGAGCTGAGGGCTCTTCCTCCAGAGTACTAGGAGGCAGTTTTCGGACAGGCTGCTGGGCGAAGGAATTTTCATCAGGAGCATGGAATCATGCATCAAGCAGGCACATTGTTAGTTAAAGAGGTTATTAGATGGCTGATATTGACTTGAGAGAAGCAGATCCAAAGTTTATTAAGGAGCTTGCCGCTCAGCCGGGTGGAGAGAAAATTGTTGCCTGCTTTACGTGCCGCACCTGCACCGCAAGCTGCCCCATAAGTATCGTAAACAACAAGTTCAGCCCATATCGAATTATCCGTATGGCACTTTATGGCCTGAGAAGACAGGTTCTTGAAAGGGATTTTATCTGGCTTTGCTCCAGCTGTTATGCGTGCCAGGAAAGGTGTCCCCAGGGGGTTAGCATAACAGAGTTTATGACCCTTTTGAAAAACCTGGCCGCAAAGGAAGGATACGCCCCTGCGGGGATAAGGGCTCAGCGTGATCTAATAAAGGGTCATGGACGCATCTACCCGCTTGATGAATTTGACAACAAGAAACGGAACAAGATCGGTCTTCCGTCACTGCCCACCACATGTGGGGTAGTCAAAGAACTGTTTCCCGAACAATGAGGTAATCTGCCATGAAATATGCCCTTTTCTTAGGGTGCACCATACCTGCCAGATCCAGAAACTATGAACTCTCTGCCAGAAAGGTTGCCCAGGAGCTGGGCATAGAGCTTGTTGACGTGGAAGAGTTCATCTGCTGTGGCTTTCCTGTCAAGAGTTCTGATCAAGAATCGGCCACGCTACTGGGGGCCTACAACCTGGCCCTTGCCGAGAAACAAGGCCTAGACGTCTGCTCGCTGTGTAGCTCCTGCACTTCTGCCTTAACAGAGGTCGCCCATGAACTGGCAAATGACAAGGAACGCAGAGCTGCCGTCAACACTGTGCTCTCAAGGCTGGGCCTTAACTACGAGGGCAAGGTCAAGGTCAGGCACTTTGCCCGCATTCTCTACGAAGAGATTGGCCGGGAAGAATTAAAGAAGCATTTGAAGAGGAATCTTGAAGGGCTTCGCATAGCAAATCACTACGGTTGCCATTATATCAAGCCGTCAGAAATCTACGATAACTTTGACCAGGTTGAAGACCCACACACCCTTGATGAGCTGGTAGCTCTGACGGGAGCTACTGTAGTAGACTATGCCAATAAGAAAAGGTGCTGTGGAGGGCCTGTGCTTCCTGTGGATGAAAAGGTGGCCCTTTCCGTGGCAAAAGGGAAACTGGATGATATTACGGAAGCCGGTGCTGACGCTATGAATCTGGTATGTCCTTTCTGCTCAGTCATGTACGATAGCAATCAGAAAAGCATTGAGGCCGAATTTGAAAGGAGTTACAAATTGCCTGTTTTATATCTAACTCAGATACTTGGCATAGCAATGGGGTTTGAAAGAAAAGAACTCGGCCTGAATATGAACGTGGTGAAGACCAAGGAACTTCTGGCAAGATTCTACGAGCAGGAAAAGTGATGCCAAAGCCTTCCTTGCAATTCTTGACGGTATGCTCATTTTTCCCCCGCCAGCCTTTTATAGTTTTCACATCCGAGCTCACTACCCATTTTGCAGCTTTTATCGTATTCAACAAGGGCCGCATTGCGCTCTCCCATTAACTCCAAGGCATAGCCCCGATTATTGCGGGCAAGGGCAAAGTCAGGCTTAATGCGTATGGCACTGTTACAATCGTCCAGAGCTTTCATAAGCATACCCTTCTTACAATATGCCGCAGCACGGTTGGTATATGCAACAAAGTTTTGCGGATCAAATGAGAGAGCACTTGACGCTGCGCTGATTGCCCTATCCCATTCTCCCTTTTGGAAGCTTTCGAGGCTGCGGTCAAGGTATTTTTCAACAAGTGGCTTGGTATCAAAGCTCTTTCTGTTGACCACCAGCCGTTCGTAGTTTTTGCAACCCAGCTCGCATCCAAGCCGACAGCTTGTCTCATAGTCGGTGCCGGCATGGTATGATTCTCCCAGCATTTCAAGCGCGAATCCTCTATTGTTATAAGCAAGACCATAACGCGGATTAATCTTGATTGCTTTGTTGCAGTCCTCTATGGCCTTCCGGAACAATCCCTTCATGTCGTAAGCTCCGGCCCTGTTGGTCAGCGCGAACTCATTGTCGGGATCAAGCAGCAGGGTCTCGGAAGCGGAAGCTATGGCACTATCCCAATCTTCGCTTCTAAAGCAGCTCAGGCTCTTTTGGAGCCTCTTGTTTATGTGGGGTTGAAGGAGAAATGTCTTTGTGATGTCCACATCTGCGGCAGGATATCCTTTTACGTTGTGGGATTTGCTGCACCAGATAAAGTCTCCCATGCCTTTCCACACGGCGTCACATTTTATTTTCGTCCCGTTCTTGAGGTAAAGAAACTCCGTGAGCGATTGATCGGCCGAGACCCAGGTAACTGGGCCAAGGAATACTAACAGTGCAAAGAATATGGACAATCTCTTGACGTGATCTTTCATTTTCTTGAAAACTCCCTTCCCGAATTTGCAAAGTTTAGGCACCCAAAAAGTGTCATTTTTTCTGTACGGAACTCATTACCTGGCGCCATACGAGCACCGTGGAGCAAGTCGCTTTTCTAAAAAAGGCTGAATGCCTGAAAATGAAACGAAAATTGTGAAAATTTTATCTAATTAATTCTGGTTTGTCAAGAATCCCAAAGTTTAGTTAATTTTGCCCGATTAAGTTCTATTTGACTATTCTTATGCTTTCTCCCTGTTTTGCACAGGCACTCTCTTTGCCAAATATGGGGCAAGAGATCCAGGATGACACTTTTTCTTCTGCCCCTGCCCTAAGTGAACTAATCAGGTGCTTCATCCTAAGGCGATTTTTTCAGAGTGGGGGGAGATTGCACAAAACCTTGTGAAAGACCGTGAATAAGGCTAGGATTAGCTCATCAGGTCAGGTACAAGGAAGGGGTGAAGATTTTTTTGTTAATTGGACTTCTTACCACTAGTCCCAGAAGCACAGTAAAGTGAACACGGAGATGGCGAGCCGGAAGAAAATTTACCCCAGGTGGGCTGGAGTATTTGCGATTGTCTCTTTCTTGCTCCTAGCTCGTGGTGTCGCTTATTCGAGAAGCGATATCTGGGAGAAGCTTGATACGGGTCTTTGCATAGCCTCGTTTGACCCGGTGTCAGAGCCAAAGTCGTGCAAAGGGAAAATTACAATTCTCAAAATTGATCCGGCATATTACTCTTTTGAGCTTTTGTGCGCATCGGAGCATGGCCAAAAGTCCCGCACCCTAAGGCAGTGGGCACAGGAATTCTCGCTTGTGGCCGCTATCAATGCTGGTATGTACCAGGATCGGGATTTTCTCAGGAACATTGGCTACATGAGAAACTACCGACACATTAATAACGGACGAATCAGCAAAAAACTGGGCGCATTTTTTGTTTTTAACCCTGTGGATGCAACCATGCCCGCAGTACAAATGGTAGATACTAGATCAGTGAAGGGCTGGCGGAACATAATAGCACGGTACCATAGCGTGGTTCAGAGCTACAGGATGATCGCAAATGGGGAGAAAAAAGGGTGGCCACAAAAGGGAGAGATTTTTTGCAGTGCAGCGGTCGGTATGGACAGGGACGGGCATGTGTTATTTATGCTAAGCCAGTCACTGCTTTCGGTTCACGACCTGATTAATGAGCTTCTCTCGCTTCCAGTTCATATTACTGAAGCCATGTACGTAGAAGGGGGGCCTCAGGCTGCGCTTTATTTCAAAAGGGGCGCAAGGGAAATAACGTTGATTGGGGTATGCACGAACGATCGGAGCAGGGAATCTCAGGGCCCTGGATTTGAGATTCCTAACGTGATCGGGATCAAAAAGAAAATCAAGTAAAAGCAACGCCCGCCATTTCTCAAGCCCCGTTTGGAAACCTTTGAAAGCAGGCATCAAGTCCTTATTAGAGAGAAAAAAGCTCGGCCATCTTTTGAGCGAGGAGGATGTCTCCTGCCACTTTAAGTTTCCCGCTCATAAAAGCCTGCATGCCGTTCATTTCCTTGTTTGCCATTGCAAGCAATGTTTCTGAAGACATGCTGAGCGTGACCGAAGGAGCGTTGTGGCTCCCTTGGTGCACCTTGCATGCCCCGCCCTTTACCTCGACATTCCATGTGCCCCCGCCTTCGCCATCGATCTCAAACTGAAATACGGCATCTAAATCTTTGGCGGCATCGCTATTAAAAAGTCCTGGTAAGTTGTCAAAAACTTCGCTCGCACTTGTAACCGACATTTCCTGATAGCTCCTTTCACTAGATATTGAGAAGTTGTTATGCAAAGGGTTTTGTTAGAAAGGTTTCTTTGCTTGCTGAAACAACAAGTGGCCCTGATTACCTCAGGTCGGCACTTTACAAGAAATTTCAAAAATGATCAACCGCAAAACGCCTTCTAATATTTTATCAGAGTGTTATCTTCCCCACTAGCATTTGGCCAAGCTCACGCCAGAGGCTTTGATCACCCCTTTTAGCAGCATATCCACAACCGCTACGGCAGCGGCGCTGAGCACTCAGGTGTTTGGCGATGATGCCGACTGCTTTTGCCTCAGACCTCAGACCTCAAACCTCCAACCTTTGTGTCTTTGCTCCGATCACAAAGACTCCCCCCCCGGGCCCACGAGCCGAATAGCGTACCTTTAAAGATGTTTCGCGATTCGGCGTTATTGTAATGAATTGTGGATTGAGATATGATATTGTTTTTGAGCAAGGGGAAGCTGAGTAATGACCAAATGTCTGGTTACCGGAGGGGCTGGTTTTATCGGTTCACACCTTGTTGAGGCCTGTTTGGAGAAAAAATCAAAGGTTGTTGTTCTCGACAATCTCTCTACAGGAAGGAAAGAGAATCTTCCTTTGTCAGACTCGGGCGTGGAATTCCTTGAGGGCGATATCACAGACAGGGCCCTGCTCAGGAATATCAAAAACCAGCATGCCGATCTCGACTATGTTTTTCACCTGGCCGCTGTTCCTGCTGTTCCACTCTCAATGCAAGATCCCGTTAATACGCACAGGGTGAACTTTCAGGGGACTCTCTTCCTGCTGGATACCTTCAAAGATTTGGCCCTAAAGAAGTTTGTGTATGCCAGCTCTGCTTCAGTATATGGAAACCCGAATAGGGTTCCGGTACGAGAGGATTTTCTCCCGGTTCCGTTAAGTCCCTACGGTGCGGACAAGCTTGCGGGTGAGCACTACCTCAGAATTTTTAACGACTCATTTAACGTTCCCGCAGTCGCATGCAGGTTTTTTAACGTATTTGGGGAAAGGCAGGATCCTTCATCTCCTTACTCGGGCGTGATATCCATATTTTTTGAAAGGGCAATGGCAAGTAAAAACGGGATAAATTCTTCGCTGGAAATCTACGGAGACGGGAAACAAACCAGGGATTTTATCTACGTGAAGGATGCGGTAAAGGCGTGGTTGCACCTCGCTGAGGAGCCGGGCATAAGAGGGGAGGTTTTCAACGTTGGATACGGCAGTAGTACGAGCATCCTTGAGCTTGCCCATAAGGTCAGGGAAGTGCTTGGTGCAGATATTGATGTGAACTTTGTTGAACCCAGGAAAGGAGATATTAAACACTCCCAAGCTGAGATTCAGAAGCTAAGGGATACGGGCCTTGATTTTGATTACAGTTTTGATGAAGGGTTGAAAAGACTAGCCGAATATCTGGAGGTTAAGGTACAGAGCGAGAGCTAAAAGTAATTATCCAACAGGGGGTTTGTGATGTTCAAAACCGAGTTAACGCAAATGCTGGGGATAAAGTATCCTATTGTGGGCGGTACTATGATGTGGATCACAACACCTGAGTTCGTTGCTGCGATTTCCAATGCAGGGGGCCTGGGTATTCTGGCATCCGCGATCTATCAGAGCCGCGAGGACTTTGCCCGCGCACTTGACCGTACCAGGGAGTTGACCGACAGGCCGTTTGCCGTGAATCTGAATCTATTTCCCGCCATGCGTCCTATTGACAACAACGAATATTTGGACGTTCTGATCGATAAGGACGTGAAAATAGTTGAAACATCCGGTCATTCAGCGCCCGAGGACTTGTGTGCAAGATTCAAGAAGGCTGGCATGATATGGATACACAAGTGCGTGGGAGTCCGCTATGCCCTTAAGGTCCAGGATATGGGAGCAGATATTGTCACTGTTGTTGGTTATGAAAACGGCGGTGCAACCGGAAAGCTGGATATCGGCACCATCGTGCTCGTACCCCGAGTCGTGGATTCTGTAGACATACCTGTCATAGGGGGAGGGGGAGTTGCGGATGGAAGGGGGTTCCTTGCTGTGCTCTCCCTTGGCGCCCAGGGGGTGATTATCGGCACGCGCCTTCTGGCCACACAAGAAGCCCCCATACATGAGAAATTAAAGCAGGCCCTTGTGCGGGCAAGTGAACTTGACACAATGCTGGTCATGCGCTCTATAGGAGCGACACACAGGGTTTGGGTAAACGCAGCCGCCAAAAAATGTGTAGAGCTGGAAAACGCGAGAGCGGACTTTTCAGGGATCCTCAAGGTCGTTGGAGGAGAAAACGCAAAGAAAATGTATGAGAGCGGAGACCTGGATGCTGGAATTATCTCTTGTGGCGAGGGCATAGGTCTGGCACACGATATACCTACTGTAGAGGAACTGTTTGAACGCATCATCAGAGAGGCAGCACATATTGTAAATGGGTTCGCTAAAAGCTAACCGCAAAGTAGTTGATTCAAACATTTGGGAGGAAACAAGAGGGAGAGAACTACATTATGATGGCTGAAAATGATGTATTCAGGGTTGAAAAGGAAGATAATATTGCATGGCTGATCCTAAATAGGCCCCAAAAGCGAAACAGCATGAATGTAGCGTTTTTTGAAGGACTGCTCAAGAACTTCTCCGCCTTTGATGGTGATCCTGATGTGAGAGTGGTCATAATAAGGGCCGAAGGGAAGAGTTTTACAGCCGGTATTGACCTCACCGAGATGGCCTCGATGCTTCAGGGAGAGGGTGTTAGGTTTCGGCAGGAGCTTAAAAAAAACATATTAAAACTTCAGGACACGATGAGCGCTATCGAGAAGTGCAGAAAACCGGTTATCGCGGCTGTCCACAGCCACTGTATTGGAGGAGGTGTGGACCTGCTGAGTGCCTGCGATATCCGCATGGCCAGCCGTGATGCGATTTTTTCCATCCGAGAGACCAGGATCGCCATAATAGCTGATCTTGGTACGCTTCAGCGTCTGCCCCACATCATCGGGGAGGGACGGTTCAGGGAACTTGCACTGACAGGGAGAGATTTTTCTGCACAGGAGGCTCTCGAAATGGGTTTTATAACCCGCTTGTGCGAGGACAGAGAGAGCCTTTATAGCGAAGCAAGGGAATTGGCAGAGCAGATTGCCGGTAATTCTCCCATAACGGTCCAGGGTGTTAAGGAAGTAATCAATTTCAGCAGAGATAACGGAGTGTATGCGGGGCTCGAGTATGTCGCTCAGAAGAACGCCTGCCTCTTGCCCTCTGAGGACCTGATGGAGGCTTTCAGGGCGTTTGTTGAGAAGAGAAAACCGCAATTCAAGGGTAAATAGAATTTCAGTGGAAGGGAGATATTCATGAAAAAAACACTGAGCTTGGCAATGCCGTTTTTTGCTTTACTTGTCCTGGCCGGCCAATTTTGCCCGGTTCGCGCCGCTGAGACGAAGCCCGCGCAAGACAAGGCAGCAATCGTAAATGGAGCTGTTATTACAACCAGGGAACTCGATAGAGCTGTTCAGGGAATCCAACGCAGTCTTTTGAGGGCAGGCAGGGTTGTCAGTCCTGGCAAACTGGGTGAACTGAGGAAAAGGGTGCTGGAAAATTTGATTGAACAGGAATTGCTTTTCCAGGAAAGCCAAAAAAATGGCGTTAAAATCGAAAAGGCCAGGGTTAATGCTGAGGTGGAGAGGCTCAGAAAGCAGTTCCCCAGTAAGGAAGCCTTTGAAAAGGGCCTAAAAGAGGTTAATCTTTCTGAATCTGAGTTAAGATTTTACATAACACGACAGTTAACCATACAGAAATTTATTGATAAAGAGTTTGTAGAAAAGATAAAAATCTCTGAACAGATGCTGAAAGACTACTACGACAATCACAAGAATTTCTTCAAGAAACCTGAGCAAGTCAGGGCAAGTCATATCCTAGTCAAGATCGATCCCAAAGCGGATGAGTCACAGAAAGCCCAGGCCCGCAAGAAACTTGAAACCATAAAGGAGAGGGTCGAGAAAGGAGAAGATTTTAATGCTCTTGCAAGGGAATACTCTCAGGCTCCAAGTGCCTCCAAGGGAGGGGACCTGGGTTATTTCAGCAAGGGGAGGATGGTCAAATCGTTTGAAGATGCCGCATTTTCCCTCAAGCCTGGCGAGGTCAGCGACATAGTGGAAACACGCTACGGATACCACTTGATCAAGGTGACTGACAGAAAGCCTCCAAGCATGATGGCCTATCTGGACGTAAAAGAAAAGATCCGGCAGCACCTAAAAGATATGACGCTGAGAAGAGAAGAGAAACAGTTTATGCACGAACTGAAGGTAAAGTCGAAGATTGAACGATTTTTCGACCAAGACAAAGAGGGGAAATAACAAATGGGCTTGTTTTGGTGCGGAAGTATTTTCACCGTAACAAGTTGATATTGTGCAAGTTATCAAGAAGCGACTTTTCTTTTCCCTTGACCTTTGTAGCGGCAATGTCTTATCCTATTAACAATGGCCCGGCTCTCTTTGCGGGTCGGTAACGCTCTACAAGGTAATTCCCTTTGCTAGAGTGGCGACCGGAGGCATGGGACCAGGAGAAAAACCTTTGAAAGGAGGTCATCGCTTTGGCAGAGGGGATTGTTAAGTGGTTTAATGCGAAAAAAGGTTACGGGTTTATTAAACAGGAAGAAGGGCAGGATTTGTTCGTCCACTACTCTTCAATTGACATGAGCGGCTACAAAAGTCTCGTAGAGGGCGACAGGGTAAGCTTCGAGGTTGAAGAAACGGATAGAGGGCCTCAGGCCAGGAACGTCAAAAAGCTATAAGGGCTGCACTCAAGCACTTTCCGGAGAGCATTTCCTTTGTTGGAGATGCTCTTTTTCGTTATGTGCTTTAGTGGTTGGTTGCTGAAAGACACTTGGGAAGCTTCGGGGTAGGTGGAAGGAGGTTCTTGTACTAGATGGTTGAGGCAGACAAATGGGTTTGGGTGGTTGTCTTGAATCCGGGGAAAAAGGAACAGTTCCTTGGCCAGCATGATCGCGGAAAAAATGCTTCTTATATCCCCGCTTTTCTTGAAAAAGAGGAGGCGGTGAGGGGAGCTCCGCACCTGGTCGTAGATGAAGGCTTGAACTACGAAGTTCAAGCTGTTCAATACCAGGAACTGGTGCGCCACGCTGGGAGAAACGGGTTCCTGGTATTTATTCTGGACGCTAGTGTCCGGGTTCTTGAAAAGACTGAGCCACAAACGTAATTCCCTGCAGAGAGCGACGCAGATACACCCTCCGCGATTGTGGGTTTGCTAAGCAGCCTTAAATCGCTTAACAGGCACCGCTCTAGGTTATGATTGTTTAAAGGGAAGGCTTCTTCTGGGAATTAGCCCCGATTATGCGACCCAAAAGCTTAATCGGGGCTAAGAGATGAAGGGCTTAGTTCGCTGTATGCGGTTTCCATTGCACACCATCCTCCGGCCTTCTTATCCCGGACCACGTGGGCTCCAAATCCGGGCGCTAACCTTCTTTTAGGTATTTGAATGAAACATTGATCCTTGCACGGTAACTCTTCACCTTCCCATTTTCAATGGTTAAGTCCATCTTGGTAACTTCTGCGACCCTGAGGTCCTTGAGGCTTTCCCCTGCTGTTTCTACTGCAGTTTTGGCCGCCTCCTCCCAGGAAGTATCGCTTGTCCCAACCAGCTCGATAATCTTGTAGGTGCTCCCTGCCATAGATTCCCTCCTTTGAAAAGGTTTACGTTAAGGCCCGAAAGAGGCCTGGTTGACAAATCGAAGGATATAGGAGCACAGGGAAAGGGTCAAGCACAAAAACTGCCTTTACGGTCAACAGAGAAGACCCCGTACTTTCCCTTGGTCCAAGGGGAAAAATTGGATGCCCGATGTCAAGCTCCCCTGTTTTCGTTCTCTCTCAGGATTCAATTGACTGTGCAACAGGTTTGTCATAGCATTTGACAAAGTCCTAAAAGAGAACGGTCAAAAGGCTTTAAGGATTCATGTTTGCCTGTGCAAATAAACTTGATGGAGACGTGAATGGAAGTTGAGAAAAAATGCGCATGCGGTCATTCTTTTTCAATAGATGAAAGCGAAAAAGGGCCTATCCGATGTCCTAAGTGCGGGAGATTGTGTTCAGATTCTGTTATTGGCCAGGCCCCCTCGGAAAAGCGGCTTTCGGAGGCCGAGATCCAGGCCACCTTTGAAGTGATGGCAGAAGAAGGTGCTATCTGGTCAGGGGCTAGATAAACAGAGATCTAGCCCTCCTGGGGCTCCACCCACAGGATGTGGTCCTTGTTGACAAAAAGAACTCTTTTTGGTCCCCCTTCATGGCTCGCATCAGACAACACGACAAATGGATCATCTGTCCTGGTAAATAAGTCAGCTACTCTCGTTTTTAGACCAATATTGACTTTGCCGGTGATAATATCCCCGTCTGTGGTTTTGACCTTAACTTTACGATATTCCTTCTTGTAGACTTCTTTACTCTGTTCCAAATTGAGTCCTCCTTTTTTCTCCTGGTAGAAAGCGCCGTAAAATTCGAGGCTTCAAAAGAGTAGCAGCAATAAACTTGAGATAGGAACGCACGTAAATTTTGTTAGTTAAAACTTTAGTAGAATATCATGGATAAATTTTAAGTCAAGAATTTTGAGAGCGGTTCTGTCTCGTTGTCCAAATGCCACAAACTCAGCCGTGTCGCTCCGTCAGAGGGTGTAATTCGAGAGAGGCAACCCGTGCTTCTTTGAGAGAGGAAGGGAGTTAGGCTCTTTTTCTCCAGCAGTTGCCCGTGTAAACTGCTTTGAAAAAAGATATCGAATACAACGTCTTCTAAGAAAAAATGAGCAAAAGCTCAAAAAAGATACTTGACAGCATCGGGGCTTGAACTATATTATGAGCGCAGGCTCATAAAACGAGGTTTTAATGCCCGACCGCGAAAGCTCAGATTTGTTCAGGGACGCCCCATGGTGGCCAGCTTTATTCCGGACAGGATACCCCCATGGGGAAGGGAAGAGGTGATTCTGCCGATAGAAGCTCTTGAGGCTATTAGATTATCTGATTATCAGGGTTTGGATCAGGAAACAGCCGCCAGGATGATGAATGTTTCCAGGCAGACATTTGGAAGAATTCTGGCTGAGGCTCGAGCTATTGTTGCCGATGCTCTGGTTATGGGCAAAGTCCTCAGGATCGAGGGCGGACATTTTGAATTGCCACCAAGAGGCCGAAGAAGACATCGCCACGGTTGGGGTGGCAGATTTTGAAAGGAGGTGTTTGTTATGCCAGGATTTGATGGTACCGGGCCAATGGGTGCGGGCCCGATGAGCGGCGGAGGCCGCGGGTTTTGTAATCCTTACTGGGCCGGTTATGGCCGGGGCTTTGGCTGGGGCCGTGGTTTCGGCCGCGGTTTTGGCTATGGCCGTGGTTTTCGGGGAGGTTTTGGCAGAGGTTTTGCCTGGCGAAGGTTTGCTCCACCGTGGGCCGGATGGTATGGTCCAGCTTACGGGCCTGCATACGGAAGCCCATATGCTATGAGCCCGGAAGATGAAGTCGCCATGCTGAAAGACGAAGCCAGTGCCATTAAAGATGAGCTGGATGCGATTAACAAGCGCATCCAGGAACTGGAATCAGAGTCCTCTGAATCAGGAGCATAGAGATGAAGGGGCCTCCCGGGGGAACAATCTAATCCTCCGCGGAGGCTCCTTTTTGTTAAGTATTAGTATGGATGCCACATCCTTAAGCGGTAGGACATCTCTGCCTTGGATGGGCTCTTACGGTATTTTATTATCTTGAACGTGCCCGCAAATTGGTTCACAAGAGGAAAACCCGCCTGTGCCCAACCGACCACTCCGCCTTTATACGTTTTGCCGTTTCTGACTGTGCTGCTGACAACATAAACATTCTTGAATCCGTACTTGTAAAGAAAACCGCCCACGTATTTGGCGCGGTGAGAAGTGCGGCACCAGATATAGATTTCAGCATTCGGATCCTTGATTTTCTTTGGAATCACATACATATGCCCTGCCTGCACATGGTCGGTACCTTCAATGTGGAAGGCATCAAACTCAGAGTCAGTACGCACATCAATCAAGTAGATCTGCTTACGATAAGCTGGATCAGCCATTGCCTTTTGCCATACTTCGTGTAGCTTAAAGACGTTTGTCATATGATCCGCTGGAATCTCAGCTATGAAGCTCTGATGTACTTTATGCTCGTTTGCCTTGAGGGGGTTACTCCCCGCAAGGGCAAAACCCGTTGTGGCCATTACAAAGCCAACTACCAATGCCAGAACAAACAGTTTCTTTTTCATTTTTTTGCCTCCCTTCATTTTTAAAGAAATTCAAATAGTAGAACGAATAACTTCCTTTCACCCCCTTTCTGTGCCTGTACCTGAAGACTAGGCAAAGGCACTATAAATCTACCCATCGGAGCCGTCAAGGCAAGAAAGGAAAAACCATAGTATAGAAAAGCCGCTGAAAAACGCACGTCCATTGATAGGGGTAAAACCTCCCTTAAAAGTGGGTGAGTTGAGTTGAAAAAAGTGTTTGAGGCGTCTATCGGGGATTTTTGCCCCAGAGCGCAAACCCAAGGGTCCCCAGAAGGTCGAATGCAAAGGCCACCATGAAATTGACCGATGGACCGATCTCCCACAAGAACGCCCCCCCAAATGCGGCCACAGAAACGACTGTATCTCGCAGGAGATAGTAAAGCCCAAACATACCGGCTTTGCGGTCCTCGGGTGCCAGGTCCATTATTAGAGCCTTGCGCGTGGGCTCACCGAACTCCTTAAGCCCCCGCAGGATGAATGCAGGCACCAGCCAGGTAAATGATCGACAAAAGAGGAGTACCAGGGGAAAGAGCGTAAAAAACCCGAACGCGGTAGCCACAAAAGGTTTTTTCGCACTCCGCCCAGCACGGGGCCAAGCCCCATAGCAATTCTTCTTACCAGGGAGTGCATGGAAACGCCCATGGTACGCTTGTTCGATGGGAGTACCTTGGCGACCAGGCTCATGGTGGCAGGCAGGGAAATGGCTGTCCAGGACAGAAAAAAAACTGCCCCGACCAATACGGCCTGCCACGAGGGGAAAAGAATCACAATGAGGAACCCGCATATGGCTACGATGTTAAAAATGAGAAGGGCGCGCTTGAACCCAAAGCGATCGGACAGGTATCCACCGGGAAATGAGTAAAGGGCTGAAAGCAGGTTATCCATCCCGTTAAGGACTCCAATGGAAATTGCACTGCCGCCAAGCGCCATCAGGTAAATGGGCAAGAAGCGCTCGGCCATCTTCTCCCCCATGCCCACCAAAGTGACCATGACCAGCATGCCGATGGTGCTTTTTTGGAGCCCAAGAAATTCTGAGATATTGGATAGCCGAATCATTCTAATCTGAATTCCAAAGAAAGCTGAGAGCTTTTTCCGTACCAGCGACAATAGGGCAAAAGCAGCTCTGCGCTGTAAAGCCTTCAAGGCAACGCCGCACTGGGACGGCGCAAAAGCCTGCGCGAGTATTGCCTATGGCGATTGGGAATGCAAGCCCCAAATCCCCCGCTAATTGGTGCATCATTGTTACTGCTTAGTTGAATTGCCTGAAGGTACAAGGCTGAAGAAGAGAACAGTACAAAATTATCTACCTGCAAAGTGTTAGATGCGAGGGGCCAAGAAGCGACAATGTGGAGAGCTTGGGGGCCGAGGGTTGAACTCTGTGGCTAAACTAGCTAATCCAATCTGCAAATGCCGCGCCATACAGCTTAAAGGTATGACGCTGTCAATGGTCTTTTAAAATTGAGCCATTTTCGGTCGTGAAAACTGAGCCACTTTCCTCCGTATTTTGATCTTGTTCCAACGCTTCATGAGCAGTTTTTCCCATTAATCGAT
>JAFDEF010000018.1 GCA_019310485.1 Deltaproteobacteria bacterium | reverse complement strand
CGTATCTCGCATTGGCATCCTCCTTCGAAAGAATTGGCCAATGCGATACTACAACACAGGAGTAAAATTAACCACAATATATAGATTCACCCACGGAAAACTGTGAAGGACCTATTTTTTCACTCGTATCCATTTCTGCTATGGTTTCGTTGTTTAACTTATACTTCAGGCCGTAGTTTTTCAAAGGGTCCTACGGCAAGAAACCAGGGCAGGCCACATCTGACTCAAAGCCGTTGACATTACCCCGGTGTTACTTGTAAGGTGCAACTATTCTATAAGCTTGGTTATTTTGTCCTTCTGGAAAGACAAAGAAATGAGAATCGAGTCAGGAAAGGAGGTGATAGGCGCAGGCTCTATTTTAATGAGGCTCTCGAAGGAGTGTGTACTTTTTGTCCAACCCAATATCTGCAAGGAAAGGAGCTAAAAATGAAGAAAGCGGTTTTTCTTTTCATCACCCTTGTAATTCTTGGATCCCTCTGTGTTGGTTCAACCCTTGCTTTCACAACCGAAGACCTAGCCAGAGCATCAGCGCTGGAGGAAATTTTGAAACGCGGTGAGCTTCGGGTGGGCTTGGAAGCGGGTTATCAGCCGTTTGAAATGCAGGACGAAAAGGGCAATATCGTTGGTTTTGATGTTGATATGGCCTATGAGCTTGGAAAAGCGATTTTCGGTAAAGGGGGAGAAAAAAGGGTCAAAATTGTTAACACAGCATGGGAAGGAATTATTCCCGCATTAATGACCCGAAAATTTGACATAATCATGTCCGGAATGACCGTTTTGCAGAGCCGTAATTTGAAGGTCAATTTTTGCCAACCTTACTACTATATAGGCCAATGCTTGCTTATAAACCGAAAAGATAAAGACAAGATAAAAAGCTACAAGGACCTGAACAAGGAAGGAATGATTGTAACCAGCAAACTTGGCGTAACCGGGGCTTTCACTGCAGAAAAACTCATGCCCAAAGCGACTCTCCGGCTTTTTAAGACTGAGGCAGAAGGGGCGTTGCAGGTGGCAAACGGTATTGCCGACGGGTTCATTTATGACGAGCCCCAAGTTCGCGTCTTTGCAGCCAAATACAAAAAAACAACCATGGGCCTGTTTCAGCCCCTAACATACGAACCTCTTGCATGGGCAATCAGGAAGGGAGATCCTGACTTTCTTAATTTCCTGAACAATTTCCTCGCCCAGGTTCGGGGTGACGGCAGATGGGAAAAACTTAAACAAAAGTGGTTTGTTGACTACATACAGGAGTTAGCCAGGAAACAATAAGTTAACTGCAAGGCGGAGACCAGATCCCGGCTCTCCGCTTCGCTCCAATTCCTTTCAGGAGGCTGGCTTGAAATTTAGCCGAAGATCTTTGATTACACTGGTAGTTCTTGGTGTTATAGCAGCATCTCTTTACTATTTTTTTTCAACAAGGGGAGTTACCTACATATGGCACTGGGAAAAAATCCCCGAGATGTTGTTCTATCATGGATCAAAATCCCCTGAGGATCCGACCCCGCGCCTTCACATGGGAATCCTGATGATCGGTTTCATGCTGACGCTCAAAATTTCCATTTTCTCTATTTTTTTTGCGATTATTATTGGAACGATCGTGGGTATTGCCAGACTTTCCGATGAGCCGGTCACGAGAGCCCTTTCAATATCCTACGTGGAGCTGATCCGGAACACGCCTCTACTTGTCCAAATATATATCATCTACTTTTTTGTCGGCTCCCTGCTCAGGCTTTCAGCATTCACTGCGGGAACAGCGGCTCTATCAATTTTTGCCGGTGCTTACGTCGGGGAGATTGTGAGAGCCGGAATTCAATCCATCCACAGAGGCCAAATGGAGGCGGCTCGCTCCCTGGGTATGTCCTACGCCAAGGCCATGCGGTACGTGATACTACCCCAGGCTTTCAAACGCATTATACCGCCTCTGGCGGGTCAGTTCATTTCCCTTATCAAGGATTCCTCCCTTGTCTCTGTGATAGCGCTTGCAGACCTGATGTTTCAAGGACAACAAGCTGTGGCTCGCACTTACTATGCCTTTGAAATATACTTTACAGTGGCTTTCCTCTATTTGGTTATGACCGCCTCTTTATCAATGGCCACCCAGTATATTGAAAGGAGGCTCGCGATTAGTGATTAGGGCAGTCAAAGTTTGCAAGACTTTTAAAACCACTGACAGGAGGGAGGTCAAGGCGCTGGTTAATTTTTCCACTCACATCAAGAAAGGGGAAGTGGTGGTGATTATTGGACCAAGCGGCTCTGGGAAAAGCACTTTTCTCAGGTGTCTCAATCGTCTCGAAGAAATAGACAGTGGTGAAATCATCATAGACGGCGTGCGCATAACGGACAAGAAAGTTGATATAAACAAGATTAGGGAAGACATAGGGATGGTTTTTCAGCTCTTTAATCTTTTCCCGCACAAAACAGTACTTGAAAATGTCACACTGGCCCAGATGATTGTCCGAAAAAGAAAAAAGAAAGAGGCCGTGGACACTGCAAGGGATTTGTTGCACAAGGTGGGCATTCTTGAAAAGGAAAACGTGTATCCTTCTCAACTTTCAGGAGGACAACAGCAAAGAGTGGCGATTGCCCGGGCACTGGCAATGCATCCTAAAATCATGATGTTTGATGAGGCGACATCCGCCCTTGATCCGGAAATGATTGGCGAAGTGCTGGATGTCATGAAAAAACTGGCCCGAGAGGGCATGACCATGGTTGTTGTCACACACGAAATGGGATTTGCCAGGGAAGTGTCTGACCGGGTTATTTTTATGGATGCAGGACAGATCGTGGAGGAAGGCACTGCCGAGCATTTTTTCACTAACCCCGCTCATGAAAGGACCAAGGTCTTCTTGAGCCAGATCCTGTAATGGATCCGCAGAAGTACGAGTCTCCCAGAGCTGTGGCTCGGCAGGGCCCTGAGGTTATATCTTTCTCGCTTGCCCCTGTTTCCTGGGAGGGGCGAAAGGAGGGAAAAGTATGTTTAGAAAAATGAGTTTCTTGGTTTCACTTTGGCTATGCTTTTTCCTTTGGGAAAGTCTTGTTAGCTCTCAGGCCAAGGGAGGTGAAACAATGAATATTGAGATAAAAAGCGCCGCTTTTGAGCAAGGAGGAATGATTCCCAAACAATATACCTGTGATGGTAAAGATATCTCCCCTCCTCTGGTGTGGTCGGGTATTCCTGCGGAAACGAAAAGCCTTGCCCTAATTTGCGATGATCCGGATGCTCCAATGGGAACATGGGTTCACTGGGTGATCTTTAATATCCCCCCACAGGAGACAGGCCTGCCCGAGGGTGTCCCCGGCTCAGCCACCCTTAAGAACGGAGCAGTGCACGGCAAGAATGATTTCCGCAGACTTGGCTATGGAGGTCCGTGTCCGCCCAGCGGAACGCACCGCTATTTTTTCAAGGTGTATGCCCTGGACAAAGTTTTAGACCTGGATCCGGGCGTTAGTAAGGCAGGATTGCTGATGGCTATGGAGGGGCATATTGTTGCGCAGGGGCAGCTTATTGGGCGTTACAAAAGATAGCTGAAGAGAAAAGCGCCGAGCGACAGAGGCAGGCTGTTTGGCCCCCTGTCCAAAAGAGTGCTCAACAATAGCCGGCCGATTTTTTTGTTCTTGACAGATAGGGGGGCATGAACTATATAGTTCGATTCGACTCCAGGCAGGGGGCACTTGCCGGAGCTAGTAGAAGCTTGAAAATATTTGATTACAAGAAGGATAAGGCTTGGATTGAAAACATCGCGCTGGTGAGCCAGCTCGGGCTCACCGTGGCGGGTTCCATCCTGTTTTGTCTTGCCATCGGGTATTTCCTCGACAAATGGCTCGGGACAAAAGCCCTTTTCAAGATCATCTTTATCCTTCTTGGCATAGCCGGAGGGGGGTATACCGCTTACAGGCAAATCGAAGGCGCTCTGGACCTCAAAGCAGGCAAAAAGCCCCCTGATGACAGGAACGCAGAATGAAAGAAGTCAAAGAAGCAAAGCGCAAGTATTGTTCTCAAGCGCTGTTGGCGGCAGTGATAGTGGCAGTCGTGGCTATCATACTGGGGCAAAGGGGCATAGCAAGAGGGGTATTGCTGGGTGCTATTTTCAGCACCATTAACTTTAGCGTTATGGCAATGCTCAACCCTCTGAAAATCGGCAAGTCCAAATACAAGGCAGGCTCCTTTGCTTTTCTTTCCTTGTTCTTGAGGATGGCCATACTTGCAATCCCGCTTGTAATATCCGCAAAGAATACTTCTGTTAATTTTTTTGCCGTGGTTGTAGGTATCTTTTTTGTTCAACTTGTTATTCTGCTTGACCAGTTTGTGATGAACCGTTTCAGTCTGGTCCGTTAACCAGGTAGAGACAGGGTCCTGATTATGGAAGAAATATCGCATATTCCTCAAATAACGCTGAATCTGCTGGGCTTCAATTTGGTATTCAACATAGAAACCATCGTCATGACCTGGATAGTGATGGGGATCTTGATCACTTTTGGGTTTCTCGCTACCAGGAAGATTGCCTTTGTCCCGAATCCGTTCCAGGTTGTAGGAGAACTGCTGGTAAGCTCTTTTTACGATCTTACAAAAGATGCCCTGGGAGAAGATATGGTAAAGAAGTATTTTCCCCTTATCTGCAGCCTTTTTATGTTCCTACTTTTATCTGACTGGCTCGGTATCATACCCATGCTTTCTGAACCTACCAAGGACCTGAACACTCCTCTTTCCCTCGGCATAATGGGGTTTTGCATAGCTCATTACTCGGGCATCAAGGTGAAAGGTATCAAGCAGTATGTTAAAGGATATTGTGAGCCGATAATTTTCATGGCCCCCTTGAACCTGATCGGTGAACTGGCCAAGGTGATCTCCATCTCCTTTCGTCTTTTTGGAAATATCATGGGAGGGGCGATTATTATCCTGGTCGTCTCCCACCTGGTTTATAGCCTGATCTTGCCGCCTTTGCTTGTTTTCTTTTTCGGACTTTTTGTCGGCACGATACAGGCCTTTGTTTTCACAATGTTGACCCTTGTCTATATTTCGTTGCAGGTAAAGTGAACTCATGCTGAATACAGCTACATACATAAGCGCATCTTCGTTTCTGGGGGCAGCTCTGGCTATTGGATTTGGAGCTATTGGAGCTGCGGTGGGTGAGGGTTATGCGGCCGGTCTGGCAAACCAGGCACTTTCCTTCAGGCCTGAAAAATCCGGTGATGTGTTGAAAAATATGCTGGTCGGCCAGGCGATAGCTGAATCAGCGGCAATTTTTGCCCTGGTTGTGGCGATCCTCCTGCTTTTCTCGACCCCTCAACCAAAAACAGTGCTCATTGCGTGGGCTGCAATTGGCGCCGGACTCTCCATGGGTCTCTCGGCCATAGGTTCAGGGGTTGGAGCGGGCCTTCCGGCAGGGTCAGCGTGCGTGGGAATCGTGCGACAACCTCAAAATGCGAACAAGGTCCTTACTACCATGCTCATAGGCTCCGCTGTCTGCCAGACACCTGCTATTTTTGGTATGGTGATCGCATTTCTTCTTCTTTTCCTTGATTTTTCAAATATGCCTGTCTACCCGGGATGGGCAGCTCTTCTAGGTGCAGGCCTCGCTACAGGGCTTGCGGCCGGGGGACCTGGCGTAGGCAATGGACTGACTTCCAGAGAGGCTGTGACAGGGGTTGCTCGAAACCCCGAAACTGGCACCGAGACAAACCGGGTGATGTTGATTGGCCTCAGCGTTGGGCAATCCACAGCAATTTATGGGTTCCTGATTAGTCTTCTGCTTGTTTTTACTGGGCTTGAGAAAAGCACCTCTCTTTCAGACTCTTTCCGGCTTCTTGGGGCTGGCCTTTCTTCCGGTTTTGGAGGGATTGGTCCTGGTGTAGGACTTGGCGTTGTGGCTGCTTATGCGTGCAAATGGGTTGCGAGGAGACCTGAGGCAACGGGAATTCTGACAAGAACTATGCTGGTTGGTATGGCTGTTACAGAGTCGACATCGATCTACGCATTAATTGTAGCATTACTATTGGTTATTGTGTTTTGATAAATGAATGAATAATTTATTTTTAGGAGGTTTGTCATGAATATCGCTGGTCCTGATTTTATCAAAGGTTTGGCTTTCTTGGGTGCTGGAATTGCCATGGGGCTTGGAGCCATCGGGCCGGGTGTGGGTGAAGGTTTCGCCGCCGGAAAGGCGTGCGAGGCGATTGGGCGAAAGCCGGAAGAGGCAGGTCTTTTGACTAGAACGATGCTTGTAGGGCAGGCTGTTTCTGAGTCAACAGGAATTTATTCCCTGGTGGTGGCTTTATTGCTGCTCTTTGTAGTCTAGAACACTGAGGCGAGCACACGCAATGATTAGCATCAATGCAACTCTGATTGTCCAGGTCGTTCAATTCTTGATTTTGGCCTTTATTCTCAATCGAATCATGATTCAGCCCATCTTCAAACTTATCCAGGAAAGAGAAGGGCATATTGAGAATGTCCAGAAGGAAGCGGTAAACATTGAAGAGGAGTCTGAGCGACTTGCCAATGAATACCTGGAAAAGGAAATGCAGGCGCGCAGAGAAGCGGAAAAAGAGAGGGCGCGTTTGAGACAGGAGGCGCTTGCCGAGGCCGGGAACTTCATCCGTGAAGCAGAAAAAAAGATGCTTTCAGAAAGAGAGAAGGTTGATGGCAGTATGAAGGCGGAGATTGAGAAAGTTCGGCCGACCCTGCGGGGTGAGGCGGAAGCACTTGTGGGTGAACTGGCTGAGAAAGTGATTGGCAGGAGGATATAAAGTTGAGTAAGGGAGTGGTGAAGCTGCTTTTAGTCCTGTGCATTGCGGGTGTTCTTGTTTTCATGGGTGCAGAAGCTTACGCCGCTGTGAAGGTGAGCCCGGCCCGTAAGATTTGGGACACTGTAATGCTCTTCGTGAATTTCGGGATTCTGGTGTTTATCTTCTTGAAATTTGGAAGAAAGCCTTTGGTGGATTTTCTTAGGAATCAGGCGCGCAAGATCGAAGAAAATCTCCGCTCGGCAGAGAGTGAACTACAGGGCGCCAGGGCGAAAATGAGTTCTGAAGCCGAGAAGCTGAAAGAGATTGAAAAGCGCATCCAGGAGATAAGGGCAGTCCTTATAGACGCTGCTGAAAGGGGGAAACAGGAAATAATCGAACAGGCAAAGCTTGAGGCAGAGCACATGCTGGAAAGGGCTGAAGCAGAGGCCGCTTATAAGCTCGCGAAAGCCAGGAAAGAACTGAAAGAGGAGCTAATAGATACGGCAATTTCGCTTCTTGAGCAAAGACTCAAAAAAGGCATAACAGTGGAAGACAATGAAAGGTTGGTAAATCAATTTGTAACAGAGCTAAAAGAATCAAAAAGCCATGTCGCTGGAAACGCAAGCAAATAATGTCCCTTCCCTTCTTGGAGGAATCTGAAAGGTGTCCTGTATTTACCTAGTACTTGAGGTAAAGCCCCTAATAGGTCAACATCTATAGATATTTTTTATCCGTTTTGTCCATTTTGCCCACCTGGCAGCTTTCTTTCATTCAGGTCGAAATACCCAATTTTGGAAGAATATAAGCCTGGAGTAACACCCACAATACAATTATTAAAACAAGCCACAAAATTCCCATTTTCTTTAGCCTTTCACAATGCCGGCTGCCTTGAGTTAAAGTTACAACCCCCTTCTTCGGCTCAGATCACCTGAAGGTGGTTGCTCGCCGCTGGAGATCCTTGTTGGTTTAGAAGAAGTTGTAATTACTGAAGCAGCCCCCGGCTGCAAGAGCTCTAAGCTCACGAAAAGCCACCAGAGGGAGCACAACTCGACGCACCTAAACTGCTTCCCGATGACGACGAACCGGAAGAAAATGAAGACAGGACCCGGCAAACATCACTGTCCCCGCACTCGGGGCAGGAGAAACTTTCATCCTTGTCAGAGGAAAATACCAGTTCTTCAAAAATATTTCCGCATTTGTTGCACCTGAATTCGTATATGGGCATGCTTTGAAATCCTCCGCTAATAGCAGCAATAATATTGACGAATCTTATCTATAGAGATAGGATCTTTAAAAAAGTTTCAAGTCCTCTGAAAAATGTTAATTTTTCCCTTCAGCCTACCCACCTGAGTGGGTACTTTTGTTGTTTAATATAACACATATTTCATAAAATTCAACAAAAGAGCCTACCCTCGCCATACAACACGACACCAAAATTACAGTAGATCTTTTACCTGAGCAGGGAGGGAAGAAAAAGGCTCAAAGGCGGCCAGTACGTAATTATAAGCAGGGCGATTATCAATAAGGCTAGAAAGGGGAGGGTGGCTTTGTAGAGGTGCATTACGGGCTGCTCCAGCCTTGAGCTGGCAATGAAGAGATTCAAGCCAACCGGTGGAGTGTTGTAACCGATGCCGAGGTTGGCCAGAAAAATGATGCCAAGATGTATAGGATTAATGCCAAACTTGGCTGCCAGAGGCATGATCAGGGGAACAACCACCAGGATAGCACTGAATATATCCATCACGCACCCCACGAGAATCAGGAAGAAGTTCAAAAGAAGCAGGAATCCGAGCTTGCTTTGAACCAATCCCTGGAGAAACGTGAGGACCTTCATTGGAATAAAAGCATCTACAAGATAGTTTGTAAAACCCAGGGCTGCTCCCAGGATGATCAGGATGCTTCCCACCATTTTCATGCTATCCTTCATTACACGCGGAATGTCACCAAGCAAGCTTAATTCTTTGTATACAACCACCTTGATGAAAACAACATACACTGCTGTCATGGCGGCTGCCTCGGTGGCAGTAAAAAATCCGGTGTAGATTCCAAGGATAATAAGAAATGGAATGGGTAGTTCCCAAGCTGCACCCTTTAGCGACTGAAAAAATTCAGCAGAAGAGAAAGGGGGCGCTTCGAGCTTCCATTTCTTTCCCATGAACACGGAAAAAAGGCAGAGCACTCCAACCATCAGGCTACCCGGAAAAACACCCGCCATAAAGAGCCTCTCAATGCTGGCGCCTGAAACAAACCCATAAAGAATCAATGGAAGACTTGGAGGGAAATGGAGACCCAGACTTCCGGATGTAGTTATCAGGCCCAGAGAAAAATCTTCGCTATAATTTTCAGATATCAAGGCCGGAAACAGCAAACCACCAAGCGCAATAATGGTCACCCCCGTAGCCCCGGTAATTGCGGTAAAGAAAGCGCAGGAGACAAGGGCCACAACTCCCAGGCCACCTGGAAGCCATCCAAGAAGACTCCTGGAGAATCTAACAAGTCGTGCAGATGTGTTTCCTTCGCTTAGAAGGTAGCCCGCAAACGTGAAAAGCGGAATAGCAAGCAAAACAGGGGCATTAGAGAGTCTCAAGATCTCTATGGCTATGGCTGAGAACTCAATATGGCTGTGATAAAGCCCCAGCATGGCAGCGGCCAGGATTGCAGCAAAAACGGGAAGGCCGAAAATAACAAGGACAATGATCAAAATGGCGATGGCCATGATCATGGCAGATCCCCCTTTAAAATAAAGATAATCTGCCCGAGTCCTCTAACCAGGAAGTGGAAGAGCAAAAGACAAAAGCCGGCTGGAAGGATTAGTTGGCCAATCCACGAAGGCAGCCCCAGGAACAGGGTGTCTTGAAATTGCATTTCGGTTGACAGGTAAGAAAAAGATGCTTTTGCCATGAGCGCGGTTATAAAGACGCATGCGGTAGAGATTGCCAATTCCCGAATAGGCAGGATCCTATCAGGAAGAAGGTCGGACATGAGGTCAATTTTAATGTGTTTGTTTTCCCTGGTAACAAGCGAGGCTCCCAGGAAGGTGACCCAAAGAACTAAAAGCCTTGCCATCGGCCCCGCCCAATCAATTCGGGCAGCAAGGATATTTGCCCAATGCATGTTGCCGTGAACATAAAGCGCCCTAAGGGTAACGTGAACAAAACTCAAGCACACCATCAAACCAAGAAATGTAATAGTAAGCCACCCTTCCATTTTTGCAAGAAATCTATCTACTTTAGCCAGCGCCTTCATTGGCAGCTTCCTTATCAACAATGCTGCAGGGAATTAGAGAAATGTCAGGGCTTTTCTCGGCGTTCACTGTTCAGAATCAAGTTCACGCGTTCCAGGAGCTCTGCAGGATAAACTTTCCCTGAGAGCGCTTTTGCAACCTTGTCACGAACCGTGTAAAAATCCCGCAGGTCGGGACCTGCAGGCATTGGCAGCACCTTAAGACCCTTTTGTTCCAAAAGATGGATAGTTTCCTTGTTCTGTGCTCTGAGATCTTCGGTCAATTCAGCCATTGTCTGGTGAAAGTCTTTCTTAAGCAGGTTGAATAGATCTGTCGTCATTCGCGAGGAAAAACTCCGCGAAATGAGCACTGCCCCAGTACTGTAAGCCAGGGGCAGGGACATCATGAACTTGAGGTACGGGTACCACTGAAGTGTCAGTGCGCCAAGTGGAGGCACGTAAACGGTATCTATCATGCCGGTACTCAGTGCAGTGTTTACATCGGTAATGGCAAGGGGAACCGGACTTACTCCCATAGAAGAAAAAGTTTCTTTTGCTATTGGGTCTCCAGACCAAATCCAGACCCTTAGCTTGGATAGATCGCTTACGCGGCGAACAGGTTTTTTAGAAAAGATGTGGACATCGCCCACTTCAGCCAGTGCAAGGAGGTCGAACCCTTTTTCCTTGAAGTGAGTTTCAAAAAAGGGCTCAAGCTTTCTTCTCACGAGGTCCACTTCCTTGTAGTTGCGGAAAAGAAAAGGCAAGTCCATCACTCTGGCCATAGGAAGAATCTGGCCAAGACCAACGCCCGTAAAAGCTGCGCAATGAATTTGCCTGATCCTTATCTTCCTCAATACGTCAAGCTCATCGCCGGCCACGCCGCCAGGGTAGATCCGGAACCCTATCTGGCCTTTACTTTCAACTTTCAACTTTTTTTGCAGCTCCCGCATGTGCTTCATCCACGTGGAACCTTCAGGCGCAACAGTGGCAAATTTTATTATGAACCGGGCCTGGGCTGAACTGTGACATGCAAAGATCAGGGCAGTGCACAGTGAAAGCGCAAAGAAAATAACTGCGGCTGAATTGAGAGCATCCTTTTTTGACAAAGCAATCCCCTTTCTAGAAAAAGAGTTCATCAATGCGATTATGAAGTCGTTTTGTCCTAGCCTGGCAAACCGAATTTATGAGGCACACATCCTTGAGTTGCTGGCTGTTGCCGGCCGCACATTCTCTAATAAGTTTTAAAAAGAGCTTTTTGTCCTGAACTCTGACGGCATAATACCTTGCGTAATAGTAATGAGCGAGAAAAAACTTTCTATGGCTTATCTTTAGGGCTTCTTCAAAATGAGCCTTCGCTTTTTCTGGATTCCCCCCAAACATCGGAGGCAAAGCAGCCAGATTTACACCGGCAAGTATATGAGGGAGGCCGTGGAGAAAAGAAGGATTCATCTCAAGCACCCTGGAAACGCATGCTTGTGAGAGGCCCAGGCGAGCGAGAGCCTCGGGTTTTTCCAGGTTCACGTTTATCCACGCATTAAGCGCCAGCGTTGTCCACATTAGAGCCTGGAAGTCCTCTGCGTGCAGTCCGCTCAACACCCCTTTAAGAGTATGTGCGGGGGTAGCAAGGTTCCATAGCACCGCACCTGAACGCCCCAGCGCCTTGATCCCGTAATTTATAGACCGCAAATAGAAATCCGATGCGCGGCGTGGGTTCTCTGCTTCCACGAATAGGAGGCTGTATCCTGCATAACCCAGGGACAATGCTGATAGAATATTCTTGTTGTTGGGGTCATTTTTTAGAAGACCTTCCATAAGTTTCAAGTTGGCAGGGATAGCTTTTCTTGCCAGCTCTACGTCACACTCTTCGAATATGGAGGAAGCGAAATTAGAAAAAAGAGGGGGCGCAAGGCGCAAAGCAAGCTTCGTGCAAGAAATAAGGGGGAAAAACAATAGAAAAAGAGAAATGTATAGAGGCAAGAACTTTTCCCTCATAGTTTCAATACCCCAAAAAGAGGTCTCCTTTGCTGACAGGTTTTTTGAGATATTTTTCAGCCAGGAATTGAGCACCGGCTCCATTTCTCATCTTTTTGACAAGAGAATAATACTCCACAGCTTTTTCTCGATTACCAAGGAGATCATAGCTCATTCCCTTCTTAAGAAGAGGCCAAGCAATCATGGCCGGATTTGAAACCGGGTCAGGATAAGAAAGAATCCTGTCCAACGTTCTTATTGCATCCGCGTATTTGCCCCTCAAAAGGTAATAACTGGCTTCAAGATAGAGGGCTTCATCTTTCCATAAGAGAGACCTCGACTTGCTTCTCTGGGCGACAGAGCGTCTTTTCAGGAAATCCACTACTGCCTCGAATTCGCTTTCCCGCCCCTCTCTGGCATAGACAATACCTTCAAAATACTTGTAGCGGGGATTTTTTTGAAACCTAGCAGCAAGCTCCTGCGTCAGAGGGAGTGCCTTTTCACATTGATCTTCAAGAAAAAGGTAGATGTGAATAAGCATGCTTTTGGCCTCTATTCTTGAATATACCGCCTGCTCGGCCGCAATGTGCAGTTTCCGCAGGCCCTCTTCCTTGTTTCCCTTGTGCAAGAAAAGGTAGGTCAGAAATTTCAGAACTCCAGACAAGCGAGCCGTGTAGTAGTCGAAAACGCCCAGCCCGAACAGGGCGTCCCTGTTGTTCGGATCAAGCTTGAGGCAAGTATCGAGAGCACTTATTGCATGGTAGGCCAGATTATACGAAGTCAGCCATTTGTGGCGCATCAATTCAAATCGCCCTTTAAAGCCGAGGGCACCACCCAGATAAAAAAAAGAGAGGCTGTCCTCATTGTTTTTTTGAATGCTTTTTCTGGCTACGGCAATGGCCCGGTCTATGCGTTTGGCAAAATCATTTACAACCTCCGGCCCCCAGAATCCATTTGCGAGTCGAGACCACGTGACCATGGCCAAGTAAAAGTAGCCGGCCGGATTTTCAGGATTCTCGGAAACCAGAGTGGAAAAAACTGACTGGGCCTTGTCAAATTCGAGGTCGTACAGGGCATCAATACCCTGAAGAATTTCTTTTTTTTGAAAACCGAAGGTGGCAGATCGTGCAGCATTCTCGGCGCCAAGCGATGAAGGTGGAACCAATACAAAAAGGATAGCTGAAAGGAGGAGAAAAACCTGACGAACCGAAAGCAGTTTGTGAGACATCATTATATTTCCAGGTACCTTCTGCGTCTCCCTTGAGACCCCTCCTCACCCGTGATCAGAAGCCGGTCAGGTAAGAAGAGAACAGGGCGAATGAAGTAAAAATCAGTTGACCACATCAAAATTTGTATTATATTGAATTAATTAAGGAGTTTCAACTTCCAAAATGGGGTGCGAAAGGAACCCCAAGTCAAACACCGGCAATATGAGGCCTTTTGCGAAGGTCTCAATACAAGCAAAGCGTTGATGGATTTCTTTTTTTGCTCCTTTTGGTAGAGCTTAACATGTTGTTGTGGTCGCTCCAGAAATTCTCTACTCATGAGGCTCTCTGAAAGGAATTGCCAACTAAGTATTTCGGGAGGTCTCTTCGAATATGAAAATCCTGCTTCTAGGAAGCAAAGGCATGCTTGGAAGTGATTGCAAGAAAGTCTTGGGCCAGCAATTTGAGGTAATTGCTCCGGATAAGAAAGAGCTGGATATAGTGAGCTGGGATAGGGTAACGGAGAGATTGCAGCATTATAAACCCAATATTATTGTAAATTGCGCTGCTTTTACAGACGTGGATGGAAGTGAGAAGGAAAGCTTTCTTGTGCGGAAAGTTAATGTTGAGGGACCCAGAAACCTGGCACAGGGTTCCGCAAGATTCAACTGTAAATTGGTTCATATTTCCAGCGATTATGTTTTTGGAGGTCGGAAAACGGTGCCCCAGCCCTATTTTGAAGATGATTCAATGGACCCCATTTCAGCCTACGGCACGAGCAAGATGCAGAGCGAAATTGCAGTGAAGGAAAATGCTCCTGACTATATAATAATTCGAACAGGCTGGCTATACGGCAGTGAGGGCGGAAACTTTATCAAGTCCCTACTTGCAAATGCATTGAGAACCAGGAAGAAACAGTCCCTGAAAGTCGTCAACGATCAATATGGTTCTCCCACCTGGACCTACCGCCTGGCTCATCAGATCGGTGAACTAATTAAGAATGGAGCAAGAGGGACGTATCATGCAACATCGGAAGGGTATTGCAGCCGCTACGAGTTTGCACGGCACATACTCGAAAAACTGAAGATAAAGGTGAATCTAGAGCCTTGTAGTCTTGAGGATCTATCCCAACCGGCCAGAAGACCTGTTAACTGTATCCTGGAAAACAGGCTGCTGAAGAAACAGGGCCTTAGTATTATGCCTGACTGGAAAGAGGATGTAGACATCTTCCTGGACTACTATGGAGAAAAACTCCTCAAGGAGGCAAAGGCCAGGAACAGTTGAGTTAATTGGAATCAGATAGCGCGGCCTATAAGTGCAGCATCCGATATGGCGGCCTTGGCGGTCCTTGGCTCAAGACAATCCCCTATTTGGTAGACAGGAATTTCTGTGCCTTTGAGTTGCTCGTAGAGCCTGTTGTCAGGTCTATTGCCTACAGCTATGACCACCGCTTCAGCTTCAAGAAATGATTCTACTCTATCAGGACCCTCCAACCACACTCCGTTGTCTTCGACCTTCGAGAGTTTGTGGCGGGTCAGGAATTGAACATTGTTCTCCCTTAATTGCTGAAGCAGCACTTTCCTTGTGACAGACTCTAATTGCTCAGCAAGTTTTCCAAGCTGCTCTACAATGGTGACGGAAGACCCGCTCTCGGAGAGGTGGTGCGCAACCTCACACCCTGTGGCTCCACCTCCGACTATTACGGTCCTTTTCCCAGCCACCTGGTCATCGCTAAATGCCTCGGATAGTGTTCGAACAATTGGTTTTTCGATCCCGGGCACCTCGGGCCTGATAGGGATTGAGCCTGTTGAAAGCACGATAACATCGGGCTTTTCTTTAGTTATTGTTTTTAGGGTCACTTCAGAATTCAGATGGGTTCTGACACCCGATTTTTCAATCTGCCTTTTCTGGAAGCGAATCAGACTGAGAAGTTCCTTCTTGTACTTGGTGACACTCCCTAGGGTAAGCTGCCCTCCCAGTTCGGCCTGCTTCTCATAGAGATGAACCTCGTGTCCCCGCCTTGCAGCAACCCATGCTACGTGCAACCCGCCGGGCCCGCCTCCGACTACCATGACCTTCTTGGGGGTGTCAGTTGGCACGAGTTCCATTTCCTTTTCCCTTCCAAGGGATGGGTTTACAAGGCATTCCACGCGTCCCTTTCGAAAAATAGACTGCATACACGTATTACAAGCAATGCAGATCCTGATATCGTCTACCCTTCCTTCCTTTGCTTTTAAGGGCATCTCCGGATCGGCTAGCAAGCCCCGGCCCACGCAAACCAGATCCGCTTTTTCCTGCTTAATGATGTCTTCGGCAACCAGGGGATCGTTGATTCGGCCAACAGCCATGACCGGCATTTTGAGCGCTCTCCTTATCTCTGCGGCTGAATCCGCCAGGCACGCTTTTTCCATGAACATAGGCTGAGAAATCCATTCAGGCGTTGCATCGTTTCCTGCTGAGACCTGTATGATGTCGAGCCCTGCGGGCACTAGAAGTTTCAGGATTTTTATGCTCTCCTCAACAGTTAGACCCCCGGGCACAAACTCCTGAGCGCTTATTTTGAAGGAAAGAGGAAAATCCTTTCCCACACGAGTGCGCACCTCACGGATGACTTCAAGAGCAAAGCGTGCACGGCCAGCCGTATCACCGCCGTAGCGGTCTTCCCTGATATTTGAGAAACCGGAGAGGAACTCGTTTATGAGATACCCATGTGCCCCATGAATTTCAATAAGCTCAAAGCCTGCCTCAACAGCTCTAGCAGCTGCATCGCCGAATTTGCGGATAATTTCCCTAATTCCCTCAACTGTAAGCGGCTCCACATCACCTTTGATGGTAGGGCAGGGGAGATTAGAAGGGGCCAGGGGTTTTCTCTTTATTACCTTGGCAGAGGTCTGCCTTCCCCCGTGGTGAATCTGCAATGCGGGGACAGCGCCCTCCGACTTCATTACTTGAGCTATTCGAGAGAACCCCTCTATGAACCTGTCATCATATATACGGGCCTGGTGCGGTGAGACAATCCCTTCGGGTGAGACGGCGCATGCCTCCACTATTACCATTGCAGGCCCGCCCGCTGCACGCCTTCTATAATGTTCAACAGTTTTATCGGTTATCGACCCGTCATCTTCAATTAAGAAAGAAGCGAGCCCAGGCATAACAATTCTGTTTTTCAATTCAATGTTCTTTATGGAAAAAGGTGAAAAAAGGTGTTGCATTGTCATCATCCTTAGAAAAATATTTTATTCAGGAGCTTCCTTTTGCCACCTGAACTCCAAAACTAATTTTGCAAAATATTCCGATTTTGACTAACGTGTCAAATAAAAATAAGAACACCTGGGGTTTTTCCCAGATGTTCCCTATCACCGGTGATCCGGCAGTGGTAACCGGAAGTGCGGGTCAATTGCGCAAAGGTGTTGCGACATCTTTTCAGATTAACTCAAGAGGTCGTCATAGAAGTCATTTCCCTTATCGTCAGTGATTATGAATGCAGGAAAGTCCTGCACCGTAATCATAAAGATCGCCTCCATTCCGAGCTCCTCAAATTCCAGCACCTCCATGTTTGTGATACACTCTTTTCCGAGGCGAGCAGCCGGCCCCCCGATTGAGCCGAGATAGAAACCCCCATATTTCCGGCATGCTTCTTTAACGATTTCTGAACGATTGCCCTTGGCCAGCATGACCATGGAAGCCCCTCGAGCCTGAAATATTGGCACGTAGGGATCCATTCTTGCAGCTGTAGTCGGCCCAAAAGAACCTGAGGCATACCCCGGCGGGGTCTTTGCAGGTCCTGCATAGTATATAATGTGGTCCTTAAAATAGCTGGGAAGATCTTCGCCCCTGTCAAGCCTTTCCTTCAAACGTGCATGAGCAATGTCCCTGGCAACAACAATTTTTCCGTTCAGAACAAGCCTGGTACCCACGGGATATTTGCTCAGCCTGGCTCGCACTTCATTCATAGGAAGATCAAGATCTATCTTCACAGCCCCTTTATCGGTCCACGCAGGGTGGGGCAAAAACCGCGAAGGATCGGTTTCGAGCTTTTCAAGAAAAATACCCTCTTTGTTTATTTTTGCCCTGATGTTTCTATCGGCATTGCAGCTTACCCCAAGACCAATGGGGCACGATGCACCGTGTCTTGGAAGACGTATTACACGTACATCTAGGCAGAAGTACTTTCCTCCAAACTGAGCGCCGATTCCCATTTTCTGTGAGATCTCAGTCAGAATCTTTTCAAGCTCCCTGTCCCTCAGAGCGCTTCCCCGGCCGTCTCCTCTCTGTGGGAGCCTATCCAGGTAACGAGCAGTGGCGAGCTTCACTGCCTTGAGGTTGGCTTCTGCCGATGTGCCGCCAACCACGAATGCCAGGTGGTAAGGAGGGCATGCCGCTGTTCCAAGGGTCTTCATTTTTTCGGCCATAAATTGCACCAGATTTTTTGGATTTAGAATCGCCTTTGTTTCCTGAAAAAGAAAAGTTTTGTTGGCCGATCCTCCTCCTTTTGCAAGGAAGAGGAAATCATAAGATTCACCTTCTCTCGCGTAAATCTCTATCTGGGCTGGCAGATTGCACTGGGTGTTTTTTTCCTGGAACATGGTAAGGGGGGCCATTTGTGAATAACGAAATGCATTTTTCGTGTAAGCATTGAAAATTCCTCTGGACAGTGCCTCTTCGTCAGAGTATCCCGTCCAGATCTGTTGACCCTTCTTGCCGATAACGATCGCTGTGCCTGTGTCCTGGCACATAGGGAAAGCCCTTTCAGCGGCAATGACTGCGTTTTTAATCAGCTCTAGGGCGACGTATTTGTCGTTCTCAGATGCCTCCTCGTCTTCCAGGATTGTGGAGAGTTGTTCGAGGTGTGAGGTTCTCAAAAGGTGCGATACGTCCTTAAAAGCGTTCTCGGAGAGCAGGACAAGACCCTCGTATGCTACCTTTAGGATCTCCTTAGAGAACAGCTCTCCTGTTGAAATATGCTCCTTGCTCAGAAGGCGGTATTCGGTGGTGTCTTCCCTCAGGGGAAAAAGTTCAGAGTATTCGAATCGTTCTTGCATAAGGCTTTCCCCAAAATGTGGCTCTTGGCGCCAGCCATGTTAAGATTTGGCAGACTGAAAGGTTTCTCAATTCTTGCTGAAGGCTATTTTTCAGATGAACCAAAGCTCGCCTTTAGGTATTCCCTGTTGAATCTTGCTATGTTGGTAATCGAGATCTCCTTCGGGCATACTGCCTCACATTCTGTTTCATTGCTACAGTTACCGAAGCCAAGCTCATCCATTTTCCTCAACATAGAAAGTGCCCTTTTTGCAGCTTCAGGCCTTCCCTGTGGTAGCAGGGCAAGGTGGGAGATTTTTGCTCCCACAAAAAGCATGGCCGATGCATTCGGGCAGGCTGCTACACACGCACCGCACCCGATACAGGCTGCAGCATCCATGGCAAGCTCAGCTTTTTGTGCCGGAACAGGGATCGTATTTGCTTCAGGCGCACTACCCGTATTAACCGATATATATCCGCCTGATTGAATAATCTTGTCAAATGGACTTCTGTCCACAACAAGGTCCTTGATAATCTTGAAGGGTCTGGCACGCCACGGTTCAATGACCACGATTTCGCCGTCCTCGAAATGCCTCATATGGAGCTGGCACAGGGTGGTTGCCTTTTGTGGACCATGTGCAATCCCGTTGACCATGGCTCCGCACATACCGCAAATGCCTTCGCGGCAGTCATTGTCAAATGCTATGGGGTCCTTTCCCTCAAGGGTAATCTTTTCGTTAACAAGGTCAAGCATCTCCAGAAATGAAAGGTCCGTTGAAATATCTTTTGCTTCATAAGTTTCAAAATGTCCTTTATCCTCAGGCCCTTTTTGCCTCCACACCTTTAGAGTCAGGTTAATTGTTTTGCTCATTTGTAGCTCCTTGTAACAAGCTCCACATTTTCAAACACGAGAGGTTCCTTATGAAGAGAAGGTTTCCCCCCCGGACCATTGTACGACCAAGCTGCAACATAGCAGCCGATTTCATCATTTCTCAAAGCCTCATGGTCTTTTGTTTGAAAGGCCTCGTTAAAATGACACCCACAAGATTCTCTACGTGAAAGAGCATCTTCCACAAGCAATTCCGCAAATTCCAGAAAATCAGCCACACGGCCCGCCTTCTCAAGACTCTGGTTAAAATCCTCCGAACTGCCTGGAACGATAACGTTTTGCCAGAACTGCTCGCGGAGTTCAGGGATCAGCTCCTTGGCCTTTCGCATGCCCTCATCGTTCCTGGTCATACCACAATACTCCCAGAGAATATGGCCAAGTTCGCGGTGAAAATCATTGACTGTTCTTTTCCCATTGATTGAAAGGAGCTTCCTCGTGGTCTCTTGTGCCTGCTTTTGCGAGTCTAGAAATGCGGGATGGTCTTCGCTTACTGCCGGAAGCTCCGTGCCCGCAAGGTAACCACCTATGGTATATGGAATGATAAAATAGCCATCTGCCAGCCCCTGCATAAGGGCACTGGCCCCCAGGCGGTTGGCACCGTGGTCGGAGAAGTTCGCCTCACCGAGAACGAACAGCCCTGCTATGGTGCTCATCAAGTCATAGTCTACCCACAAGCCTCCCATGACGTAGTGCACTGCAGGGTAGATCATCATTGGAGTCTTGTAAGGATTTTCGCCAGTGATCCTTTCATACATTTGAAAAAGGTTTCCGTACTTTTTACGAATTACTTCTTCTCCATCACGCTGGATAGCATCTCTCAGGTCAAGGTACACCGCATAGCCAGTTGGACCGACCCCCTTCCCGGCATCGCACTGCTCTTTTGCATTGCGGGAGGCCACGTCACGCGGGACCAGGTTTCCAAAGCTCGGGTATTTTCTTTCAAGGTAATAATCCCTTTCATCCTCAGGAATCTGTTCAGGCGGGCGTTTGTCGCCTGGCTTTTTAGGTACCCAGACCCTGCCATCATTTCTTAAGCTTTCACTCATCAGTGTCAGCTTGGACTGGTAGGTACCGTGGACAGGAATACAGGTCGGGTGAATCTGAACAAAGGAGGGGTTAGCGAAAAAGGCGCCTTTTTTGTACGCCTTCCAAATAGCGCTCACATTGGAATTCATCCCATTCGTAGAAAGGTAGTAAGCGTTTCCATACCCGCCCGTTGCGAGAATAACAGCGTGGGCAGCATGACTTTCCATTGCGCCTGTAATAAGATTCCGGGTCACAACACCGCGGGCCCGCCCGTTTATCACAACCAGGTCAAGCATCTCCCGGCGCGGGAAAACCTTGATCCTTCCTGCACTCACCTGGCGCATCATGGCACTGTACGCTCCCAGCAGGAGTTGCTGGCCTGTTTGCCCTCGTGCATAAAACGTGCGCGATACCTGTGCTCCTCCAAAGGAGCGGTTGGCGAGAAGGCCCCCATACTCGCGGGCAAAGGGAACGCCTTGTGCAACGCACTGATCTATGATGTTATTGCTGATCTGTGCCAGTCGGTACACGTTGGCTTCTCTGGCACGAAAATCCCCACCTTTGATTGTATCGTAGAACAGTCGCCAGATGCTGTCCCCATCGCCGGCATAGTTTTTAGCTGCATTAATGCCCCCCTGTGCGGCAATACTATGGGCGCGGCGAGGGCTATCCTGGATGCAAAATACTTTAACGTTGTATCCAAGCTCCGCCAGAGTGGCCGATGCGGAAGCGCCAGCAAGTCCCGTGCCTACAACAATAATTTGAAATTTTCTCTTGTTCGCAGGGCTGACGAGTTTCAGTTCAAAACAGTGCCTCTCCCACTTTGTTTCAAGCGGTCCCCCCGGCACCCTGGAATCCAACTCCATCAAAGAACCTCCTTATCTCGTGAAAATGATGAGCACGGGTATGGATGCAAAACCTGCCCCAATGACGAAACTCAAGACAGTACCAAAGCGCCTGATAAAGGGCATGTACTTTGGGTGATTGACGCCCAGGGTCTGGAATCCACTCCACAGACCATGACTTATATGCACAGCAACGATGATCACCCCAACAATATAGAAAAGAACCCATCCCCAGTGTGAAAAAGTGTGTGAGAGAATTACGAAATCATTCGTACCCGTTTTGTCCACGAATCGAAACTTTAACAGATGCACCACAATGAAGCCCAGTATTAAAAGGCCGGTATAAGGTTCCGTTGCTGAGCCGATTGTGCGGCCTCCTGCACTTTTCTTGACAGCATATCTGACCGGTCTGGCCCTCAGGTTTTCGAAAAAGAGAAGCAACCCTATGCTGATATGAAGCACTGCAAAGAACAACAATATCCATTCAGCGGCTGTTACCAGCCATTGCCACGAATGAAGGTGTTTAACATAGGAAAGGAAAGAATCCCGGCCTGCGTAAACAGTTAGATTACCCAAGAGGTGAAAAGTGACAAAAAGACAAAAAGCAAGTCCAGTTACGGCCATAATTTGCTTCTTGCCTATCGAGGAACTAAACGCTCTAATAAACCAGTTCATTTCTATCCCTCGCCCGGATTGAAGTTTTTTGTGTATCCAGATTTCAATCAACGCTTTCTTCCCCAGAGAGGTAAGGCGGGCAAGCGGCCCGCCTTTGCTTTTTACCGGCTTAAATCAAGAAAGAAATATTTACCATGCAATCAGTTACTTAACGTAAGACCAAGTTCACTTTGCTTATTTAATATCCTGTTTCAGAAAATTCAAGCAAAAATGGCACTGATCAAGCCTTTTAGTGGAAAACCAGCCCTTTCGGTTGGCACGAGGTGGAAGGTATTTTCTTATCAAGCCATTACCAAAAGCTTTGATCCGGTCGCTCTGAAAGCAAAATGGGTTGCGGGCACTTCTTCACACCCCGAGGTATGCTTCCCTGATTTCAGAAGAATTTCTTATTTGCTCGGACTTTCCTTCCGCCTTGATTACGCCTTCGTGCATGATATAGACATAGTCTGCTGCATCCAGAGAGGCCTCCGCGTTTTGTTCCACGAGAAGGATCGTGAGCCCCATCTCGGCTTTCATTTTCAGGATAGTTTTGAAGACCTCGGTTGCCAACAAGGGTGCGAGGCCCTGGCTCGGCTCATCGAGCATAATTAGTTCGGGTTTTGTCATGAGAGCGCGGCCGATAGTCAACATCTGTTGTTCTCCACCGCTAAGGGATCCGGCCAGTTGGTTTTTCCGCTCTTTAAGCCGGGGGAACAACGAATAAACAAGCTCAATGGATTCTTCTTTGTGCGCAAGGGCTTTCTTTACATAAGCTCCCATTGAAAGGTTCTCGTACACCCGCATGTTCAGAAAGAGGTGTTTTCCTTCGGGCGCCAGAACCAGACCCATCTCCACTTTCTTGTGTGTCGGAACAAGAGTGACGTCCTTTTCTTCATAGAAGATTTTGCCCCCCCACGGCTTTATTGAACCAAAGACAGTGGTAAGGAAAGTGCTTTTGCCCACGCCATTTGGACCGAGAAGTGTTGTTATTCTGCCTTTTTTTACCTCAAGGCTCGGTTTCCACAACACCTGCATTGGGCCATAACCTGATTCAAGCTCTCTAACTCTCAGCATCTCTATTCCTCAAGCGGGCGCCCGAGATAAACCTCCACAACCCTTGAATCTTCAAGTGCTTCTTTGGTCGGAGCATCAACAAGCTTCGAACCTTGATGCAGGACAATTACTTTCTCCGCCATTCCCAGCACAGCCCTCATGATATGCTCTACCATGGCAACAATCGCTATGTTTTCTTCAACAGCAATTTGCTTGATAAGGGAAACAGTCTGGTCAATATCCTTCGGGTGCATGCCTGCCATCGCTTCATCCATGAGAAGGAGCTTGGGCTTCATTGCCAGGGCGCGGGCAATCTCCATCATTTTCTTCTCCACAGCAGTGAGTGTGCTTGCCCGCTTTTTCCTGTGCTCTCCAAGCCCGATCCGTTCAATAATTTGATCAGCCAGCTCCAGAGACTCGTCTACGTTGATTTTCCCGCCAAGGCTGCCAAACATTGCTCCGACAGCTACATTTTCTCTCACTGTGGCCGAGCCGAACGGTCTGGGAATCTGAAAGGTCCGCCCCAGGCCCAACGGCGCCCTTTTGTAGGGAGGAAGACGAGTTATGTTCTTTCCTTCAAAAAAAACATCTCCCTTGTCTGGGAAATAAACGCCGCTGATAAGGTTAAACAACGTCGTTTTTCCGCTTCCATTCGGCCCCACTATTCCAACGAACTCTCCTGAATTTATTTTCAGACTTACCCGATTGACAGCAACCAGGCCGCCAAACCTTTTTGTAACATTTTCAAGCCTCAATAATACCATGGCCAGCCTTAAATTATAAAACGCATAAGGGTTGAATCCCTGAAAGATTTCTTCAGCATCCCGATAACGCCCTCCGGAAACAAAATGATGATAATGATGATGATTGGGGCGAAGATAAGAAGCTGAAATCCTGGCAGAAAAATTGAAAGATAGTATTTGGAAATCCCATAAATAAGCGCTCCCGCAACAGGACCGAGGAGAGTGCCAGCGCCACCAAGAAGCACGATGATGATGGCTTCGATAGTGTAATGTATCTCAAATACCTCCGGGGGGAATACATACGGCGTCTTTAGTGCCCAGGAGGTGGCGCCAACAAGACCTGCAAAACTGGCGCTGGTTATAAAAGCTATGATCTTGTATTTAGTTACGTTAATCCCCATCACTACAGCTGCATCTTCATCTTCTCTTAGAGCAGTTAATGCATATCCGATTTTACTTTTCATATAGAAAAGTGTTACAAATGCTGCCAGTACGGCAATGATCAGAACTATCACATCTGCCCAAAAAGTGGAAAGGGCGCTTGCAGTTTCTCTTCCGAGGATCTGATTGAGCTGCGCGGTAAAAATCATGCCATCTGAACCATTCCAAATTTTCGCTCCTTCAATGAGGAACCTGAATCCTTCATTTACACCTATGGTCGCAATAGCAAAATAGGCGCCCCTGAGCCGTAGTGCCACGGCGCCCACGGCTACTGATAAAAGCGCAGCCATTACCAAAGCCATGGCAAACCCTATCGCGACGATTAGCACTCCAAGAGCTTCAACGTGCGCCAGCCGCGTTATTGCAATAGCCATTCCGTACGTTCCAACGCCCATGAACGCGACGTAACCAAAGTCGACATATCCGGTCATTCCAAGGAAGATATTAAACGCCTGCCCCAGGGCGCAATAGAAAAGGAGGGTAGATACAAGTTGCCACATTCCAGAAACGTTTTTCCCCACGAGAAAAAGAATAAAATAGGCTGCAAATACAGGAAACAGGGGGTAATATCTTTGGACAGTTTTTCTCATTTTGCTTTAAGAATTCCAGTGGGTCTGATCAGGAGGATGACCAATAACATCACGAAAGATAAGAACCGGGTGAGTGCGAAAGGCTCTACGCCGGGAATCAAAGCGAACAGAGTATAGGAACCGTTTTCTACGATTCCAAAGATCAGGCCTCCGAAAAAAGCACCGTATGGAGAGGAAAGTCCGCCCAGAACGGCTATTACAAAGGCTTTGAGAGTGTACCCACCTCCCATGTACGGGTTGATCCCAACAGGGATAAACATGGTGACAAGAACTCCGCTGGCAACGGTGAGCCCGATACCAATGGCAAAACTCAGAGCATAGACCCCTCCCACATTTACGCCGCAAACCCTGGCTCCCTCATCGTCTTCAACTACGCTTCGCACCGCTGAGCCCGCGCGGGTCCTGTTAAACCACAAATAGAGTAACAAGGCGATGATGATACTGCCAATGCAGGCATACAGCTTAGCCACAGGTAACACAGTGACACCAAGATTAATTTTGCCTACAACCCAGTTATAACCGCGGAATTCTGATCCAAAAATAAGTTTAACGAGCTCCTCAAGCAAAATGCCGATAGCAAAGGTCGCCAACAATGTGGACAGCTCAGGGGCCTTAAGCAGCTTTCTTATGGCCAGCGAATAAAAAATAAGCCCCAGCCCAAGTCCTACCGCAAAAGCGATAGGAATGGAAAATATTGGATTTAAACCCAAGGCGTTGAAGATCCACAGGGTAATAAATGCTCCCACCATAATAAAAGCCCCATGCCCGACATTGACAACTTTTAGAACCCCAAAAATGAGGCTCAAGCCCATGGTGGCCATGCCATAGATTGCGCCTAGCACAAGGCCTTGGATCAAATTGCCGGCAAGGTGCTCTAATAACATGGTAGAAACTCCACGCGGTGTATCTCCTTTTAGTACAAAAATCGCCGCCACCAAAGCACTTCTTCTCTGGTGGTGACGATTCTAGGTACTTATCTTGGAACTGCCAGCTTCCCTTTGGCCTTTTCAGCAAAAGTAGGCATTGGGTAAACAAGTTTACCAGTTTGACCCTCCGGAGGCCATACAATTACTCTTTTACCCATTTGCCATTGCACATCCACCATAGAATGGCCAATTTGAAGTCCTGTATCATCGATATCCCATCCACCATAAAAAGACATAAATTTGAGGTCTCCAAGAGCAGCCCTAATTTTATCAGAATTCAAGGAATTAGCTTTTTTAGCAGCCAGTACATAAGCCAGCACCTGTGCCCCCGCTTCTGCAGCGTGGTAATCAGGTATGATATTTTTTCCTATGGCTTTTTTGAAAAGGGCTACGAAACCATCCTGGGTTGGCCCAATCCAGGGCAGTCCCGCTTTCTTTGCTCTCGACTCAGAGTACTTTACGCCGTACTCCCAGTGCGAGGGCCCCATCACACCTTCTGCCATAGAAGTAAGTGCTTTATAGAATGCTGGCAGAGTTGCTGCGGCAATCAGTGAAAGGGCTTTTACATTAATATCCAGGTCAGCCATTTGCCTGTTAAACAGTTGCCCATCTTCAAAATGGCCACCCCCAAGGATAAAATCAGGCTTTGCTCCTTTAAAGGCTGAAAGAAGGGGAGTCAGATCCGTTACTCCCTTTGGATAGGTCCGCTTAAAGACAATATTGAACCCAAGCTTCTTAGCGTGGGCCTCAGCACCTTCCATGACCATTTTCGCGAATTCAGAGTCTTCATATGCCAAGGCAACTCTCTTTGCTGCAGGGTCAATCTTATGGATCATGTCAAGGGTCCCTTCATGGTACCTTGACGCAGGCCCTATTGTCTGAACGATATACCTGAAACCCTGTCGGAAAATCTTATTATTGGCTCCGCCGTGATCCATATAGAGCATCCGATGGCTTTCTGCAACAGGAGCACCTCTGAGCGTAAGGCCAGAGCTGTAGGGCGCAAAAACAACATTGACTTTGTCTACTGTAATCAACCGTCCGATGAGGCTTGTAACTGATTCCTTTTTAGACTCACAGTCATAGTATTTATATTTTATGAGATACTTCTTTCCGCCAATTTTTACACCTCCATAGACATTATTGATCCAATCTACACAGGCTTTTACACCTCCAAGAGCTTGCTCCCCTGCCTTTGCATATTTCCCCGAAAGGCAAGCAGGGTGGCCGATGACGATTTTGGATGCTGCCCAAAGGCTAGAAGAAAAAATAAACACCAAAATAACCACTAAGCTAATAGCTATTAATGAAAACCTACCTTTCATGACAACCTCCTTTCACTTGCTTCAGAGATGAACAATTAGAATCGTTCAAAAATGCTTGCAGGTTCTTGTGCCTTTCAAAATAGAACCAATTCCTTGGCCGCATTGACATTTTAGAATCAGGCCTTCCTACCCCGAGGTGCCGCGACCAAAGATTTGAGGTTTAAGTGAAACAAAGCGATGTCTTTCAAAGCTTCGCATTTATAAACCTCGAATCTTTAGCTGCTTCAAATCCCCAAAGGGTTTCTTTTCCAGGTACCCCTCTATAAAAGCCAGCACAGCCTAGCGGAAAAAAATAAAGGGAATTTCTTGCTCCCAGGTGCAAGTAATTGAACGACGCCCAAAAAACAAATCTATGGCCGATCCCTAGAGACCAGCCCCAATGCCTTGACGGTATTCATATGAAAGCTTTTTATTTCAGAATATTTAAAGAAATTCCAACAATATAGGAGACTCCATAAACAAAGAGCTTAGAAACCAAAAAGGGGACCTATCCAGTGTTTGGCGAACTCAAATCATGCAAATTGAATTGAGTCCTTTCCCTCCTTGTAGCCCGGCGCTCCAAGACAGTGCCCCTTGCAGGACTATTTACCCCGTAGGAATGCCCCCTGCGGGAGCACGGGGATGTTGAATTAAGTTTTCTTCCGCTTTTTCGCGCGAGGTTTAATGGCCCATAGGGAACTCCAACGGGATTTACTGGAAGAAGTTCTAGCACTTCGCGGGTGGAAGCAGATTGTGGATGCAGGTCGGGTTCCAAATCAAATCCTTTATGATGAGACTTGAGTTGATAAAAGTGGTTCAATATCCGATCGTAACGAGCCCCAATTATTTATATATATTGTAAAGACCATTCCTAGTCAAACAAAAAGTTGAGACTGTTCTCCTCTTTGCTGATTTTGGCTTTAAAGCGGAAACTTTCTAGGGGATCACATGGTATATCTTCATCCTAAAAAAGTTACCCTTGTTTTCTTTGTCGTTGCTTGTATGGAAATCGTGTGTTATTTTTTAATGAGTTATTTGCACTTGTAACTGGAAGGACAGGGGGGACATAGAGATGCCCATCTACGAATATCAATGCCGCTCTTGTGATCTACAGTTTCAGTGGCTGGTGATGAAAAGGGAGGAAGAAAAACAGGTCGCCTGCCCGGAATGCGGGAGCAAGCGCGTGAAAAGACTTATCTCAAGGGTGGTCTACCATGTCTCCGAACAGGACCGTCTTGATTCCTTTGATCCCACCGCCCCAAAAACCGACTCTTTTTACAAGGACAGCCGCAACATCGGTTTGGCTGCAAAGAAACGGGCGAAACAGCTTGGTGTTGATTTAGGTAAAGGCTTTGAGGAAAAACTGGAAAAGTTGAGAACCGATCCTGGTGGTGTAATTAGGGACAGTGAGTAGGGCAGGTTTATAGGCTCAACATGTAGGGGATGGTATTTTTATGGCAAATGGAGGAGGCGTAAATCGCGAAGGAGATTTGGTCCTGATCTATTATCAGGACAGACCGACTCTTTATGCCCGCATTGAAGCAATAGAACCTGATATTAAGAAAGACTGGTACCAGGTGACCCTGCTGGTACTTACGATACCCGCACAGATTATAACATGGATACTGAGGGAAGAATACATCCAGGGAGGCTCTTTTACCATGGGAGGGCAGCCTGTCAGATTGGAAAAGGTAAGCCCTGCCATACAGGAAAGAAAGCCGGAAGAAGGGCCAACGGGCCTAGTCTTGAAACAAAAACAAAAGCCCGCCAAAGTGATTCCTTTCAAGAACAATCCAAAGGAGTCTGAAAAAATCTAGTATGAACTGCGCATGTAGGGGCTACGACTTATCACTAGCGCGACCTGTGAGGTTTTTTGAGATGGGAGCTTTTTCGGTATTCTTTTTGCGTTTAATTCTTTCTATTCTCCTGGCCCTTCTTATAGGACGGGTGTTTTTTAGAGGAGACTCTATTGTAAAGGTTATCGCCCTTGCCGGCGTGATGCTGGTGCTTGCTTACTTGTTCGAGTATACTCAGAAAAGGGGAAAAGGAGGACAGAATGGGACCTAAGAAGTTTGTTTTTTCCTTTGAAGAAGGAGATGGCAAGAACAAGAAGCTTCTGGGCGGGAAAGGCGCCAATTTATGTGAGATGACCCAGATAGGCTTGCCGGTTCCACCGGGTTTTGTGATTTCCACAGAAGCGTGCCTCGCTTACCTGGCGAAAAAACGAAAAGGTTTGCCTCCCCAATCTTGGTGAGGGGCAAGAGCCCCCTCTGGGGCCCTTTTGGACGCCAGGCAGGCGCCATGGCATTCGGGACGTTTGCTGTTTGCTTTTTGCCCAGAAATCAAAGAAAGATAATTATGTTTTATCATTGCATTGCAGGCGCCTGCTGAGCTGCTGAGGCCTGCAAGGGAGAAGGGCTCTTTGCATCTTCGCAGTTTCCGTGCTTTCAGCGGGCGAGTTTATGGTGGCTAAGAAGTGCAGGCCAAATCACGAGCAAGGTGAAAAGGGAAAGGTTTTGGGGTCATGGAAAGGCATGTAATCGCCTCCGGGGTGAGCTACCTGGATCATCTTCTAGGGGGGCTTTTCATAGGTGATAACGTCGTGTGGCATGATGATGCGGGCAGCCTTGCGTCCATATTTTGCCTGAACTTGCTCAAGGCCTCGAAGGCAGAGGGCAAACCCCTGATCTATGTCAGCTTTGATCGCTCTCCAAAGAACCTCTTGGACAAGCTGGGTCCTCTGGCTGAAGGCTCCCACCTGACCATATTGGATTGTTTTACTTACGGCAAGGGGGAGGGGTCTGAGATCTTTGCCAGGTTCTACGGCGAAATGGAGCATCCGTGCACCATCCAAAGGGTGGAAGAGCCCCACAAGGTCGGAAGGGTTATGGACACCCTTTACGCAATTCATCGGGAATTGAACGACAGCGTGCGTTTTATTTTCGAAAGCCTTACGGGCATGCAGGAACTTTGGGGACGAGAAGAAGACCTGGCCCGGTTCTACAGCCATTCCTGCCCTCGCTTGTATGAACTGAACACTGTGGCCTATTGGATTATGGAAAAGAGGGCCCATTCCCCCCGTCTCAGGGCCAAGATAAACCAAATAGCGCAGGTGGCCGTCGATCTTTCAGTCAAGAGAGGGAGGGCATCCCTGACAATACTGAAAGCTGAGAATCGAAATGCGGACAACTTGAATCACCCCTTCTATTACTGGAGCGAGGGCCTTGATGTTACCTTCGATAACGAAAAGAAGAAGGCGGGAAGGGTAGAGCTTGGGGCGCGGTTAAAGGAACTACGGGTAAGAAAAGGGCTGTCCCAGACAGAACTTGCGAAACTGGTGGGAGTCACATCAAGCACGATCTCCCAGATCGAGAGCAATTTGATATATCCCTCCTTGACGGCGCTCATCAAGATGGCAGAAGTGCTTTCGGTTGAGGTGAGCAGCTTTTTCCGGGAACCAGTCAAGACCAAAGGGGCCGTGGTCTTCTCGGGAGGCGACTCCGTGGAGGTAGGTGGTCCAGTTTTTTCTGCGGAAGGCATTCGCGCAACACGTCTCACGCCAATCGATTTTGACACGAGGGCCGAGCCCTATCTCGTCGAGATCCCGGCACGTGCCGCCCTGTCGTCTCACTTTTTCACCCACAAGGGAGAAGAGATCGGATACCTCCTGTCCGGCCACCTGGAGCTGAAGATCGAGGACAAAACTTACAGGGCCAATCCCGGGGATATCATCTGCCTGACTACCCAGATCCCTTCCGCGTGGGTCAACCCCGAACCTGGCAGGGCAAGATTGCTTTGGTTCAAGGTGAAGTGACAAGGGCTCCCCGTAGCTTCTCCGAGGAAGCCCCTTGTCACTTTAGAGTATGGAGTAGGAGGATGCGCTGTCCAGGATTTCCAGGGCCTCTTGTCTGTAAGAGTCCATGACGTAAGGGATCCCCGTTACTTCGGCACATTCCCGGGTCAAGGACATCAGATCTTTGCGGCTAATGGCGTGGATCCGGAAGCATCGCGCTCCGGCCATGAGCTGTTGCAGTCCTACCTTCAACTTGTCGCAAAAGCTGAAAATTCCCACGGCCCCCAGTGGGATTTTGTTCATTTCATCACTCCCAACCATTTCCCGGACCCTCTCGTAGCATATAAAGATTTCTTCAGCGTTGTTGCCATAGGCGGACACGGTCTTGGGCAGGTCGTTGTTCTTGATCCACTTCTCGATGTTCTTCCCCACAAACCCCGGAATCATCATGGCCCTTCCCATGCACACTGCCTTCACGTGATTATTCCCCAGGGCAATTGCCTTGAAGATGTGGTCTTCTGTCGAAAAACCGCCGGCAAAGGCGAAGTCGCAGACATGAGTTTCCCCCTTGCTCTTGAGGTAGTCCCCGAATTCAACGGCCGCGGAGTGGATGTAGATACTCGGCATCCCCCACTCTTCCATCATTCGCCAGGGACTCATGCCCGTGCCGCCCGGGGCACCGTCGATGGTGAGGAGGTCTATTTTCGCCTGGGTGCCCCACTTGATGGCCATGGCCAGCTCTCTGAGACCGTAGGCCCCGGTCTTCAGGGTGATCCTCTTGAACCCGAGCTCCCTCAGCCGTTGCACCTCGGCGAGAAAGGTTTCCTGGTCTATGAAACCCAGTCGAGAATGCCGTTCAAATTCCTTAATGGCCCCTGCCTTGAAGGCCCTCTGGTTCACTTCAAGGGACGGATCCGGGGTTACGATGTACCCCCTCCCTTGGAGTTCGAGGGCCCTGTCGAGGGAGTCGACCTTTATCTCTCCTCCAATGGACTTGGCCCCCTGTCCCCATTTCAACTCGATGGTTTCGATTCCATGCTTTTCCAGGATATACTCGGCCACGCCAAGGCGGGTGTCTTCCACATTCATCTGGACGAGTATTTCTCCAAACCCATGGTGGTAACGCTTATATGTCTCGATCCTCCTGTCCATTTCAGGAGATTTCTTTATCTTCTTATTTTGGTCCAGCTCCAACTGGGGGTCAATACCGCATACATTCTCGCCGCACACAATGGTTATTCCGGAGAGAGCGGCTCCGATGGCAAAGGAGTCCCAGTTCTTCCTCGCAATGTCCGTAGAACCCAGGGCGCCCGTAAAGACGGGAACCTTCATTTTCACCTTGTGATCCCAGCCGTAGGCCGTCTCGGTGTTCACCTTAGGAAAGATGGCCGTGTCAGGCGAACCGTGAATCACTCCCAGCCCTTTTGTTCCCATGGCGTAGCCGTGGATATTGAGGTGCGAGTAATCAACAGGGTAGTTCTTGTCCGCACCGGCGGTCACCTCCCCGAAGGGAGAGGGGTAGATGACCTCCCTTCCCCTGAATGCAGACTTGAAGACTTCACAGTTTCCTCGGCATCCGTCCACGCACCGGGAACACAGCCCTGACATGGGTACTACATTCTTTGAGCGGTTAAAGGTTTGTGAGACATCGTTGGCATTGGGTCTCTGTAGATTCATTGTATCATGCCCTCCTTTGAAATGAGATTTTAGAGATACTAAAAAAGGCGTCTCCACCCACCGTAGGGTAAAGACGCCTTTGTCCCCTGCCTTCAAGAGATAGATGCTATCTTAAGAGAAATGCACGCCTTTGTGCACCAAGAAAATCATTACCACTTTTATTCAAAGATCACTTTTTAGCCACACTAAAAGACGTTGTCAAGCCCTTTTCCTCTCTAGAAACATGTTTTTAGTTAAACTTAAGGTGCGGCCATTAGGGTTATCGGGCCAGGATAAGGCCGGAATGAGACAAAAGGCCCCTGTTTCGCTACCTTTTTGCCTTGACTCCTCAGGGAAACCCTCCTAAGCTCACCGGACAGTAGGCTGTGATTATGGTCATGGGCCGGCACGAGTCTGTTCTCCAGTTCCCTCCCAGAAAAGGACAGGCCAATGCGCTAACCGTGAGGTCTTCTTGAAGTTCATTCACACCGCCGATACCCATCTGGGATTCGAGATTACCAGTGTGCCACAGAGGGATACCCGTACTGCTCATCCCGGGCAATCATGAGAGATCCAGGTTCCCTTTTGACCTCTTTCACGGGTCCAAGAATGACTTTGTCTTTGATTGTCCAAAGTGGATCTCTTTGCGGCTGGGAGGTTATTCCGTGGGCATCGCCGGGTTTCCTTTCATCCGTGAGAACTCAAGAAGGACCTTTTTAAATGCGTTGGAGCAAACGGAGTACGACAGTTTGAGGTCCGATTTCAATATCTTGGCGAGCCATCAGGCCTTTGATCAGGCCACGGTGGGTCCGGTCGATTTCACCTTCAGGGAGGGACGTCCGGACACGGTTTCAAGGCGAACCAGGTGAGGTGATAAGGTGATAAGAAGTCGCTTTTTTGAGAACAAAACATGGCGGAAACGGGCTTGGGTGTCAAGGAAAAGGTGACCACAGGATATTGGTGTTGCGACAAAGGGCCTCAATATGGAAGGCCAAATGTAGGGCACGGCCCGATGTGTTGCGGGATTGGCGCGATGCTATGACGCGGGAAGGGCTGAAAATGGGGGGAATTTGGGTGAAGTAACCCGTTGAACCCGATTCTTTTTCCAAAAATCAGGAAGGCCCAGCCTCAGGATAGACCGGGTCGACATATAGCCACTTATCGATGCTGTATTCGGCGATCTTAGTTGGGCCGGTGGCTTTGGGCGGAGGCCGAGGCTTAACCTCCCATAATCCGCGAGGTGTTTGAGGATCTTTTTGATGACGTCCTGATCCTCGATCACACTGATAACTTTCATCTTTCCTGAACATCTGGGGCAGCAAAGCGGGTCAGTTTCATAAATCTTCTGGATCAACCGGGCCCAGTTTCCCCTGTATTCCTTATACGCAGGGTAGTGGTCTGGGATAGTGAAAATGAATGCGAAATCGCCTTGCTCACCAATCATCTTAAATTCGGGGCCAATACCATAGCAGCCATCTATAAGCAGCGCTGGCAAATAGAGATCTTTTTCAAAGCCTTGAAGCAGAATTTGAAGATCAAGACCTTCGTGGGCACCACTGAAAACGCCCTTTACATTCAAATTTGGACAGCATTAATTGCCATGCTACTGATCAAGTACCTCCAGTTCAAATCCAAGTTCGGATGGTCTCTGTCTAATCTGGTCGCTTTCCTCCGCTGGAATCTTTTTACCTACAGGGACCTATGGGAATGGATAGAGCATCCGTTCGACGTATTACCGATACAGACAAAGCCTGTCCAAGATATGTTGCCACTGCCTGGTCTTGGACAGCTTCTTCTAACAGAGATAACCTAAACTCTGAAGGACCTATAGCAGCCCCGTAACTTATTGAAAACTCAATGGCCAAACACTAAATCCAGGTTTATCTTGGACAGCTAATGATAGCAAATATGGTTTTTAGTTCATTTTTTCTGTGAAAGATCCTTTTTCTTTTGCGTTGATTGAGCTGAGGCCTTGTGCTATCTTTTGTTGGTATTTCCGGAAAAGCCCGGGTCTAGTTGTTCCGATTAAAGAATTAGTAATCGAAGCACTTAGCGTGGGTCGCGGGTCTATAATTTCAGGGGCTGGAGTTAAAAGGCTTTGGCCAATGTTATGTACAAGGGGTTTTTCACATGCCTATCTATGAATATCAGTGCCGGTCCTGCGACTTGCAATTTCAATGGCTCCTGCTGAAAAGAGAGGAGGAGAAACAGGTGGCATGCCCGCAGTGCGGCGGCAAGCGGGTGAAAAGGCTTATTTCAAGAGTCGTCTACCATGTTTCTGAACAGGATCGCCTTGATTCCTTTGATCCCAATGCCTCCAAGAATGACTCTTTTTACAAGGATAGTCGCAACATAGGACTGGCTGCAAAGAAACGAGCCCAGCAGCTTGGGGTTGACTTGGACAAAGGCTTTGAGGAAAAACTTGAAAAGCTCAGGACCGATCCCGGCAGTGTTATAAGGGACAGCGAATAGAGGCGTTGGGTCAACAAACCGGAGAAGGTGTTCATGACAGATGGCAGAAGCGTAAACAGGGAAGGGGACATAGTCCTGATTTACTACCAGGACAAGCCGACAGTGTACGCACGTATTGAGTCTATAGAACCTGATATTAAGAAGGGCTGGTACCAAGTGACCTTGCTTGTGCTTACTGTACCAGCGCAAGTTGTAACATGGATATTGAGGGAAGAATACATTAATGGAGGCCCTTTCACTATGGGGGGAGAACTTGTGAGGCTGGAAAAGGTCATGCCGGTCCGGCACGAAAAGGAGGCCGGGGGGGGCCAAACACGCCTTGCCCTGAAAGGAAAACAAAAGCCTGCCAAAGTTATTCCTTTCAAAAGCAATCCTAGGGAGTCTGAAAAAATCTAGCATGAACCTAAGCTAAGAAGGCTGCCAGGTATTAACTGGGCAGCTAGAAAGATGTTATAGTATGGGAGGCTTATCGACTTTCTTTTTGCGTTTAGTGCTCTCTATCATCCTGGCTTTATTGATTGGGAGGGCGTTTTTTAAAGGAGATTTCCTTTTGAAGGTTATAGCACTTGCGGGCGTGATGTTGGTACTTGCTTACCTGTTCGAGTATACTAGAAAAAAAGAAAAAGGGGGACAGAATGGGATCTAAAAAGTTTGTCTTTTCCTTTGAAGAAGGAGATGGCAAGAACAAGAAGCTTCTGGGCGGGAAAGGCGCCAATTTATGTGAGATGACCCAGATAGGCTTGCCGGTTCCACCGGGTTTCGTGATTTCCACAGAAGCGTGCCTCGCTTACCTGGCGAAAAAACGAAAAGGTTTGCCTCCCAACCTGGTTGAGGAAGTCAAAGCGGCAATGGCTGAGCTCGAGAAGAAAACAGGGAAAGGTTTTGGAGACGCGAAAAATCCCTTGCTCGTTTCCGTGAGATCGGGTGCAGCAATCTCGATGCCGGGCATGATGGATACTATTTTGAACCTCGGGCTTAACGATGAAACTGTAGAAGGTTTGATCAAGCTCACGGCAAATGAACGCTTCGCGTATGACGCCTACCGACGCTTTATCCAGCTTTTCGGACACGTTGGGCTGGGGGTAAATGATGAGGTATTTGACAATATATTCGTAGAGATAAAGACTAAATTTAAAGCTAAGGATGATACACAATTAAGTGCCGCTGCGTTGAAAGAAACGTGCCAGAGGTTCCTTGAGCTTGTAGAAAAAAAGACAAAGAAGCAATTTCCACAGGACCCCTTTACGCAGCTCGAGATAGCAATAGAGGCTGTTTTTAGATCATGGATGGGAAAGCGGGCGATTGATTACCGCAGGGAATTCAATATCACCCGGGATATGGCCAACGGCACTGCTGTGAACATATGCACAATGGTTTTTGGAAATATGGGTGATGACAGCGCAACAGGGGTTGCGTTTACGAGAAACCCAGCAACCGGTGAAAATCGCCTCTTTGGTGAATACATGCTCAACGCACAGGGCGAGGATGTGGTGGCAGGTATCAGGACACCCAACCCTGTGAGCATGCTCAGGCGGGAGATGCCTCGGGTGTACAGGGAACTGGAAAACCTCAGGAGGACACTGGAAAACCATTACAGGGAAGTCCAGGATTTTGAATTCACCATTGAGAAAGGAAAGCTCTATTGCCTGCAAACACGCAACGCAAAGATGAATGCTTCAGCGTTCATCAAAACCTCCATCGACATGGTCAACGAGGGCCTGATAACAGAGGACGAGGCAATTCTGAGGATCCAGCCTGATATGCTGACCCAGCTCATTCACCCCAGGCTTGATCCAAAAGCAAAAGCTCAGGTCCTTGCCCGAGGGCTTCCGGCCTCACCAGGGGCTGCTTCAGGGAAAATAGTATTTGATGCCGACAAGGCTGAGAGCAAGGCGAAGCTCGGGGAGAAAGTCATCCTGGTGCGAGAAGAGACTAAGCCCGAGGACATACACGGATTCTTTGCCTCCCAGGGTATATTGACCAGCCGGGGGGGAAAGACCTCCCATGCTGCAGTCGTTGCCAGGAGCATGGGAAAACCCTGCGTGTCGGGCTGCGAAGCTATCAGGATAGATCACCTTGCAAAGGAGGCGGTAATTGCCGGGGTTTCCCTAAAGGAAGGAGATATTATCACAATTGATGGAACCACTGGCGATGTGTACCAGGGCGTTGTTCCAACAGTTGAACCTGAGTTCGTTGAAGATCTCCTTGTTTTACTTGAATGGGCAGACGAGATAAGCGAATTGAAGGTTATGGCAAATGCCGATACCCCGGAGGCTGCGGAGAAAGCTAGAAAATATGGTGCCATGGGAATAGGGCTGTGCCGAACAGAGCGGATGTTCAACCAGCCTGAACGACTCCCCATTGTGCAGGAAATGATTCTTGCTGAGAATACGGAAGAGAGAGAGAAGTCCCTCGAAAAACTTCTTCCCTTTCAGAGAGATGATTTCAAGGAAATTTTCAAGGTCATGGATGGCATGCCGGTAACAGTACGGTTGCTTGACCCACCGATACACGAGTTTTTGCCTTCTGAAGAAGAACTCATGAGAGAGATCGAACATCTTCGGGAATGGAGGAAAACAATAGAAGGTATGGCCAACCTGCCGGAAACTTTAAGCTTGCTTGATCCTGAGCTTCACTCCAAGTACGCCGCAAGCCTTGAGATGATCACCCACGCCCTTGAAGAGCTTAAGAACAAGCACCTGGCCGAAGCTCTTATTAGAGAGAAGGAAGCGGTGCTTCAAAAAGTCAAAGCGCTTTCTGAAACAAACCCTATGCTGGGCCACAGGGGTGTCAGACTTGGTATAACTTATCCTGAAATCTATTCTATGCAGATAAAGGCGATTCTGGAAGCGGCTGCCGAATATATCAAGGAAGGGGGAAATGTTGCGCCTGAAATCATGGTTCCCCAGGTCTGCACTCTCCAGGAGCTTCTATGGGTCCACAAGTATGTCACAAAGATCCACAAGGAGACCGAAAAGAAGTATGGAATCAAAGTTCCTTACAAGTTTGGTACTATGGTAGAGGTGGTAAGGGCATGCATGAGGGCGGGTCGGATTGCTGAACTGGCCGAGTTCATTTCGTTTGGAACCAATGATCTCACTCAGGCCACCTTTTCCTTTTCCCGGGAAGATGCAGAGAATAAATTTCTCCCGCTTTATAACGAACGAGGAATACTCCAGCATAATCCTTTTGAGATTCTAGATATCAAGGGAGTGGGGCGCCTTATGATGATAACTGTTGAGTGGGCAAGGAAAACAAGGCCGGATATAAAGGTAGGTATATGTGGCGAGCATGGAGGACATCCGGATGCTATCCGTTTTTGCCACCACATCAAGCTGAGTTACGTCTCATGTTCACCACCAAGGGTTCCGATAGCAAGACTGGCTGCAGCTCACGCAAAGCTCAAGGAAAAGGAGTATCACTGCGTCTAGGCCCACAATGTGGGAGAGGAATGGTGTAGGGAAACGAGACAGGGCGGGAAGGAGTTTAGTGGCTGAAGTGGGATAACTCATAGAGCCTGGAACTCAGCTCAGAGAGCTTCTCAAGGCTCTTTGCACGATCATTTTCGGACTCAAAGCGGGGCTTCCAGGTATCTTTATAGATGATATCAAAGGCATTTGAAAAATTCAGTCTTGAAAGAGCACCGATGTGCTCTACCATACCCATTTTGTAAAATCGCTTGCCGAGGTAGTCTGCCTGCTTCAGTAAGGCATCGCTTTTGCCGCGAAATTCTTTTTCATATCCTATCGCCTTAGTTGCAATCCAGTAAGATTCAATAAAGGTCTTTGCAAGGGCTGCCCACATGGGAAGTCTCTCAAAGCCCATTTTCGAAATTCTGTACTCTTCTCGGGCTTCAGATCTTAACAGCAAGCCTGCATGTAGAAAACCGGCAACTGTTTTTTCAATTTCTTCGAGAAATTCATTCTGTTCGTCAAATACAAATTCGTTCCTGAAAACGTGCTTCAAGAACAGACACTCCTTCTTGATAACCTCTAACGTGCACACTTCTTCCTTCCCGCCAAGAAGGGCTGTGGCCACAAGAGCAGGGATAATAAAAAAATGAAGGATACTGTTTTTGTAATACTCCAGTTCAATTTTCTTCTCCTCTTCAACATAATAGAAAGGTTCTTCCTCTTCAGCCCCCTCTAGCACATTTAGGACTTTCCAATTTGTCAAAAGGCGCAGGGTCTCCTGGACAGCCCTTATTGGTTCATTCAAGCTGGCAGCCATAGGTACATGTTCATTTTTCAAGAATTCGAGTAACAGGGTAACGGTTTGAAGGAGCTCGGAAAAGAGAAATCCTTTCCTATGATTGGCAAGGATCGCCGTGGCAACCAGGGAAAGAGGTGTTACCAGAGTGACCTTGTTTATTGATTTTACGAGCTGGAAAGCAAGCTTCTGCAGAGTTTCAGGTTCCGGTAGCTGGTTTTGGGCGAGATATTCGTTTAGTGAAAAGGGGGATGCGAAGCGCAAGTACACTTTACCGTAACGTTTCTTGAGAAAGCGCCTGGCTTTCAGCATCTGCCTTATGCTTTCCTTTTCTTTGGCTTCTCCTTCGATTTCTTTCAGGTATGAACTTTCCTCAATTATCCTGTCGTAAATGATGGCGGTCGGTGCAAATATCAGGTCTTTGCAATAGCCTTCCCGGTGCGCTTGAAGAAGTATGGAGAGAAACCCGGTCTTGGGAAAAACGAGCTTGCCATTCCTGCTTCTGCCTCCTTCAATAAAAAATTCGATAGGATGTCCTTCTTCAAGAAGGGCCTTGATATATCTGTTAAAAACATCCACATAAAGCTTTGCGTGTCTGAACCTGAAGTTACGGCGAATAAAAAATGCCCCTGCTTTTCTGAATATGTGCCCCATAGGCCAAAAGGCCAAATTCTTGCCGGCAGCTATTCTTGGAACATGGGTGTGATGCTTATAAAGAATGTAGTTCAAAACCAGATAGTCAACATGGCTTTTGTGGGAAGGTACAAAAATAAGAGGTCCCCGCCTGGCCCATTCCCTTACTTTTGCAAGTTCAAGGCTATCCACTTCAATGCGCTCAAAAATCCTCTTCCATAGCCAGGTGAGCGCACTGTGAAAAATGTGCACATAGGTAGTACTGTAGTCTGCAGCTATTTCCTCGAAATATGCTTCTGCTTCTCTTTTGATCTGCGTTAACTTTTTGCCTTCTGCCGACGCTATACTCTCAATTCTTTCCCGCACGGCTGGATCAGTAAGAACAATTTCCTTGAGCTGGTGGCGAGATTTCATTATTGGGCCCAGAATCACCCTTTTTTGGCTGTCAATACTTTCAATCAGCATGTTCCTTATCTCTTCGGCCATCTCGTTTGTCGGTCTTTCGGAAGGCTGGCTTTCAAGGTATGCTTTTAAATTCAAGGGAGCGCCAAAATCGATAATAGCGCTGCGGTGATGCCTGAAAAAGAGTGCAATCTTTCTGAGGAAACCCGGATTGTCTCTATACCCAAAGAGGAGATTTCCAAGACTCAAGTAATCTTTTTCTGGTGTTTTTTTGTAAAGAATGAGTTGGGGGACAATAAAAATGGGACGCTCCATCCCTTTTTGTGTTTCAATTAAGAACTGGAGATGGTCCTTCTCCGCATGTACGAATTTCTTGACAAAACGCTTCGGATCGATAAGGAATATTAACGAGGTGGTTCTTTTCTTAATGGCTCTTTCATATAAACCCGATTTGTAAGGATCAGGCAGTTTTCCACTTTTAAACAAGAAGGAAAGTTGTGAAATAATAACCTTTACAAATTGCCTGATGGGTAATAGCATACATACATTGAGGTCAAAGGCTAGCTTCGGGAAAGGGAGGCGTTTTCTCCTAAAATTGAAGTGATATAGAAGGTAATCGAACTGTGATCTATACTTGATTGCGTAAACCACCGTGCCTTCCCTTTGCATCTGCTTCAGGGCTTCTCTCATACTTTCGTCGACATTAACCTTCCTGAAGAGCCTGTACAGAAGCCAGGTCAGGAAAAACCCCGGTTTGTGATCAAGGACATAAGGGTAGGAGACTTTTTCGGTAGTTTGGTTCATTCAACGGGGGATCTTTTGGAAATTTAAATAAATAAGAACTATAATAACAGATATTTTCCCGGAATACGAAACGATCGATTTTGCTTATAGTTAACCGTGCTCTGCCCATAAATCAAGTGTTTTATGAAATGAACAGGACAGTGGAGACTTTGCTGACAGCTAAGGAGCAATGCCTCTCTGCTGAACTAATCGCAGGCACCGCAGATGGACTTTTTGCAAAGCCCACAAACTCTTGTTGACAAAACAGCAGACATGTTTAAGATAAACCTAAAAGCATTAGCATTCGATGGAGGTTAATATGCTTAGACCCATGGTCGTTTCCGGCCTGACCGTAGATCCCCTAACCAACAGCCCAATAGTCATACTTAAAGAAGTTGACGGAGAGAGGACGTTGCCTATATGGATCGGCCTGCTGGAGGCCACTGCAATTGCCAGTGAGTTGGAGGGAATAAAATTTTCCCGTCCAATGACTCATGATCTGCTCAAAAACATCATGGCCTTGATGAAAGTGAAGGTGAAGAAAGTCGAAGTCTGCGACCTGAAGAACAACACGTACTATGCGCTGATCTACATCAATTACCAGGGAAAAGAAATTTCAATTGATGCAAGGCCCAGTGATGCTCTGGCCTTGTCTTTGAGGGTAGACGCCCCGATCTTCGTGGCAGAGGAAGTAATACAGAAATCGGCCCAGATTGATTTGAAGGCTGAGGCGGAGGATAAAACAGAGCAAGGGAAAAAGTGGCAGGAAATTCTGGAAAAACTGAATCCCGAAGATTTCGGAAAGTACAAAATGTAAGCGCCCGAGGTTCCTGAGGCCGGCTAGTTCTTGTCCTCGCCGGTTGTTTTTAAGCCGTTTTTTGCCTTAGGTAACCCGGGCGCCTTTGTTTTTGGGGAGGCTCAGTTGGTGATGATCGATTTACACACTCACTCATTTTTCAGTGACGGAACACTGATTCCCTCAGAGCTTGTCAGAAGGGTTGAGGCCCTGGGTTACGCTGCTGTTGCAATAACCGACCATGCTGATTCCTCAAACCTTGATCATATTGTGCCAAGGATAGTTGAAGTTTCAAAGGACCTGAACAAGGCCCAATCAGTCAGGGTAATACCCGGCATTGAACTCACCCATGTTCCTCCCGACCTCATCAAAGGGCTTTTGAAAAGAGCAAGGGGGCTCGGTGCCGTGGTTGTGGTAGTGCACGGGGAGACTATAGCAGAGCCTGTTGCGCCCGGCACCAACCGTGCGGCGCTTGATGCAGGCGCTGACATCATAGCTCACCCCGGTCTTTTAACCCCTCAAGAAGCGAAGCTTGCTGCAGAAAAAGGGGTCTTCCTTGAACTCTCGGCCAGAAAAGGGCATTGCCTAACCAACGGCCATGTGGCTAGAGTGGCAAACGAAGCGGGCGCAAAACTGCTTTTAAATTCCGATGCCCATTCACCTGGCGATTTGATGAGCGCTGCATTTGCAAAAAAGATTGCTGAAGGTGCCGGCTTGCCGCCAAACTCCCATTCTGAAATGCTTTCAAACGCCAGATCACTTCTCGAAAAGGTGGGATCTCCCCTCTAAACAAAGCTTGCCTGAACTTAAGGCGCCACAAAGTGTTTGTTGAAACTTCTTCCTGTTAGCAAAGTGCAAGGCACCAGTGCAGATGGCGACTTGATGGTGATAAGGGATGGAAGGCGTCTATTGGCAAAGCCCTTTGAATCAGGTAAAATAATATTGGAGTTTGGGTTTTTAATCCGCCTCTAATTGCCCGCCCTTTGGGGCGTTAAGGTGATTTCCAATTGATACTCCGCTGCTTGCGGCGGGGAGGTGCACTTAGTGGCAATTCCATTAAACTTTGGAGCGCAATGAGTAGGCGAAAAAAGAGGTTCTATTTTAATTTACTCGGTATTTGTGCAGTAATCTTTTGGCTCCTCATGCTTGGGGCCCTGGTTAAGAAGGTTCATTTCAAAAGCAGTGCAAATGCATCTTCATATGCTCAGGCTAGCAAGTCCATCAGCTCTCTTCAGAGAGATTGGAGGGAGATTTATCTTAAAGACAAGAAAGTTGGATATGCTGTCAGTTCCATCAAGCCCTTTGAGAACGGCTACTTTATACAAGAGGAGAATATCTTGAGGGTTAACCTCATGGACTTTGGGGGATCCCTCTACACGCTTACACAGTGTAAAGTTGATAGGAACTTCTTTCTGCAGAGTTTTTACCTTCTCATGAGTTCGGGGGTCGTTCGTTTCAGCCTATCCGGTAAAGTTCAAGCTGGTGTTCTTATCATTGCAACTGGAAAGGGAAAGGAGAAAAAGATCCACAAAATAAGGCTCAAAACTCGGCCTATGATAGAAATTGGAGTCCCGTATTTCCTGAAAACTCAAAAGTTCAAAGTCGGAAACTCGTTCACATTTCCTGTTTTTGATCCATCTTCAATGAGCCAAAAGGAGCTTGTTGTTAAGGTAACAGGAAAAGAGAATCTCAGGATCAACAGGATCACTTACAATGCCTTCTTGCTGGAAACACATATGTGGGGAAAAACCTTGCACATATGGGTTGACAAGAACGGATCCATTTTAAAAGAAGAAGGATTTATGGGATTGACTGTAGTCAAGTCAAGCGCCGCGCGCGCGCCTGAAAACCTGGAAAGAGACAAGGGAATAGACCTTTATGAAATAGCAGCAATAAGCCCGGATCGCAAACTTCCCAACCCATCTCACCTGGGTTTCCTCAAATTGAAGATAGAAGGCGTGGATACCGAATCTTTCCCGGCAAAAGCTCTAAACAGTGTACGACAGAAATTCAACAATGGGGTCCTAGAAATAAAAAGAGAAGCCCTTCCTGTGAGCGCCCCTTACACCGTGCCCTTTGTTGACCCTCCTCCTTGGCTGGATCCCTACCTTAAGCCCGAGTTCAATATTGAAAGCGATAACGGGAAAATTAAGGAAAAAGCGCTGGAAATCAGAGGAGAGGACCAGAATCCCATTTCTGTTTCGCGAAAACTTATGGGGTGGGTTTATCGTAATTTAGAAAAAAGGCCTGTTTTATCCATCCCCAGCGCACTGGAGGCACTGAGGACCAGGATAGGGGACTGCAATGAACATGCAACGCTCCTGACAGCCCTTCTTCGGGCTTCAGGCATTCCTACCAGGCTGGCAGTGGGGCTCGTTTACGTGCATGACAGGTTTTACTACCATGCGTGGACAGAAGCGTACCTGGGGAAATGGGTTTCAATTGATCCTACTCTTGACCAGATGCCCGCAGATGCCACGCATATCAAGCTCCTGGAAGGAAACCTTGAGAAGCAGGCGGAGATTGCCGGGCTCATAGGTGAAATCAAATTAAAGGTTCTTGGCTTTGGCTATGATTGAGCTACTCAATCTCACAAAACGCTATAGAGATTTCACGGCCGTTGACCATATCAGTCTGGAGGTGCCACAGGGTGCTCTATTTGGTTTTCTGGGACCTAATGGTGCTGGAAAAACAACAACTCTCAAGATGATGGCCGGGGTTTTGAAGCCCACATCGGGCCGGATCATAATAAATGGCATGGATTTATCCAGGCAACCCTCTGAGGTGAAACGATGTATAGGATTTATTCCGGATCGCCCATTTCTATATGAAAAGTTGAGCGGTAACGAATTTCTTCAATTCATTGCCGGCCTTTACCGTATGAACCATGCGCCGTACCTGGGAAAGCGCATTGTAGAACTTCTGGAGATTTTCGAGCTTTCGCACTGGGCCGATGAGCTCATTGAGAGTTATTCCCACGGCATGAAGCAGCGTCTTGTAATGTGTGCGGCCCTTCTACACAAGCCAAAAGTGCTTATCGTGGATGAGCCGATGGTTGGGCTGGATCCAAAGGCGGCCAGGCTGGTCAAGGATATTTTCAAGGACCAAGCTGAAAATGGGACGACGGTATTTATGTCTACCCATTCTCTTGAGGTAGCTCAGGAGGTGTGCCAAGAAATTGCCATAATACAGGCAGGCAGAGTTATTGCCAGTGGAACCCCTGACAATCTGAGAGAAAAGGCTGGAGTGGCAACAGGTAATCTGGAAAAAGTTTTTCTAAAGCTTACTGAAGGAAAAACCGGGATTGATGAGAAGTCTTTGTCTTCTTCTTAGCCCACGAGTTCTGGGGATCAGGAACGCCCTAGTTGGTTCAGGAAAGAAATCAAGAAAAAGGGCGTTTTTTATGGTCGGCCTGGGGATTGTGTTTTGGGTTTTTATGTTTGCTGTCTCAAGCCGTGTGCTGGGCTATTTTCAATCAGTGGAAGTAATTGGAGATCTTTTGGCCCATCACCTGCTCTCAATGGTTCTTCTCATTTTTTTCTCGCTCCTGGTCTTCAGTCACATCATAACTGCCCTGTCAAATCTTTATTTGTCCACTGATCTTGAGCTGTGCCATTCTTCCCCAGCGGATCTAGACGAACTATTCTTGAGCCGGTTCATTTATACGATTGCAGACAGTTCGTGGATGGTCATTATATTCGGCCTTCCTGTAATGATGGCTTATGCATACGTATATCGTCCAGGCCCCGGGTACTATGTTGCACTTTTTCACCTTGGCTTTGCGCTGATTGTTGTCGCAGCAGGGATCGGAGTGCTTTTCACGATGCTACTGGTAAATATCTTTCCAGCGCAAAGAACCAGAGACATCATCATGCTTCTCAGCATTTTTCTAATCGTTGCCCTTTACTTAATGTTCAGATTCCTAAGACCGGAAAGACTTGTAGATCCTGATGCTTTCTTTAGCGCTATGCAGTACATTAGCGCTTTAAAAGCACCTGACACCCCCTATCTTCCCTCACACTGGGTTACGGAGACACTTTGGAAGTATCTAAGAGGTTTAAAGGGTGAGGGCACCTTGCTTAACGTCATGCTTGTCTGGAGCAGTGCAGTGGCAATAATGGTAGTAAACATGTGGACCGCAAGAGCAATATATTTTGCAGGCTTTTCAAAGTCCCAGGAAGCGAGAAAGAGGAGAGGGGGGAGAAAACTTCTTGATGCTTTGACAACCCTGGCAAAAAAGCCCCTGGGTGATGATCTTGCCTCAATCATAGATAAAGAGATACGGGCGTTCTTTAGGGACAATACCCAGTGGTCCCAGCTTCTCCTTCTTGGCGCATTGGTGGTGGTTTACTTGTACAACTTCAGTGTGCTTCCCCTGGACAAAAGTCCTATTCGGCTCGAATTCCTGCAAAACGAAATTGCATTTCTGAACATGGGCCTCGCTGGATTTGTTCTTTCTGCGGTCTCCGTTCGTTTTATCTATCCTGCGGTGAGCTCCGAAGGCAAGGCTTTCTGGATTCTTCGTTCATCCCCCCTGTCTGCAAAACGTTTCCTTTGGGGAAAGTACGCTCTCTACATGCCTCCCATGCTTCTTCTCAGCGGGGTGTTGATCATAGCTACCAACCGACTGCTTCAGGTCACTCCACTCATGATGCTTGTATGCTCGGCAACAATGTTCATGGCCGTTTTCGGGATTGTTGCGATGGGTATTGGGTTCGGTGCCTTATATCCCAATTTTGGCTACCAGAATATCGCTCAGGTTTCCACCAGTTTTGGTGGCCTGATGTACATGATTTTTACTGCCATTTTTTTGGCTATTATCATAGGCTTGGAAGCCGGGCCGGTTTATGTTATTTTCATGGCCCAGGCTAAAGGAAGCAGCATTGCCTTGTGGAAATGGTTCTTGATTATCCCGTCCTTTATCGGGGTCGTTATTGTTAATTGTGTTGCAGTGTACAAACCGATGAAGATTGGAACAGAGGCCATCGAAGAGTACGAGTAAAATTACTGGGAAACAGGCCGGTCTCTCGTGAACTGGGGCGTTGCCTAGGAAAGAGGATGTTTGATTTTGAGTATATAGGAAATCTCCACATCCACTCCGTACACTCGGATGGAAGCGGCAAAGTTTCTGAAATTGCGGATTTAGCGGCAAAGGTTGGCCTTGATTTTATTTGCATAAACGACCATGCGTACATGACTGATGACCTGCATTTGGAAGAGGAAGGTCTGTACGGAAAAGTTCTTGTTTTTATGGGCCTTGAGATGGGCGTGCGCTATAACCACTATCTTGCATTTAACATCAGGGAGAGGGTGCGCCAGCACAACCTTAGCGCGCAAGAAATGATTGACGAGGTAAAGAGACAGGGGGGATTTGGCTTTATAGCTCATCCCTTTGAGAAAGGAATGCCGTTCAGGGAAAAGTCTGTTGCCTACACGTGGAATGATTTTTCAGTGAATGGTTACGCGGGGCTATGCATATGGAACTTCACCTCACGATGGAAAGAGCGGGTAAGAACTCCTTTTCACGGCCTTTTTTTCCTGGCTTTTAAGACCCAAACTCTCAAGGGCCCGAGCCGAAAAACACTTTCCTTCTGGGATGCTGAGTGCCAAAAGCGCAAAGTGGCAGCCGTGGGCGGTTCTGATGCCCATGGTTCCCTTTTCCAATGGGGCCCGATAACGGTGCGACCTTTCAGCTATGAGTATCTTTTGAATAGCATTAATGTACATATCCTGCTTAATAAAAAACTTTCAGGGGATTTCCAGGAAGCGAAAAAAGAGGTGTACAGATCGCTGATGGAGGGCAGGCTGTTTGTAGCACACGATAATCTGTATCCTGCAAAAGGCTTCAGGTTCGACTTTGCCTCCAATGATGGATCCTATCTTTTCATGGGTGAAGAAGACTCTTTCAGCCCCGGTGAACTGGTGGTTGAACTTCCCTCCGAGGGGGAGATAAGACTTATCAAGGACGGAAAACTCTTGCGGAAATGGCGAGGCTTGGACGCAGTATTTCAGGTTTCGGAAAAGGGCGTGTACAGGGTTGAGGTTTACCGGCGTCTGCGGGTCTTCGGGTGGAGAGCCTGGATCTTCTCCAATCCTATCTACCTCAGGTAGTTTTGTTTGCTGAAAAAGTTTTCAGCCCTATGCTCACGAGCTAATATCTTGACAAGTACTGGGCACAATAATAAAAGGCAGGTAAGCCTGGGTGGCGGAATAGGTAGACGCAAGGGACTTAAAATCCCTTGAGGCATGTCCTCGTGCGGGTTCGATTCCCGCCCCAGGCACCAGCGATTTCATGGGGGTATCCATTCTTGGTTAACCCCTATTTTTATTAAAAACCTTGTGTCCGAAATGCTGAGTGCACATGGAAGGGAGTTCAGGGTCGAAGACATGCCAGATGGGGTAAGCAAAAATTTTCATCAAACTATGTTAGAATACATGACAGTATTTGCGAATCGAAGCACCAATCTCATTTTTTAAAAAATCCTTCAGTATTTGACTGGATATCTCAAAAGTGTATGATGGATTTAAAGCAGATTCCCCATTTCTTTCAGGTAAATACTTATGAGTGCCGCCAAAACGTTTTGACCAATGAGCTAATTTTAGGTAAATTTTCTTAACTTTTGAAAATATTGGCATTAGATTTCATCTGGAGAAGTCGATGAAAGGATAGGTAAAAAGGCCCGCTACTTGAGTTTTAGAGCGGGTTTTCTATTTAAAGGTGCCTTTCTAAGATGAAAAGGACGCTATGGATATCTTTGGCTTACGTGACAGACTTGTTCAAGATTATGCTGATTACATCCAGAGCTTCATTCTGATTCACGACCCGCAAATACGCGGATATGTGGAGCAGGAGCTTGGAAATGGCCTTCTTTGGCCTGAGCCTCTGATCCATATGAATCCTTCCTTTGAACCGGGGGCATGGATTGATGATCTTGTTCAGGAAGGAATCTTGCACGAGGAGTGCTCTCGCATATTCAGAATCAAAGATACCCCAGAGGATGAGGGGAAACCCCTCCGTCTCCACCGTCACCAGTCAGACGCTGTCAGGGCTGCAAAAACAGGAAAGAATTATGTCTTGACTACAGGCACTGGCTCTGGAAAGAGCCTGGCTTACATCGTTCCTATCGTGGATCATGTGCTTCGGACCGGTGCCGGAAGAGGTGTTCGGGCGATCATTGTCTATCCCATGAACGCCCTTTGCAACAGCCAATACGGGGAATTGGAGAAGTTCCTGTGCTATGGGTACCCCCAGGGGGCCTCTCCTGTCCGCTTTGCAAGGTATACTGGCCAGGAAAGCGAGGAAGAGAAGCAAGAGATCATAGCGAATGCTCCGGATATCCTGCTGACAAATTACGTCATGCTGGAGCTCATTCTTACTCGACCTTTGGAGGAAAATATCGTTAAGGCGGCCCTGGGGTTACGCTTTCTGGTTTTGGACGAGCTCCACACCTATAGGGGAAGGCAGGGGGCCGATGTAGCCCTGCTGGTTCGCCGAGTGCGAGATGCATGCGATGCAGAGGACCTTCAGTGTATCGGGACGTCAGCAACCCTCGCAGGACCAGGAACCTTTGAAGAGCAACGAGAGGAGATCGCCGCGGTGGCCACAAAGCTCTTCGGTGGCACTGTTGAGCCGGGGATGGTCATCGGTGAAACCCTCAGGAGAGCCACACCAGAAACAGACCTGTCTGATCCCGAATACCTTAAGCAGCTAAGGAATAGGATTTCAGATCCTGATCGACACCCGCCCATGGATTTTGAGGGTTTTATCAGAGATCCCTTGTCTATCTGGATTGAAAATACATTTGGGATTACCTCAGAGAAGAATTCAGGCAGGCTCATTAGAACTGTGCCCATAGGCATTAGGGGGGCTGACGGCGCTGCGGCAAGGCTAAGCGATCTGACAGGTGTGCCTTTGCACCTCTGTATTCATGCGATTCAGGAAGGCCTCCTGGCTGGCTACAAATGCCGTGATCCACATACAGGCTTCACTGTTTTCGCCTTCCGCTTGCACCAGTTCATAAGTCGAGGCGACAATGTTTATGCATCTCTTGAGTCTCCGGAATCCAGATATATTACGGTCTACGGTCAGCAATTTGTCCCCGGGGACCGCTCTCGTATCCTTCTCCCCATTGTCTTTTGCAGGGAATGCGGACAGGAGTACTACTCCGTTCGGGTCCGTCAAGAGCCTGACAGCAATCAGAAGATATTTGAGCCGAGAGACCTCTCTGATAGATACCACGACGAGGATACCGAGGCTGGGTTTCTATATCTCAATCCGAAAAAGCCCTGGCCTGAAAATATAGAGGAGATCATTGATCGGGTGCCGAGCGACTGGATTGAAGAGCATGGGGGAGCGATGCGAATTAAGAAAAATCTTAGAAGGTATCTCCCTGAGCGCATCTTTATTGGCACAGATGGACGGGGATCAGATGATGGCATCCCTTTCAACTATGTCAAAGCCCCCTTTCGTTTCTGTCTCAATTGCGGTGTATCTTATGGGGCTCGCCAGGTATCGGATATTGGTAAGCTCACAGCCCTGGGAACTGAAGGTCGCAGTACGGCCACCACCATCCTAAGCCTTTCAGCCATACGCCACCTCAAGAAAGAAGAAACGCTTCCTGAAAAGGCAAGAAAGCTCCTGAGCTTTACAGACAACCGACAGGACGCCTCCCTCCAGGCAGGCCACTTCAATGACTTTGTTGAAATTGGGCTCCTTCGATCCGCCCTTTACAAGGCTACTGTCATGTCAATCGTCTAGTGTCGGATACAGTTTGGCCAGTTTTATCCTTGCATCCTCAGTTGTGAACTGCCAATTGACCTTGGCACCCTTGTTGTTTCTAGATTCTTGCCAAG
>JAFDEF010000017.1 GCA_019310485.1 Deltaproteobacteria bacterium | reverse complement strand
TCCATTTTGTACAAGAATCCGTGGTGAAATCACACCCCGGTTAAGCAGCCCCGCAACTGCCCATAATGTGGGGCTTTGTTCGGAGCAACTCTTTCCCTTTTTCTGGTGTTTTCATGCTCCGGTCCCCATCGATTGGGGCAGCATTGTACCTGCCCCTTAACGTGAAGAGTTACCCCTTATATCCCCATCGGCCGGAGGCCGATAGGGACTGATTTACTTTAATAAACCGGATGCATCCACCCTGTATACTTATCCACAAACACTTTGTTGACCAGGGCGCCTTCCTTCTTTGTGACGATCTCAGCCTCAAACCCGGTACCCTTGTCGGTGATTTTTCCCAGCTTTAGGTTTGGATTCCTGGTGGCTTTGAGGTAATTCTCAAGAATCTCAGTGGCCTCCTTTTCTCCCAGAGGCTTTTGCGGTTGCTGATACTGGGGTCCATATTGTGGTCCGTACTGTGGGCCCATCGTGCCGGGGCCCATCGTGCCAGGGCCCATCATCCCGGGTCCCATCATCATTCCCGGCCCCATCATGCCCGCTCCCATGCCATAACCACCCCTTGGCAAAGGTCTACCACAATATGGGCAGTAATTCCACTGACCATAGCCTCCCTGTTGGCCCATCGTGCCTGGAGCCATCATGCCATAGCCTCCCTGTTGGCCCATCATGCCTTGCCCCATCATTTGCGCATCAGCTTGAGGGAACATTAGAAAACTCAGCGCGAATACCGTCAGCGCTATAAGCGCAAACATAGCTTTTCTCATTTGACACCTCCTTGTGCTAACTCTTTTGGGTTCTTGCCGCTCGGGCAATCCGCTTTTTTGGCGTGCACACGTCGCTAGTCGCGCTGAAAGTGCCCGCGGGGCTGCCCTACCAATGCTCAAAGCTCGCTCATATACTGCTCTTAGGCCGTATCACCCCCCTTCCAGATATTTCCCCTTTGTTGATCGGACTGAAACAGTATACTATTAATTTAGTATAATTTATGAACGGTTTATCAGAAAGTCAATGCGACTTTAAGTGTGGCCTTCAAACCAGCCTGATTAAGATATCACTACTGATACTGGTATGCCTTGAAAATATTGGAGGAATCCAGAAATGCCCAGTCTTGCTTGCGAAAGTTCATACCTCTATCCCGGAGGAGTGGGCGTTAAGCTCCCCATGCCCAAGATCTTTTCACAGAGGGCACCGGGAAGTAAGAATCGTTAGGTTTTTCTACAGGTCTTCCACTTCAATATTTTGCGGGGCTTCGGGAACAGTGAAATCAAAATACGCCTTCATTTTTGTAATATCAGATTCATTCCCGGCTTCATTAACCGCGCTGATCCCCAGCTCCATGTCACCTGCAATAAGCGGAAACGTGGGCACGTCATCAGGAAGAATAACCTCTGTCACATTTCCCAGCTCAGCGTGATCTGAATTGTAGTTAACCTCCCCGTACCTGGACCAGTAGAGTTTATACTTTGCCACACCTGAATCTGCTGAAGCCTCCCAGCGAACCCTTTTCTTCTTAATCTTTCCCATCCTTGCCAAACCCTCCTCTGTGCCTAATAGTTTTTCGTCATTAATAGCCAGGTTCTTAATAGTGAGGTCAAGCTCGACCGGTTGCAGGCAATCGAATTGCACCCCGAACCTGTATTCATCTGCCCAAACTATCTGGCCGGTGGCTCTTGTATTCCTGTGGGAGATCGAAGGGGGATAGTCAAGTGAAACCTTCTCACCAACCGGGAAGCTCTTCCTACTGCCAATTAAGGCCCCGCCCGCGCTGATGTTTTGGATGAAGTCTTCGTACGTTTGATCCCTTACAGTGTATCTGGCAGGAATGAAACATATCTTCCTCGGATAGTTTCTTTTGTCCCTCTCTCTTGAAACAAGCTTATCCCAGTAAGGCCTCCTTACTGATTCAAAACATGAGTGATGCGCTCGAAGTTCCGGCATTAGCTTACAGGCCAAGTACAACCGATGCCTGGTTTTGAGAACTTAACACAATTAGAGGACCAGTCAAGGAAAATACCCCCCGATTGACCATCAAACACCATCTGCCGTTCGACAGGCTCACGGCCCTGAGCATAGCCGAAGGGCTGCGGTACGCTCATCCCTCGTCCCTGCGGCGTACGGGAATGCACGCCTCGCTTCTCGGGATTTCGCAAGCCCTGCATCTGATGCTGCTGGTGAACGGGGTTACCCCCAAAGCATTTAGTTTTGGTAGACGAACCAAAAGTTGACGGTGGATTTCGGAATACCCTGGTTTTACTCGCGCCTCTTTCAGGACTCTGTTTGACCACCGTCAGATGTAATTTTTTGCGTATTTTCTCACATGGTGGCCATCCAAAACATGAAACTCCCTTATTTTTTTCAAGGTGACAGGAGAAAAAATACCTATTGGCAAGTAGATGATCTTTTTCCCAACTCTTGCCGCCATGCTCTGGCAGCGTCCCGAAGGGGGCGTTGCAGCCACGTAGACGACGTGCTTCTCCTGACTGTAATCAATGGCAGCCATGAGCAACTTTTCCGGTTTGTTTCTTGCCACATCGAAAAAAGGATCCTTCCAAATATCATATACCCTCATCGGCGGATAGGTCAGCATGAAACCCCCATACTGGCATCTGGAGATCCCCGGCCCATCCATAATCTCACCAGCAGGTGTACTGTAGAAAGCCATGTCCGATTCCTGTTCATGCTCACCAAGCCAGGTTACCTTCCAGGGAAAGTTTTCCCTGCCCTGCTCATCCGGCAGGTCAGGATCAAAAATGAGCACAACAGAACCGACCTTGCCTCTGAAGGGCATGGATTCCCTCACGTAAATTTTGCCTTTGTGCAGATCTCTTATTGTCTCCCTTATGTCCAATCCGTCCATCATAGAGCTTACAAAAGGAACAATTCTGGCATTCTCTTCTGATTTGATTTTTAAAGCTTTTTGTTTCAGATATTGGCCGTATCCTTCGACCACCACGTCCTCAGGGGGATAAGAGCAGATGAAATAACGCCCAAAGTTCTTTTTCCATTCGCCAGCGACCTTTTCACGTATCCTTTTCTTAACAGGAACAGGAACCAGCCTGCGGCGAAAGCTCTTGATGCGCCTGTGAAATTTTATCCTTTTTTCGTCAAGGAAAAGGTCCTCCCCTGTGAGCCGAAGAACAGGCAGGCGCGGACTCTCTTCCTGCCATGGATACTCGCTGCCTTTTTCCCATACTTCATATGCAAAGTTATCATCTGCCGCCCCCCTGGCGGCAATTACAAGCTGGTAAAAGTTGGGCACCAGTGCTCCCGTTATCAGGGCATAGTTCCTGGCAAACTTATACAGCACCCTCACCTGGCTTAGGGACAGTTCCTCCTTGCTGTTTCTCCAGTAGCTTTTTCGAGCAATTTCTACCAGTTCCCTGTTAATCTCCAGCCTGTCAGGAATTTTCTCCAGTTTACCCGACCTGTATAACTCATACTTTGATGCCAGGAAAGGCATCTCTGTCATTACCTCCCTGCTTGATTCCCGGTGCAGGTGCGCAAGGCCTACCCCCTCCCTGTGCTTTCTTCCAATGACTTCGGCCTGCGCTGTGCCAATAAAATCAAGAATCCCGGGTAGATGGTGTAATCCACAAACAAACAGAATCCTTTGCGCCTTCTTGTTAAGTTCTTGAAGGTGGTAAGCCATGGTCCTTTCCCGCAACTCATCCTGGAGTGATCTTGTACTGTGATGAGACGAACGGATGTAGGCCTGGCAGTACACGAAGTGTCCTAGCTTTTTGACAGCATAAGGGTCGGGCACGGGAGACCTATCAAGTGGGTATCCTTCAATGTCCCTGTCTACAAAGTGCACAGGCACATGGTTTTCAAGGCCCAGCCTGGTCGCTTCGACAAGTCCATCTGTAGGCTCCAGCAACAGATATATGAAAGAACCATCTTTTTCCTGATAGTAAACTGCTGAAAGAAAAGGAAGTCTTTGTATCCCCCTGAGAATAGGTTCTCGGAGGGTATTGGGGTATTCAACGGCAATCAAGTCAGGGTTGAATTCAGTGAATTGCTTCCTAACCTCCAGTGCAAATTCCATGCGGTTATGGAGTATGGGGACAAAACGGATATTTTGCCATTCAAATCTATTTTCCCTCATCGTGCTCATTCACGCTCTCGCTGAAATACTGTGCTGCACTGCTCTCCAGTATCATGCTGGCAGCTTCTTTCATGTACTGCACTATTCTCCTGTTTCTCTGGCTGGATGTCAGTCTTTCCCCGCTTTCCACCAGCCTTTTAAGGGCGTAGCGCGCAATGTTTATCCCATCCCTCACAGTGTAACGCTCATCCATTTCATGGGCGGTTTGAAGAAAGTCAACCACGTATTCCAGAATCTCTTCGTCCGCGAAAGGAAGGTTGGTTTTTAGGATCAGCAGTTCTTCTTCTCTTTCGGGAAAGTCAATAAAAATTTGCGGCTGGAGCCTCGAGTGAATGTACTCGGGAAGTTCAAAGGTACTTGCGTCGTCATTCATTGTGGTGCAAAGCCTGAAATCGGGGTGAGCTTTTATCTTGATACCGGCAACGACCGACTCAACATAGCGCCGGCTGTCCATAAGGGGAGCAAGAGAGGCCCAGCTTTTCTCGCTCATCCTGTTTCCCTCGTCAATCACCGCCACCCCTCCCTTTATCATTGCCGAGACAATCGGGCTTGCCATGTACTTAATCTTTCCTCCTTCGGAAATGACCGGTGTCAGAATAAGATCTTCCGGCCTTGTATCCATGGTCGCCTGAAAAAGGTATACCGGCCTTTTGAGAATGCGGCCGGCATGATATGCAAGCGTGGTCTTGCCGACACCGGGTTTCCCAACTAGCCTTGGGTTCAGGGGCAAATCATCTTCTCCTATAACCATCCACGCCGCCAGCACCTGGGTGACCAGCTCTTCCTGTCCAACCCACCTCATTGGGACTTCGTCGGGCTGGGTCAAGTGGAGCTCGACGCCATCAATAATTACTTTTTCCATTTTGTCCTATCTCCTTATAAAACAGAATAGGGTTCAGTCAGAACCTACCCTTGCTTATTAATTATATTAATCTCAAGAAGGTAAGTTTACAAGGCAACAATCAGAGCAGGCAGCCAAATTCCGAGCAATTTTTCCAGCGCGATTTCTTAGAGCCCCTTCCATGTGGGGTCATAATTTGGTTGCAGAACTGATTAAAATGCTTATAATTTTTTCAAAAGAAATTGCCCTGTACGTTACTGTGTGCAATTAAGGGATAGCCCGGGTGACCGGCAATAGTGGCAAAAGCTCAAAAATGCCGCGCGATGCCCTGTGACTCATTTGGCCTGCCCAACTGAATTCACGTCGCCGCAGACGGGACTTACACTTCATGCTTTCGCCAAAAGGGGGTTACTTAATGGAACAAAAGGTTAAAATGTACACTCTCAGTACCTGCAGTCATTGTAAGGCCACCAAGAAGTTTTTGGATGAGTGCAAAGTTGCTTATGAATTTACTGACGTGGACCTCTTCCAAGGAGAGGAAAGAGCTGCAATCCTTGAGGATGTAAAAAAGTTCAACCCGCGCTGTTCCTTTCCAACGATTATCATAGGGGACAAAGTGATAGTGGGATTCAAAGAAAATGAAATAAAGGAGGCACTCGGGCTATGAGCGAGATAGAAAAGCTTTACGAAGCGCTAAAAAAAATTCAAGAGCCAAGGGGTTATTTTTTTAATAAAGACAAAGAAAGAGTCTTTGACTTGCTTTCTGCTCTTCAGAAAAACAAAGAGCGCTACGGCTACATGTCGTGCCCTTGCAGGCTAGCCTCGGGTGACTTCGAAAAGGATAAGGACATCATATGCCCCTGCGTTTACAGCGAGCAAGACGTAAAGGAATACGGCAGCTGTTACTGTAACCTTTACGTATCTCGGGAATGGAACGAGGGGAAGATACCCCACGTTTACGTTCCTGAAAGGAGACCCCCGGAAAAGGTGCTTTGAAGGAGGTCATGGAGATGCCTAGGGTATCTATTAGTGATAGAAGCTTGTTTAATCCGCCAGAGGCGGACAAGGGTTTGATTCTCCGCCCCTCGGGGCGTCAAGATGGTTTCCGATTGATACCCCGCTGCTCGCGGCGGGGAAGTTCATTAACTGAATGCCAAGCATTAAAAAAAACAAAAAGAGCTTGACAAAAAAGGCTTTTTCTGGCAAATAAGTGACCAAAATTTGGTTCTCTTTATTGGGTTCAAATTCCAGGCTCCAGCGGATAATCCTTTTGACGTGCGAGCAAGTTGGTTATGAACCTACCCTTCTTAAAGCTGTTGCCTGTGCTCCTGCAGAACTTGCACTTCCCTTTTCAAGTTCATGTTGAGAGCAAGAGCTTTCCTCTTTTTTTCCAATGTAGAAAGGATCTTTTATGAATCTGGGCAGTATTCCCGAGTTAATCGGCTCAATCGCAGGTTTGATCGTTGCGATTTTTGTTGTATTTATTTTAATAAAGTTGGGTAAGTTGATTGACAGGTACCGGGAAGAAATCGGCAAAGGTGATTAACAAGGCCTAAATAACCAGGAAAGGAGGAAAGACAGATGCCGGATGTAATTAGTTCCGTCCTGGGGAGCATCGGAACCCTATTGGTGTATATCGGAGTTGCCGTATTGCTCGTTAATATCGGCGCTGCGATTAAGTCCATGGGAGAGAAGATGTAGCAGGGACAAAAGCGTGATACCCCGGGGGTCATAGCAAGGGCTCAAAACCCCCGGGGGGAGGATTCGTCATCTTACACGGCCCTACAAGAAATTACTGATCCGTTACTAAAAGCGGACTCCTGCTTGGCTTTTTGTAAGTAACGGCAGAAAGTGGGGTTTTCCCTTTTGAAGGGAGTAAGGCTATATGGACAAACTTGATAAGTTCAATAACACATTTATTGACCTGGCGCTGAGCTGGAAGAATATTTTTTACTTTGTTGCCGGAATCGTGGTACTGGCGTCAATCCTTGCCTTAGGAAGCGGATCAAAGATAGCTGTTGTGATTATCGGTTGGGCGATAATCGTGATTGCGGCTATTGTGATGAACATTGTTCTGAAAGAAAAGAAATCGCCTCCCAAGAAAGAGACAGCGCCGGAAGAAAAAAAGTATGAATTTTAGCTCCTTCTGACTCAGCCAGTTTCAGTTCCAAATCCGGCAGGGGAGAGTGGGGTGTATTCTTTCCTTTTGCCGGCTTTCTCCAAACGAAGCCCATCCTTTAAGTGTCTTCCACCGCACGTGTTTTGCACAATTGCAATTATAGTAAACAGCAAGGTTGCATAGCTGAAATACTTTAGGTTTACTTTTGTGCTTGCCTGAAGCTTCATTCCTGCCTGTAAAGGCTTCTCTCGAACACTATCTTGCATTGGTGACTGTAGCCAGGCCTTTGTCCCGTTTTTTGGGACTTCCCTGATCAGTAGGAGACGATTAGATGCAAGGGACCAATAGAATGCTTGCAGGGTTTTGGTTTAAGCTCTCAGGTCAAAACGCGTAAAGCTGTTTAGAATGGCCTGCCGCATGCTCCAGCTTCGTCGTGAGCTATTTTTGGAGGCGCTGCATGGAGGAGCGATTGAGGGCCTGCCCGCCTGGAGTCTGGAGGGCTTGCCCGCCTGGAGTATGGAGGGCCTCCGTGCGTACAAGTAAAGGGGACAATGTCGAAGATCACGCCTTGATGGTGGAGCATGGCATAGAAGTTGCTTGACACATATCATTTGTTTGATATATAGGCATTAATAAGCTTTCCCTGGGTTGTCCGGTGCCCCAGGTGCAGGGGCCCGTGGCCCAAAGGAAGGCAGATTTTTTTGATTGGGGAAGCAAGCTTTTTCATTACAAGGGCGCAAGCCTAACTAGAAGGGGCGGGTCAGCCATGAGTTTTCAAAAGCAGTTATCATCAGGCGAATTTGTTGTTCTGGCAGAAATGAACACACCAAAAGGGGTGGATATCTCCGAAATGGTGACCAATGCGCGGAAGATCAAGGAGCGAGTTGATGGAGCAATCATCCCTGACATGGACAACGGAGTGATGAGGATGAGCGCTCTTGCTGGCGGCGTGCTTATGCGCCAGCAGGGGATCGAGCCCATTATCCATGTCTACGGGCGTGATCGGAACAGGATGGCAATTCAGGGAGATCTCCTTGCCGCCCACGTGTTGGGAATACAGAATCTCCTTGTAGTTCACGGGGAAGAAATGTCTTACGGAGACCATGTTGATGCTAAGCCCGTGGATGATCTGGACGAGCTAGGTATTATTCGGGCTATTCAATCCTTGCAGGAAGGCGTTGACATGGCCGGATTTGACCTCAAGGGAAGCCCGAACTTTACGGTCGGGTGCATGATAAAGCCCTTTGCCGACGACACTGCCCTTGACCAGGAGCTCGAGAAGGCACAGGGAAAAATATCTGCTGGTGCACAATTTGTTATCTTCCCCCCTGTTTTTGACCTCGAGCGCCTGTCAGCCTTTGTCCAGAAGGCAAAGAGCCTGGGAGTCCCCATTATTTCAACTGTATTCCTTCTGAAAACAGTTGGGATTGCCAGGTACATGGCCACCTATGAGCCGGGGGTATTCATTTCCGAGGACTTGATCAAACGCCTCAGGCGTGCACCAGATAGAGAGATGGAGGGTGTCATACTGGCAGGAGAAACAATCAAGGCACTGAGAGAACTGTGCCAGGGCGTCCGCATTGTGACACTCGGATGGGAGCACAGGCTACCCGCGATTTTAGACTACGCAGGCCTTTAGAACTGCTACCCGGCCAGGGAATTTTTGGCCGGTTTTTTGCTTGCGGTTACACAGAGTGGAGTGCAGGCTTCAGTAAAAATGCCACGTTAGGAACAAAATGGAAACATACGAAGATAAATACAATAACAGGGCTCTGGTTATCGGAGGCGGTATTGGCGGGATCAAGGCAGCCCTTGACCTGGCTGAGGGAGGAAAAAACGTAGTTCTTATTGACAAGGCGCCTTCAATCGGCGGACTAATGACACAGCTGGACCGTACCTTCCCAACAAACAATTGTGACCTGTGCACGCTTTCCCCTCATCTGGCAGAGAGCGGACGAGAGCTTCACATAGACCTGCTAACCTTAACTGAGCTTGTAGATGCCGACAGTGAGGGAGGAAAATTCAAGGTTACCTTAAAGACGTCTCCTCGATTCATAGACCTGAGCAGATGTACGGCATGCGGGGATTGCTTCAAGAATTTCCCCGAGTGTGTACGCTTCACACCGGGACTCGATCATCGCGCCCCAACCTGCATGAGATATCCCCAGTCCACGCCGTATGCATACTCTATAGATATGGCAAAATGCAAAGATGTGGACGCGCTGGGAAAGGTCTGCCCTGCCAATGCGATTATCCCTGATGACAAGGAGAAATTACTGGAGCTGGAATTTGGCTCCATCATATTGGCTCCAGGTGCTGAGCTTGTCGATCCACGCCCCCTTGAAGTGTACGGTTACGGTGTTCTTCCTAACATTGTCACGGGCTTGGAATATGAGAGAATCCTTTCAGCCTCTGGCCCCACCCTCGGAGAGTTAATCAGGCCCTCTGATAAGAAACAACCCAAGAAAATTGCCTGGATACAGTGCGTGGGTTCACGAAGCGTGAAAGAGGGCTGTGTGTCTTATTGTTCGAGCGCCTGCTGCATGTATGCGCTCAAGGAAGCGATTGTAACTAAAGAGCGGTTTCAAAACGATATTGAAACCGCAATCTTTTACATGGACATGAGAACCTCGGGCAAGGACTACGAGCTTTACCTGCAGCGAGCAAAGGAAGAGTACGGCATTCGTCTTGTTCGCTCTCGCCCCGAAAGCGTTGAAAGGGAGCCTGGCACCGACAATCTCTCCATAACTTACACTATCACCGAAAATACCCTTCCAGTGAGGGAAAACTTTGACATGGTGATTCTATCAAATGGGTTTCGTATCAGCGATGACCTGATTGGCCTTGCTGAGAAACTGGGGGTTGAACTTAACGAACACCGTTTTGCCAAGACAGGAGCATTTGAGCCTGTTGCCACTTCAAAGCACGGTATTTACGTGTGCGGCCTTTTCGAAGCACCGAAGGATATCCCGGAAACCATGGTGCAGGCGAGCGCTGCAGCGTGCATGGCAATGGAGGACCTTCAAAGTGAAGGGGCCTCCAAGAAACCTGAAGAGGAGTTCCCTCCCGAAAGGGATGTTAGTAAGGAGGAGCCGCGGATAGGCGTTTTTGTATGCGATTGTGGGTATAACATTGCTGGCTTGATAAACACCTCCGAGATGGTTGACTATGCTGGCAAACTTCCCCAAGTAGCTGTATCAGAGGGGGTGGGTTATGGTTGTTCAAGGGAATCTCTTGAGCATATCCAGCAAGTAATTCAAGAGGAAAAGCTTAACCGAGTGGTTATTGGTGGATGCTCCCCCCGAACACATGAGACTCTTTTTCAAGACACAATTAGAAAGGCAGGACTGAATAAATATCTTGTTGAAATAGCAAACATACGGGATCAGGATACCTGGGTTCACCTTGACCGCGCATCTGAGGCCTCCGATAAAGCCAAGGACCTGATCCGCATGGCTGTTACAAGTGTTGCCCTATCCCACCCGCTCAAAGAGCACGTGCTGCCAATGAACAAAGATATCCTTGTAGTTGGCGGCGGAGTGGCAGGAATGACGGCCGCACTGAAGCTGGCAGACGGCGGATTCAAGGTATATCTTGTAGAAAAATCTGGCGAGCTGGGCGGTATAGCCCGAACTATACGCAAGACCCTGGAAGGTGAAGATGTCCAGCATTTTATGAAAGATCTAATTGAAAGGACTACCAATCACAAAAACATCCAGGTTCTGACCAAATCAATGATCGTAGATCACACCGGCATGCCGGGCTTGTTTACTACCGGATTACAGGTGGGGCCACGCATGTTTTACCGTCAAATCAAGCATGGTGTCACTATCCTGGCCACGGGGGCGCTCGCCAATCGGCCCAGGGAGTATCTGCTGGACGAACACGAAGCAGTGATGACACAGCTGGACCTTGATGGTTTTCTGGAAGACCACAAAGACAAAGTGAAAGCCTGGAAAAAGGTTGTTATGATTCAGTGTGTGGGCTCTCGCTGTCCGGAGAATCCCAATTGCTCTCGCATTTGTTGCCAATCTGCAATTAAGAACGCCTTGCGGCTCCTCGACATCAATCCTGAAATCCAGATTTATGTTTTGTATCGGGACATGCGAACTTATGGATTTCAGGAGGACTTCTATAGAGAGGCAAGAAAGCGAGGAGTCCTTTTTTTCCGTTATGAGCCAGATGATAGCCCCAAGGTTAGCGGACGAAACGAGCGTGTTGAGGTAATATTCAAAGATCCAATTTTGAACAGAGAAATAACTGTCACTACAGACTGCCTTGCCCTGAGCACAGGACTCGTGGCTGACGAAGAAGACACTGAGGATCTGGCCATGATCTTTCACCTGCCTCGGACCTCGGACGGCTTCTTCCTTGAAGATCATGTCAAGCTTAGACCTGTGGATCTTCCGGTGCCGGGCTTCTTCATAGCAGGCACTGCTCACTCGCCTAAAACCATCCGGGAAAGTATTGCGCAAGGCCAGGCAGCCGCAGGGCGTGCGCAAACCCTGCTGGCAAGGGATACGATTAATCTTGGGGCCACTGTAGCGAGGGTTGATAGCGAAAAGTGCGCTGCATGTCTGATATGTGTTAGGGCCTGCCCCTTTGACGTGCCCTTTATCAATGCGGATGGATACTCTGAAATCGACCCTGCCAAATGCCATGGATGTGGAATTTGCGCCGCGGAGTGCCCTGCTAAAGCTATCCAGCTCATGCAGTATGAAGACGATCAAATTATGGCCAAACTCGACGGCCTTTTCGAAAGGATTGCATAGTGGACACCTTTGAACCAGTGATAGTGGCTTTTTGTTGTCATTATTGTGCTTACACTGCAGCAGACATGGCCGGCACCATGAGGTACTCTTACCCGCCAAATGTTTACATCATAAGGGTACCCTGTTCAGGCAAAGTCGATGCGCTGCACATCATGAAAGCGTTTCAGAAGGGTGCTGACGGCGTTTACGTAGCCGGCTGCCTTGAAGGAGACTGCCACTTCAAGACCGGTAACATAAAGGCAGCACACATGGTAGCTTACCTGAAAGGGCTTCTTGATGAAATAGGTATTGGGGCTGAAAGACTTGAAATGTTTACTATGTCCGCGGGCATGGGTGAACGCTTCGCCCGCATCGCCACTGATTTTACGGAAAGAATCCGCAAACTGGGGCCAAATCCGGCCAAGGCTGGAAGCGACAAAACAGATAAAGTGGCGGTCGGTTGATTTCTGACACCAAGGAGAACAGCGAAAATGATTACTGCTGAACGAAAACCTTTGGATGAGATTATTGACTACATCAAACCCTTTAGCCGCATTTTACTCGTTGGCTGTAACGAGTGCGTTACGGTATGCGCTGCGGGAGGTCGTAAAGAAGTGGGGCTCCTTTCCTCTGCCCTGCAAATGGCCTTCATGAAAGAAGGAAAGGTTCTTGACGTAAAAGAACTGACCCTGGAAAGGCAGTGTGACCCTGAATACGTTGAAGAACTTGTTCCTTTGATTGACCAGGTGGATGCTGTTGTGTCCATGGCTTGCGGTTGCGGTGTGCAGGAGGTGGCAAAACGTTTTAAGGAAAAGCCTGTTTTTCCTGCTGTAAATACCAAGTTCATGGGGGCCTCAGAGCGCCAGGGTGTTTGGGCCGAAAGGTGCCAGGGATGCGGCGACTGTGTTCTGGGTATGACAGGAGGTATCTGCCCTGTCGCCCGCTGCTCAAAACGCTTGCTAAACGGCCCCTGCGGGGGTTCCAGCAATGGAAAGTGCGAAATCAACCCTGAGGTAGATTGTGCCTGGCAGCTTATCTGGGATAGGCTGAAGAGTCTCGGAATTGAGAAAACCTACGAAGAGATAGTACCAGCTAAAGACTGGCGGACAAGTCGGGACGGTGGTCCCCGAAAGATTATTAGAGAGGATTTGGCGTAATGAAAACTGAGAGCGTGTTGGAGAAAGTTCTGGCTGCGGGTCATCTGGCCGTGACCTCCGAGTGCGGACCTCCGAGGGGTGCGGTGCCTGAAAAAATAAGGGAAAAAGCCGATATTCTAAGAGGGTACGTGGATGCCATTAATGTAACGGACAACCAGACCGCAGTGGTCCGCATGTCCAGTTTTGCCGCCTGTCTTATAATCAAGCAAATGGGCCTGGAGCCAATTCTTCAAATGGTTACAAGGGATCGGAATCGGCTGGCCATGCAAAGCGATATCATAGGCGCTTATTCTCATGGTATCAATACCATGCTCTGCCTGTCGGGAGACCATCCGTGCTTTGGGGATCATCCCATGGCTGCAAACGTTTATGATCTGGATTCCATCCAGTTCATCCAGATGGTCAGAAAAATGCGGGACGAAGGAAAATTCCAGGGTGGAGACGACATTTTGAACCCGCCCAAAATGTTCATAGGGGCAGCCGCAAATCCTTTTGCGGATCCTTTTGAACTGAGGGTGCCCCGCCTTGCAAAAAAAGTCAAGGCAGGGGCCGATTTTATCCAGACACAATGCGTCTACAATGTCGAGAAATTTGAAAAATGGATGGAAGGCGTTCGTGAGCGTGGTCTTCACGAAAAGATCAGTATCCTGGCCGGTGTAACTCCCATGAAATCTGTCGGCATGGCAAGGTACATGAAGAACAAAGTTCCGGGTATGGATGTGCCTGATGAGCTGGTAAAACGCATTTCAGGCGTGCCAAAAGACAAGCAAGCCGAGGAAGGAATAAAAATCTGCGTTGAGACAATTGAGCACCTGAGAGAAGTTGACGGGGTTCGGGGATTTCATATTATGGCGATCGAATGGGAGCAAAAAGTTCCTGAAATTGTGGAACGCGCCGGACTTTATCCCAGACCCAAGATTTGAAACCTACAACGAAGAACTAGATTTGGAAGCGCAAGACCTGTGCACTTATCCCCACCAGGCGGATCTGCCCCCCTGGTCACAGGCGCTCGTTGTTTTCTGCACAGGCTGATAAAAGTGAATGGACTACTTCTGCCCTGTTCTGGTAATATGAAATTGTCAGGTACTGAATTTTTTCTCAGAGCATAGATGCTCTAAAAAAGGAGGCAATTGATGAGCGACAAGAAACTTGTCTTGGTGGTCGATGACGACCCTGACCTTGTTGAAGCAATTTGTATGAAACTTGAAAGTGAGAATTTTAGGACTGCAAAGGCCTACGATGGTGTTCAGGCATGGGAAAGAATTAAGGAGGAAAGGCCTGACCTTGTTATCCTGGACGTGATGATGCCTAACAAGAACGGCTATGTGGTGTGCGACGAGATAAAGAATGATCCACAATACAAAGACATTACCGTAGTGTTGCTTACGGCAGTCGGTGAGGCCGTTACCTCTACAAGTTACACCCATATGGACGGCAAAACAGCACTGGCGGATGAATTTATCCCCAAGCCGATCGACCTGGACAACCTGATGGAAATCGTGAAAGACTACACTTCGTAGGTTGAGTACCGAGAATAATAATATGCAGGCCTATTCCGCTAAAATCCCTCTGGCAGGGATAAAGCTAAGTAACGAATTGTTTCTGATCAGACTCTCCAGTTCTTCAAGTTCAGTGGATACCAGATCCGCTCTTTGTCAAATTCTCGCAGAAAACAGGATAAACATACAGTTTTTGACAGGCTCAGCTCCGGGAGAGCTTAGTGCGGTGACCGGTTGTGTGGCTGCCAAGTATCGAGCGCGCGTGAAAGAACTGCTTTTAGCAGGAGTGGGTTTTGAAGCAAAGCCTGAATTTGTCTCAAGTGTGGGTCTCCTCTCCCTGTTTCCACACCGTGCCAGTTTGAAGATTCTGGGCTTGTCCCTGTTAGCACTTGGAAGAAGCGGAGTGCCAATATACGCCATGGCTTCTTCGCTATCTGTATTGAGCTTTATTACTGACTACGCTCGTCTGCTTGAAGCCACCAAGGCTCTGAAGGAGTATTTTGATCTTCCACCCGAACCCATAACTATCCCACGGTCCAATAATGGCACACAGCAGGAAATGTCTTCCTGAACCGGATTGTCTCAAATGGAATAATGCTGGTTCCATTTTTCCCCAAAGGCGTATAGCCCGGCAGCGGAACGAGACAAAATTGCTACCTCCACATTGAGTCTTCTGGAAATGGTGAAATCATCCCAAAACAAAAGTCTGGAGACCATTGCGGTCTACTGGGAGCACAGGGTTAAGACATACGGTTTCCAAACACTCGAGGAACTCTCCCTTATTGAAGTTACACTTCCCCTGATCAGGATTGCCGACCTGGGCCTTGCTGTTCAAAAAATCGATTTACCAGAGGCTGGTTTTCACCTCACGCTTATCGAACAATCCGGCGGCCACATGTGCTGGTTCTACTTGCTCACAGCACAAGAACTTGAGCACGCAATCTCGCGCCATATTACCGAGCTCATCTCTCAGGGGGCAGGAGAGAGCGTTTCCCTGAAATCGCCGGTAGATTTGATTTTCTTTCAGGGACCTCACTACGGCGACAGATACGGAATCGCAGAAGCTGCCTTTGGTGCTTTGAAAACCTGTGGTATGCCAATTCTACTGGCGGCCTGCTCCCAATCCTGTATTTATATTGTTATACCGTGTGGCAAAGCAAAAGAGACTGCCTCACTGCTGGCACAAGTCTTTGAGGTGCCAAAGAAAATACGTTCTAGAAAAGTTTCATCAAAGTCAAAGAGGTGAGGATGAAGCACAAAATCTCAAAAGAACTGGACTGGAGAATCAGGGTTTTTGACTCTCTTTCTTTCCCCACTCTTATTTTAAAACCGGACAAAGTTATTGTCACTGCTAACCGTGTTTTCCTCAAGAAGTTCAATAAGGACATGGACGATGTTGTGGGCAAAACGTGCCATAAAGTCTTTTACGGGTCCAAAGAGCCCTGTTCTGAAGACATATGCCCTCTTCCAAGCGTACTTTCCGAAAAGAAGGGGCAGTCCACACTTAGGGAAATCACGACCGAGAAAGGCGAAAAAAAATGGGAGGACAGGGTCTTTTCTCCGATTCTGGACGATCAAGGCAAAGTGATTTACATCATGGAAAGTGTCCGGGATGTAACCAGGCTCAAGACTCTTGAAAAAGAACTGAGGGAAACCAAGGAATTTCTTGAGAAAATCATACACAGCTCGGCAAGCGCCATTATGGCGGCGGACAGAAAGGGAAATATCCTCTTGATGAACCATACTGCAGAAGAACTCTTCGGGTATACTTTTGACGAAATAGAGAAAGCCACCTCGATAGAGGGTATTTATCCCCCTGGCGTGGCCAAGGAGATCATGAAAAAATTGAGGGACGAAAAACACGGTGGAAAAGGAAAACTACCCAGTACAAAGGTCACTATTATCAATAAGGAAGGCGAAGAAATCCCTGTTGAAATGACTGCAGCAATAATCTATGAGGGCGATGAAGAAATTGCCACCATGGGCATCTATAATGATCTGAGAGAAAAGCTCGCTGTCGAGAAGAAACTTAAGGAAACCGAAGCACAGCTTGCCCAGTCGGAAAAGATGGCTTCCATGGGGCAACTGGCAGCGGGGGTAGCGCATGAGATAAACAACCCTTTGACCGGAATACTTTTTTACGCAAATCTGGCCCTAGAAAGTATTGAAGAGGGAAATCCGCTGGCTGAGGACCTGAAGTGCATAATCGAGGATGTCCACCGATGCAAGGGCATTGTTAAGAACCTCTTAGCTTATAGCCGCCAGTCAACTCCCAGCAAAGATATTTTTCAGCTCAACTCCCTCGTAGAGCAGGCCCTGAAGCTTATTCACGACCAAAAACTATTTGGGAAAGTGACAATAAAAAAGGAGTTCTCCAACGAGATGATGCTTATTCATGCTGACAAGAACCAGCTTGTGCAGGTGGTTATAAACCTGGTCATGAATGCTGGAGACGCTATGAACGGTGAGGGAACTCTGACGCTACGAACTTACCGGGACAAGCCAAATAAAAAAGCCTATCTTGAAGTCTCGGATACGGGACGCGGAATTCCGGAGGAAAATCTATCAAAAATATTCGATCCTTTTTTTACAACCAAAGAGCAGGGTAAAGGCACTGGCTTGGGGCTAAGCACTTCATACGGCATTATACAGGAAAATGGAGGTAGCATATCTGTAAAAGAAACCGGCCCTGAAGGAACAACTTTTCTTGTTGAGTTGCCACTTTATGTTCCGTCAGAACAGGAAGCGGCCAGGCTGGAGAATGAGCGCCAAGTTGCAAAAGAGGTTAAAGGAACTGAGTCGTCAAAAGGTGAACAGGTTGATTGAAAAATATTTTACATGGCGTTTAACTCAAGGGGGCTAACAGAGCATGGTGGACAAAGCTGAATCCGAGTTACTTCACAAGGCAAGGGTTCTGGTAGTGGATGACGAAAAGCGGATCCGTGACGGGTGCCACAGGATGCTTACACAGGAAGGTTTTGATGTTGCAGTTGCTGAGACAGGTGATATCGGACTAAAAATGATAGAAAAGGAACATTTCGACATCATCCTTCTTGACCTTATGATGCCCGGAATGCCGGGCATGGAAGTGCTCCCTTATGTAAAGTCCCATCATCCGGATACGGTTGTTGTGGTAATAACCGGTTATGCCACGCTTGAGCACGCGATTGAAGCAATGAAAAATGGGGCCTTTGACTTCATTTCCAAGCCCTTCTCCCCCCAGGACTTAAGGGAGGTGGTAGACAAAGCCATAAAGTACATCCGCACTTTACAGGATATTGCCACAGAAAAATCCCGGATGCGGGTTCTTATCAACCATCTTGCAGATGGCGTGATGGCCACTGACGCGCAGAAAAATGTGGCGCTGGCTAATCCTGCTTTCCTGAAGATGATAGGCTTTAAGGGAAAAGAGGCAATAGGTCTTTCATTGACAGAAGTTGTCCAAAACGAGAGGCTCAATGAAATAATAGATCAGGCTCTTGCCATGCCTTCCGATCAATTTACAGAAATAATAGAAGAGTTTGAGCATGGAGAACTTGGAGATGATAAAGAGGCTGTTTTGGCAGCCAGGTGCATCCCCTTCAGGGACAGGCTGAACCGAACCCTTGGAACCGTCACGGTTTTGCATGACATTACAGCGCTTAAGAAAATGGATCAGCTTAAGTCGGATTTTGTCTCCATGGTCGCCCATGAGCTCAAGAGTCCGATGAACTCGGTGATGGCGCTGATCAAAGTTCTCCGTGATGGCCTGGCAGGAAAGCTGAACGAAAAGCAGCAAGATATCCTGGGTAGAATCTCTGAAAGGGTGAAAGCACTCTCAGAGCTATCCGCGGACCTACTGGACCTTGCAAAAATAGAATCAGGACTTATTACCCAGGAAAAAGAAAAACTTGAACTTGGTGAAATCCTGGAAGCAATGGTAGACTTTCACAGGGCAAAGGCCAGGGACAAAGGGATTGAGCTAGTGCTTGCACCCATGCCCCAATTGCCACCGGTGCTTGGAAACAGGCATAATATTGAAGAAGTTATCTCAAATCTGGTGAGTAACGCGATTAAATATACTTGCCAGGGGGGCAGGGTTGAGATTTCCTCAGGGGTTGAAGGACGCTATGTTCGCATTAGCGTGAAGGATACTGGTATCGGTATTTCAAAAAAGGACCAGGCAAGGATTTTTGACAGGTTTTACCGTGTAAAGGACGACAACACAAGATCAATTCCAGGCACGGGGCTTGGGCTTTCGATCGTTAAAAGCATTTTGGAAGCACATAATGGAATGATTACTGTTGAAAGCGAACCCGGTCAGGGTTCCACTTTTCATGTGTACATCCCTATCATTAATTCTTAGAAAGGCCTGAGTGAAGGCCACTGGTCAACTTAGCACTCAGATTGCCGCAGGATGGAGCTCTCAACCTATTCCCAGAGGGAAGCTACCTACTGCTTCCTGGAACTTTGCTCGTACATAGAAAACGCTGAAAAGCGCCGCGCTCCAGGTAATCGAGAATATTCCCCACCAGATACCCAACAACCCAAAATCGAGTACACGGGTCAGGATCCAGAACAAGACCACTGGGGCAATTACCTGCCTACATATGCCAATCCAAACCGCGAACATCGGGTTTTTTATTCCCTGCATTGCAGCGACATTAACGAACAGAATCACGTAGGCATAGAGAACGAGCGCATCAATCCTCAGATAAGTAACCCCAATCCCAATTACATTTTGCTCATGGCTGAACACCCGCATCAGGGGCCCTGCAAGCGAGAAAACGCCCACAGTGCCCAAAGCCATGATGAAGGTCCCGTATCGTAGCGCTGTCCGCACAGAGCCTTTGACCCTGTCAATAAGGCCAGCGCCGTTATTCTGTGCAACAAGGGTTAGGGTGGCTATGTTCAGCAAGAATCCAATGATCAGGAAATTCCTGTAGGGCTTGGTTTCTCCCAGGGCATTCAATATCGCATTGAGCATGTATAGGAGGAGAAAGGGAAGGGTCCCGTAAAAGATGGTGTCCATGTACGTTTTGGCCATAGAAAGGTACTCCCCGGACGCCCCCAGTAAGGAAAACAGCCAAGGCGATATATAAATGCCGGTGAAAGTCAGGCCGATTGAAACCAAGAGCCCGAATGTAATTCCCTGCAACCCAAAAAGTCTGGCCTCGCGGCCTCTTGAAGACCCTAAAGCGTTCCCTATGAGGGCCGTAGTGCCCGTGGAGATCCCCGTACCCATGGCAATGATAATGAAGAAAACTGGTAATGACAGAGAAAGAGAGGCCAGGGCCTGGGTAGAAATCGTGCCACCAAAATATGTATCAACCACATTATACATTGTTTGGAAAAAATACCCGATGCTCGCCGGGCTGGAAATTTGCTTGACAAGCTTGGGAATGGATTGGGTGGTTAGTTGAAATTGTTCCATTGCTAAAGTCTTCTAGGCTTCGCTCCTCCTCAGGTAATTTTCAAGGCGTTCAACACCGATGGACAGGGAAAGGGTCAGTACAAGATACAGAGCGGTTATTGTAATCCAGACTTCAAAGGTAAGGTAGGTTGCTGACATTAACTCCATACCCTGGAAAGTCAATTCCTGGATTGAGATCACCGACACAATAGCCGAGTCCTTGATGGTGGATATGAACTGGCCTGCTAGAGGAGGCAAGATCCTCTGGGCTGCAAGAGGGAGTATAACGTATCGCATTTGTTGGAACTTTGAAAGGCCCAGAGCGTAGGATGCTTCCCATGTTCCTCTTTCAATGGACTGTATTCCTGCTCTGACGATCTCCGTGATGTAGGCTCCTTCAAATATGGCAAGCGTCAAGAGTGCGGATATAAAGGCTGAAAATGATGAGGCAGGAGCAAAGAAAAACGTCAGGATCTTTTGAGTACCGGGAGACCACTTTCAACAAAGGCATCCACTCCCAGTGCGGTCATCACTGGTCCGCTTAGAAAATAGTAAAAGATGAAAATAAGAACCAGGGGCGGGATGTTTCGTATCAGTTCAACATATGTCCTGCCCACGAGGCGGTAGAAAAGCCTCTGGCTTATGCGGAAAAGGCCGGTAATGGTCCCGAAGATGGTGGCCAGCACCGTCCCCCAGATGCTGAGCCTTATTGTATTGTAAAGGCCCTGGAGGAGAATGTTGGACACCCATGCTTTTTTTGCTCATCATAGCGAAGGAGAAACTGGGGGACCGCTTTCCACTCCCACTTGTAGTGAAGACCAACCTTAATCCTGTATAGGGCAAATGCAACCAGGGCCGCCAGGATGAGACTTACGACAAGGTCCGCCACACCGAATTTTGTCTTTTTCTTTTTCAAAACAGTTTCTGATCAGGCATACAAGGGGGTTTACCGCTAATGCCGCGGAAACCCCTCCTGAATCTACCTGATTCTACTTTCCCAGTCTCTTGTCTCAAACCAGTAGTGCTTCCTCTCAGCAAGCCACCCTTCGGCTTTTACGACCGTAATCCAGCTGTTGAAGAAATTGAGGGTATCCACATCCCCTTTCCTGATAGCAAAACCTATGGGCTCCTTTGTAAACGTGCCCTTGAAAGGAAGAAAAAGCCTGTCAGGGTATTTCAGGGCCTGAAATGCGGGCATCGGAGCGGATGCGACAACCGCATGGGCTCTGCCGTTGAGCAGTTCTTGAATGGCCTGGGATTCATCGTCAAATTTTCGTAATTGTGCTTTGGGCATGTACTTTTTTGCAGCAGCGACCGGAGTGGCGCCAAGCCGTACTGCGAGAATCACATCCGGCTGGTTGAAGTCTTCCAGGGTCTTAAAGCCGGCAGCAAGCTTCCTATTTGCGACAAGCGACATACCTGTGACATCATAGGGAATGGTAAAATTCACCTTCAGGTTCCGCTTGGGTACGATGCCCATGCCTCCAATAATCACATCGAATTTTCCTGTAAGAAGCGCGGGGATGATGCCTGCCCATTTTGTTGGAACAAACCTGACCTTAACACCCATGTCCTTAGCGACCCTTGTTGCAACATCTATTTCAAATCCTATCAGCTTGCCGGTCTTATCCTTCATGGCCCACGGGACAAAGGTGGACATGCCTACCCTTAATACACGCCGCTTCAACGCCTGCTCAATGGTGCTTTCGGCGGTGAGCTGTTGCTGCAGCTTTCCGGCAAAAGCCCGGGCGCCCAAAACAAGCGACAAAAGCGAAAAAGCAGCCAATACCAGCACAAGAATTCTTGCTTTCTTCATTATGAGTCTCCTTTCACCTTTACAGGTTAACCTTGACGGCTTCGTAAAAAGTCCAATTTTTGCATTGCGCTTTGTCCGGCACTCAGTTTGACTCAAACTGAGTGCCGGATTCATGCGCCTTGAACTTGAAGCTTTTTACGTTGCCATCCCAATTTCGACTTCTTGCGGGTTCATCAACCTTTCGGAGCCATTTAAAGGATTTGGCTCAGGAAAAGCCTGGTTCTCTCTTGTTTGGGATTTCCAAAGACTTGCTCCGCTGTTCCTTCCTCTACGATTGCCCCGTCTTCCATAAAAACAACCCTGTCGCTAACCTCGCGTGCGAAACCCATTTCATGGCTGACAACAACCATAGTCATCCCTTCTTTAGCCAGAGATTTCATGACCTCAAGCACTTCTCCTATCATCTCCGGGTCCAGGGCACTGGTTGCCTCATCGAAAAGCATTACCTTCGGCTTCATTGCTAGAGCTCGCGCTATTGCCACCCGCTGCTGTTGGCCTCCGCTAAGGTGGTTGGGGAAGGTCCTGGCTTTTTCTGGAATTCCAACCTTGTGAAGAAGCTCCATAGATGTCTCAGTGGCTTCTTTCTTGCTTTTTTTCCTGACAAGCATCTGGGCAAGATTAACATTTTCAAGAACAGTTAGGTGTGGGAATAGGTTGAACGATTGAAAAACCATGCCCACCTCTTTTCTAATTTCAAGTCTATTTTCTTTTCTCTGGTCAAGAGGTATTCCGTCTATCACGATTGAGCCGCTATCAATTTCCTCAAGCCCGTTCAGGCATCTTAAGAAAGTTGATTTTCCCGATCCCGATGGTCCTATAACCACCAGCACCTCCCTTTTTCTCACTTTGATCGAAAAATCTCTCAGTGCCCTTACGCCATTTGGGAAGGTCTTGTTAATTTTATCAACCACTATTATGTACTCACCTTGTGTTTTTTCGTACATTCGCTCTTCCCTGTACTTGAATCAGGAAACCACCTTTAACTTTGATTCCATCATATTGATAATCACGGACAAGGTCACTGTGACCGCCAGGTAAATGGCAGCAACAGTGAACCATACTTCAAAGGCCAGATACGTTTCAGCCACAATCTCCTGGCCACGCATTGTTAGGTCGTATACTGCAATGGTGCTTACCAGAGCAGAGTCCTTGATCAACGACACGGCCTGGCTTGTAAGGGCTGGAAGAATTCTCCTGATAGCCTGCGGTAGTATGATGTAACGATAGGTCTGCAGCTTGCTGAGTCCCAGGCTGTGCGCTGCTTCCCACTGCCCAAAGTGAATGGATACAATGCCAGCCCGAAATATCTCTGAGGCATAGGCGCCTTCAAAAAGGCTCAGAGCCAACACGGCACAAGTAAATCGCCCTATACCCATTATTGGTCCAAGAACAAAATATATGAAGAAGAGCTGAACCAAAAGAGGCGTGTTTCTTACCAGTTCCAGGTAGACTCTGGCAATCCCCCTCGCCGCAAAAGAAGCCGACAATCTCATTATGGCTGTCAGCAGCCCAAAACAAAAAGACAACACCAAGCTTACACCGGTAATCTGAAACGTGACCATCAGGCCTTTTATTAGAGGCCCTGCAACGAGTTTCCCCTGCTCAAGGGAAAGGATATAGCGAGGGATCTGGTACCATTGCCAGTTATAGCCAAGAGTTTTCGTGCCGCGAAACATGAGAACACTCAGCCCTGCAACAACAAGTAGAAACAAGCCAATATCGACCACAGGAGAGGGTTTTCGAAAGGGAGTCATTTTTGCAGAAGAAGTGTAGGTGTTTTCTTTCATTATATTACCTTAAAGCAAAGACTATCAAAGCGCTCCAACTATAAGCTCCCGGCCCAGAATGCTTATTGACATTGTGGAAGGTGCCTACTATTATTGCCAAAATTCAGTACCTGATGTGATGGGAATTAGGCTGACCGTGGCTTTAACCGGGGTTAGGGCTTTTTCAGATTTCCCAGTAAAATAGTCAAAAGTTGAACAAATGTTAAGCATCTTTTTCCAAATTTCATGAAAAAAGTGGGCCATGATTCTTGGTTGGTATCCAAGAGGATGAAAGGGAGGTTGGCACCATGGATAAATATGTTTGTTCGGTTTGTGGATACGTCTACGATCCTGAAGAAGGCGACCCTGACAATGGTATAGACCCCGGGACCCCGTTTGAGAATTTACCGGACGACTGGGTTTGCCCTGTTTGCGGGGCGACAAAGGATCAGTTTGAAAAAGAAGCCTGATTTGACCCAAAGGGCAATATTGCCTACTTAAATTTTTACCCTAGATGGGGATGGAAACTTCACCCAAGGGAAGACGTACCCTCAAGAAAAAACTGCTCCAACTTCTTAAGGAAAAACACCTTGCCAGTGCGCGAGAAGAGGCTGGGAGATTCCCTCGCCTGCAGGTCATAAATATCCTTTTTTCTTTCCTTCCTCATGTCGATGAAAAGGTAAAATGGGCGGCTGTTGAAATCATGGGAGAGCTGGTAGCTGAGCTGGCTGATTAGGATATGGAAGCTGCCCGAACTGTGATGCGCCGGCTTATGTGGAACCTGAATGAGGAATCGGGGGGAATAGGATGGGGGTCACCCGAGGCCATGGCTGAGATTCTGTCTCGTCATAGGAGTCTTGCAAACGAGTATGCGCGCATCCTGATTTCTTATGCAATGGAAAATGGAAACTACCTTGAGATGGAAATGCTTCAGCGGGGGCTTTTGTGGGGGATTGGGAGACTTGCCGAAGCATGGCACGATCTTGCAGCGCCTGCCGCCCCTCTTATCCCACCTTACTTGGCCTCCAAGGACGCAACCGTAAGGGCATATGCTGCGAAACTAGCAGGAGTGCTAAAGATAGTTGAGGCCTGGCCCGAGCTGGAGCACCTTTTAGAAGACCAGACTAAAGTTACCATAAGGGAAGGCCGAAAATTCTCCACTTACAAGGTCAAAGACTTGGCGGCAAAGGCAGTGCAAGGTATGATGGAAGGGAAACAGGGCTCAGGGCACCTCTCTAAAGTTTTTTCTTGACAAAGAGCAATTAAATCGCTTTGACTGTGGGCCTGATTGAATGGTTAACTCGAGAGGTTTGAGGGAGAACTCTTTTAAGGAGGTTTTTGATGGCCGGAAGGATACTATTGGGATTTGACGAGTCGGAAAACGCAATGAGGGCCGTGGAATTTATTGCAAAATTTTTCACACCTGATCACGCAGTTACTTTTTTCCACGTTCTTCTGGATACCGAAGCAATTTGCGACATGAACAGCCCGGAACTATCCCCCCTATTTCTGGCCCATCAAGCTGATTTTTGCACCCTGGAGGATAAGAAAAAGGACATGGTTACCAGGCACATGGAGAAGGGGAAGGAAATCCTTGTCAGTGCCGGGTTTAGTGAAGCCAATATCTCTTTCAAAGTCCAAACAAGAAAAAAAGGGGTAGCACGAGACATAGCCTCTGAAGCCAAGTCAGGTTACGACGCGGTGGTGCTTGGCAGGAGAGGCCTGTCAAACATAGCCGAGTTTTTCCTGGGAAGCATATCGCAGAAAGTTCTCCATGCTTCAAAGGACATCTCTGTGGTTCTGGTTACCTGACGCAAGTGAATACTGCCAAGAGTTTTCTAAGCGGCCAAACTTTCCCGGCTCAGAATCTCTCCCCTGGAGCTGATGACAACTTCCTCGAGGGGCACCTTTTTCCCCGCTCTTTCCATTGCTTTTTTGACAATCATCGGAAGAGCTGAGCAGCAGGGAACTTCCATTTCCAGGACCGTCACGTTCTTGATATCCGCAACCCTGAATATTTCTTCAAACCTTTCCAGGTACTCTATGGTGTCATCGAACTTCGGGCATCCGACAAGCACTACCCTGCCTTTTAGGAAATCAGCATGAAAAGCGGGATAGGCAACGGGGGTGCAGTCAGCAGCCACCAGAAGGTTTGCTCGTTTAAGAAATGGGGCACCCGGCGGAACCAGCCTTATCTGGACAGGCCAGTGAGATAGGGCGCTTTGGGATGCTTCTTGCTCGGTGGGTTTATTTGCTTGTTCACAGGATTTGGCAGGGACAAAGCTCTGGATCAAGGTTGAAGGGCATCCACAGGCCATTGCTTCCTCCTCGCTGGGCTCCTCCTGACTTTTAGAAGCCAGATACTCTTCGACTGCTTCTTCGTCAAAGTCTTCCGCAATACGTTCCTCAATGCTCAGTGCACCGTTTGGACATTCTCCAATGCAGGCTCCAAGGCCATCACAATACTTCTCTGCAACAACCCTGGCCTTACCATCCACCAGTTCTATAGCACCCTCGGCACAAGAGGGAATACACTGTCCACACCCATCACAAAGCTCTTCATCAATATGGATAATTTTTCTTTTTACTTTCATTGCCTTTCTCCTTTTTTTCCAGGCTTTTTTCTAACTCATGTTTGCTCTCACCAAGTGGTCCTTCAATCATGATATCCCTTCGTCTCCAGATGGAAGAACTTCTTTGGCCAGCTCCCTGCCGCTCTTCGTAAGAAAAGCCTTTTCCAGTAAACGCGCCAGGTTCCCAGCGCTCAGTGGCTTCTGCTTATGAGCTTCTTCCAAGTTTGTAATCATGTCGGCATCGTACAAGCATTTGAAGTTGACGGTTTCCTCGGTGCGTGGATGATGATGATGTCCCACAACGTCGCATACTTCCTCAATCAAGCCCTCAGGTGCCCCGAGTTTTTCCAGAATCTCTTTTGCCACGGGCGGCCCTTCTTCCTCCTGAAAACGTACGGCATTGCTCTGGTGCTTGCGTTCAGCCTCCTTGATTCCTATGTCATGAAGGTAGGCTGCCGCGAGGATCACGGCCAGGTTCCCTCCTTCGGATTTCCCGATCTTTTCAGCATACCTTGCAACCCTTGTTGCGTGTCCTATTCTTTTGAAATCGTTCTTAAAGTAGCGCTTCATTTCTATGGCGACCCTGTCCTTGAGAAGGTCTTCGCGCTGAGAAACCAGCTCGGGCGGAAGGTTACCTATACATTGCTCTGCGTACTTGCAGTACGCGGCACACCCAAAATCAAGGCTGGGATTCAAAAATCGGTACCCACATTTCTTGCAGCGTCTCACAGTGTCATCCTTAAAAAACTCCACCTTGTTACCGCACTTGGGGCACTCAGCCTCAAAAATGGCTCCAGGTTTCCAGTACCTGCTATCTTGCCCTGGGCACTTCATGGTATTCCCCTCTAACTATTGCGTTATATTGATAACAAAACTTATCTAAAAGTCTTGCTTCCTTTACCATTTCAGCTCTTTCCCGCGGCCAAAAGGATCATTGTTCCCTTTCATTCCAACTCGCACAGGCCTCTCCATTCAGAAGAATCTCGTATTTGCATACAAAGATACCAAATAGAGGATACCTTTGCATTGACTTAAGTCAAACAAATAAACCTGGGTTTACTTTACTTTGGCCCTGTATAGCCGCAGGCTATTGGAGACCACGGTAATACTGCTTACTGCCATGGCCAGGGCAGCCAGAATGGGGTGAAGATGCCTTAAATAGCCCGGCAGGAACTCGAAAGGATACAGAACTCCGGCCGGCTTACCGTCAACTCCTACTGCCATGACTGTCTTTCCTTGATCTTGCAGCGCCTTGATTTTTCCTATTGCCTGGTCCAAACTGAGGCCAATTTCCGCAAACCATCCCGGTTTACCCACTACGACCCTGCGGCCGTCAACTTCTGCCATAACGCCAAGGCCTCTTGAAGCCTTGAACCCACGAGGTTCTACTAAGGGCATTTCCCTTTTCTCTGCTTCTTCAACAAGAGATCTACCCACCGGGTGTTCCGATCCTTTTTCTACGGAAGCTGCCAATCTCAAAAGCTCGTTTTCGTCTTTGACGACAGGATTCAAAGCAATTACCTCCCCCACAGAAGGCTTGCCAAGAGTTATGGTCCCTGTCTTGTCCAGAACGATCGCATCAAGCTTTGTTGCCAGCTCAAGCGCTTCACTGTTCTTGAAAAGAATGCCCCTTTCTGCCCCCTTTCCCGTCCCTGCCATAATAGCAGTTGGAGTGGCAAGACCGAGGCCACAAGGGCAGGCAATGACCAAAACGGCCACCATGCGTATCATGACAGGAACAAACTGTCCCCCTACTGCCCACCACAGGATAAAGGTCAGGAAGGCTATTCCGATAACGCCGGGGACGAAAATAGCTGCCACCCTATCTGCAAGTGCTTGAATGGGCGCCTTGCTTCCTTGGGCTTCCTGGACCATGCGGATAATTCTGGCAAGTGCTGTGTCTTTCCCTACTTTCCTTGCTTCGAATTTCAAGCGGCCTTCACCATTTATGGTACCTGCTGCTATACTCTGCCCTGGATTCTTGTCCACAGGGATGGGCTCACCGGTAAGCATGGATTCATCAACGCTTGACTCCCCTTCCAGTATGACACCGTCCACGGGGATAGCTTCACCGGGGCGAACAATCACATGATCCCCCACCTTCACCTGGGAGAGCGGTATCTCCTCTTCCTTGCCATCCACGAGAATAGTCGCAGTCTTTGGCCTAAGACCCATCAGCTTCCGGATAGCCCCTCCTGTACGGCCCTTGGTTCTCGACTCCAGCATTTTCCCCAGCTTTATAAGCGTTATAATCACAGCGGATGTCTCAAAATAGACGTGTTGGCCAAGCACAGGGAAAAGGAGGACTGCAAGGGAGTAAAAATAGGCGACCGATGAGCCCATAGCCACCAGTACATCCATGTTGGCACTACCGTTTTTAAGGCTTTTCCAGCCCCCTGTGTAGTAATCCCACCCTGTATAGAATTGAACTGGTGTAGCCAAGCCCCAGAAAAGCCAGTTTACCGATGTGGCATAGGCCCAAGCACCGATCAGCCCGAAATCCCTGCCCATGCTTAAGGCAAAAAGGGGTGCTGTGAAGAGAACGCCCACAAGAAATTTCCTGGTCTGGTTTCTTATTTCCTCCTGTCGCGCAGCAAGCTCGGTGTCCATGGGTTCCACACTTTCATCCGGCCGGATTGCACCATACCCGGCCTTCTCTATGGCCGTAATCATGTCGTCCATGGTGGCGATGGTGGGAATATACTTTATGCTTGCCCGCTCGGATGCAAAATTCACCGATGCATTCACCACGCCTGGAACTTTCTTTTTCAAAGTTCTTTCAATCGTCATAGCACAGTTGGCACACGTCATTCCTGTAACGGGTACCTCTACATGTGCAGTGGCAATGCCATATCCTGCATCCTGAATTTTTTCGGCTATCTCCATTATGCCTGCTTGCTCGGTGTCGAAAGAGACGTTTGCCTGTTCAGTCGCGAAATTTACTGCTGCCTCTTTTATACCCGGGGCTTTCTTAACAGCCCTTTCTATATTCCTGGCGCAGTTGGCACATGTCATTCCCGTGACAGGAATTATAACTTTTTTCTCAGCCATCAGTCTTGCTCCGCATAAGTTTCTCTGGTCGCCCCTGCCCTACTAAAGGAGCCCAATAAACATACTCCATCTCCCAGGGAAACTGCAAAACTATAGTCTTGTTCTCCCACAATTACTAAAATGGAACTTGAGCTCCTACTCGGCAGCCGGGTAGTTTATTTCCTTCAGGGTCGCCTTGATTTTCTCAAGAGTTGCGGGTGCTTCCCACTCAACCTCGATCTCTTTTGTTGTGGGATCTCCTTCCACTTTCGAGACGCCATCAAGCTTCCCCACCTCTCTTCTAATTGTCATCACGCAGTGCTCGCAAGTTATGTTCGGTATGAGCATCTTTTTCGTTTCCATGATCCTTGCTCCTTTCTGATATTCCCTATTAATTTAATAGTAATAATTCCTGCCGTTAAGTCAAGGCAATTAACTGCCCCGCCGCAAGCGGACGGGGTATCAATCGGAAATTTTCTTAACGCCCCAAGGGGCGAGGAATCAAACCCTTGTCCGCCTCTGGCGGATTGAACCCTCGTCTGCCTCTGGCGGATTAATCCGCCTCTGGCGGATTAAATGCGTGCAAGAGACTAAGAAAACAAGGGGCTTTCCCGCCCTTTCATTTACCTCCGAAAGGAGAATAAGAAGCCATGTTACAATCAATGAAGCTCACGGTCAGCCCAAAATGGGAAGAAATTGAAAAAGCCCGTGCGAAAAGTACTGAGTTTCTTAAAGTGCACGGTCTCGAAGATGAAACCGTTTATACGGTCACAATGGTAATCAGTGAACTGATTGAAAACAGTATTAAATATGGTACGTTTGACTCGCCTGAGAGCAAAATAACCATTTGTATTGAGATAGGTCCCCAGCTTCTTACCGTAGAAGTGATAAACCCTGTGAATGAAACCTCCGAGTACCACTTAAACAGGCTCGATAAAACAATCCAGTGGATCAGGGGCCATCAGGATCCTTTTGAAGCCTATATAGAGCGCGTAAAACCGGTCTTCAAAGAATATACCGCTAACCTTTTGTACGACTTAAATGTATACAAATCTTTTTTTGACGAGTTAGATGCTGAGTACTCCAGCGAACCAAAACATGTGCGGAGCTATATTCAAAAAACCATCATTGAAACAGAGGGCAGGAAGTTTATGCGATTCCTTGACAACAAACTTGAGGAACTCGAGCAAATAGTTTCCGGCTTTACAAGAGAAGAACACGAGTGCCACGGCTTTTATTTCAGAAAGCAACTGTGGAATATCATCTGCTGTTCGCCAATCATGAAAAGGACCAATCTGAAACCCCGGGGGTACGCAGGGGACTCTGAAATGATGAGGATGATTTACCTGAATCAGTACCAGGGAGAAAGCACTTTCTCAAAACTAATGCACAAGCATCCCCTGGAAGCTGTTGCTGCCCAGGCTGTTCGTCAAAGGCGAAAGGTCATTGCTCAAAAACTCAGGGAAATGCAAAATGCTCCAGTAACTTCCTCCAGCCAAAAGCTGAAGGCTTTGTCCGTTGCCTCCGGCCCGGCATTTGAACTAAGAGATATTTTGTCCAGCCCGCAGGACTGTGGAAAGTATCATTTTGCACTTCTTGACCAGGACTCTGCTGCCCTTCAAGAAGCAGCCTTACTTGTGAACCGGCTTGAGAGAGAACTGGGTGCCAAGGTCTCTGTTGATTACCTGAACGCTTCTGTTCGTACGGTGCTGGCCAGGCGGGAGCTGCTCAAAGAATGGGGGCAGTTTGATTTTGTTTACTCCATGGGCCTTTTTGACTACCTAACCCCACCTGTGGCAACGGCAGTGCTTACCAGACTCTATTCCCTTGTGAAACCAGGTGGATGGATGTTGGTCGGCAATTTTCACGTCTCAAATCCCAGCAAGTATTACATGGCATACTGGAATGATTGGGTCATTTACCATAGGACCGAGGAAGAGTTCCTGGACCTTCTGAAGAAGATCCCCTCGGTTCAGGCATACATTTCCTTTGAAGAAACGGGAAGCCAGATGTTTCTTCATGTAAAAAAGCCTGCTCGAGGGTAGCGCAATGAGAAAAAGGACAAATACTACAGAGCAGATTCGTTTTGATGCCCAAACATTCGAATCCTATCTGAGCACCAATATCCACGAAGTTCTAAAAACTCTCACCGCACTGGCTCTAATACTTGTCCCTGCTTTTTTTATCCTTGACTTCTACACCATGCCAAAAGAGCTTTTGCAGCGCTTCGGTCTTTACAGACTCACTGCAACGCTTATCATAATAGTGCAATACGTAGCTGTACGACGAACAAAGCCGGGCAAGTTCTCTTACCTTCACGGCTACTTTTTCTCTATCGTTGTCGGCGCCATGATCGCTTTGATGACCGTTGAGCTCGGCGGTTTTAACTCCAGGTACTACGCCGGCCTGAACCTTGTAATATTTGGCGTAAACCTTTTTCTGCCTTGGAAAACACTTCACTCCGCCATAAACAGCGCCATAGTCATAGCAATGTATCTTGCCCTCAATCTTGTGGCTGGCCAGCAATACAATTCCACTATCCTTATCAACAACCTATTTTTCCTGTTTTCCACTGCAATAATCGCAGTGAGCATAACCTACGTGAAGCACAAACTTGTTGAACAGGAATTCTACCTCCTCGTACAGCTTAAGAAGGCCAGAGACGCCCTCTGGAGTGAAATGGAACTTGCCAAGCGGATTCAGACCGCCCTTCTTCCTGACAAAGAAGCCCTCAGGGGCTTTGAGGTGGCGGCGGCCATGGTTCCTGCCAAACAAGTGGGAGGAGACTACTACGATATCCTTGAAACGGCAGCCGGAGAGAAGTGGGTGACCATAGGAGATGTCTCGGGTCATGGTGTTGACTCAGGCCTAATAATGATGATGGCTCAGACGAGCATTATCTCAATAGTGAACAATTCCCCTGAGGTAAAGCCCTCGGAAGTCTTGAGCAAAGTGAACCATATCTTGCGAGAAAATATCTCCAGGCTCGGTTCCGAACACTATATGACAATGATGGCAATCCGACTTAATGATTCAAACATGACGCTTGCCGGAAAACATCAGGACATCATAATCCATCGATCTTTCATGAACAAAACCGAAGTCGTCCCCACGCAGGGAACATGGCTGGGTATTTCTGATGAGATCGGCGGATACTTGAAAGATACGACCGTGAAAATTGATGTGGGCGATGTGGCCCTGCTATTCACTGATGGAATTACCGAGGCTGCAAATAAGGACGGGGTTATGTACGGGCAGGAGAGGCTTGAAAGAGCCCTTAACAGATATGCAGATCTTCCTGTGCGAAAGCTTGTTGACAGGATAATTGAAGAAGTCAAGGCATTTCAGGAAGAGCAACTGGACGATATGACACTTGTGGCGATAAAAAGAAAGGCCAACTGAGACAGGGCCAGGTCCTCCGAATTTGCACAGAGCTGTGAGATTCTTGGCCCGCCAGTTGAGACCTGCCACGTTGCTTGTACTGAAAGGGGGAAAGAGGCGTTTGAAAGAAGGAGGGATTCATAAGCCTGCATCTTCTCCGGGTTATCGCGAGATGGAGCTGAATCCGCTCACTCTGTCCTTTTCAGGGGAGCATAAGGATCTCGGACAAACCTTCAGGGAGGAGTACTCGAGAAAATTCCTCCTTCAGGCCAGGTATTCTCTTTTGCTGGGAGCCTTTCTCTACGGCGTGTTTGGCATCCTAGATGCTGAACTGGTGCCCAGCATGAAAAAAACTTTGTGGTTCATTCGCTTTGGACTTTTTTATCCCGTTGTTTTTAGCATCATCCTCTTCTCCTTTTCCTCTTATTTCAGAAAATACATGCAGGCGGCCCTCCTAGCAGCACTGACCATGGCAGGGTTCGGCATTACTGCAATGATCGTGATTGCCTCCCCGCCCGTTTGTTTCTCTTATTACGCTGGTCTTATTATCGTTCTCATATTTGGATACACATTGCTGAGGATCCGCTTCGTGTGGGCAACGCTCGGGGGATGGTTAATTGTGGCATCTTATGAAGTGGCCGCAGTATGGCTCAGCAAAACCCCCACCTTCACGTTGATAAACAATAACTTTTTTTTCATAGGTGCTAATATCATTGGTATGTTTGCAGGCTATTCCATGGAATACTATGCCCGAAAAGACTTTTTTCAAGCACGCCTGCTTCAGCAAGAAAGAGAAAAACTCGATGTTGCCAACCAGTTCATACGCAAGACTTTTGGACGCTATATTTCAGATGACATCGTAGACAGCATTCTCCAATCACCGCAGGGGTTGTTGCTCGGCGGAGAAAAGCGGGCCGTGACTATGCTTATGAGTGATCTGCGAGATTTCACTTCAATTGCGGAGCGGCTAGACCCTGAGCAAGTTGTTCAAATCCTAAACTCTTACTTCGAAGTAATGGTGGACGTTATTCTCAGGTATAAAGGCACAGTCAACATGATCGTGGGCGATGCGCTCTTCGTCATTTTCGGCGCTCCCCAGGAATTGCCAGACAGAGCGGAACGTGGTATTGCCTGCGCCATTTCGATGCAAAACGCCATGACAAAAGTAAATGCCCAAAACCGCAGGAACGGCCTGCCTGACCTGGAGATGGGAATAGGCCTCAACGACTCCGAGGTGGTGGCGGGGAATATAGGTTCTGTCAAGCGCAGCAAGTATACAGTGGTCGGCAGCGGGGTAAACTACACGAACCGCATCCAATCATATGCGGGGGGCGGGCAAATCTTTATATCCGAGTCACTGCGGAACATGGTCGGGGACATCCTGCGCATCGACGGGCAGATTGAAGTGCTTCCAAAAGGTGCTGAGAGTCCCTTCAGGATTTATGAGGTTGGCGGAATTGCAGGCCAATACAATATAGTGCTTCAAAAGGAGCAGCCGTCCCTTGTTACACTGGCCCGGAGAATACCTTTGCAGTGTGCCCTTCTTGAAGGAAAGCACGCAGAAAGCAAAGTTTTCGATGGTTACATGGTTAGACTTTCAAATAAAAGCGGAGAAATTACCGTTCACGGTTCGCTTTCCATGCAATCAAATCTCAGGATGAACATTTCAGATGCGAATAACGAGGTAGGAAGAAAGGCTTTTTACGGAAAGGTGATCAGGCGTTCCAATGATAGTACCTACCTTGTTCAATTCACGGCACTCCCACCAGTTGTTGGCGCTTATTTCCAAGCTTTCCAACAACATGTCGAGCGGAAAATCCCAGTCCAAAATTAACCCGGGTAGCATACCTACCGTCCAGCCTTACTCCAGGACCTTATTTATATTTCAAGTTTCTCGGCAAGATGCTTGAGGGGTAACTGCTCGATGTTTATCAGTGCCCAGCAGCCGGGGTATAAGGACTCCCGGAGGGTTTATATCCTTGGTGTGGCGGACAAGAATTGCAGGAGGGGGGCCAGGGGCGGCACCTAGGCCACCCCTGGGTTAAGGGTTAGTTCCAACAGGCTCCCGGACCATAGCCGGCGCCAGGAGAAAAACCTCTCATGTGAGGGCCCCATCCCATTGCATGACCGTACCCTCTCATGTGAGGACCATATGCCCGTGGAGTTGCGGGGCCAAAGCCGGCTTCCGGGGCTATCTTCCGAGCCTCAAGCACCAACTCTGTTCGCTTCTCTGCAAGCTTCCCCCTCAGGTCACTGATTTCTTTCTGAAGGGCCTTGGCCTTTTCGGCATCTGGGTTTTGTGAGTTCAGCACAGTGTTTAGCTCCGCGCTTTTTGCCACTATCTCGTTTCTGATTGGAAGGGTTTCCTCATAGAATTTCTGATGAAGGCTATCCAGCTGCTTTCGCTGCTCCTCAGTAAGCTTGGTATAGCCCCAGCCTGTCTGAGTTTGAGTAGCCGGTGTTCCCTGCCTGTACCCCATCATGCCTCTGCCCCATCCGCGCCCCCAGGCCATGACAGGTGCAGCAACTGCTGCCGTCAGAAGTACTATCCCGATAATCGTTAATGTTTTTTTCATTTTACTGCCTCCTTTTTGTATTCATTGGATTTTGCCCTACAATAAAGCAATCCCTGTGCCAAAGAACTAGATCGACTCTAAGTATTAAATATGATGAGGCTTTTTCTTATGCGCCAGACGGCCCACCATCTTTTCCCTTGTGCTGAAGCAAAAATGTGTGTAGGAAGTAAACATCAGACCTATCCAAGTGGATAAAAATTACCCAGCACGGTGTACCAGGGAAGGTTTCTGGGCCACCTGAGCTTCCAAGAGCATGGTGGGGGTGATCTTCAAGGACCGTTTCTCCTGAACTTGCGATAGCCTAACGATAAAGAAATAAACTACCCTTCCGCAAGCAGCGGGGTACCAAACGGAAATCATCCTAACGCCCCAAGGGGCGGTCAATTAAGCCCTCCCGGCCCGCCTCCTGGTGGATTAAGGCCGGCTGCTTTTTCGCTTCCTCTGAGAGCACCGCAGGTTGCTGCGTGCAGCTTCATTGAAGCCGAGTATCGGTGTAGCGCGGCACGTGAATTGCTTATGAATGGATTTATGGACAACAAGGTGCGAAAACAAAACTGGGCCTCGATCCCGCCGTGGATTATTGTGGGGGCGGTGATCATTCTTGTCCCTATATTCTTGTTCTGGACCTTTCAGAATGTTAACAAGCAAAAGGAAAACACCATCCTCTTGCTCACTGAAAAAGGTGCCGCACTGATAAGGTCATTGGAGGCTGGAACCAGAACAGGCATGATGGGTATGATGGGCATGCATGGAGGGGGTTTCAGGCTTGAAAGGCTGCTCGTGGAGACTGCCCGCCAGCCTGATATAGAATACCTTGTTGTAACTGATGCTACTGGGAAAGTACTGGCCCACAGCGATCCCGGCAAAATAGGGACGATTTACAACACCGGCCTGGATCTAGAAAGCATTTCTGATTCAGACGGGGTTAAGTGGCGTAAGCTGCGCAACCCAGACGGAGTTACCACTTTTGAGGTCTATCGCCGGTTTTCACCAAAAAGGATCCCTTTTCGCGGTTCTCACGGAATGATGATGCATCGGACGTGGCGACCAGATTCCCCTCATCTGGGTCCCTTTGGCAGGGATCAAAAGCAATTCATATTTGTCGGCCTTAATATGGCTCCTTTTGAAGCCGCCAGAAAAGGGGACATCCACCACACTGTGATTATGGGGGTTATTCTGCTGCTAATCGGCTTCACGGGTATTGTATTACTTTTTCTTGCCCAAGCCTATCGTTCAACAAAATCATCTTTTGCCCAAATCAAGGCTTTCTCCGACAGCGTAGTGGAAAACATGCCAGTCGGCCTATTAGCAATTAGCGCAGAGGGGAGAGTAGCTGCTTTTAATCAGGCAGCGGAAAGCATCCTAGAGAAAAAAGCTGGGGTGATCATAGGAAAAAAGGCAGAGAAGGTTTTGCCCCACCAGCTCCTTGAGATCAATGAAGAGCTAAACCGGGGAAGACGCTTTGTTGAAAGAGAAATAGAATGCACTCTAGATAGCGGAAGCTCGGTCCCCATGGACGTGAGCGCCTCTTCCCCGCGCGGTGAAGAAGGAGGCATTATTGGTAATATTATACTTTTCAGGGATCTGAGCGAAGTCCAGGATCTTAAAAGGGAAGTAGAAACAAGTCGGCGTCTTGCTTCCCTTGGTAGACTCGCTGCAGGAATAGCCCATGAGATCCGCAATCCCCTGAGTTCTATCAAGGGTTTTGCCACCTACTTTGGTGAAAGATATAGAAATAATCCCGAGGACAAGAAAACAGCCGAAATAATGATTCACGAAGTTGATCGCTTAAACAGGGTGATTAGTCAGCTTCTTGAATTTGCCCGCCCACTCGCTATTCAGAAAAAACCGACTTCTCTACAGACATTGATCGAGCATTCTCTTAAGTTAGTCCAGGGGCAGGCTGAGAAAAGAAACGTGGTACTTCAAAAATCCTTTTCATCCGGAGTCACGGAGGCGCTCATTGACCCGGACAGGATCAACCAAGTTCTCCTTAACCTCTACCTAAACTCCATCGAAGCAATGGAAAAGGGTGGCACACTTTCCGTTGCGCTTTCCGCTGATAAAGAGCTGGGCGGTGTAAGGATTACTGTTTCAGATACGGGTGCGGGTATTGCCAAAGAAAACCTGGAGCACATATTTGATCCCTATTTTACAACAAGGCAGTCTGGAACAGGCCTGGGGCTCGCCATTGTGCATAAGATCATAGAGGCTCACAGGGGAGAAGTGAAGGTGCATAGCGAGGTCGGAGTTGGAACTACGGTGTCAATTTTTCTGCCCGCTTCTTAGCGGCAAGCTCCGGCATTTTTCTTTTCATGGGTAAATACAATATCAAGAGGACGGGAAGAGAATGAAAAAGAAAAGCACGATCTTGGTTGTAGATGATGATCCAGGCCACCGAACCATGTTGCGCACACTTCTTACTGGGTGGGGCTATACGATTCTTGAGGCAGAGGATGGCTCCCAGGCAATAGAAAAGGTCCACGAACAGCCCTTTGACCTCATCCTCATGGATATTCGCATGATAAAGATGTCGGGACTTGAGGCGCTAAGAGAGATAAAGGCCTATAATCCCGCGATACCAATAATCATAATGACTGCTTACTCTTCTGTTGAAACTGCGGTGGAGGCCCTCAAGAATGGTGCCTACGATTATCTTACCAAGCCGCTTGACTTTGACGAACTCCGCTTGGCCATGGACCGGGCGATGGATCATACTCATCTCAGGGAAGAAAATCGCATCTTGCGGGAAACCCTGGGAAAAAGGTTTGATGCCGGCAATATTATTGGTCAAAGCCCGGCCATGGTTAGAGTTCTTGAAATGGTGGCACAGGTAGCCTCATCCGAAGCAACCGTACTCATCAGCGGGGAGTCAGGCACAGGAAAGGAGTTGATCGCCGGAGCAATTCATTTCAACAGTCCCAGGAAAGACGGTCCTTATGTTAAAATCAATTGCGCTGCTATTACTGAAACCCTGCTTGAGTCGGAACTTTTTGGACACGAAAAAGGGGCATTTACCGGCGCCTATAAGAAAAAAGAAGGGCGATTCGTTCAAGCTCAAGGAGGAACTCTTTTTCTGGATGAGATCAGTGAAATGTCGCTGGCAATGCAGGTAAAGTTATTGCGCGTACTTCAAGAACGGGAGATCACGCGAGTGGGTGGTGAAGAGCCTATCAAAGTGGACGTGCGCTTGATTGCGGCCACGAACAAAGATCTAGTGCGTGAAGTGGAAGAGGGAAGATTCAGGGAAGATTTATACTACCGCCTGAATGTTGTTAACATAAACATTCCTCCTCTCCGCCAGAGAAAAGAAGATGTTCCCCTGCTTGCAAAGCATTTTCTGAGCATCTTTTCTGAGAAAAACCACAAAAATATCGAGGGATTCACACCGCAGGCAATGGATCGCCTGCTCAGGTACGACTGGCCCGGCAATGTGCGCCAGCTCATGAATGCTATTGAAAGAGCGGTCGTTCTTTCAAGGTCAAATTACCTTGATCTTGAAGACCTTCCACTGGTACCCGGAGAGCAACTTCCAGAAAATGGTGGCCACGAGATTCCTGTGTCTGATCTTGCCCTCGAGGAGGTTGAAAAAGCCACTATACTCAAAACACTTGAACTCACAGGCGGCAACAAAAGCGAGGCTGCAAGAAAACTGGGAATAACCAGAAAAACCCTTCACACCAAACTCAAGAAGTACGGTGTTGTGGCATGAAACCGGTTATGGGTTTGGGGTTCCAGTACTTGAGCGAACGACTTGATACTTCTTGATCCTTTCCCTCAAGCGGGCCACAGTCCCTGCTATATCTTTTGCCTGGGTTATTGCCGTTACCATGGCCACCCTGCGGGCTCCCCTTGCAAGCACTTCCTCCAGGTTCGATTCCTTGATACCCCCCATGACGGTAAAAGGAATCTCAAGGTGAAGGCTGATCCCTTCTATGGTTTCGGGTCCCAGAGCCTGTCCCGCTTTCTCCTTGGTGGTGGTGTGAAATATTGGCCCAATGTTGACATAGTCAGCACCATCCCTCTGTGCCTGAAGAGCTTGCTCCAGCGAGTGCGTGGAAGCTCCTATGAGTAATTCCGGCGCCAGTTTTCTCGCCACTCCTATCGGCAAATCTTCTTGCCCGAGATGGACACCGTCTGCACCAACGGCCAGAGCAATATCTAAATGGTCGTTGATAATGAGAAGCACGCCAGCTCTGGATGTAATCTCTCTGAATCTAAGCGCCTGATAGTAGAGCTTTCTTTTGCTGTAGTGCTTTTCTCTTAGCTGGATAATTCTTGCTCCTCCCTTGATAACTTCTTTCACTACCTCAAGATCCGATCTTCCCGCTGAAAGCCTCTCGCAGGTAACAGGATAAATATCCACTTCAAGGAACAGTTTCTTCCTACTCTCTCTGTCCATCTCATTTATCACCATTAGTCAAATCCATCATATTGCCCTCAAAGATGAAGTAAACACTCAAAACATCCTCATCCCTTTTCCGTGCCGCGAGAGTGGTATCTAAAGAGATGGCAGCAGGGATTTGAAGACGTCGCATTTCCTGCACATTTTCATCTTTTTCTCCCAGTTCTCCTGCACTTTGCCGTGACATATGGTCCCGTTAATAAACCAGCAGAGGTTGCCCAGCTGAAATTCCCAGGCAGGGCAATTACGTCTTGTCTGGATGGGGCAGTTCTGCAAGCTCCAGCAACGAATTTTCTTCCCCGTTTGAGAATTACTGTTTAGAAGAAGAAACAGCACCTGCCTTTCAATGTGAACCGGAATTTTTCTCCACCCCTGTTCAAAACTCTGTATGGCTTTAAGAGAAGTCCCCAGGAGCTGTGCCATTTGCTTTTGAGTCTTTCCCAGGTGGTTTCGAATTCTTGAAAACTCGGTCTTATTCATCAGCCTTACCCTTTCAGCACATTCATATCTTAAAAAGCTTCTCTATTAATTTGCATTCTGAGGTAATATTCTGACCATGGTCCTGAAAATTGCTCTTGAAACATATACCAGCTAGCAGGCTGTGGTTCAAGAAAATTGTCTGACTCGGTCTATTACACTGTGGCATGTCACAACCAAAAGAGGTTTGGCAAGAAGCTTCCAAAAAATGTCTTGAAAAACACGAAAAGAAGATTATTTTAAATTACCACAATGTGGTTATTCCGAAGGCCCTGTAAAGCCTTTCCCCGCTTGATCAAGCAACAGGTGGCTACGGACACAGTTAAATTGTAACCCTTGGAGATTCATGCCAGGGGAGCCCGCTAAGGGGAGCTTTTAGGAGGAAAAAATGGAATCTGTCATAGTTGTCCTTATTGTAATTTTGGCCGCCTTGTATGTTTTTGGAAAATTCCGCAGAACCTGGAAAACACGGGGAGTTGAATCCTGTCCCTGTTCAGGCTGTGAAAAATGTTCTACAAACCTACCCCAACAAAAGGCGCGCCTACCACAATAATGAAAAAGGCTATTACCATAGCTGACGATCCGGTATTCAGCAGGACAAAGGAAATGATACCAAACGCAAAAATCGAACCCAATTTCCAGGAAACCAACCCAAGTGTTGCCTGGGCAATTGAACGCATCTTTCAAGACAGGAAAGAGGTACTTAACGATAAGGTCCCCATTGAGGAGCCCCTTGAAATTGACGTCAATGGCCGCACCGTTGCAATCCTCATGCGAATGCCGGGTATGGAAAAGGAACTTGCAGCAGGGTTTTGTCTCAGCGAAGGATACATTCGCAGGGTTCAAGACATTTTGCTGATTCACCATTGCGGGCTTGGTGAGCCAACTCCCGCTTTGCCTGAGAACACCGGAAATGAGTCCGGCTCACGTAATAGAGTGGAAATTCGCGTGAAGGAGGGTGCCTTGGTTCTGGCAAAAAACGAGGAGGCAGCGCGGCTGATCCGTTCCGGATGTGGTGCAGCAGACATCTCTCCCCTTGCAGAGGCCTTGCCCCACCTTAGCCCACACTTTTCTGTGGAACCTTCTGTCATTCTTCGGTTGGGTAAAACCATGCGCAATCTACAAAGAGTCTACCATGAGACCGGCGGTACGCATTCCGCAGTTGTTTTTGATGCTTCAGGCAAACCTCTCCAAGTTGCAGAAGATATTGGACGCCACAATGCAGTAGACAAGGTGGTGGGTTATTGCGCGTTGCATAAAATCCAGCTTGAAGATAAAATATTGCCCACCTCAGGCAGGGCAAGCTATGAGATGGCGATCAAAGCGATACACATGAAAATTCCCATTATCGCTGCAATTTCAGCCCCTACATCACTTGCACTTCAAACAGCCCAAGAGTGCCGGCTTACCATAATAGGCTACCTCCGCCGCATACGAATGAACGTATACACACATCCCTACCGGCTTCGCAAAAATTAGTAACCGTGCTGTTTTCATGAGTCGTTGTACTCATAACAGCCTGTTTCTCCGTAACTTCTTTTAATCTATATCTTTCCCTGAAAATGTGCCTCAAAGCCTGTAGGCACTTTAGCCGATATTGAGAATTTGGTGCTTCTCAAGCAAGGCAACCGCGCTCCACGTGCAGCAAAAAAATTTGGTAACAGTTCAGCTAAAGGGCTTGACAGAGAAGCCACGCTGTGGTCCTTAGTAAACCACTTTGTGGCTCCTATGGCTTTTGTTGGCAGAAGCCCCGTTTTAAAAAGCTCTCTCCAAGATCAATGCGTTATATCTAACTACGCCAATTTGTTAAAGAATCCTGAGACAGGGTCGAGCCCTGGACCGTGCGGATTAAAATTACCTAAGGAGGAGACAAGTATGAAAAAGATTCTCATTTTGGGCTCAGGTGCAGCCGGTACTATGGTGGCTATGAAACTGGGTCCCTCCAGGCACGGCCTCTAGCTCACCAATCCCCAAGAAGGACCGATCACCCTCTGAATGTCAGTGCTTGTTACATCATCTACATCAACGTCAGAAAGTTTACTATCCCGCTTATGTCCAGCTCGTTTTGGTGTATCCCGAGGAGATCAGCGTCAATTCCAAGGCACAGCCCAAGAAGTTGTGTATAAAGGATAGAAGGAAGTTGATGGTCAAGGCCCTTCATTGGCAGGAGCATTCTCTGAACCCGGCTGAACTGGAGCTTGCAGTAAGGACACGCCACACACAAATACTCATCCCCTGATTCCCAAGCATTCTTAATTTTTTTTCTGGTTAAGTCGGAAGATAGATTGTCATTAATTCCCCATACGGGAGAACCGCAACATTCAAGTTTCTCCTTCCAGGTAATGCTATTCGCACCCGTTATTCCAACAAGTTCATCAAATATGTGGGGAGAATCCGCTTTATCAAACTGGGCAATTTTCCTTGGCCGCAGGAGGTGGCACCCATAATGGGTAGCTATCTTCAGGTTCTTGAAAGTTCTTACCATCTTTTCCTTTAAAACATCTAATCCTACATCATTGTACAAAATATCCAGGATGTGCCTCACCTCAATATTGCCGTCGTAGTGAAGGTTTTCTTTCTCAAGGACTAAATTGGTCTGGCGCCTTTTCGCAGGATCCTGTTTCAAAACATGGTCCACGTACTTAGTGCTACCATAGCAACAGTTGCAAATTGTTGTTAGATTGAGCCCTCTTTGCTCAGCCAATGCCAGGTTTCGGGCCGAGGATACAAGGTATGCTTCATGACTAAGATTCTTTATAGGGTAACCGCAACAATTGAATTCCTGGATATCAACAAGCTCAACACCGATCGTTCTAAAGACTGCATCTGTAGAGGACTCATACTGTTTAAGAAAAATTGGGGTGGTGCAACACCGCAGTAACGCATATTTCATGAGAAGATCCTCCCTTTATCCTGGTCCCCCATTCATTTTAACATGTTTGATCGCCATGTTTTTTAGTTCGTAGAAAACGTCGGTAACCTTCACACCCTGAGGACAGGCCTCCTGGCACTGGTAACACCCAAGGCAAGCCCATAACATTTCCGATGGGAAAATAAGATCATCCAATCCCAGCATTGCCGCATGAATAATCTGGTGTGGCACCATTCCAAGCGCCTGGGGCGGATTGTCAAAGTTACGAACCACAGGACAGGCCGAACTACACGTAGTGCACGCAAAGCAATATGACATGGAATTAGCTTGTTCAGATACCCTCAAATTCTTTGTAAAACTCTGGTCAACTCGCCTGAAGTCTATTGGCTCCTCTTGCCCTCCTCCCATTTGGCATCCCTCGGCAATTGCCCTCCTGGCCATTTTTTGAGGCTGCTGATAATCTACTGTAGAAACATCCTCCCGCCTTAATCCACGATAAAAGGACAGCGGTGATAGTACGGCAAGTTCTTTGTAGCCTCTCCTGAACAATGCCTCCCTCACATTAAACCATAGCTCCTGTAGATTAATGCCAACAGGGCATGCTACTGTGCAGCGGTAACAATTGGTGCACAAGTAAAGTCCTTCCTGAAGACTTGTTATTTTATCATCGGTAAGTTTCTTGCCTGAGGCTAAGGCTTTAATGAGAGATATCTTTTCCGATGGAAGAATTCTTATGTTGACGATCTTTTCCAACCATACCCCGACAGCACACCGAACAGTGCAGGCACCACAATGGGTGCATGCATCAAGTTCTATAATCTGCTTTGTTAATAAATTGGCTGGACTCGACCTCTTTGGGTCCATAAGAGCGTTGAGTAAAAGACTTAAAGGGCTCGCCAGTATGTGAAAAAACTTACTAAAGGGAAGGTAGGCGAGGCCGATAAAAGAGGCCAGGAAGTGAACGTATAAAAGCCATTTAGACAGCTTTACCTTATCCAGCTTGAGAGCGATCGGCTTGATAGCCTTTGCTACCCCATCGCTTATGAATGCCCATTGGGGCTTACTATGACAGCCGGCACAGTTCATCTCATGAATTTCTTTTCCCTGTGCTAGCACATTCGGATCAAACGGGCCTTTCACCTTAGGTGAAACAATGTCAAACTCCTTAACCCAGTAGCTTTCCAGTGACTTGGGACCTTCTTCATTCTCAAAGCTTGCATACTCTTCCACCATGGAGGTATACCTGCTATAGGAAGTTATCTTAACACTTTCCAAAAAGACCCCCGAGCCTGCGATTATCGCCAAGATAACTATAACAAAGATATCCATTGGGCTGGTATGCAGCCGCGGTATCTTTTGGATAAACCTTCGATAGATAGCTATGCCCAATCCTATCAGCACCAGCGCGGCAAAAAGATTCCTGAGGAAAAGAAACGGATTCAGGGTTGGCGAATAATCTACAAACACAGCAGATGTTATGAGCTTGTCAAGGGCATGCATCAGGAGCAAAAGCACGAACCCAGCAAATATGAACATGTGCATAAGCCAGCAAAAAGGACTCTCTCTAAAGCTCCTCGCCTGGAAAAGGACTTCAAATAGGAATACCTTTAGAAATGTGATAATCTTTCTGCTTAGCAAAACCAGAACGATTCCCCTTGCCGCAGCCAGCGCCCTTGTCAATGGCTTGATCTTATCGCTATCCGGGCCAAAATCGTATCGAAACCACGAAGAGACTTTGTAGATAAGGCCCAGGGCGAAAATTCCCAGTGCAATGTATAAGCTGGTGCTCAGAAACATCTCTGATTTCACATAGCAAGAAGGTTGTTGTTTTGTTTTTGTATCATAAATTCGCGCAAAACTGCTTGTTTACCCATACCACATTGTAGTATTCCCTGTCAATTTAAAAAGGCCCCCTTTTGTGAGCCGGATTTCCGTTTTTACCTTAACCCCCACCCCTGCATTAGCGCCGATTACCCTTGCGGGCGCGTAGAAAATATGCACTATGGCTCACTTACTTTTTTCATTTGAAATTCGGGCTCCTTTCTTCTATTCTTTAAGAGAATTGGATTTTTCTTCTGTGGAGATTCTTCCCCTTTGTTTTCCGCGGGTTTGCACCGTATCGAACTCCAAAATCTGTCATAGCGGCAGGGGATCTGACTCTCAAAACAGGAGTCTATATCAGAGCTACTCGCTTTCTAACTTTCTAACGTACAGCTGTGCTGATCTTGAGCTTATCTTACGAAAATGACGAAGAATGAACTTTCTGATGCTGAGCTGGAAACTTATGCCAGGCAAATAGTGCTGGAAGACATAGGGTATGATGGCCAGCTGAAGCTCAGGAACGCAAAGGCATGCATTATCGGCATGGGAGGACTGGGTACCCACATTTCCCAAAAGCTTGTGGGAATGGGAATCGGATACCTCCGTATTGTTGATAGAGACATTGTCTCCCGCTCCGATCTTCACAGGCAGGATGTTTATGACGTTGATTCGCTAGGGGAGCCCAAAGTGGAGGTTGCCCTCAGAAAACTGAGCCGACTAAACCCTGATGTTACTATTGACCCGCATGCGGAATCCATTAACTCGATAAACGCGGAGGAACTAATAGCAGGCATGGACGTTGTACTTGATGGCCTGGATAGACCTGAACCCCGTTACATTGTCAACCGAACCTGCAATCGGCTCAAGATCCCCTATATCTTCGGCGCAGCAATACAGACTCTGGGAAACACCACCACAATCGTTCCCGGAAAAACTCTGTGCCTTGAATGCTTCATGCCGGGCCTTAGCGAAGATGACCTGCCTAAATGTGCAGTCGTTGGTGTCCACCCCTCAGTTTTGGGAATTGTAACAGCCGTTCAATCTTTTGAGGCTGTGAGGATCATCATGGGGCAAAAACCCCTCCTTCTTGACAAGCTCCTTTACATCGACCTCGCCGACATGTCATTTAACACTCTCAAGCTGCGAGCCCGCGAAGACTGCCCCGTATGTGGAAAAAATCCAAAAGACTTGCCTCAACCTGTCAAGGAGAAATTTTATGAGGAGACCTGTGCGCGGGACGGGCGCAGGAACTTTATCATCACTCCAAAGAGAAGAGTCGAACTTGACCTCGATCAAGTGGCTCAAATAGTAAGTGAAAAGGGATTTTCCATAAAGAGTCGGGGCAAACTGGGAATAACCTTTGTTCAGCGGCGTGGAATTCTGACCAGTATCCTCGAAAGCGGGACAATGATCTTACAAACCCCTCCTCTGCTCACAGAGGATTTCAAGGAACAAGCGCTGGAATTCTACAGATCTATCCTCGTTGATGGGCTGGGCTTGCCCCCATCAATCCTTCCAGATATTTAAACTGCTGCTTTCTCTCAAGGTTAAGTTTGGCGAGATGCAGGCACTTACCGGCATTATTAGCGACGTGTATCCAGGTGCAGAGAAGTTGCTCATGTCCCTAACGATTATGAGCAGATGCTCAGATATAAAGTCTTTCAGCCTAAATTTGTGCCAGGAGGGTAATCTTTCACAAACTCTCCATACTCTCTGAAATGGATTGATCTCCGCTTTGGGTAATCTGAAGAATAAAAAGAGCAATTTTTCCCCTGTATACTTTTTACTCACCCAGAGGTCATTTCTAAAGAGAGAGTGGATACTTTTTACCCACTTCTGCATGCCCGGGAAGAGCGAAAAAGCACTTGCGACGGAATATGAACAAAATAGCCCAAATAGAAATGAACTTCCCCGCCGCAAGCAGCGGGGTATCAATCGGAAACTATCTTAACGCCCCAAGGGGCGGGGAATTAAACCCTCCTCCGCCTCTGGCGGATTAAATGTTGTGAGCCTGTACCGCAATGTGGTATATTTCTTGCTAGAGATATTAAGTAAACCCAATTGGAATTTCGCACAGGGCATTGAGCCCCCCGCGAAAAAGTGGAAGAAAACTTTATTTACCATCACTGTGCTCCCGCACGGGGCATTCCTACGGGGCAAAACCAAGAATGCCGCCATGGGACCGTTGTAGAAGAAATAGAGGGTAGAAAAAAGATAGTCCTAGTCGGAAGCCCCAATGTGGGAAAGAGTGTCATCTTTAGTCACCTCACAGGTCGATATGTAACCGTTTCCAATTATCCTGGAACCACGGTGGAGGTAACCAGGGGAAAGGGCATAATTGCAAATAGGGAGGTGGGTATAATCGACACGCCGGGGATGTATTCCCTGGTTCCCATCACAGAAGAGGAGCGCGTTGCCAGAGACATTCTCCTGGAAGAAAGACCCAATGTGGTTGTTCAGGTGATCGATGCGAAAAACATGGAAAGGATGCTCCATTTGACACCCCAGCTTATAGAGTCTGATGTACCGGTTCTCCTTGATCTCAACCTTATGGATGAAGCTGAAAACTCTGGGATGTCCATTGACCTGGACGTACTCAGGAAAGAACTGGGTATCCCTGTGGTCGCAACCGTAGCTGTTGAAAACAAGGGATTGGGCCATCTCAAAGAGAACATTCTGAAATATAAAAAAGGCAAAGGCAAAAAACTGTTCTACGGGAATGTTCTTGAATCCTCTTTACAGCGCATAGAGGAACTGCTGGCAGGCAAATACAACATCTCAAAACGGGCGATTGCACTTCTATTGCTCCAGGGTGATTCCAAGATCCATGCAGTGGTTCAGAAACAGGAAAGAGGACACGAAGCCATACGAAAGATCGTTGAAGAGACAAAAAGAGAGTACAGCGACCCGATCAACTATGTAATAACCATCAGAAGGCAGGAGATCATCAATGGGTTAGTGGAAAAAGCGACGGTCCAGGTGAAACCTGCGCTAAGGGATTTCAAGGAATCCCTTAGCGGTCTGATGATGCATCCTGTTACAGGACTCCCCCTTCTCCTTCTGGTTATTTACGTAATGTACGAGTTTGTCGGTGTCTTTGGGGCGCAAATTGCTGTAGATTTTTTTGAAAAAACACTCTTTAGGGAATATATAAACCCATTTGTCACAAGAATAGTTACCTCGATTGTTCCATGGGGGGTCATACAGGATCTCTTTGTTAATCAGTATGGGATTATTACTCTCGGTGTCAGGTATGCCATAGCCATCATATTGCCTATCGTAACCACATTTTTCATCGCCTTTTCAATCATAGAAGATACCGGTTACCTCCCAAGGCTTGCCATGCTCATAGACCGTATCTTTAAGAAAATAGGGCTCAATGGAAGGGCCGTCATCCCCGTTGTTCTTGGATTTAGCTGCGATACCATGGCAACGATTGTCACGAGGACTCTTGAAACCCGCAGAGAGCGCGTTATTACTAGCTTTCTGTTGTCCCTAGCCATTCCCTGCTCTGCCCAGATGGGCGTGATCCTTGCGTTGCTTTCCGGTCACCCTATGGGCCTCTGGCTATTCATAGGAGTCTTGGCGATGGTTTTCCTGTTAGTAGGTCTTTTAGCGGCGAGGATCATACCGGGAGAGAGTCCCATCTTTTACATGGAGATACCACCCCTGCGATGGCCAAAGATCTCAAATGTCCTTACCAAAACATATACAAGAGTGGGGTGGTACTTCAAAGAGGTATTGCCGTTATTCATACTTGCAAGCATCCTTATATGGGCAGGAAGGCTCACAGGGCTTTTTGACCTACTAATCAACGGCCTTTCCTATCCCACAAGATGGATTGGCCTGCCAAAAGAGGCTGCAACGGCCTTTCTTTATGGGTTTTTCAGGAGGGACTTTGGTGCCGCCGGGCTTTACGACCTGAAGAATGCTGGTATTCTTCATGGGACTGCTCTGGTCGTCTCCGTAGTGACTATGGCACTGTTCATGCCCTGCATCGCACAGTTTGCCATAACCATAAAAGAGAGGGGCTGGAAAATTGCATTAGGGATGGCCGCCTTCATATTCCCTTTTGCATTCTTTGTGGGATATTCGCTTAACCTTCTGCTTCATGGATTGGGAGTGGCATTATGAAGTGCCCTTTGTGCGGACTGGAATTTGAAGAATCAGAAGGTCTCGCTGCCTGTAAAAGTTGTCCGGTATCGCGAACATGCGGCCTGGTCAAGTGCCCCAACTGCGGGTACGAAGTCCCGGGAGATCCCCAAGTCGTAAAATTAATCAAAAAATGGAGAAAAAATAAAAATGAGACTTAGTGATAAAGCTGAAGAAATACTGGAACATCTTTGGATAGCGACACAGGAGAGGGGTCAAGATGTGGTGAGCTTAACTGATCTGGATACACAGAGGGATGCCCCGGAGCTGGCCGAACTGATCTTAGTCAACTTTATTGACCTTAGTGGTGATGGAATAAAACTCAGGGAAGAGGGAAAAGAAGAGGCGAAAAATACCCTGAGACGTCACCGTCTGGCAAGACTCTGAAGAGTATTGTCTCGGATCTCGCCGACGCCGAGAAAGGCACAAAGGGGAGTGTTGCCTACCTGTGTACAAAGGATAATGTGAAACTTCAGAAACTGATGAGCATGGGTGTATTACCGGGAGTAGCGGTTGAGGTGACCCAAACTTACCCCTCCTATGTCTTCAAGATCGGTCATACGCAGATCGCAGTGGATAGAGAGATAGCAAAAGATATTTTTTTGAGGCTGAGACCGGAAAAGCCGGACTTTTACTGAGTAGATACTTCTGAGTATTGTTGATGGATCTAAATAAGGATGATAAAAAGAACGGCAAAAAGGTGTTTTGCCGGTAATCCGACATGGAATCATTGAAAAGAGAAAAAAGGAGATTATGAATAACGAGATTTCCGCGTATTTCATAACTATCGCTGCATTTGCGTTCTTCGTAGTATGTCCCCGCCTTGGAGCCATGACAAACCTGCTGGACAAGCATACCAGTTTGTCCATTTACTGGCTGGTTATTGTGGGAACATTTGCGAGCATTCCCCTGCTGGTAATCATGACCTGGCTTATTCGTCACTGGGGGTTGATGGCCGGGGTAGCCCATTCAGCCCTTGCTTATTGTCCAAGTGTGGTGTAATAGATCTTGTCACCCTGCTTGGATGCGCGGACAAGCTCCATGTGCCGCAGGGTGGCGAAGTTTATCCTAAACTCTGTTTCGGAAATGCTTAAGGCCTTACAGATTTCTTCAGCGGTCAGGGCCCCCTTATCTTTCAAAAGTGTCATTATTTCTTCTTGGACCGGAGTCAGCATAGGATTCCCCAGTGCCTCTTTCCTGGCCGTATACACTGCCCAAGGGTCGCATGCTTTCGGCGCTGCCTTGATATCCAGGTAGCAGTCCTCGCAAAGTGTCTGGCCTGCATACTCATAGGATTCACCATCGCTCAAAGCAGCTCCACACTTTTCGCACTTCATCGCTGCTACCCCCTCTTTTTTGTATAACATAATAACCCTAACCCAAGTTTGCCAAAATTTCATATTTTTGAAAAAATTCGGCAATATTTTGACGACTGCCTTGTGTAACTTATTGATATTATTATATCCGTCTTGCCTAAAAGCAAATGTAGTGACCCATAGACTGATTTTTTATTGCCCCCCTTCTCTATCATACTATTTTCCTCTCCATGTATATCAAAAAAGTCAAAAAAGCTAACAGGGGCTCCAAAAAGGCTTACTACTACCTTCACCTAGTAGAAAATGTCCGCACCCGCTCAGGACCCAGACAAAGACTCATCCTTAACCTGGGACGATTGAATATCCCCAAGGATAAGTACAAAGAACTGGCCAACTACTGTCCTACCCTAGCTTCTCTTCCCAGTAACTCTTGATTTTATCTCTGTAAGATTTCTCTCTCATAAAAGTGGGATACCGGTATAATAGCCTGGGACGGGAGGAAGTAGTATGG
>JAFDEF010000089.1 GCA_019310485.1 Deltaproteobacteria bacterium | reverse complement strand
AGCAACAAAGAAAGCATGCAGCGTATACACTTCCGCCGATACCGTCTGAAACCAGAAAAGAGGCGTAAATGCCAAAACCAGAGTCCCTACAAAAGCACCAAGCTTCGATGAGCTTATCTTCAAAATCAAAGAATAAATAAACCACAGCGTAACTACCGCCAAAAAACTAGACATAAGGTTCAGCTTGAAACCAATGCTGCCAATAGGAATTAAACAAAAAAACTTCCCCAAAAGCCCGTAAACAGGATAACCACTGTTGTGCGCAATCCCTAAAGAAAAAGCAGCTGCACTCAACTCCCCACTGTCCCCTAAATATACCGTGGGACTCATCGTTAAAACGTAAACGAGAAAAACAGCCGAAGCGATGGACGTTATGAAAGATTTTGATGCGAGAGTTTTCATCAATTTAATTTAGATACAATTCAGGCCGAAGCAGCGGTCCCGGATTGATTTTTCCTGGGTGCAGAACAGCTTGAAGGCGCGCTGCCGGATCTATTCGGAGGCTCGATCCCGTAAAGCTTGCTTACTATGTAGAGGGGGCGCTGTTTCACCTCGTCATAGATTCGCGCCATATACTCACCAACCAATCCGATGGCCACCAGTTGGACTCCTCCGAGAAACAAAATCATAGTGATAAGAGTGGTAAAGCCTGTTTGGGCTGTCTCAATCCCCCAGAGCCTTTTAACCACGAAGACGCATGCCAGAACAAAGCCTCCAATGCTGATACATGCTCCGATCCCCGTCATCAACCTGAGAGGCTTGTAAGAAAAGCTGAAAATGGCGTCAAGTGCATACCTGATCAAGCGTCTCAGTGTTTGCTTCGGCTCTCCGGCAGCCCGGTCCTCACGGTCATAGTAGATGACCTCCTGCCTGAACCCTACCCAGCTTCTAAGCCCCGGAAGGTACCGATTTTTTTCTGGAAGCCTGTTCAGCTCTTGTACGGCTTTTATGTCGAGGAGGCCAAAAATTCCGCTCTGGGAGGGGATAGGAAAATCGCTGATCCAGGTAAAAACCCTGTGAAAAGTTTCAAACCCGAGTCGCCTCAATCCTTTCTCTTTTCGGGTCCTCCGCTCTGCCCGAACAACCTCCGCACCCTGTCGCCAGTGTTCTACCAGCTCAGGAATAATCTGCGGCGGATCCTGTAGGTCCGCGTCCATGAGGATCACGGCATCGGCACTGGCATGTGCCAGGCCAGCGGAAATCGCTGCCTGGTGGCCGAAATTGCGAGACAGATCAATGACGGAAAATCTTGGATCTTCCCTGCATTGTTCAAGCATGATCTCTATTGAACTATCGTTACTGCCGTCGTTAACATAGACAACCTGCCAGGTGATGTCCTGAAGCTTTTCGAACACACCTCTTAGCCTGCGGTAGAGTTCTCGTAAATTCTCCTGTTCGTTAAAGACTGGGACTACTACGGCTATCTTCAAATGACCACCCCCGGGGACTATTCTAAGTAGTGACTGCCCCCTTGCGTCATGGCAATACTGTTAAGCATTTACTATGATTTAAGATCCCCCCTGATTGCAAAGGTCCACACGTCGTTTAAAAGGTAGGTGAATACCGCTGCAATCAAAATACTTACTATGTTCGCAACCAGGTAATATACAAACAGGGAAAACAGGATAGTAAGCACGTACTGGATACCGATGGCCAGGCCGCTTGCCAGGAAGTATTGCCCCATTTGCACAAGGACTCCATGTGCCGTTTTTCCCCTGCGATCATTCCACGTCCATTTCCTGTTCAAGAGGAAATTGCTCAGGGTCGCTACAAAAATAGCTACTGAAAGAGATGCGTGAAGGCGCCTTGTTTCCGGTTGTATGGATCTAAAAAGGAATTCCTGTCCAAAGTACAAAACGGCAAGATTGATAATTGTACCTGAAAAGCCGACCGTGCCGAATTTCACAAACCGGTGTCGCACAATCTTCCCCACCACCGTAAGGGCCACGGCTTTCTCAATCACGCGCATCAGCTATCATGTCCTCCGTGTCAACCATGGCATGCTCTTCAAGGAGTTGGCGTGCTTTTTCAAGAACCTGACCGGGTGAAATCCTCTTCAAACACACATTATCACCATCACAGGGCGAATTGCGGTGGTTATATGCTGTCAGGCATGGAGAGCAGGTTAAAGGAATATAGAGGTGTACGGATTTTTGATCGAGTGTTCCGTAAAGGACCGGGGTCTCCGGCCCATAAAAAATTATGGCAGGCAAAGGAGTCAGGGAGGCAAAATGACCCGGACCCCCATCGTTCGTGATCAGGAGGGCGGCCAGATGAAAAAGCACGAGGAGATCGCGAAGGGTTCTCGTGTACCCGGTGAGATCAACACATGCCTCGCTCTGGCAACAGGACTGAATTTCCTTTGCCATTTCCCTGTCAGCCTCCATCCCAATGACGCCCACCGCCAGGCCTTCGGCGAGCAGATTCCGAGCAACTTCACAGAAGTACGTGAGAGGCCATGCCCTGATGGGCAACAGGCCCCCGCTTGGATACAGAAGAACAAGTCTTTTTGCTGAAATTTGAGGAAAGTCATGCTCCATTCGTCTTAACATGTCACGTTTTTTCTCTTCTTCTACCACCACCTCTGGGAGCTTGACGGTTTCTTTTGAAGGAAAACGCTTTACCAGTGGAACCTGATCCCTGTCAATTGCTTCAACCAGGTTTATGAACTGCTGCGAGATATGCTGGTAGGGATTGTAAAGCACGGGCCTGTTAATAAAACTACCGCGATAAAGTCCCTCCTGTGTGTATGGATGGAACCCTACCCGAATACTCGCTCCACTAAGCAATGAGTAAATACTGCTTATCCTGGAGAAAAGTTCACAGTCAAGTGATGCGTCAATCTTTGCCTTTCGCATTTTTGCCAAAGCACGGATAGAGTCAACCATTAGAGTTTTGAAGGAACCATCACGCACAGTAAAGATATTCTCAGCGGGAATCACGTCCAGGATCTCCAGAAATTCCCTGTTTCTCTCAAAACAAAGCACGTAGATTTTGGCGTTGACATACCTGTTCTTGATGCGCTGGAGCATTGGGTATGCAAGCAAAAGACTGCCCATTTCTGAAAGGAGTATGACCAGGAATCTGGAAGGCTGCCTGTCTTTCCCTATGCTTGTTCCTTTGCCGGCAAACACGGATAGTATCCTGCACAGCATGCTTCCGATAACTCGATCTATTTTCCGCTGCAGGTCTATGTCCATGAAACCTTCGCTTCTTCCCTCCAGTCAACAATAAGTGCCAATCAGCACCATCTATTACGTTCTTTCTAAAAGCGAACGAAGATGCTTTAGTTATATATATTTTACCTAATTTCTTTCTCTTTTTTCAATGTTTTCTTCACGCTCTCGGTGCGTTTATCGAACTTTTCCCTGCTACCGCGAAGCTGCTTTAGTATTAATGAGAAGGTATTTTCTGAAAAGCTGAGGTGGGAACTGCGGCCTTTAGGGCTGGAAAAAACCTTAGTTACCTCCTGGAAAAGACTGTCGTCCGATGCAATGATCTTTGCTACTTTTGCAGCCTCTTTTTCTGCAAGCCCCTCTTGCCCTGCTTGAGAAAGAACACCTATGAGGTACAATCTGGCGCTCACATTTCCACGATGCTCCATAACTGATTGTTTGAGAGTTTTTGCGGCCTTTTCCAGCATGTTTTTTTCGCGATACGAAACACCCTCATACATCAGCGCCCGGCTCTTCAAACTTTTTTCACGTTTTGCTATCTCCAGGTGCTCAATTGCTTTATCAGCATTGCCTTTGCTTAAAGCACGGATTCCCATGTTGAAGTTTATATAAGGATCACCCGGGTTGTTTTTGTATGCTCTTAGCAGGTATTGATCAGCTTTTTGCCTCTCGCCCTTTCTGTCGTAGATAGAAGCCAGGTTCACCAGAGCCAGGGAAAGATCGGGCTTGAGGGATAGGGCTTTTTCATAATAGGCCCTTGCTATTTCGTAACTGCCGATCTGTCCGTAGAGCTTCCCTAGCTGGTAGTAAGTCATAACAGGCTCATCTTTTCTATTGATGACAGGGCTATTCAGTGCCCTCAGATATTCCCCCATGGCTTGCTTTGCGTGACCATGGGTCTGGTAATAAAGGCCAAGGTTATGATGGACTCTTAGTTGATCCGGCGCTTTCCTGGCCGCATCCATCCACAGGGTTTTTTCGTTTTTCCACGAGAAGTTTCTTATATAGGTAAAACCAGCAAAGCATACAAGAACAAAAACAATGAAACCCGAGACAAGAGTTTTCAAAACCTTTTTCTCCGAATTTCGCTCCAGCAGCTTCCAGAGCCCAAGGGCCACAGGGGCAAAAAACATCATGGAGGGCAGATAGTTTCTATGCTCGAAGACCAGTTCCAGAGGAAGGAAGGTTGATTCAACCACATGGTTTAGGAAGAAAAAAAGATAGCAGAATGAAATGAATGGATATTTCTTTGATATGGCGACAAGATATATTATTGCAGCCAAGATAAAGAAAATGCAGAAAAAGGTTGACACTGGGTGAAAGATCCCGTTTGAAAGGGGAACACTGTGGGCAATGCTCAGTCTGTGAGGACTTGGATAGAGAAGGAGGGAGATGTAGAAAACGATAACTCTGGATTCAGTTAAAAGTCGCTGGGCCAGGGTAAAAGGCCTTTGTTTGTATCCTTCAAGAAAGGAAAAAGCCCTCTCGCCCTTATAATGAAAGTAAATGATGGCAATAAGAATAGTGGCCCCCAGCACCACCACAAAACACAGCGCATTCTTTCTTGAGAAGAGGGATGGCTTTTGCTGAACAAGCAAGACCTCATAGAGCACTAGTGTCATGTCATACTTGTAATGTCGTATAGGATATGATATGTTTCTTCATAATCAACTCCTATCTCGGAGGATCGAGTATGAAGAAATTTATTGTAACCCTGACAGAAGA
>JAFDEF010000058.1 GCA_019310485.1 Deltaproteobacteria bacterium | reverse complement strand
TCGATGGAGGTGAGTTTAATCACGCCGATAGCGATGGAGAAGGAGTTACGTTTTGCGATCCGTGAAGGGGGGCGAACGGTAGGTGCCGGTGTAATCAGCGAAATATTGGAATAGCGCAAGCATTGCGGAGAGAGGAGAAAATTGATTGCCAATCAAAAAATACGTATTCGCCTGAAAGCGTATGATCACAAGCTGCTCGATCAATCCGCTATGGAGATAGTGGAGACGGCGAGAGAAACAGGGGCCAGGGTGGCAGGGCCGATTCCGCTTCCCACGAGCATAAGCAAGTATTGTGTTCTCAGGTCCCCCCATGTGGATAAGAAATCAAGAGAACAGTTTGAGATCAGGACCCACAAGCGCTTGCTCGATATTTTGGAACCAAGCCAGCAAACGGTTGATGCCCTAATGAAGCTGGATCTCGCAGCCGGCGTCGACGTTGAGATAAAACTGTAGAGGAGCCCGGCTTCCATGGTGAAAAAGCTTTTTGGAAAGAAAATCGGGATGACTCGCTACTTTCTTGAAGAGGGCGACAGTGTTCCCGTGACCGTCGTTAGGGTTGGCCCCTGCGTGGTTGTCAGAAAGAAGACCTTGGAGAAAGACGGCTACGAAGCAATACAGGTTGGTTTTGAAGCCCAAAAGGAAAGCCGTGTGAACAAGCCGCTCAGGGGGCAGTTTAAGGCATTGGGAGGACGCTACTTCAAGCACCTCAGGGAGATTGAGGTGGAGAGTTCAGAGGAGTTTGAGGTGGGTCAGGAGATCAGGGCTGACATCTTTAGTATTGGCGATATTGTCTGCGTTAGAGCCAGGAGCAAAGGCCGGGGCTTTGCCGGAGTAATAAAGAGATGGGGTTTTTCTGGAGGCAAAGACACCCACGGCTGTCGGTCCCACAGGGTCCCTGGCTCGATTGGCGCCAGTGCAACCCCGTCAAGGGTTTTCAAGGGCAAGAAACTACCGGGGCACATGGGGACTGAACAAACAACCGTGAAGAACCTGAAAGTTTTGGATGTAAGACCTGAAATGGATCTGATTGCGATCAAGGGAGCAGTCCCTGGGAGCCGTAACAGCCTGGTTGAAATAAGTAAGGTATAGGAAAAAGAAAAGCAAGAAGGACGCTACCTTTGGGCTGGAGTGCGAACAGTTACTGCTATTGAGGCAAGTTATATGGCCAGTGTTAATGTTTACAACATTGAAAAGGAAAAAGTTTCTGAGATAGAGCTGAACGAGGACATTTTTCTTGTTCCGGTCAAGAAGCATGTCCTTCATCAGGTTGTTACCAGCCAATTATTGCAGAAAAGGGCCGGGACTGCTTCGACAAAGAGCAGATCAAGAGTGAAGTACTCCGGCAGAAAACTCTATCGCCAAAAAGGAACTGGAAGGGCGAGGGCTGGAGCGGCGTCTTCTCCGACAAGAAGGGGTGGTGGCGTAGCTTTTGGGCCAACCCCTCACAAATATTTGCGGAAGGTTTCTAAGAAGCTGAAAAAACTGGCGCTTCGCATGGCGTTGAGCGATAAGCTGCGCAATGAGCAGTTGATAGTAATTGATGACTTAACCTTGCCTGAAATTAAGACGCAGAACTTTGTCAGGGTGATGGAAAACTTTGAGGTGAGGAAAGCCCTCATCGTTACTGAGAATAAGAACGAGAACCTGGAAAAGTCCTCCAGGAACGTGCCTTGGGTAAAAGTGATGAGGCATGAGGGCTTGAATGTTTATGATGTACTGAATCATGAGCATCTTTTCCTTGATCAATCTGCTTTGCCCAGGATAGAGGAGGCATTGACTTCCTGATGGAAATTTACAAGGTGATCAAAAGACCTCTGATAACTGAGAAAGGCAGCCTGCAAAAGGAACTGTATAACCAGGTTTGCCTTGAGGTCGATCGTAAAGCCAACAAGGTTGAAATCCGCCGAGCCGTTGAGCAGCTCTTCAAGACCAAGGTTGTTGACGTAAAGACGATGAACATGAAAGGCAAGAAACGCCGGATGGGAAGAAATTCGGGCAAAAGGCCGGACTGGAAGAAAGCGGTGGTCAAGCTGGCTCCAGGACAAAGTATTGACTTTCTCGAGGGGACTTAGCGCATGGCAATAAGAACTGTTCGACCTACATCTCCGGGAAGGAGATTTCAGACATACTCCAGCATGGAGGAGGTTACAAAAACTAAACCGGAGAAGAGCCTTCTTAAAGCTTTGAAGAAGACCGGCGGAAGAAATGCGCTTGGAAGAATGACAAGCAGACACAGGGGCGGAGGACATAAGCGGCTTTACAGGATCATAGACTTTAAGCGGGATAAAACAGGGATTCCTGCCAAGGTTGCCGGTATCGAGTACGATCCGAACCGATCGGCACATATTGCGCTGCTTCATTATGCTGATGGTGAAAAAAGATATATTCTGGCTCCCCTTGGGCTCAAGGTAGGGGATAAGGTGATGTCAGGGGAAGGAGCGGAGATAAGAACAGGAAATGCGCTCAGTCTGAAAGACATACCTCTTGGCACGCCGATACACAATATTGAGTTAAATGCCGGGCATGGTGGTCAGCTGGTGAGGAGCGCAGGGGGTTATGCCCAGCTTATGGCCAAGGAGGGCAAGTATGCCCAGGTAAAGCTCCCATCGGGTGAGGTGCGAATGATTCCACTTGAATGCAAGGCCACCATTGGGCAGCTCGGGCATATCGAGCATGAGAACGTGAGTTTTGGAAAGGCCGGAAGAAGTAGATGGAAAGGTATAAGGCCCCACGTTAGAGGGGTTGCCATGAACCCTGTTGACCACCCCCACGGTGGTGGCGAGGGTAAGTCATCCGGTGGCCGGCACCCCGTAACTCCGTGGGGTGTGCCTACCAAGGGCTATAAGACAAGGACCCGAAAAGCAAGTGATAAACTTATAGTGAAGAGGCGGAAATAAGGTCTGAATTCCCAAGGGCAGGAAGAGTTAGGAAAATTGTTGGATAAGGAGCAGGAGGTAGCGCTTTGCCGCGATCTTTAAAGAAAGGGCCGTTCGTTGACGAACATCTTCTAAGAAAGGTTCAGGAGGCAAGGGAAACTCAGAGCAGAAAGATCATCAAAACCTGGTCGAGAAGGTCAGTTATTTTGCCTGAATTTGTAGGCCTGACATTTGCCGTCCACAACGGCAAAAAGTTTCTCCCTGTTTTCGTTACAGAGGACATGGTAGGGCAGAAGCTTGGTGAGTTTTCACCCACGAGAACCTTTTACGGCCACGCTGGGGGTAAGAAATCCCGCTTGAAGGGGGCTAAGAAGTGATGGAAGCAAAGGCTGTGGCAAAATACGTGAGGATATCGCCCCAGAAGGTCAGGCTCATAATGGATGAGGTCCGGGGCAGGAAAGTGGATGAAGCGCTGAAGCTGCTTTCCTTCTCTCCACAAAAGGGGGCGCACTTGTTGAAAAAATTGATCGACTCAGCCGTAGCCAATGCCGAGGCTAATTCAGAGATAGATGTGGACAACCTATTCATCAAAAAAGTGTTTGCTGATGAAGGGCCTACAATGAAAAGGTTTAGACCGCGCGCCATGGGACGAGCAACCAGAATCAGAAAGAGGACAAGTCATTTAACCGTTATTCTTGACGAGATGTAGGGGGCTGAGTTCAAAGGGAGTGCCTGTTCCACGCGGTGAATTTTCGGCCGCAAAAGACTTGAGGGAGGTAAGTATTGGGACAAAAGGTTAACCCAATCAGCTTCAGATTGGGGATTCACAGGAACTGGGATTCGAGGTGGTTTGCTGGCAAAGAGTACAGTAGTTTTGTGTTGGAAGACTACCAGATAAGGCAATTTCTCAAGAAGCGGTTGGTCCAGGCCGGGGTTTCAAGAATTGAGATTGAAAGAGCCGCCAACAAGGTAAGGCTCAGGATACATACTTCGAGGCCGGGATTGGTTATCGGCAAGAAGGGCGCGGAAATTGAAAACCTGAAAAGGGAGCTTGAGAAGAAGATTAACAGAGAGGTGGTCATTGACATTCAGGAAGTGAGAAAGCCCGAGGTAGATGCGCAGTTGGTGGCCGAGAACGTGGCCTTGCAGCTTGTCAGGCGGGTTTCTTTCCGGCGGGCTATGAAAAAAAGTGTAAGTTCGGCACTTCGGTTCGGAGCGCTCGGTATCAAAGTAGCATGTAGCGGCCGCCTGGGTGGGGCAGAGATGGCCCGGAGGGAATGGTATAGAAAAGGAAGGGTTCCATTCCACACTATTAGGGCTGATATTGACTATGGCTTTGCTGAGGCATTCACCACCTATGGAACCATAGGCGTTAAGGTGGCTATTTTTAAAGGCGAAATCTTGCCGGAGAAAAAAGGTTAGGAACGACAACTATGTTAAGCCCAAAAAAAGTCAAGTACAGGAAAAGACAGAAGGGGCGTACAAAGGGTAAAGCAACAAGCAAGGGAGCCACGTTGGAGTTCGGTGATTACGGGCTTCAGGCTCTAGAGTGTGGAATTATGACGGCTCAGCAAATCGAGGCGGCCAGAGTTGCAATTACCAGGCATGTCAAACGTGGCGGTAAAATATGGATTCGCGTTTTCCCTGATAAGCCCGTTACAAAGAAGCCGGCGGAGACCAGAATGGGTAAAGGAAAAGGGGCACCGGAGGGATGGGTTGTCCCGGTGAGACCTGGCAAAATCCTTTATGAGATGGAGGGAGTCCCTGAAAACGTTGCTGCAGAAGCTTTTCGGCTTGCAGGGCACAAGCTTCCATTTGCCACAAGGTTTGTAAGCAGAGGGGTTTCGTCGTGAAAGCAAAGGAGCTTAGAGACCTGAGTTTCGAAGAACTGAAGGAAAAAGAAAGAGAACTTAGCCAGGAGCTTCTCAATTTGAGATTTCAGAAGGCGACCGGTCAACTGGGAAACACTGCGATGATTGGCAAGACCAAGAAAGACTTGGCCCGGGTTAAGACCGTGCTCAGGGAACTGGAACTTGGCAAAGCGCAAGGCGAGAAGAGGGAACAATGAAACAGCGTGGTGTGCGCAAAAAACTGACCGGAGTTGTTGTAGCGAACAAGATGGACAAGACTGCAGTCGTACAGGTGAAGCGACTGGGAAAACACAAAATGTACAAGAAGTATGTGACAAGCCAGAAAAAATATTTGGCACACGATCCACAAAACAGGTGCAAGGTCGGAGACAGGGTAAGAATTGTCGAATCCAGGCCTATAAGCAAAACAAAAAGGTGGCAAGTCATAGAGATAATCGGTGGGGGCAACCTGCAAGGACCGCTCAACACTGAAGGTCTTTCATCGGAGTCGCAGCAATGATCCAGGCTGAAACAAAGCTGAATGTGGCTGATAACTCGGGAGCGAAATTGCTGTTATGTATCAAAGTGCTCGGCGGCTCCAGAAGAAGGTATGCGAGCATTGGAGATATCGTGGTCGTTTCCGTGAAGGAGGCAATGCCGAACTCCAAGGTGAAGAAAGGTGACGTTATGAGGGCTGTCATTGTGCGAACTAAGAAGGAGGTTCGCAGGCCTGACGGCTCTTACATAAAGTTTGACGATAACTCAGCGGTTCTGATCACGCAACAAAATGAACCGATTGGTACGAGAATTTTCGGGCCTGTAGCCAGGGAGCTGAGGGCAAAGAATTTCATGAAGATAATTTCCCTGGCACCAGAGGTTCTTTAGTTTCTTGGGTAAGGATGGTGTAGTTCAAGTGCAAAAGAAAAAGCACCCTTTGATTAAAAAGAACGACAAGGTGATCGTTATCTCCGGAAAAGAAAAAGGCAAAATAGGTGCTGTTCTGAAGGTGGACTCGGAGAAGGGACGTGTCATTGTTGAAAAAGTAAACATGGTAAAGAGGCATGCCAAACCGGGTGCAAAAACTGCCCAGGGTGGCATCATAGAAAAGGAAGCACCTCTTCATATCTCTAACTTGATGCTCGTTTGCAGCAAATGCGCCGAGCCTACGAGGATCGGTAAGCGTATTCTGGAAGATGGATCAAGGATGCGAATTTGCAAGAAGTGCGGTGAGCTGCTGGATACCTAAACAGGGATGCGTTGAATTGTTGCATGGAATAAATGGAACTGCGGGGATCGAGATTAAGGAGTTGGTTTTGTCACGGCTGAAAGAGAAATATGAAACAGAAGTAGTACCTGCGATGATGAAAGAATTTGGTTATAGAAGTGTTATGGCAGTGCCCCGGCTGGTGAAAGTCGTGCTTAACATGGGTATTGGCGAAGCTATTTACAATATCAAAGCGCTTGACAAGGGTGTTGAAGAGTTAACCCTGATTGCAGGACAAAAGGCTGTTGTGAGAAAGGCAAAAAGGTCGATTGCTGGGTTCAAGCTGCGTGAAGGAATGCCTATAGGGTGCATGGTAACCCTGAGACGGGAGAAGATGTTCGATTTCCTGGATAAACTTTTTAATGTTGGCCTCCCCAGAGTCAGGGACTTTAGGGGAATATCTCGAAAAATCTTCGATGGTCGGGGCAATTGTACTGTCGGAATAAAAGAACAAATTATTTTCCCTGAAATTGACTATGACAAAATAGATAAAATAAAGGGTCTGAACGTTTCGATAGTAACAAGTGCTAAAACGGACGAGGAAGGCTACACTCTGCTGAAACTCCTGGGGATGCCTTTCAGAAACTAAGAGGGAGGTTTCGCTTGGCAAGAAAGTCGCTTATAGCGAAGGCGCAAAGAAAGCAAAAATTTTCCACTCGGCAGTATAACCGCTGCCCTATTTGCGGACGACCCAGGGCCTACTTGCGGAAATTCGGGGTGTGTCGCATTTGTTTTCGCGAGCTGGCTTCCTGGGGAAAAATTCCTGGCGTCATCAAGTCGAGCTGGTAGGGAATTGAACCCTCGGTAAATGATTCGAAGGAGCAATGCAATGAGCATTAGCGACCCGATAGCTGATATGCTTACAAGGATTAGGAACGCAATGATGGCCTCCTACGAGACTGTGGATATCCCTCGCTCTAAGCTTAAGATAAACATAGCGAAAATTCTAAGAGCGGAAGGTTACATCAAAAACTATAAGATAGTGCCTGACCGACGCCAGGGATTTATTAGGATTTTCTTGAAATATGATGATAAAGGCGAGCCAGTAATAACAGGGCTTAAAAGAGTGAGCAAGCCGAGTGCCAGGGTTTATGCGCCGAGCGATAAATTACCATCTGTTTTGAATGGCTATGGCATTAACATCATTTCGACTTCAAAAGGTGTTATGACGGATAAACAGGCACGAAAAATGGGCATTGGGGGAGAAATTCTGTGTTCAGTCTGGTAGCTTTGAATCCGCTGAGGGGTGCAGTATTCGGTCTCGAAGGAGGCAACAATCCTGGGGTTTGTCCTGAGCTATTTCACAAGTGGAGGCCGTAATGTCGCGAATTGGCAAGAAACCCATTCCAATTCCAAAAGACGTAAAAGTGGATGTGAAGGAGGACGCCATTGTTGTCAAGGGGCCCCGAGGTGTTTTGCAACGAAAAATCCACCCGGAGATCAGTATCCAGACAGAGGACGATCAACTCCTGGTTTCAGCATCTGATTCGTCCAAGAAAGGAAAATCTCTCAGAGGTCTGTACAGGGCCTTGATTGCCAATATGGTGACAGGTGTAAGCCAGGGTTTTGAAAGGGCGCTTGAAATTGTTGGCGTGGGATATCGTGGGGAAATCTCGGGAAGAAAGGCGATTTTTCACCTGGGATACTCTCACCCCGTGCAGTTTGAGCTGCCCGAAGGGATTGATGCAAAGATTGACAGGACCAGGATAACTTTAAGCGGGGCGGACAAGGAGCTTTTGGGCAAAACTGCTGCAAAGATACGCAGCTTTCGGAAGCCTGAACCTTACAAGGGTAAAGGTATTAAGTACGCCGAAGAAACCGTCCGGAGAAAAGCAGGTAAGACTGGCACAAAATAAGGTAGGGTCTGTGGTTTATGGGAGCTAGTACAAGAGCAGAGGCAAGATTGAGAAGAAAGAAGCGCGTCAGAAAGAAGGTTAGAGGCACTCCTGAAAGGCCGCGACTGAGTGTTTTTAAGAGTGCAAGGCACACGTATGCTCAAATCATTGACGATATTGAAGGGAAGACCTTGGCTGAGGCCTCATCACTTTCAAAAGAGATAAGGCCCCTGGTCCAGGGGAAAGCCGGCAACACGCAAGGAGCAAAGATTGTAGGGGAGTTTGTAGCAAAGCGTGCAGTAGAGAAAGGGATTAAAAAGGTTGTTTTTGATCGAAACGGCTTTTTGTACCACGGACGGGTTAAGGCACTGGCTGAATCTGCGCGAGAGCATGGCCTGGAGTTTTGATCCCCGCGCATCTGTCTTTAAGCCATTTTTGAAAACATTGAGGGAGAGTTCCATTGGTCGGTGAACAGGAAGAAGTACAGCTCATAGAGAAAGTGGTGCATATCAATCGAGTTGCAAAGGTTGTAAAGGGAGGGCGGCGCTTCAGTTTTAGCGCTCTCGTTGTCGTTGGCGATGGAAAGGGAATGGCTGGTGGCGGATTAGGAAAAGCAAACGAAGTCCCTGAAGCCATAAGGAAAGGCGTTGAAAAGGCGCGGAAAGATATGAAGTTTGTCCCGATTACCGACGATACTATTCCTCATGAAGTTATTGGGCGATGGGGTGCAGGAGCCGTGCTTCTTAAGCCGGCCGGACCCGGGACAGGTGTCATTGCGGGCGGCGCGGTGAGAGCCGTACTTGAGACGGTTGGCGTCCAGAATATCCTAACAAAGTGTCTGGGCTCTCACAATCCGCACAACCTTGTGAGGGCCACTCTCAGGGGCCTGAGATCTTTGCGCCCCCCTGAAGAGATAGCCTACAGGCGGGGAAAAAGCCTCGAGGAAGTGAAGCAGTAAAGCATCTTGTGACAGAGTGAGAAACCACCTGAGGCTTGAGACACATAGATCCATAGAGAAGCGGAAATTTCCCGGACAAAAAGAAACTTTCAGGACGGGGTGATTCAGGGACACAGAAACGATGGTTGATACTATAAAAGTTACTTTAGTGAAAAGCGGAATCGGCAGGAAGAAAAAAATACGCCAGACACTGAAGGGCCTGGGTTTAACCAGGCTTAACAAGACGGTTACCCTTAAGAACACTGCAGCGATAAGAGGCATGATTGAACGCGTTTCATTCATGGTGAAGATAGATGTCTAGTGCTGAGCCTTTCCCTTGGAACAGGAAAGTCCGGGCTTTTGTGGGATGGCTAGTCTTCAAAGGACTTAGAAAATGAGAATTCATGATCTTTCACCCTCAAAGGGTTCAAAGAAGAAAAGGAAAAGAGTGGGACGTGGTCCTGGTTCGGGACACGGAAAAACTTCGTGCCGGGGACACAAAGGACAGAAATCACGCTCCGGGGGTAATGTGCCGCCGGGTTTTGAGGGAGGCCAGATGCCGCTTCAGCGAAGACTTCCAAAACGGGGATTTACCAACATATGGAAGAAGAGCTATTCCCTCATTAATATAAAGGACCTCGGCAGATTTGAACCCAACACCACCTTGGATATAGAGGCACTAAAAAAGGCAGGCCTCGTGAAAAAAGACCAAGACGGGGTGAAGCTTCTTGGCCAAGGCGCCATTTCAATTCCACTGGTGCTGAAGGTGAGCAAGGCCAGCAAAAGCGCCCAGGAGAAGATTGAAGCTGCGGGGGGTAAAGTCGAGATAGTATAGCCTGAGTTTTCCCCCAGTACCAACAAGAAAGGAACAAAACAGGGGAGCAGCCAAATTCAATGATTGGCGGTTTTCAAAACATAACAAAGATTCCCGAGCTCAAGAAGAGGATCATCTTTACATTGCTCATGCTGGTAGTATACCGGCTTGGCTGCCACATACCCACTCCGGGAATAAATGGGGCGGCACTGGCCGCTTTTTTCAGCGCCAGGCAGGGTACTCTTTTCGGGCTTTTCGACATGTTTTCCGGAGGTGCCCTCAAGAGAATGTCGGTTATGGCCCTGGGCATTATGCCCTACATTAGCGCCTCAATTATCCTCGAGCTGCTCGCCGTGGTGGTCCCCTATTTGGAGAAGCTGAAAAAGGAGGGGGAACAGGGCCGGAAGAAAATTACTCAGTATACACGTTACGGGACGGTCCTGTTGAGCATGATTCAGGGCTTCGGGATTGCCATAGGGCTGGAAAGAATGAGCGGACCGGGGGGCGCAATGGTAGTGCCCATCGGAGGATGGGGCTTCAGGGTCCTTACCGTGATTACCCTTACTGCCGGTACCGCATTTCTGATGTGGCTTGGGGAGCAAATTACAGAGAGAGGCATTGGTAATGGTATATCGCTAATAATTTTTGCCGGTATTGTGGCTCGTTTCCCGGTGGCTGTGGCTAACACTGTACGGTTGATAGGGACAGGGGAGCTGACTCCCTTTTTCATGGCCCTGATTGTTGCTTTGATGATAGCTGTGGTGGCATTCATCGTCTTTATAGAGAGCGGGCAGCGGAGGATTCCCGTTCAATACGCGAAAAGGGTTGTTGGCCGCAAAATGTATGGGGGACAGAGCACCCATATACCACTCAAGGTCAATACTGCGGGCGTTATACCGCCTATTTTTGCATCCTCCATAATCATGTTTCCTGCCACGATTGCCAATTTCTTAAACGTTAAGCAGATACCGTGGCTGCAAACAGTTGTTAACGTTCTTGCGCCGGGGCATATCTTCTACGTTCTCATATACGTGATTTTTATAGTGTTTTTTTGCTACTTTTATACAGCCGTGCATTTTAATCCTGTGGACGTTGCAGATAACATGAAAAAATACGGAGGGTTTATTCCGGGAATTAGACCCGGGAAAAATACGGCAGAATACATTGACAGGGTACTCACAAGAATTACTTTTACGGGAGCCATTTACGTATCAGCCGTGTGCGTGCTGCCCCAGTTTCTAATTTACCGCCTTAACGTGCCGTTCTACTTTGGTGGTACGGCACTGTTGATAGTTGTGGGTGTAGCAATGGATACGTCCAACCAGATAGAATCGCATATGCTTACAAGGCACTATGAGGGGTTTATGAAAAAGGGATTTGCCAAGGTGAGGTAGGATGCATTTGAAGATAAAGAACGCCTTGTTTTTATGGAGAAGCGCTTGCCGTGCCTAAGGAAGATGCCATAACCGTTGAAGGGACGGTTGTAGAAACCCTGCCCAATGCAATGTTCAGGGTGGAACTTGATAATGGCCATCGGGTGCTGGCTCATATTTCGGGCAAGATGAGGATGCACTTCATAAAGATACTTCCAGGAGACAGGGTTTCAGTTGAGCTTTCGCCATATGATCTGAGCAGGGGTAGAATAACATACAGGGGGAAGTAGAGCTTTTCCCTGCGTGAGAGACAGGTAACTGAACCATGAAAGTTAGAGCATCGGTCAAAAGAATATGTAACAAGTGCAAGATCATTAAGCGAAAAGGAACGGTCCGGGTCATCTGCGTTAATCCGCGTCATAAGCAGAGGCAGGGATAGGGATTGAGAGAGGCTTGCACTCACAGAGATAATTTCCTAAAAGGAGTTGAGAGAAGGGGGTTTTGTCTTGGCTAGAATAGCCGGTGTTGATTTGCCGAGAGGTAAAAGAATTGAAATCGCCCTGACCTATATCTATGGAATAGGCAGGAGCACTGCTCAGAAGATTCTGACTGAGGCTGGTGTGGACTGGGATACTAAGTCTGATGATTTGACCGAAGGGGAGATAACGAGCATAAGAAAGATTATTGACGAAAAGTGCAAGGTCGAGGGGGATCTCAGAAGAGAGGTCTCCATGAACATTAAGCGCTTGATGGATTTGGGCGCCTATCGCGGGTTAAGGCACCGAAAGGGCCTGCCTGTAAGGGGGCAAAGAACAAGTACCAATGCCAGAACCAGGAAGGGGCCTCGCAGGGCTGTAATGGGGAAAAGGAAAAAATAGCATTTTAAGGAAAGCAAATGGTAAAGAAGGCAAGAAAAGGAAGTCGGGCCAAGAAAGAGAAAAGGAATGTTCCGGCAGGGATTATTCACATTCAGTCAACGTTCAACAACACTATTGTCACTGTTACAGATCCTGAGGGAAATGTGATCGCCTCGTCGAGTGCCGGAAGACAGGGATTTAAGGGCTCCAGAAAGAGTACACCGTTTGCTGCTCAGTTGGCTGCACGCGATGCCCTGAGGCAGGCCATGGAGCAAGGTATGAAAACTGCCGAGGTAAGAGTCAAGGGCCCCGGAGTCGGTAGAGAGGCGGCAATACGTGCCTTACAGGTAGAGGGCTTTACCGTAAGTGTCATAAGAGATGTGACCCCTATTCCACATAATGGTTGCCGTCCTCCGAAGAGGCGGAGAGTGTAAAAGCGTCCCTCGTCCTGCCATGTTCTAAAGGCCCTAGGGGCGATACGCTTAAAAGGAAGGGGACAGGAAACAGGAGGAAGTTGTTTGGCAAGATATACCGATGCTTCATGTAGGTTGTGCCGCAGGGAGAACCTTAAGTTGTTTCTCAAGGGGGATCGCTGCTATGGGGATAAGTGTGCATTCGAGAGGCGCCCGTATCCACCCGGGCAGCATGGTCAGAGACGCGGCGGGAAATACTCTGATTATCAGTTGCAATTAAGGGAAAAACAAAAAGTAAAGAGAATCTATGGCGTCCTGGAGAGGCAGTTCAGGCGGTACTATGAAAGAGCTGAAAAGCAAAAAGGAATTACGGGAACCAACCTTCTTATGCTGCTTGAATGCAGGTTGGACAACATGGTGTACAGGATGGGATTTGCCTCTTCACGGACTCAGGCAAGGCAACTTGTAAGGCACAGCCATTTCCTGGTAAACAAAAGAAAAGTCAATATGCCTTCTTTTCAGGTCAAGGTGGGAGACGTAGTGGAAGTGAGAGAAGGAAGCCGGAAACTGCCTGTTATCTTGGAAGCCATGGAAACGGTGGTGAGAAGAGGGATTCCGAGCTGGGTGGAGGTAGACAAGGAAAACTTCCGGGGGACCTTAAAAGCTCTCCCCACGAGGGAAGAGCTGACTATGCCCATCCAGGAACAGTTGATTGTGGAACTCTATTCAAAATGAGTTGTTTTTGCCTAAGATTTGAGCCTCTTCCAACAGTTTCCGGAAACCCGGGTTCTCCGAGAGGCTCCTGGCAGGGAAGTTCCGCCAGGGACTAAGAGTAAGCAGGGATCGTCGGCATGGCAATTTCTGCGAAAGGCAAAGAGTTGGGGTGTGCACGATTCCCTGCAGCCTGCTGCAGAGAGTTTCATTTAAAATAAGGGAGGGACATTCTTGACAGACTTAAAAGCAAGAAACTGGCGAGAATTAATCAAACCCAAAGGGATTGTGGTTGATGAGGAGACACACACAAATTTCTACGGGAAATTTGTGTGTGAGCCCCTCGAAAGGGGCTTTGGGATTACTATTGGCAACGCGTTGCGGCGAATATTACTGTCCTCGTTGCAAGGGGCGGCCATTGTTTCCGTTAAGATGGAGAATGTTGTTCACGAGTTCTCAACTATCCCGGGGGTTGTGGAGGACGTTACCGACATTATTCTGAACCTCAAAGAGGTGAAGCTGAAGCTCAAGGACGTTGAAGAAGCCGTGGTTCACATTTCCCGGCAGGGGGAAGGCGTAGTAAAGGCGGGTGATATTGAGACGGACGGACTGGTTGAAGTGCTGAATCCTGAGAAGCACATAGCCACATTGAACAAGGAAGCAAAATTGAATATGGAAATGTTGGTTAAGATGGGAAAGGGCTATGTGCCTGCCGAAACAAATAAGAGTGATGAAAAGGACATAGGTATAATTCCCATTGATGCAATTTTCTCGCCCATACAAAAGGTAAATTACGTTGTCACCAATGCCAGGGTCGGGCAGATTACCGACTTTGACAAACTCACCCTTGAAGTCTGGACTGATGGCAGCGTTTTACCTGAAGATGCAATAGCTTACGCGGCCAAGATTCTTAAGGAGCAAATGACGCCTTTCATCAATTTTGAAGAAGAGCCTGAGCCGGTGGAAGCAGAAGAGGAAGAGGAAGAAGAAAAAATAAATCAAAATCTTTTCCGGCCTGTATCAGAGTTGGAACTGTCCGTGCGTTCGGCAAATTGCCTGAAAAATGCCAATATTGAGCTTATCGGCGAGCTTGTGCAGAAGACGGAAGCCGAGATGCTAAAAACGAAGAATTTCGGCAGAAAATCTTTGAATGAAATTAAGGGAATATTGGAAGAAATGGGGCTTTCGCTGGGAATGAAACTGGAAAATTTCCCTCTGCCCAAGAAAAAACAGGAGCAGGCTGAGGAAGCTGGCAAAGGGGAACAAGATAAATGAGACATCGAAAGAGTGGAAGAAATCTGAGCCGCACTTCAAGTCATCGCCATGCCACGTTGAGGAATCTGGTGACTTCGCTTTTCAAATATGAGCAGATTGAGACCACGGATGCCAAGGCAAAAGAACTGAAACCAATTGCAGAGAAAATGGTCACCCTGGCCAAGCGGGGGGAATTGAGCGACAGGCGCCAGGCGCTGGCCTATATAAGGGAAAAAGGAGTAGCCCACAAACTATTTGAGGAGCTGAAAGAACGTTATATAGACCGGCAGGGTGGGTACCTGCGAATCGTAAAAAAGGGAACAAGAAAAGGGGACGGGGCTCCTGTTTCCATAGTTCAGCTCTTGCCTAAAGAAGAAACTATCAAGAAAAAAAGGGCCAAAAGGAAAAGCAAGCCGGAAGCTTCAGCCTCACGCTGGACCGGCCCCAAAGAGAAGAAAAAAGAACAGGCAAAACAGGAAGAGAAAACGAGCGACCCAACCCCATGATAAACCTCCTGGCTGTTAAATAGGCATGGAGGTTGCTATCTTCATTTGCCTGACAAAAGTCACTTTTTCATACCGGAAAAACTTTACAAAAACTTCTTCCCTGCAATGACTCATTAGGGTATTCTTACTTAAGCAAAGCAGCGGTAATACGGGGCCTGCAAATCGAGTGTTGCGCCGACAATTTGAAGAACGTGCCGGGAGGGGTAAATTGACCGGGAAAAATCAGCACAAGATTTTGGTTGTCGATGATGAGAGAAGCATGAGGGAGTTTTTGGAAATTCTGCTGTCAAAGGAAGGTTACCAGGTTTTTCTTGCCGGAAGCGGGGAAGAAGCATGCCGGATGCTTGACCAGGAACACTTTGACCTCCTCATTACCGACATCAAGATGAAGGATATCAATGGTATTGATGTACTTAAGAGGGCGAAAGAAATAAGTCCTGACTCGATTGTAATAATGATATCGGCTTTTGCTACGGCTGAGACAGCTGTAGAGGCAATGAAGGAGGGCGCTTACGACTATATCCCCAAGCCTTTTAAGGTTAATGAGTTCAAGAAAATTGTCCGGGATGCACTGGAGGCTGAAAAGAAGGTCGCCCGGCGGGCGGAAGGCGCCTCCAGCATAGAAACGCACCTGGGCTTCCTTGTGGGCGATAGCCCACAAATGAAAAAGGTCTACGACCTGATAGATAGGGTTGCCCCTACAAAGTCTAATGTCTTGATTTCCGGCGAGAGCGGAACCGGTAAGGAATTGGTAGCAAAGGCGATTCACAGGCAAAGCCCACGGAAAGACAAACCTTTTGTAGTGATAAATTGTGCTGGCATACCTGAGAATCTAATTGAGAGTGAATTGTTTGGATACAAGAAAGGGGCGTTCACGGGAGCCACCACGGACAAGGACGGACTGTTTGATGTAGCAGACGGTGGGACTGTTTTTTTTGACGAGATTGGAGAGCTCTCTCCAGCCATTCAGGTGAAACTTCTAAGGGTTATTCAAGAGCGCACTTTTACCGCAGTCGGTGATACAGAGGAGAAAAGTGTAGATGTGAGGTTCATTTCTGCCACAAACAAAGACTTGGAAAGCGAGGTTATCAAGCAAAAATTCAGGGAAGACCTTTACTTTCGGCTGAATGTTATCCATATTTCTATGCCGCCATTGAGAGAGAGAATCGGGGACCTGCCGCTGCTGGCGCAGCATTTCCTGGAGAAATTTTCGCGCGAGCATGGAAAAGATGTAAGAAAGATTTCAGCGTATGCAATGGACATTCTTAGCCAGTATTCCTTTCCGGGGAACGTCAGGGAGCTTGAGAACATAATTGAACGAAGTGTGGCCCTTGAGACTTCAAACATAGTATTGCCGGAAAGCCTTACTCTTTCGAATTTTCAACGAGAACGCATCCGCCAGGACAGAAGGCAAAGAGACCTTACTTCCAGGGGCATAAGCCTTGATGAGGTTCTGGCTGATATTGAAAAAGATTATATTCTGAAAAGTCTTGAAATAGCCCATGGCTCAAGGCAAAGGGCTGCTGACCTTCTAGGGATCAGCATGAGATCCTTTAGATACAGGCTTGAAAAACTCGGCCTCCAAAGCCTGCCGGATTAATCTCCCCAGAAATATGCCTTTCCTCCTTTTTGATGAGCTGTTATTAAAGAATGACGAAAATTGCGCCACGTATGACAAATTTTGTCATCTCCCGGCTGCTGATTCTTGCCATACCGGTTTCGGCAAGAGGCCGGGCCAGGATTTGCTGGCGATAAGCCTCCAATAATAAAGCATTTTCTTGAAAATTTTCTTGAATTAGATTTGTGGCACGGGAATTGAATGTAAACATCAGGCAGAAGGGGAATCGTTTAGCGACTCAACCGTAAATAGTTCCAAGAATTAAGAAAGGGGGTGAAAGGTTTTAGGTTTCAAGGTCAGGTATTATTCATGATCAATATTTACTTTTTTAGAAAAACTTAAACTTTTAAGGAGGAAAAAATGCTTACCAAGTTTACAAAAAAGAAAGAATCAGGTTTTACACTCATTGAGCTTATGATCGTTATTGCAATTATCGGAATCCTTGCAGCGATCGCTATCCCTCAGTTCGCAGCTTACAGGAAAAGGTCTTATAACGCCGCAGCGGAGTCTGACTTGAGAAATGCGGCAACTGCTCAGGAAGCCTACTATGTGGATAATGCCACTTACGCCACTGGAGTTGCAGACATCCAAGGTGCCACCTACGGTCTGTATCTCTCAGACAAAGTTGGGCTTGACATCGTTACTGCGACCGCAAACACTTATGTCATGACAGCAGCTCACAGCAGCGGCGACAAGACTTACACACTAAGCGGTCCCGGAGGAATACTCACCCATAACTAAAGGATGCTAAAGAGCGAAAGAGAAGTGAACTGGGTTTTCGCCGGTTCACTTCTTTTTTATATGCTGATAAAATCAAAAATTTCTTTTCCATTGCTTCATTTGTCGAAAGCATGTATTTCCCCACAGTAACCTGAATCATGAGCTAAAGATGTGCAATAAGATTCAAAATGTGGATTAATTCTTTTAAATAGGATACGGGAATAACACTGGGATGCCGAACTCATCCTGTGAGACAACTGTTGGGCACAGACAAAAAATCCTTTTTGTTACTATTTCTCTATCCTTAATTATTCTTATCATTTATTCGAACTCCCTTCACTGTTCATGGCATCTGGATGATTTTACCAACATTGTCAAAAACCCAGGTCTGCACCTGGAAAGCTTAACCTTTCATGGTCTCAAAGGGAGTCTATTTTCGGATCCCGGCGCCTCCGGCAGGGTGTATAGACCTGTGGCGTGTCTCTCGTTTGCTCTCAATTACTATTTTTCCGGCCTTAATGTTTTTGCCTATCATCTCACAAATATATGCATTCATATTCTTTCGTCCCTTTTTCTGTTTCTTTTTCTCTTCGACACTCTCAACCTGCCCTCTTTAAGAAAAAAATATGCTCGAAGCTCTTACTTTGTAGCCTTGCTTGCCACCTTTTTCTGGGCGCTGAATCCGGTACAAACCGGAGGAGTGACTTACATCGTCCCCTGATGGCCTCCCAAAATACCCCACCTGTGGCCACTTCAAAATACCCCACCCAGCAAGACTGATTTGCCATTAAGAGATTGCTGAAAACGGGGACAGAACGTACACACTCC
>JAFDEF010000088.1 GCA_019310485.1 Deltaproteobacteria bacterium | reverse complement strand
GGCGTAGATGCATTTATCGCCCTCCTCATCGGCAAGACTTATGATAAAATTGGATTGATATCGCTCATAATCATCCCTGTACTTACTTTTCCCATTCCGTTCCTTGCATTCTCTTACAGTTACAGTCTTGCTCTGATAAGCATGATGTTCTGGGGCGCTGTGATGGGAATTCATGAGACCATCATGCGCGCCGCAATTGCTGATTTAATTCAGATCGAACGGAGGGGATTCGCCTATGGTGTCTTTAATACTATCTATGGGGGGGCATGGTTTCTGGGAAGTACGCTCATGGGATTCTTGTACGATTTTTCCATTAGTTATCTGATTATCTTTGTGGTTTTGATGGAAATCATTTCTATACCGGCATTCATGATGGCCAGGAGTGAGACTTGACCATTTATGCTTCTAAACTGTGAATCAGTTAGGCATTAAAATATATTGATGATGTATTTTATGGCGAGGAATAGGATCACCACTCCGATGATCAACTTGATAACCCCGGCCGGAAAATACTTCTGGACCCTTGCCCCACAATACATACCCAAAAGCCCGCCTATTCCGAAGAGGATGCCAAGCTTCCAGTCAGGTGCAATTGCCAGGCCGGTATAGGCATACACGGGGGCTATCAAGGTGTAAAAAAGGACCCCAACAATGGAAGTCAGGAACGTGCTCAGGAGCGCTGCCCCGGCAATTGCATAGACCGGAAGCCCAAAGATGGCAATGAGGAAAGGCGCGATGATGGATCCCCCGCCGATCCCGTAGGTCCCGCTGATAATTCCCACGGCAGAGGTGAGCAGAAAGAGCAACAGGCTGTTAAAGGAAAAGTTTTCACCGTAGAATTCAAAGGTGTAGTTTGTTAGAGAAAACTTGACTGTCCTGATCATCCCGTGGCCTCTGGATTTATCCCCATCCTGCCTTTTGCCGGCCCTTTCTTTAAATTTCTTTTCCAGTTCTGTGGCCTTCGCCTTTCGAGCGCGGGCCCTGGCGGTCAGGTCGTAGAGCAGTCTTGCCCCGATGTAGAGAAGGACACAACCAACAAAAAACTTGAAATGTTTCGGGTCCGGGAGATATTTGACCCTGAAGATCGCGCCGATAAATACTCCGGGCAGTGTTCCCGCGATAATGACACCTGCGAGAGGCCAGGCCATTCTCCCTTCCCGGATGTACCGGTAGACACCTCCCGGGATCCCGACAATGTTATACACAAGATTGGTCGGACTGACCGCTGGGCTGGTAAAGTGAAGCACGCTCACCTGAAATGGGAGCAGTAAGAAAGCGCCTGATACGCCACCCATGGAGGTAAAAAAGGAAACGCCAAACGCAACTACCAATGGTATGATAGGGGAAACATCGACTCCGGATACGGGAAAATGCATTTTGAGCCTCCTGCGAGCCATTCATCCCGAAAGCACTTCATGATTATTAATACAGGAGTCGTCATGCACCGTCAAGGAATGAGCTTGTATAGCCCGGATTTCTCAAGGGACAGTTGTTAGATTATGGAAGGTGCCTGAAGCCGGGGGATGAATCCATAACATTTTAAAGGGGTGACGTTAAAGGATGTATGTGATATATAACATAAGAGGTAATGGGGATGTAAATAGCTTTGGCAACTGAGATGCTACTGCAATGGAACGGAGAAAGCGGTGGAGGAGAACATTGGCTGATACTGACCCTGGGACTAAAGATGGTCCAAGTGCACTCCATGAAATCAGGGATGCGGCTCTCATGTTGAGCATGGGCAGTGATTACCTGTGCGAGGCGATGTTCCTGAGGAAGATAGGCGAGACGATTGGCTCCCGGCTTGAGGATCTCAACCGCGAGATCATGGAACTCAAGAAAAGGTTTCCCGGAAAATTTGCCGAGGATGTCGAAACCGACGAGATCCTGAGACGGCTGGAGGAACGCGCGCAAGAACTGAAAGACCCTGATGATAAGACTCTTATAAAATGCACGCGCGGGGAACTGGGGCAGGAACTTGAAGAAATCGTCAATGCTATTACTGTTGCGATCAGGAACATCGCTTCCAAAGTCGAAGGTGAGCTTCCGGCCTCAGCGAAGATTTTTGCGAGACTTGGCTTCAACAAAGGAATAGTTGAGGCAAAGGGGCTGGCTTCAACCGTAATCTCCGTAAGTACCAAAGTTCTGGGCATTTTGCTCCTGATCGCAGTTGGTCTTTTTGGTTATTTATTTATAACCATGGAAAAAGAGGGACCCCTCCAAAAGGAAATTGATTCTGCCAGGGCCTACATCCAATTACAGAACAAGGCACTGCAGACCCTGGACAGGGAAAGAGAGAAGGTCTCAAAACAAATAAACGCAGTGTTAAAGGATGACTTGAGCAGACAGGAAAAAATAAAACTCATGGAGCTTAATGTGGAGGTGGAAGAACTCGACAAGAAACACCATGAGATTGAGGTAAGAATCGCGGATCATGAGGAAAAGATAAAGAAGAACAGGGAAAAGATCGCAGAAATAAGAAGAAAGCCTTTCCTCAAGAGGCTTCTAAGGCGGTAAAAGGGAAGCTTTGCAAAACGCCCCTTTGGCCAATCTCTGCGTCAGAGGTAAGTTTCTTGCCAGAGCTGAGTCCGGCAAGTCCTCAAAATACTTCCGGCCAAGATGAAGGCCCGCTTATTTACTTTCCTTTTATTGAATCATAAGAGGCTTGAATTGATTCTTGTCCGCAACCTTCACTTCAAAAACCTTCTCAATATCCTGTTTGCTTGATTTTATTTGAGCTATCTCACCAACCTTTGCGTCACTGTAAGAGGCTGTAACATCGAGGGCCAGTTTTTCCGCATCAGGTGAGGCATCTCCCGACACCAGTGCTGTAGGGCCGGGAATTGAAACGGTTTTTAGCACAAGGTCATTGGATGTTGAGAAAGAAAGAATGGCATCGTTTTCTCTTTTATTTCTCCCAATTACCAGTTTTGTGGTAGAGTTCAAACGGAAATGCCGCCCGACTCTTAAGAGTTCGATTTCTCTTCGTTCGGGATGAGGGTCGGAGGAAAGCAGATCTTTCAAGCGTCTTGAGAACACAGGGTCAGTGAGTAGGCAACCACCTGCAGGGGAAGGATAGTCTTTGATCCCGAAGCGCTTGGCCAGCTCCATTTGGGGCTTTCGGCCCCGGCCTGAGAGTCCCATCAGCTCCTCTCTTCTCACCCAGCCCTTAGACTCAGGGGTTGTCATGGGAAGAAGCTTGGCAGATAAGGGGCGTAGAACGAGGGCCGGGTAACCGCTTTCTTTAGCGATTGCTCGGAGCGCCTTCCTGTTCTGTGACATTGGTCTTTGGCCGAGAACCTCGCCTGTAATGATAAAAGAAGCATTCTCTTCTCCTAGCCTGGCACCTGCTTCCTTAATCATTAGAATGTGGCAATCTATACAAGGGTTCATGTTCCCGCCGTACCCATGCTTTGGGTTTTTGACCACCTCTAGGTGCAAATCAGTAATGTCTATCACTTTTAGCTGCATGCATAACAGCTCAGCGGATTTTCTTGCCTTTGCTGATGAGAAAAATGGCGTTTCAAAGAAGAGGCCCAGGACATCAATGCCCTGGGCCTTAATCAATTCCACAGCCAGCATGCTATCCAGGCCGCCAGAGAAAACTGCTAGCGCTTTCATTTAGAGTCCTGCTTCGGCCATTTCTTTTACCAGAGCTTTTTGCTTTTTGGTCAATTTCTTGGGAACTGCTATGATCACCTGCACATAAGCATCTCCACGTCCACTTGCGCCCATGCGGGGCATTCCGTAACCTTTTAACCTGAACTTCGCATTGCTCTGGGTTCCTGGCGGGATCTTGAGGCGCAGTGTCTTATTATAAATCGTGGGAACCTCTATTTCGGTTCCTGAAATAGCTTCCGAAAACTTGATTTCCCTAGTAAGGTAAAGGTCATCGCCCTCTCTTTTGAAAAGGGGATGATCCAGCACCTTGATCTGGACATAAAGATCTCCGTTTGGCCCACCAGAGGGGCTAGGTTGTCCCTTACCCTTGAGCCGCAGTTTTTTCCCCGTAGTGATTCCAGCAGGAATTTTGACCGAAACCGTCTGCTGGCTGCCATTAACTCTGTAAGATATCAACTTGTTGGTACTTGTGGCAGCCTCTTCCAGTGTCAGAGATAATTCATATACGAGATCTGCGCCTTTTACAGGCCTTGCATGGGCGCGGTAGCCGTCAAAGGATCTGCCGTAGCCGAATGGCGAGCCCCTGCCCATAAACTTTGAATGCCTGCCCCCGCCAAAGAACTGGCTAAAAATGCTCTCAGTGCGACTTGCACCACCAAATCCGAACTCTCTGAAGATGCTCCCGATGTCAAAGTCGCGAAAGATATCCTCCTGACTAAATCGCCTCCCAAAGCCTTCAGCGCCGAATTGGTCATATTGCCTTCTCTTTTCAGGATCACTCAAGACTGCGTATGCTTCGCTTATCTCTTTAAACCTGGCTTCAGCCTCCTTATCCCCCTTGTTTCTGTCAGGATGGTATCTAAGGGCAAGCTTGCGGTAAGCTTTTTTTATTTCATCAGCAGAGGCTGACTTGGAAACGCCGAGGATTTTATAGTAATCTTTCCCGGGCATGGTCGCACAGCTTTCCTCATGATTATTGATCTATAAATACAATCATTTTAATGTAATCATAATAGATTCTCCAGTCAAGGAAGGAGTAAGGTGCCAAAGCCCGCCATTGACGGGGTTTTGGGGTTGAAATAAGTTGAAAAACCTCGTTGGATCAGTTAGATAAGTGTTGTATTGAAACAAGACAAACTGAACCAACGAGGTGAGAATTAAATGATAAGACAAACCATACTTCCTTTCAAGCTGGAAATAACAAAAGACCTGATCACATCGCACGCCGGTCTTGGGCTTTTGGGTGAATTTGCGGTGGGCCTTGGATTGAACAAGGCATTGGACAAGTACCTGCCTGGACCTGGCAGTGGAGCTGGGTACTCTCCCAGCGAGCAT
>JAFDEF010000057.1 GCA_019310485.1 Deltaproteobacteria bacterium | reverse complement strand
CTGGGGCTGGAGCAGGTCCCAAGGGTTTGGCTGTTCGCCAATTAAAGCGGTACGTGAGCTGGGTTTAGAACGTCGTGAGACAGTTCGGTCCCTATCTTTCGTGGGCGCAGGATACTTGAGAGGATCTTTCCCCAGTACGAGAGGACCGGGATGGACGGACCTCTGGTGTTCCAGTTGTCGCGCCAGCGGCACAGCTGGGTAGCTATGTCCGGAATGGATAACCGCTGAAAGCATCTAAGCGGGAAGCCAACCTCAAGATTAGGTATCCCTTCCCGCACCTATCTTTTATTATCTTATTTTTGATTAATTAGCGCCCTGTTATATTAAGGGGGAATGTTAATTATATACGTAAGGTAGTAAGAGATAGGTGCGGGACTAAAGACCCCTTGGAGACTACGAGGTTGATAGGCCAGGTGTGTAAGTGTGGTAACACATTTAGCTAACTGGTACTAATAGGTCGTGAGGCTTGGCCATAATTTTGCCATTCTAATTGTGCTCTTTGTGCTTCCCGTATTCTATTTTATGATTGCTTTGAGCCTTCATATTTTAAACTCAAAGCAGCAAGGTTTTCGGCGGCAATAGCGAGGAGGAAACACCCGTTCCCATTCCGAACACGGAAGTTAAGCTCCTCAGCGCCGATGGTACTGCACGGGGGACCGTGTGGGAGAGTAGGACGCCGCCGAATTTATCTTAAAAAGCCCTTCAAAGAGGAAGGGCTTTTTTATTACCTCAGGGCTTATGAGAAGCCAGGCAGGCGAAATAAAGGAAAAACTTGAAAAACATGGACTGTCTCTGGTACGGGAATGGGAGCATGAGTGCATCTGGTATACTCTGCTTGCACAAAGCAAATCATGATGCATGATGGCTGTGGAAAAGAGCTGGAATGTTAGAAAAGGAATTATTGAATCATGAAAGAAAAGATAGACCTGCCAAAGCTTGAGGGACATCACTGTTTTGCCTGCGGTAGTGAAAACCCAAAAGGTTTGAACCTTTATTTTTACCGAGACCGTGACGAAATCTGTACTGACATTACCCTGGGTAGAGATTACGAGGGCTGGGAAAACCTGGTGCATGGGGGCATCCTCTCTACCTTACTTGATGAAACCATGTCATGGACAATTATTTTTTTTAAAAGGGTATTCTTCGTAACTCGGAAAATGGATGTTAAATACATCAGGCCTGTGGAAATAGGAAAGAAACTGACTGTCAGGGGCAGGATTTCAGATGATTCTGCCCCTCCAAAGATTTTCGCGAAAGCTGACATTGTGGATGAAAATAGAAATCTTCTGGTAAGGGGTACAGGAGAATTCATCACAATCCCTGAGCAGAAGCTTGCCATGGTACCGGAAGGTTTAAGAAGAGATATGAATTCTTTATTTGAGAGTTTGCCCGAACCCTAAAGCTTGCTTTTTTTCTAGATCCTAGAAAGGGGGGAGGATATGGCCGAAGAAAACGTGTTCTTTGTTTCAGGTGGATTGAAAATAGAGGGTCTTCTTGACAAAGTTGAAGGAGACAAAGGAGTTGTCGTAACCCATCCCCATCCCCTTTACGGTGGCAGCATGCACAATAATGTTGTAGAGGCGATTGTTCAGGCATACACAAATGCCGGGTATAGTGCCCTTAGATTCAATTTTAGAGGCGTTGGAAACAGCGAAGGTAGTTATGAAAATGGAATCGGGGAACAGGACGATGTAAAGGCCGCCCTGGTTTACTTGGCAAGCCTGGGGAAGAAAGAGATTGATCTGGCTGGTTATTCTTTTGGGGCTTGGGTCAATGCTCTGGGCCTGGATAGGTTCGAGGAAGCGAAACGTCTGATTATGGTTTCGCCCCCCGTTAATTTCATTGATTTTGATTTTTTGAAGTACAGTTCTAAGATTAAACTCGTAATCTCGGGTAGTGCGGATGAAATAGGGGGCTACAGGAAAATTGCCGAAATGTTGCCCAAGTGGAACCCTGAAGCCATGTTCCGTGTTATCGGGGGTGCTGATCATTTTTATGGAGGGAAGACCAAAGAAATACAAGCCATTATTGAGGAGTTCCTGGACAATAACTAATGAGGAAGGTGATGAACGGGATGCATTTGTGGAGAAAATATTTAAGTAATAAGCTTGTTGTGCTTCTCTGCCTTTTCCTTGCTCTGCACCTTGGTATAGCTCACGCCTCATTACGGCGAAGCCCGGTTGTTATTGCTGTTGAAAAATCCAGACCTGCCGTGGTGAACATTAGCACAACAGTTCGCGAGCGCATAAGCCCTTTTCTTCCTTTTTCAGGAGATGATTTTTTTAAAGACTTTTTCCCGGATCTTTTCTCCAGGGAATATACACGCTCGAGTCTTGGATCCGGTGTAATTATTGATGGAACAAAAGGCTATATCCTTACTAACCAGCATGTTATTGCCAGGGCCTCGGAGATAAAGGTAATTACCTCCGAAAAACAGGAATATCAAGCGAAACTTATTGGTGCGGATCCGCGCTCTGATCTGGCTGTGCTCCAGATTAGTGCAAGGAACAAACTCCCCGAGATCAAGATGGGAAACTCAGATGACCTGATGATTGGGGAAACTGTCATAGCCATAGGAAACCCATTTGGTCTCTCTCATACGGTAACAACCGGAGTGGTGAGTGCAGTGGAGAGATCAGTGCGGAGCGAGGAGCGGATTTACCGGCATCTCATACAAACAGATGCCTCCATCAACCCGGGGAACAGCGGCGGCCCCTTACTCAACATTGATGGAGAACTTATAGGGATCAACACTGCGATCTATCAGAAAGCACAGGGGATAGGTTTTGCAATCCCCATCAACAAGGCAAAGCGCATTGTTAAAGAGTTGCTACGCGCAGGCAAGGTGAGGCCCATTTGGCTTGGGATTGAAATTCAAGAGCTGACCGATGCTTTAAGATCTCATTTTGGGCTTCCGTCTGGCCGCGGAGGTGTTCTTGTAAATGACGTGATGAGCGGAAGCACGGGAGCCAAGGCCGGGCTGAAGAGAGGAGACATTATCGTGAGCGTGGGAGGGATCCCTGTCAAGGGTCCTGGTGATTATCGAGACGCACTCGCTGAGTTCACGCCTGAGGATCGGCTGGAGATGAAAGTGTTCCGGGGCGGCAAATTCAATGGCGTAGTGCTGCAACCCTCAACCTTCCCGCCAAGTTTGGCTCTTAACCTCGTTTACAGGCGTCTAGGGATCAAAGTGGGCAAGCTAAGTAAAAGAACCGGCGGAGGCTATGGGTCAAAGAGCAAGGTCGTTGTAAAGGAGGTAAGACGGGGGTCGGAAGCAGGCAAGATCGGAGTTAAACCAGGTGACCTGATTCTCAAGGTCAATAATATGCTTGTTTCCAATCTCGATGAATTCAAGAAGGCTATCAGCGAGTATTTCAATCTCCCTTCAATCAACCTTGTTATTCAGCGGGGCCCCTATGCCTATTCCCTGACACTCCCCTTCTAGGAGGCTGTCTGAAAACGTCCATCTGCCATTCGACAGGCTCATGGCCCTGAGCATAGCCGAAGGGCTGCGTTATCCTTACCCTTCTTCGTTGCGGTGTACTTCTAAGTACACCCCACTCCTCAGGATTTCGTCCCGCTGCGAACAGCTGGATATGCATTTTCCAATAGCCTCCGATGAATCCAGTTTTCTGACATGCTCCTACGGTTTTAAGTTAATTGGGTGGATCCAGATTGAACTTTTCCCTAACATATTCGACCGCATTTCTGAAAATCTTTATTCCTTCCCCTTCCTTTTTTTCAATTTTCTTTCCGCGATGAGCGAGCTCCTCCCTTTTCCTGACCCAGTCGGGATGATTGGTGAAATGGTGGAAAGCTTCCGGGTGAGGCATAAGGCCGAAGATCCGACCGGTTGAATCACAAATACCGGCAATATCGCCGAGAGAGCCATTAGGATTGGCAGGCCATTTGCCACCAGCTTCATTTCCATTCTCATCTGCGTACTGAAGTACAACCTGGTTGCTGTCAAACAGGCGCTCCAGGTCTTTGGCTGGGGCATAGAATTTCCCCTCTCCGTGCCTTACTGGAAGTTCAATGCACGAAACACCGCGGGTGAAAATGCAGGGGGATTTGGGATTTACTCTGAGATTTACCCATGTATCAATAAAATTTCCCGAGTCATTGGGAACAAGCGCAACCCGGCGATCAGTATGGTTTCCCTCAAACCCAGGAAGAAGCCCCATATTAACGAGTGCCTGAAATCCATTGCAAATCCCGATAACAAGCTTTCCTTGCTGGATGAACCTTTCAACCTCTTTCCCTATATTGAACTTTATCTTAGATGCGAATATAACTCCTGCGCCATGGTCATCGGCCCAGCTGAAACCGCCCCCAAAAACCAGGATGTGGTAATGATCAAGGCTTTCAGCAGAGCGGGACCCTGTGCCTTTAATGAGTTCATTAATGTGAACCCTACGCGATTCGGCACCAGCCAGTCGCAGGGAGTAATCTGTTTCATAATCGCAATTCAAGCCAAATCCGGTAAGAACGATAGCTCTAACAGGGCTCACAGAAACCCTCCTGAATATCCCATGTCAGGGTAAATACCAGCCGGTATGGTTTTTCCAATCGTGCAAACATGGGCCTTTGGCCTTCCCCTAAACCAGGTTTCCAAAAGGCTTTTTCCAGTACTCCTTAAGTGCAAATATGCTCTCTTCTATAATAGGAGAGCTATCATGGTTTGAGATCCGGAAAGTAGGCCGGGCAGTGGTTTTTCCCACCATAGCCACGGGCAAGTGCGCGAAGATTGTCTCAAAAGCCTCTTTGTTTTTGGGGTTCACAGTAACCACGATTCTACCACCGGATTCCGAATACAGAAGCCGGGCCGGGGAAAGGAGTTTAGCTCCCGGCACCTTTTCAAGATCAATATCCATTCCCAGATCTCCGCCCATAGCCACCATGGCAAGATGAACGCCAAGTCCACCTCTTCCTACAGCATGGGCTGAGGCTACCAGCCCCTCTTTAATTGCCTCATGCAGTCCAAGATAAAGGGGCCAGAGTTTTTCAACCTCGATCCTGGGAACATTTAGGCCCACTTCTCCCATCATTTGGTAGCATTCGCTACCTCCCAGTTCATTTCTTGTCTTACCTATTACGTAGACAAGATCACCGGGAAATTTTGCATCCATGGTTACACACTTCTCCGTGTCCTCCACCACGCTGGACACAGTAAAAAGAAATGTCGGCAATCCTGAGACCTTTCGCCTCTCGCCAAAAGGGCCTTCAAGGTTTCCATCAACGTACATGCTGTCTTTGCCGGAGAGAAGCGGGATACCGTATGCAAGGCAGTAGTCTTTGAGAGCCCAATTTGATCTTACAAGCTGTGCAGCCTTATACCTACCGTCAGGATTATCCACAGGATCGAACTTGATGGTGGGCCAGCAAAAATTATCTACGCCTCCCAGATGATGTGGATCGCCTCCCACAACCAGGATTTTTCGGACTGCTTCGTCAATTGTTATTGCGGTCATGTGATAGGTGTCTATCTTAGAGTAAAAAGGATTTAATGCCTGGGTCACTGCTATTCCCCTGCTTGAGTCAAGAACAGGCCTAAGCACAACAGCATCACTTGGCATATCCCTCCCCTTGCCGACAAGGGGCTTAATAACACTCCCCCCCTGAACCTCGTGATCATATTGCCTTGGGATCCAGTTCTTGGAGCAAAGATTCGGTCTGGAAAGCATGGCCTTGAGGAGCTTACCATGATCTCTTGGCTCGGATAATACCGGCTCTTTCAGACCCCTCATCTCGGGGGGTACCCACTCTGCATCAAATTCCCACTGGGGGAAATCCGATTGCAGGAAATCCATTGTAACGAGAGCACATGTCTTTCCGTTATAGTCCAACCTGAGATAACCCGAATCGTTGTACTCGCCGATAACAGTGCTTTCCACGCCGTGTTTTTCGGAGAGTTCCATAAACCGGCCCAGGTGCTCGGGTTTTACTGCAATAGTCATTCTTTCCTGGGACTCGGAAATCCAGATTTCCCATTGATCGAGCCCCTCATATTTTAGCGGCACCTTGTCCAGATCTACCTTACACCCATTGCTAAAACGGGCTGATTCTCCAACAGAGGAGGAGAGACCTCCTCCGCCATTGTCGGTAATGAACGCGATTAAGCCTTCATCCCTGGCTTCCAAAAGGAAATCGTGCATCTTTTTTTGCGTGTAAGGGTCTCCTATTTGAACGTGGCCGGCAGGAGTGTGTTCACTGAAGGTCTCGGATGCTGCTGTAACGCCGTGGATACCGTCTTTGCCAACCCTTCCCCCGGACATCACAATAACATCACCAGGGGTTGTGGTTTTAATATGCGAAGATTGGCCTTGGACTTGAGAGGGCATTATTCCCACTGCGGTTACAAAAACGAGGCATTTCCCCAGATAGCTTTCATCAAAGAGAACCTGGCCGAAAGGCGTTGGAACTCCGCTTTTGTTCCCCCCGTCTTTGACTCCTTCTATCACTCCGTCCAGGAGCCGCCTGGGGTGGAGATGCGGTTTCAATTCACCGGCATAGTTGCGGGGCCCAACGCAGTAGCAGTACATTCCCAGAATCAGTTTTGATCCTTTCCCGGTGCCCATGGGATCCCTGTAAATGCCGACAATTCCGGTAAGCGCGCCACCGTAAGCTTCCATATTTGAAGGGCTGTTGTGAGTTTCCCCGGTGATAGTGTAATAGTTATTGGCATCGAACCTGGCTACGCCGGCATTGTCCCAGAGAACCGAAACAACCCAGTTTTTTCTTTCTTTGATTTGCAGTGTGGGTTCTTCTATGCAGGACTTGAAAAGATTGTTCACCACTTCTTCCCGGCCGGTTGAAAGATCGCGGTACCGAAACAGGCCCTTAAACGTATTATGGTTGCAATGATCACTGCGGGCCTGCGAAATATATTCCAGTTCTACATCTGTGGGAAGGTCAAGACCATACTTGCGCCTCTCTTTGCGGATATCTTCTCTTAAGAAATATTCCCGGATGATTGGGATGTCGGTTTCCTGGAGTGCCAGGTTGCGTTCAGCAGAAATTTCTTTGAGTTCTTCGTCACTGCTTATAGCTATAGTCGTGACCTTCGGCTCATGGTTCAACACGACCTTGGGCACAATGTAGCCTATGCCGACCCCGGGGTCCCATTCGGCCTTTGAAAACACTTTCCATTGCTGGATAATATCGTTGGCAAGAATTTCCCTTGATATGGTGAGGGCGTCTTGTCTGGAAAGATCGCCTTTAATGGCGAAGATTTTTGAAGTGTAGATGCTTTCCCCTGCAGAGAATTTTTTCTTGAGAAGATCCTCTATAGCTTCTACTGCAGTGCTTCCTGCCGTATCCCTAACACCTGGTCTGTATCCAACCCAGATGAGCCAGTCAAAATCCCTTGCCAGGGTGCCAAATGCCGATTCTTCAGTTACAGGGTTGGTGAAAATTTTCACTCTGGCAGCCTCCAGCTCCTCCTTGCTCAAATCAGCGTCTATGGTCAGCACTCGTACCACGCGCACATCTTCTACGCTGAGGCCAAAATACTCCCGTGCCTTTTTCCTAACATTTGCACCTTCTGCGTCCGCCAAGCCTTTCTTGATACCTATCTCCAGCCGTTGGACCATCCTTTACTCCTTGTTTTTCCAAGAGATCTGGTCTCTTGCGGACTAACCTTAATCGAAATAGATCGGTGAGTCAACTCGGAACACCGATTGCGCCAGCCTTGAAATAAAGGCAATGAATGCGTATATTGAAGTGGAAACAATTGAACAAATCCATTAGAATAATGAAAAACCTTTAATCGGGCCAGGCCTTTGAAAAATGTCGCAGTCTTGTTCAAGATCAAGGAATTTGACTTTAAAGTAATGACTGGGCAAAGGAGCGCATTTTGCAAAGGTCTTGAGATATTACTCTAGTGAGGTTTAACAATGCGAACTGATGACACTCATGATAATGAGGGGAGTGAAAAGCTCCCAAACCAGAAAGAACTGGAAAAAGAACTGAGCGAATACCTGTCAAAAAAATACGGGAACAGGATCAAGATCATTTCACCCTTTTTGTTCCCGAGGGAAAAGGAGCTACCAAAGGATGAAGCAAAGGCAGGAAAAGAAAAGGGGAATCTCCCATCTTTTGACATGCTGCCTGAAGAACTTGAAGCATACCTGGATAGCTTTATCGTGAAACAGGACCAGGCAAAGGCTGTACTCGCAACAAAAATATGCACCCACTTTAACAGAGCTAAGTATTTCAAAGAGCATGACCAAGCCAAGAAGTCGGCTGGCGTGGGTATGATAAAAAACAATGTTCTTATGATAGGTCCAACCGGGGTTGGCAAGACCTATATAGTAAAATTGATCGCCCAGAAGCTTGGCGTGCCCTTTGTAAAGGGAGATGCGACAAAGTTCAGTGAAACAGGTTATGTTGGCGGAGATGTGGAAGACCTGGTGAGGGACCTGGTTTATGAAGCAAAAGACGACATAAGCTTAGCGGAAAACGGCATTATTTACATTGACGAGATTGACAAGATTGCGTCATCGGAAAACTTCATAGGCCACGACGTATCCAGAACCGGAGTGCAGAGGGCTTTGCTCAAGCCCATGGAGGAAACGGAGGTGGACCTCAAAGTTCCTCACGATGCCGTCTCCCAGATTCAGGCAATTGAGCATTTCCGGCGCACTGGAAAGAAAGAAAAAAGGGTTGTTAACACCAAGAACATTCTCTTCATTGTGAGCGGAGCTTTTGGTAACCTTGCTGAAATCATCAAAAAACGCCTTCAGAGGCAGGGGATAGGATTCGAGGCTGACGTTAAGTCAAAAGAGGTCCCCTGGGAGATTTTGAAAGAGGTTACGGCGCAGGATTTGATCGAGTTCGGATTTGAATCCGAATTCGTCGGCAGACTTCCTGTGGTGGTCGTTTTTGATGAGTTAACGGAAGAGGACCTGGTTGAAATCCTGCGAAACCCCAACAACCCGGTTATCCTGAGCAAAAGGAGGGACTTTAGAGCATACGGGATAGATATCAGGTTCGAGGATGAAGCGCTGAGAAAAATAGCGGCAATGGCGGTGAAGGAAAAAACAGGGGCGAGAGGGCTGGTGAGCGCCATAGAGAAAGTCCTCATCCCTTTTGAGAAGCATCTTCCTTCCACCAATATTAAGATTCTGGTTGTGACACCTGAGCTCGTTGAAAATCCGGAAGCCGAGCTGAAAGCGCTTCAGGAGAGCTATGATGATCCTGAACGCATTGAGAGGTTTGAAGCGGCTGTAAAGCAGGAGGTGGAAAACGTCAAAAAGTTCATTTCCAGGAAGTCGAACGATTTTCACCAAATATCCGGACTTGAAATTTCCGATAGCAGAACCGAACTGATAGCGGAACTTTATTTTAAGATGAACTCCGATATTAACACGGCGCTCGATGACTTTGTGGAAATGTACAGAAAAATAAAGACAGAAGAAGAATCGCTGCTTAATGAGCTTGACTTGAATTTGCATTTTGATGATGAGGCAATAGATGAGCTGATTCGGAAATCGATTGAGACTGGCTACGATGCAGGTTTTCTTGTATCCCAACTGGCCAAAAAGCTTGAATATGGCTTAAAGCTTGTAAAGGACCGTTCAGGGGTGGATCATTTCACTATCGGCAAAGAGGCTGTTACAGATATGGAGCAGTATATCAACGGGCTTGTGAAGAAGTTTTACCGCAGGGAATATGACCCGTATGTTTCGGAAGAAAGCCAAGCTAATAAGAGAGCAGATGATTTCCCAGGCGGGTGGAAAGAGCAAGGATGATCGGTGTATCTAAACTTTATTGCGGAAGCATTGAAGCTTCCGATCCTCTTCGCTACGGCAGGCTCTCAAAGAAACTTCCCTCCCACCTGCTTCAATTCTCTTCAGACAAAAGACCGGTGGTAGTGTGGAACGTGACTCAGGCCTGCAATCTGAGGTGTGCCCACTGTTATGCTCAAGCAGTCAAGGAAGTTGGAAAGGGAGAGTTGAGCAGAAAGGAAGCCCTTTCACTGATAGACGACCTTGGCAGGTTTGGCGTGCCGGTAATCCTTTTTTCCGGTGGTGAACCACTGATGCGGAAGGATCTGGTAGATCTTGCTGCCTATGCGGTGGACCAGGGCATCAGAGCCGTCATTTCGACAAACGGTACATTGATAACAAAGGAAAAAGCCAAGGAGCTCAGCGAGGTTGGCCTCTCCTACGTCGGGGTCAGCCTTGACGGCATGGAGCGGGTGCACGATAAGTTCCGGGGCAGCAAGGGCGCATTCAGGGAGGCTCTTGCCGGCATTAGAAACTGCCAGGAGGCGGGGCTGAAGGTGGGGCTTCGCTTTACAATTAATCGCATGAACGCGGCAGAAGTGCCCGCAATTTTTAATCTCATTGAGGATCTGCGCATCCCTAGGGTATGCTTTTACCATTTGGTTTACACGGGTCGTGGATCAGAGATGATAAAGCAGGATCTCGATCACAGAGAGACCAGGGGGGTTGTTGATTTTATAATAGACAGGACAAAAGAACTCCACGATGCCGGAAAGCCGGTTGAGGTTTTGACAGTTGATAACCATGCCGATGGCCCCTACCTTTATCTCAGAATGGTTAGGGAGAAGAACAGCAGGGCGCCGGAGGTTCTGGAGCTTCTTCGCATGAATGGAGGTAATAACTCAGGCAGAGGCATTGGGTGTGTTAGCTGGGATGGGTCTGTGTATGCAGACCAGTTCTGGCGGCACCGTAGCTTTGGCAACGTCCGCAAAAGGCCTTTTAGCGAGATATGGTCGGATTTGTCAGATCCCTTAATGGCCAAGCTTAAAGATAAGAAGAGACACGTGAAAGGAAGGTGTGCTGAGTGTCAGTGGCTGGATATTTGTGGAGGAAATCTAAGGGTTCGGGCAGAGGCCGTGACAGGAGATATTTGGGCTCCTGATCCTGCCTGCTACCTGAGCGATGAGGAAATCGGGGTTAAGAATTACCGGGCAGTTAAAAAGGGCAGCTTATCATGATAATTAGACCGCGCAGACTGAGACGAACACCAGTAATCAGAGACATGGTCAGGGAGACAACTATTTCAGTCAAGGACCTTATCTATCCCCTTTTCGTAAAGAGCGGCAAGAATATCAAAGACCCGATTGCTTCCTTGCCCGGGCAATTTCACTTCTCGGTTGACACGATCACTCAAGACGTAAACGAGATATGGGAACTGGGGATTCCCGCGGTCATACTTTTTGGTATTCCTGACAGGAAAGACTCAGTGGGAAGCAGGGCATATGCCGACGACGGTGTTGTTCAAAGTGCTATATCGGCAATCAAGAAAGAGGTCCCTGAGATTGTCGTGATTACTGATGTGTGTCTATGTGAGTACACGGATCACGGGCACTGCGGCATCATAAAGAACGGGCAGGTGGATAACGATGCCACAATTGAGGTGCTTGCCCTTGAGGCGGTGAGTCATGCCAGGGCTGGGGCCGATATTGTAGCTCCATCGGACATGATGGACGGCCGTGTTGCAGCAATTAGAGAGGCACTTGATGGTGCCGGGTTCAAAGATACAGGCATTCTTTCTTATGCGGTTAAATACGCCTCGGCATTTTACGGACCTTTCAGGGAAGCTGCTGATTCCGCCCCGCAATACGGTGATCGAAAAGGGTATCAGATGGATCCTGCTAATGCTATTGAGGCATTGAAGGAAGCCAGTCTCGATATAGATGAGGGTGCCGATATGATAATGGTCAAGCCTGCCCTTCCTTACCTGGATATCATTACAAGGGTGAGAGAGCAGTGTCTGCTTCCTCTGGCCGCCTATAACGTGAGCGGGGAATATGCAATGGTAAAGGCTGCTGGGCAGAAGGGTTGGATTGATGCCGCAAGTGTGATGATGGAAATGCTCACATCCATCAAGAGGGCGGGAGCTGACTTGATACTGACCTACTTTGCAAAAGAAGCAGCCAAAATTATAAAGTCTACCACTTAACTGTGGTGGCGAAATCCCATCCTGAAACTCCCTACAAGAGTTTTTCCCTTGAGAGAAAACTAGAAGTAGGGGTTCTCACAGAGCCCCTTGGATGGCAGAATGGAAAACAAGAAACTTACAGATAACGTACCCCGCCTGGTAGCATGGGAAATAACGAGACGCTGCAACTTGAATTGCATTCACTGCAGGGCTGCTGCAGAAAGGGGGCCATACCCTGGTGAGCTCAGCAGTGAAACTTGTTTCAATATTCTGGAGCAGATTTCGAATCTGGCCAAACCAATTATTATCCTCACCGGCGGTGAGCCGCTTTTGCGGGAGGATATTTTTGAAATATCACTGCGCGGAACCAGGCTTGGATTCCGTATGGTGATGGCCACAAACGGAACGCTGATTACACCTGAAGTGGCAAAAGATATGAAGGCTTCAGGGATTAAGAGGGTCAGCGTGTCTATTGACGGGGCAAGTGCTGCTCAGCATGACGAATTCAGGCAGGTTCCAGGCGCCTTCAAGGGAGCCCTTGAAGGAATCGAGTTGCTGAAAAAAGAGAACATTGAGTTCCAGCTTAATACAACCATCACGAAGCATAACCTGGGGCAAATTGAGGAGATCCTCAATCTGGCAATAGAGCTTGGCGCGGTTGCCCACCATATCTTCTTACTGGTTCCCACTGGCAGAGCTAGAGAAATGGCGGACCAGGAGATAGATGCCGGGCAGTATGAAAAACTTTTGCACTGGTTTTACGAGGCGGGTAAAAAAGCCCCTATCCATTTGAAGGCCACTTGTGCTCCTCACTACTACCGAATACTGCGCCAGGAGGCGCACAAGAGAGGCGAGAGGGTTGATTTCAACACATATGGCCTTGACGCAGTTACACGAGGTTGCCTTGGCGGGATTTCCTTTTGCTTTATTTCCTATGATGGCGTAGTGCAGCCTTGCGGGTATCTTGAGGTCAAGAGCGGGGATCTCAAGAAATCATCCTTTGAAAGTGTGTGGAAGAACTCGGAGGTCTTCCGCAAGTTGAGAGACTTTTCCTCATACGAAGGAAAGTGCGGTAGATGCGAATACCTGCGCGTTTGCGGCGGATGCCGTGCAAGAGCTTATGAAAATACCGGAAATTACCTGGCTGAAGAGCCTTTGTGTTTATACAATCCTACCCGCGAGGAGTTCCATGGACGACATTGATAGAGCCATCATTAATGAAATCCAGTCTGACTTCCCCATAGAGTCTCGACCGTATCGTGAACTTGGTAAGCGCCTTAACCTCCCTGAAAGAGAAGTATTCAGGAGAGTGAAAGCCCTTAAAGATGAGGGAATCATAAGACGCATTGGGGGTAACTTTAGCTCCAAGAAGCTTAACTATGCAAGTACTCTGTGTGCAGCACAGGTTCCAAAGGAGAAAATAGAGAAGTTCGTGAGGGAAGTTAACAAATATCCAGGGGTCACGCACAATTACCTCAGGAACCACGAGTACAATGTTTGGTTCACTTTCATAGCACCGGACATGGAATACATTGATACCGCACTGGAAGGAATTTCTCGATCCACAGGCGTTACAGAGATTCTCAATCTCCCCGCAGTCAGAACTTTCAAGATCAAAGTGGATTTTGAGGTATGATCCTGTTATTACTCAGCGCTGCTTTCTATTTGTTCCAGCTCTTCCCTGCTCATTTCTCCTGTCTGGACCAGGAGCTCACCAATGCCGTCTTTTCGAAGTGGATCAATTGAGAGGATATATTCGTTTGTTTTTCCTTCTGTGCTGAAAATAGTATAGTCCAGTGTGAGCCTTGATTTCTTGAGTAATTTTATCCTGTTGTTAATGAATATGAAATGATGGCCCAGGATAAAATAAAGGAGCCCTGCAACGATAACCCATAACAGGAATTTTCTTGGCCTCGACATAGCTTAAGCACCCGTTGCGGCTCCATATTCCCCAGGGGTGGTGGGCGATGCGCGACTCGAACGAATACTTGCCAAAAATTTCCTATTGTAATTTCAAATAGTTATATCCCTAAGTACCTTGTTTTTTGTTTACCAAACCTTTACCAAAATTTAAACGTTTCTCTTGAAATCTCAAAGTACGTCTGTAGACTTTTCGCATGTTTTCTTTATATGGTTCAGAATATCTTTCAAACGCATTGCTCCGTTTTCGACTAGCTTCTTTCAGTTCAGCTTCAGTAAAATCCGCACGTAAAAACGTCAACATTGTTGTAACGGTTCCATGATAGAGCGGAACAAATCCTGGTTCACCCTGACCAATACCTAAAGCTTCTTTGTGTGCAATCGCCCATTTGTCAGCCAGAAATTTAGCGGGAAACTGCTTTTCCCAATATCTTCTGTTTGCGTTATGGTTGTGTCGGAAGAATGGTTTGTTCTGATCAATGTCATCCGGTAATTGTCTTATGAATTCAAGATCTGTTTCTGTTAAAGGGATTTCCTGATCTGTTCTGATTTTTGCTGCTTCGGCTGGTAATAACAAGATTCCGGTCTTCTTTGCTTGCGTGATATTCTTTTCTTTGATTCCTGTAACAAGCTCAGTAGTGCGTAAACTGTATGTTGCCATCCACGCACAACCAAGCACAATTTTGAAATTGTAATCCCAAAAAAGATCAAAGAGTTTATTAAAAACTTTGATAAAGTCCTCAACCCTCGCAAACCTTACAGCTCGCGATTCCGGAACTTTAATTAAAGGGAACTTTGGCAGTCTGTTAATTTCGTCATTGTCCAACAGCCATTTAAAGAATTGTCGCAAGTTTGTTAGATAATCTTTTTGTGTCCGTTTGGCCAAGTGCTTCAGCTTTGTAATAAGAAATTCATCTAGATCAATGTTCTTAATCTCTCTTATGTCTCTGTCCTGAAAGTATCCTTTCGCAACCTTAAAATGACATTCAAGAGCGTTTATTCTTTTCTCACTCCGATTTTTGGCTTTTATAATGTTCAAAAACTTATCGCTCGCATTCTGAAAGGATAAAGGATTGTCACGTTTATACTTCCGTTCATCTAAAGTTCCCTCGCTTTTTGAGACTCTCAAGTGAATGAGAAATTGATATGCATCATTATAACTTTTAAACCTTTTGTGAATTTTGCCATATCTAACGCTGTATGACTTGCAGATTATTCTGGTATCAGGATGCAACAAGCAAAACATGCCGTAGGGTTCAAGATTAAATAGCTGATTGTTGCACAAGGGACATTTTTCCGAGACGTAAATACTCCCTTTTTTTGTAGGATCTGATTTTTTGTTCCTCAGAATTTTGATGAATGCAGGATCAATTTCTTTTGGCCCTTCATTTGGCCTATCGAAAATTGACATCATTTAAGTCCTCCGACTTCATTTGATTTCCCAAAATCAAAAGCATAACTTTGCGCTTTTGATTTGCTAAACCCACTATCTGCAAGTATAGTCCTTGCACGTTCAACTTTTCTAGGACTAACACCTACTATTTCAGCAGTCTTTTTAGCTGATTTACCGAAATTAGCGCCAATTGGCGCTAATTCTTTCTTAGGTCTGCCTGCTTTTCTCCTTTCATCAAGCACTCGGATACACCTGAAAATGTCAGCATCAGTCATGTTTCTTCTGTCTCTCAATACATAGATCAAACATTTAAAATCCTCCGATTAAAATGTTTATCTTAGTGCCAGAAAAAGTGTATAAAAGAAATATCCTGTTTGTTTGCATCAGCAAACAAATATTTCATGTTTCTTATTCATATATATCTTATTAATATTTTCTTTAATTGGATCTTATTAGTATAATCCTATTGTGCATCTTGTTATCAATTTGATAACTCCCATATAATCCTATTGTGCATCTCATATAATCCTATTGTGCATCTATATGCTTTCATTGTGCATTGCACAATAGGATTATACTAAGAATGTTTGAATATTTCTTCATAATTGAGAGAATATAATTTTTGATTATTTTGTTCAATTGTTAAATCCACAAGTTGATATTTTTTTGGCTTTTCTTTCAGCAGAATTGGTTTAATAATTCCTTTTCCTCGCACATAAACAAACTGTTCAACGTTTAAACCTTTTCTGTCAGCCTTATCTACCAGTCCATGTTCCAGTAAAGACTCCTGAGCACTCCAAAAACTGTTCCGATGAATGCCTGCAAGTCTGCAAGCTTCGTTTATCTGATATCTCACAAAATATCTTTCTTCATCTCCATTTTCAAATGCTAAATATCTAAGCACAGGATATAGTGCTCTTGCGCAATCTGATAGTCTGTTCCAGCATGGTAGCACTTCAATATCATCTGGAATCGTGATGATGTTCCTGTAGAATTGGAAAAAATATTTTTTTGGCCTTATTAATCCTTTCCTTAGTTGATATAGATTATTTCCAAAAGTTTGATTGCCTTTTTTTATCCTGCTTGCAATCTCAATCAAAGAATTGTTCAACAGAAATTTTATAGCCTTGCTTACAGTCGGCTGTTGCGGTCTCTTTTCTCCCAGTCCTGCCAATTCGGCAATTCTGTCTTGACTTGGGAAACTCTCTCCCCTGAAATTTGCAAAGACTGCTATTACTGGGAATATAGCCTTTACCCTTGGCGGCCAGTTCGCCCATTCGCCTTTTTCAATTAAGAATTTGGGAAATCTATAATGAAAATTGTATTCTAACATTAACTTAAGTATTTTATCATCTTCAGTACCGAGGTAAGGTTTGACTCGGTGCTGGTTCCTGCAGTTTCTATCAATGAACTTGTAAGTTCCATTTTCAGAATGTTTAATCAGTCCTTTATCTTTCAGGTTGAGAAGATCAGCATTTGAGATGTCAAGTTGTGCTGGATAGAACAGGTTGTTCTTTGAAGCTTTTCTTGCTAGGCAGTAAGTCAATCTTAGCTTTTCAGGTAGACGATTTATTTTTTCAAATGTTTGTGTTGTCGTCATAAAATCGAAATTTTGTAAATCCAATCATATCAACTCCTTCCCTGGCTTGCCTGACTTGTCTGGGAAGTCAAGGAGTGGGTGATCTTCCCAGACTCAACCGATCTCCAGGGTGATCGGGCAGGCTTATGTTTGCGCAAACTTATTATTTTTTCTTTTTTCTTTCGCTTCTCCTTCTCCATCTGGTCAGGAAAACTGGTGGTGCATCTTTCTGCACTTTGTGGATTCTCCATTCAAAAAGTGGACTGGCACTCAAATTGGAGATTGTCTGCATAGTTTTGAGTTTTTTCATTTTTCAATCATCCTGCTGTAAAAAATTCAATATAGAGTCATTATAGCTCATTACCTTGATATTTCTCAAAATTCCTCTCAATATCTTAAATTATCGTTGATTTTGGTCAATTCCGGTTAAGAATTTGTCTTTATCTCTATCTAACAATATAATCATTATTTTTCATTTGTCAAGGGCCGTTTTGCATTTTTTTTACAATTTTCCTAACTTTTTTAAGTATAACCAAATTAGCCATTATGGATATCAATGTCAATGTCCTGAGAAGAGCTTTTGAAATTTTCTAAAATTTTTTTCAAGACAGTCGGTTTTCCTGAGAGTAGAACTCCAGAATTTTGAGAAAATTCTCTCAGAGCTTGCTTTTGCCTTTTTAAAAAAGCGAATCAATCTATACCCCACTACTAGGGAATTGGCAAAAATTGTCCCCGTTGCAGATTGCAACACTTTATCCTATCTCTGGACTAGGATTTATTCTGGCAGGCTGAACTGGCAAAACCCTTGCCAATTCAGGGTTTCCAATTCCCACAAACCCACTATGGATTAATGATACTTTCCTTTCTCTACCAGCAAGCTAGCATTTCGTGCGTAAATTGTCACATCCTACGTTGTGGTATCTAATACTCTAGTCTTTTGGTATTATTTTGTTCTATCCTCTGAATTGCTGAAAGGCTGAACCAGCAAGCGTTTCAGAATGTCTATGAACTTTGTATGGTATAACCATCTTCCTTTTCCTAGCAGTCAGGTAGACTTATCTGCGCGCAATGTGTTTATGCAACAAGTGTGCCAAAAAAATTTTTCTTCAGTTTTCTCACTCCCAACATCTACCTTTGCATCCTACCAAAATCCTTCATTTTTTCCAACATTTTTGTTTTCCTTTTTTAAGCTAAATATCTGAAATTATTAAAGAAACCCCTTGACAAAGCTTTCTAAAAGCGTTAAATTTATAGTGTACAATTGCTCATTGAAAATCAAATCTCAGACATTCAAGTGGGGTTTCTGGAAGGCAGCAAGGCCAGGTTAAACTTAGTTCCAACCTCTGTTACAGTTCCTTGTGAGATGAAAGAAGTCCCTAGAGTGTTCATTCTCAACCTGAGAAATATCAAGAAATAGTTCAGAGAATCCTGATTTCCTGAACGATTAATGTCGCAATTCTGAAAAATAGGTATGAAATTCTGAACAATCGGAAAGGAGATTTTCTATGAAATATGAACTATCTTCAGAAAGGTTTTTCGGTGAAGGTGAGATTAAAACACTGAGACAGAAGGTGGAAGATAAAGCTTTGGTAGACAAATGTCGTGGCCGTATGACGTGGCAAAGTGTCTCAGCCCAGGTTATTTTCGCAGTAGAATCCTAGGGTAAATTCCCGGTAAAAAAGGTGGGATTACCTGCTGTATAGAGACCCACATTGAGCCTGAGAAACCATCCCATA
>JAFDEF010000056.1 GCA_019310485.1 Deltaproteobacteria bacterium | reverse complement strand
GCCTCATCAGGGGTATCACCAAATGCTGAACAGGCTTCAAGATCAGGGATGTCAGCAATGTACCCACCGTCATCCTCGGAATAAAAAATATTTATATGGTAGTCGCGCATTATTCATTCTCCTCCAATTTCAGATTATATCTCTCAACAAGCTTCAGAAATTGACGAATCTGATATGGTTTCGCCTGACCTTTTACCCCGCCCGCAGAAAGCCACGGCTTTAGCCGTGGATCAATGCGGTTAAGGGCGGGCGGGATGTCGTACCACTAAGTCCCGCCGAGTGCGAAGCAATTCCGCGAGACTAAGTGGTGCCACGGGCTTGCCCGTGGGGCTCCACCAATTTTTTGTGCATTTCCCGGGCCCGGATATGCACTGATTAGACCTTTATGCTTGTCACTTTTCCCCCTGTCATCTTTAGGAGAGCAGAGGGAGTGAGCCTAAAAACAGCATGCGGTGTTCCGGCAGCAGCCCATATTTCTTCAAAGTGCAGAAGGTCCTCGTCAATAAAAATTTCCATAGGTTTTGAATGTGCTAAAGGTGGAACCCCGCCTATTGCAAAGCCTGTTTCGCTTCTAACAAATTCAGGGTCCGCCATCTTTACAGGCTCTTTTGCAAGGTCTTTCAGTTTTTTTTCGTCTACGCGATTTGTTCCGCTTGCCACGACCAGAATGGGCTTGCCGGAATGCTTCCCCCTGAAAACGAGGGATTTCGCGATCTGGCCAACGCTGCAGCCGATCGCCTTTGCCGCTTCTTTTGAAGTGTGGGTTGAATCAGGCAGTTCTATGACCTCGAAACTCAACCCGAGTTTCTCCAGCGCATCCTGCACCTTTTGCGCACTTGAACTCAATGACGTGGGCATTTTGTTAATTTCACCTCCTGAAAAGTAGTTCTTGAGGGAAATGTTAGCCGGCAGAGCGCAGCCCCCGGCAGGTAGCACCCTTTATTGTTAATATTCTTTCCATTCAAGTTCCATGTGGGCGCATTTTGATCTTATGCGTGAAAGAATTTCTTCTCTTCGCTGGCGTGCCCATTCGGGAACCTCTGAAGCCCAGTTTTCCTCTGAAGGTATGTGGATCACTGAGGGCTCTTTGAGCTTTGGATCGACCTGGAATTGAAGAGTGTTTTCTCCTTCAAAATACTTTATGTAGCGAAAGGCGATGAGAAGATCATAAGATTCTGCCCCGACTTTCCCATCCGCTTTCTTTGTCTTTTTCTTTGTCCTGGTAGGGGATGGTGAATCTTTCTTATTCCTGCTTTTCAGCCCAGCAGAAGACTCTATTTCAGCAATCTGCTTGATACGCCTGAGGTGCCTTCCACCATCAAAGGGGGTGGTGAGCCAAATCTTGACGATTTCCAGTGCCTCGTCCTGGGGGATCACTCTAGCCCCGAGAGATAAAACGTTTGCGTCGTTGTGTTGCCGGGCCAGGCGCGCAGTTTCAGCATTCCAGCAAAGGGTGCATCTTATGCCTTTGACCTTATTAGCCACGATGGCCTCACCGTTTCCCGAGCCACCGAGTACAATGCCTCGCTCATATCGGCCGCTGGCAACTGACTCTGCTACAGGCAAAATGAAAAGTGGGTAATCTACTGAGTCATCCGAATCCGTTCCGAAATCATGGCATTCATGTCCAAGATCGGCAAGCATTTGCTTTATACTTTCCTTATAGTGAAATCCTGCATGATCTGATCCAATGGCGATTTTCATTAGCTTTTTACCCTCCTAAGACAGTGCTCAATATTTTTTAACAGAAAGCGATTCTTCAACAAAACCGTCAAATTAAGACTTTCTTCCTGAAGCTGAAACCAATGCGGTTGTCACGGTAGTACAAAACTTCAGGCTCAAAACGATAAAACCTAACACTGAATCTCTTGAAAAAAGAAGCAAGATTAAGATCTTGGCCGGGTTCAAAAAAATCCGCCGTGAAAGGGAACTTCTTGAGGTAGGCCCGAAGCGCTTTCAACGATTCGAGGCCGGGGCCAAGACGCTTGACTTTGCCTGACATTTGAATGCCACGGATTTCCTTCCACGACCCAGTGGGAGGTTGAAAGAAAATTGCTGCTGCCGCCTGCTCACTCTTGACTGCTTCCTGGATGTGGCGGGAGGTTGGATCAGAGAAAAAATATAGTCTAAACCCTAAGTTGGTGTAATAGAGAGGTGCGGCCCACGGACTGTTACCCAAAGCGGTCGCAATGGTCATGGTGTTTTGACCCTCGATCAATTCTTGAGCAAGCTTCTTGATTTCCTGATCGCCAGGCTCTTTTCGGGGGGCATCTATGTTTTTTCCTCGGGGTGTTGAATTCATTTTTGCTAAATCTGCATGGGTCACTCTTTCAGCTTTGCGCCAGTTTTGCTTCCGCCTCTAGCAGAAGAGCACCTCCTTTGTCAAACCGCTCAGCAGGCATAGAGACCCGGTGCGTGCACCATGAGGTAAATTGAAGGTGACAGTTCAGGCAGAAAGATGGTCTTTTTCCAGCAAATTCTAACTCAGGACTGCGCATAGCTATGCAGCCCTGCCAGATAGTTGACGCCAAAGTACGTGAAGAGCACGCAAGAAAAGCCAATAATGCAAAGGATGGCCAGCTTGTTGCCCCGCCAGCCCCTGATCATCCTAGAATGAAGCAGTGCAGCGTAAACCAGCCAAGTGATGAGTGACCAGGTTTCTTTAGGATCCCAGCTCCAGTAACTCCCCCATGCTGAATGAGCCCAAACCGAACCCGTTATTATCCCCAGCGTCAGCAACAGAAAACCAATTACAACCATCTGATAGGAGAGATCATCCAATATTGCCGGCCGGGGAATAATTCTCAGAAAGAAATTCTTTTTCCCGGGTTTTTCCAGTTTCTTCAGGAAATACATAATGCTAATGCCAAAAGCGAGCCCAAATGCGGCATAGCCGAAAAAGCATGTTATCACATGCGCAATAAGCCAGTTGCTCTTAAGTGCCGGCACAAGCGGCTGGATGCGGCTATTCACGCTTGGAGAATAGGAAGCATAGGCCAGAGCAAGGAAGGCCAGTGGGGTGGCAAACGCTCCAATGCTTTTGTTCTTAGTCCGCCACTCTGTAAGAAGGTACAGAAAAATAATGGTCCAGGCAAAGAAAATAAGGGATTCATACAGATTTGAAAGAGGCGCATGACCTATTCCCAACCTGTAAGATTCGGCCCATCTCAGGACAATGGCGAATGTTTGCCCTGCCAGGCCGGCCAGCGTTACAAAAGTAGCTGCGCGCCCTATAGACTCCTTCCCCATTACCATCATCATAAGGTAGAGGAGAAAGGAGAGAAAATAAACAAAGGTTATATAACTAAGTATGACTGAACTCGACATGTTATGCCGTCTCCCGCATCAATGGATTTTCACGGCCCCGCTTTACCCCTCGCCCGGTTTCAACCGATTAAGGTTATTTCGAATGCTGATTCAAGCGGTCTCAGCCTGGCTTGGAGGTGCCTCCAATAAATAATCCTGAAGCTTATCTCTGAATCTATCCAGTTCTTTAGCGAATCCCACCTTGTTTCTGCTTGCTATCCCTGCTACCTCGACCCTTACCCCTTGAGGGGATTTGGAAATACGAATCCATATCCTTCTATGTGACATGAAAAATGTAACGAAAAGTCCGACAACGATCATAAAAAATCCAGTCCAGACAATAAATACTCCCGGGTCTTTACTGACCTGAAGTCCTGTGTAGTAACGACTTTCGATCTTTTCAAGGGAAAAGACGAAAGGCTCAAAGGCCGCCGGGTTAAGCTGGGGAAACTTCTCAAATATACCGGGAAATCGCCTTCTGATTTTTTCCTGGTTCTGAAATAGCCATATTCCTGGGTTGCGGCCACTAGGAGCGCGAACCTGGACCTGGACCGCAGGCCCCATGCCCATGAAATTGGAACGAATATCCACCACCTCAAATTTTGCGTGTCCGCCCGGCAGGTCGTAAGTCTTTCCAAGTTGAGCTTCAAAGCTGGAGTCTTCCACCCCGTTCTTACTTGCTATGCGCAGGCGGGCCATGTTACCGGCGATGGTACCGTAGCTGGCCTGATAGAAAGTTATTCCTTTGAAGGTTATGGGGTGATTAACCAGTAATACACCCCTGTGGGCAACTTTTCCGTCAACGAGGAAGCTCAAGTCAGATCGATACTCCTTGGGGGTACCATTTGGATAGAAATCCAAGCTGAATTTGTCACAGCGAACAGCGAAGGGTAACCTGCGTGGAGCCCTTGTTTTGCGGAGCATGACTTTTTCAACTGTCGCTCCCTCGGGTACATTGACAAAGGCCTCAAAGCCGAATATTGAGCCCACCAGCCCCCCCAGCAGGATCAATAAAACACTCAGGTGAACAAGGTATACGCCGAAGTTGGCACACCTGCCTCTTTCACCCACCAGGTAGTGCTCTCCCTGTGCGGTGGTAGCTGACCTGACCCTCTTGTATCTTTCTCTAAAGTACGCGCTCGTATTGTTGGAGACTTCCTCCAGGTCACGGTTCAGCGCAAATGCCATTTGCGGGGCCAGGTTGGCAAAGAGTTTTGGCCGCTCAGGGCTGGGCTGGCCCCGAAAACGCCTTAAGGATGCCGGGAAACGATTAATTGAACAGACAATAAGGTTGGCAGCAAGCAGTGCAATGATAAACCTGAACCACATGGAATGATAAAGATCAAAGAGTTGAAATGAGCTGAACAAACGCGCAAGCCCGGGGCTCAGTTTATGAGCAAGTTCCATGGCACTTTCCTGCTGTGGGATCAGGGTGCCGAACACCGACCCGATAGCGAGAACGATAAGCAGGGCAAGAGTGAGTTTAAGGGAAGAGAAAATTTTCCACAAGATATTCGGATCGTCAGGTCTGTTTGGTTCCTCCATAATGCCGAGAGTGCAACCTCCAATCAGTAACTCAAAACCTAGCCTTTTTATCATCATTGACTTGATCCCGCAATCGCAAAAAAGCTTCCCCGATTTACCATCAAACACCATCTGCCGTTCGACAGGCTCACGGCCCTGAGCATAGCGGAAGGGCTGCGTTACGCTCATCCCTCGTCCCTGCGGCGTACGTGAAGGTACGCCTCGCTTCTCGGGATTTCGCAAGCCTTGCATCTGGTGCTTGCTGGTGAACGGGGTTATGCCCAAAGCATTTGTTTTTGGTGGACAAGCCAAAAGTTGGCGGTGGATTTAGGGCTTCCTGCAGGGCTCCGACCTGGGATAAAGACTCGGAGCAGAACAGAAGACACCATAGCGTTGCTCTCATGGCTTTTGAAAGTCACCTTCTAAGTGGATAGGAGCGATTAAGGAAGAGGAATTATTTTGGTTTGCAAGCCCTGGAACCTTGGAGCACGTTGCAGGCAAGGTCAAAAGATTTGACCCCTTGGCTCTATTCATGGTAAAAGATTTGCCAATTTCAAAACAAAGGAATTCCTATAGGGGATCTTTCATGCTCGATCTAAAATTTATTAGGAACCACCTGGACGCGGTGAAAACATCGCTTAGGAACAGAGGATATGATCTCGATATTTCTGCTTTTGAATCCATAGATAGGAAAAGAAGGGAGATACTACCTGTCTTGGAAAACCTTCGCCACAGAAGAAACAAGGTAAGCGAAGAGATAGCGAGAATGAAAAGGGAAGGGCAGGATGCCACGCCCCTGATATCGGAGATGAAGAAAGTCTCCCAGGAGATAAAGGAGAAGGAAGCGGCACTCTCCGAGATTGACGAGCAACTAAAGCCAATTCTAATGGTGATTCCAAACATACCTCATGACTCTGTTCCCGTGGGTAGAGACGAGACAAGTAATCCTGTAATTAGAACATGGGGTCGGCAGCCTGAAATGCAATTTGAACCCCTTCCCCATTGGGAGATAGGCGAGAAACTCGGGATACTGGATTTTGCACGAGCTTCAAAAATAGCTGGCACGAGATTTGCTCTCTATAAAGGACTGGGAGCAAAGCTGGAAAGGGCGCTGATCAGTTTTATGCTCGATATCCACATCAATGAACATGGTTATACGGAGGTTTTGCCTCCCTTTATGGTTAATTCGGCCTGTATGACAGGTACCGGGCAATTGCCTAAATTCAAGGAAGATCTTTTCAAGATAGAAGGATGGGATTTCTACCTTATCCCGACAGCAGAAGTTCCGGTAACAAATATCCACAGGGAAGAAACCCTCAAAGAAGACGATCTTCCCATCTACTACGTCTCTTACACGCCGTGTTTCCGTTCAGAGGCCGGATCCTATGGGAAGGATACGCGCGGCCTGATTCGCCAGCACCAGTTCAACAAAGTTGAACTGGTTAAGTTTTGCAAACCCGAGAATTCTTACGAAGAGCTGGAAAGCTTAACCCGGAATGCAGAGGAAATCTTGAGGCGCCTGGGACTTCATTACAGGGTCGTCACGTTGTGCACAGGGGACCTGGGATTTTCCGCTGCAAAGACATACGATCTGGAGGTCTGGCTGCCCGGGCAAAAGCTTTACAGAGAGATATCTTCGTGCAGTAACTTTGAGGATTTTCAGGCCAGGCGCGCAGGAATTCGTTTTAAGAGAAAAGGGTCCAGCGGAACTGAGCTGGTTCATACACTTAATGGTTCAGGGCTTGCTGTGGGAAGAACCGTTGTGGCTTTGCTTGAAAACTATCAGCAACAAGACGGTAGTGTTGTTATTCCAGAAGCGCTAAGGCCATACATGGCAGGGATTGAGTCTATTCCAAGCCCTTTGCAAGAATAGTGCTTTGGTAACCAAGCTTGTACATCTGAGAAAACATACGTTTATGCTATAGACTTTCGGGACGAAGCTTTGGAGAACAAACGATAGAGACCTGGGTGGTGCAAAACAGAGAGTGCCCACGTAGTCAAGTTAACCATGAAAGGAACTCCTAAATACCAGGGAACATGGCGAGATTACCAGAAAAAGCTCAAGAGAGATATCCAGAAGCAATACTACTTAAGAAAAATGCCCTGGGTTGTGCTGCGTGCCGGCGGATCATTTCTGGTCTTTCTGGTGGTACTTTACGGTGGGCCCCAAATATTAAGCACGTTTGGAAAAAAGCCAGCACAGCAGCCAGAGCCAAGACTAGAACATGAGCAGGAAAGGGCCCCCAGGCTTTCCAGGGGCCGGCTCCAAGAGCTGCTCCTGCTTTCAAAGGCAGATCTTTTCCCTGTATCGAAAACATATTCCTGCGAAGAGCAGGGGAAAAAGCTAACACTTGAAACATCTATTGATACAGGTCTACAGGCATTCGTCGAACGCCTGCTCAAGCGGTCAATGACATATGAGGCCGCGGTCGTTGTCTTGAACCCCAAAAGTGGGGAGATTCTTGCCTTAGCGAACCACGATAGGAGCGAACAAAGGAGGGAAGAGAATCTTTGTCTGAAAGCCGATTTCCCTGCTGCGAGCATCTTTAAGATTGTGACCGCCGCTGCGGCTATTGAGGCCAAGGGGTTTGTACTGGGGACTAAACTGGTGTTTCGGGGTCGAAGGCATACGCTTTACCGAAGCCAGCTTAAAAAGACTGCAGGGCGGTATGCCACGAAGACGACCTTCGAAAAAGCGTTCTCCTGTTCGATCAATCCGGTTTTCGGCAAGATAGGTATCTATGAGCTCGGTAGCAGCCTGTTGAGCGAATATGCTGAGAGGTTTTTATTCAACCGGAGAATTCCTTTCGACGTGCCCCTGGAGACCAGCCAGGTTGAGGTCCCGGAAGATGAATACGGCGTGGCTGAGATGGCTTCCGGCTTCAACAGGAAGACGCTTGTTTCTCCTCTTCACGTGGCTTTGATTACCGCGGCCATCGCAAATGGAGGAATCATGATGGCTCCGTGGTTGGTAAGGGATGCTAAGGATGAGGCCGGCAGGGTAATCTACAGGGCATCACCCTCACAGCTGGGCAATCCCGTGGGAGAAAAGACGGCACGGACAATAATGAGTCTTATGAAAGCAACGGCGTTTAAAGGAACATGCCGGAGCGCTTTTCGACCATTGGTCCGGAAAAGATCTTTCAGCAAAATTGAGCTGGGAGCCAAAACAGGAACAATAAATGATGCAAAGGATCAGCATAAATACGACTGGGTCACCTGCTACGCTATTCCGCAGCAAGGCACGGGCGCCGTATGCCTTGCCGTTCTGGTGGTTCACGGAAAGAAATTGGGAATTAGGGCAAACGAGATGGCAAGGTATATCTTAGATTACCGTTTTTCTTCTTGAGGGGGTACGAAGCAATGTGTGGTATTGTATGTTACGTGGGAAAGCAAAAGGCGAAGCCGATTCTCCTAGAGGGTTTAAAACGCCTGGAGTACAGGGGCTATGATTCCGCCGGGCTGGCGGTTCAAAACGGGCCTCACATAGATTGCTTTAAAGCTGTAGGGAAGATAATTGAGCTTGAAAAAAAGATCAACGATCTTGAGATTGAAGGTGCCAGTGGTATTGCCCACACGAGGTGGGCTACCCACGGGGAGCCGTCGGAAATAAACGCACACCCCCAAACAGATCAGGAGGAAAACGTATTTGTAATCCACAACGGTATTATAGAAAATTTTTATATTCTTAAGAGAAAACTGGAAAAATCAGGGGCCACCTTTAGCTCTGAGACGGATACCGAGGTTCTGGCACACTTGATTGCGCGAAACTTTGACGGAAGCTTGCAGGAGGCTGTAAGAAAAACAATGACCCAAGTTGAAGGAACTTTCGGCCTTGCCGTGATTCACAGAGAGGCGCCCGGGGAGGTGGTGGTGGCGAGAAGGGGGAGCCCTCTAATAATTGGCGTGGGTAAGGACGGGAATTTTGCTGCTTCCGATGTTGCCGCCATGGTGAGGTATACCAACGAGGTGATTCACCTAAACGATAATGAGCTGGCTCTTATCACGGAGGATCAAGTAAGCATATCAACGGCCCAGGCCAAAGCCGTTACAAGGGCAATCGAGAAAGTAGAGTGGCAACCGGAAGACGCTGAGCTGAACGGATTTCCTCATTTTATGCTTAAGGAAATCTATGAACAACCGGAGACTGCAAGGAATGCGATGAGGGGAAGGCTGGAGCTGAGCGAGGGAGTTTCCAAGCTGGGCGGTATTATGCCCGTGTGGGACCAATTGAAAGAGTGCAGGCACATGGTTTTTGTTGCATGCGGCACTTCTTATCATGCTGGGTGCGTTGGGCGATATATTTTTGAGAGATTGACAGAAATTGATGTAGAAGTTGAGATTGCCTCTGAGTTTCGCTATAGAAAACTTAATTTTCCGCCCAATACCTTTATCGTGGCCATTAGTCAGTCTGGAGAGACTGCGGATACGCTTGCTGCTATTAGGGAAGCGCGTAGAAAAGGCGCCCGTCTTTTAGGAATCGTGAACGTGGTGGGAAGTTCTATTTCTCGGGAAACTGAGGCAGGTATTTATAATCATGCAGGACCTGAAATTGGTGTGGCATCCACAAAGATCTTTGTCTCACAGCTCGTCATTCTGACACTGCTGGCCGTTTTACTGGGAAGACATCAGAAGTTATCCCTTACCGAGGGCGTGGAGGCAATCAAAGCGCTTTCCAACCTGCCTGATCTGTTGCGTAGGGTTCTCTCGCAGGACAATCATATACAGGCAATAGCTGAAAAGTATTACTGCTGCAACAACTGGCTTTTCCTGGGTAGAAAATATGAATACCCCATAGCCCTGGAGGCCGCACTGAAGTTAAAGGAAATTTCCTACATTCATGCCGAGGGTTACCCGGCGGGGGAAATGAAACATGGGCCTATCGCATTGATAAACCCTGATATGCCTACAGTGGCAATTGTTCCCCAGGATTCAATGTATGAGAAGATGATGAGCAATATCCAGGAGGTAAAGAGCCGCAGAGGCCCTATAATAGCGATAGCCACGGAGGGAGATAGAAAAATCCGCGAACTGGCAGACGAGGTCATTGAAGTCCCTCCGACTTTGGAATACTTGTATCCCGCTCTCACTGTTGTTCCATGCCAGCTCCTGGCATATTATTGTGCCAGGTTCCTGAACAGGGATATTGACAAGCCAAGAAATCTGGCAAAAAGCGTAACTGTAGAATAGCCCGGCTGGCCCCAAATAGCTGGTAGGACAGAGATGTTCGTGCTGGCTTGAAGCGTCGGCGCGCAAATTCAAACCCAATGAGAAGGGACATTTAAAGGGAAAAACAGGACAATGGCAGTAGAAAAAATACTTGAGCTCATTGATGGTTACAGGGATGATATTATCCAGTTGCAGAAAGAGTTAACTAAAAGGGTAGCTCTGGGGCCTGATAATGGGGGAAGCGGAGAACATGACAAGGCAAAGTATTTGAAAGAGAAGCTTGAAGGGCTTGAACCTGACGAGCTGGAAGAGATTCGCGCTCCTGATGAAAGAGTTGCTCAAGGTTACCGTCCCAATCTGGTTGCGAAATGGCAGGGCAAACGGCCACACCCCACTGTTTGGGTTCTCAGCCATATGGACGTAGTCCCACCAGGAGACCTTTCCCTCTGGAATACGGATCCTTATGTGGTTAGCGTTGAAGGAGACAAAATAATAGGGAGGGGAGTGGAGGACAATCATCATGGGATTGTGAGTTCATATTTGCCTGTTAAGGCCATGAGGGAGTCAGGTTCTGATTTTGAGCAAAGCGTGGGACTTATTTTTGTGGCGGATGAAGAGACAGGCAGTAAATTTGGTCTCGACTATGTTTTGAGAAATCGTGGAGACCTTTTCCATTCCGAAGATCTCATCATCGTGCCTGATGGTGGAAACGAAGATGGTACCATGATTGAGGTTGCTGAAAAAACAATGCTTTGGATTCGATTTACTGTAACCGGAAAGCAATGCCACGCGAGCACGCCGGCCAAGGGTAGAAATAGTCTGTATGGGGCAGCAAGGCTTATTGTGGACCTCGAGAAACTTAAAGAAGAATTTGCCCTTCAAGATGAATTGTTTGCTCCTCCGGATTCAACTTTTGCACCCACCAAAATTGAGGCAAATGTTCCCAACATCAATACGATTCCGGGCAAAGATGTGTTTTACATGGATTGCAGGATTCTGCCCGGCTATGACCCTGACGGTATCATTGAATCTGCAAAGAAGAGAGCGGGAGCCCTGGCCAAAGAACTGGATCTCTCAATTGAAGTGGAGCCTGTTTACAAGCAGGTCGCTGCAAATCCGACATCTCCCGATGCGCCGGTGGTTAAAGCCCTTGCCAGGGCCATAAGAAGGGTGAAGGGAGTTGATGCAAAAGCTATGGGGATTGGTGGGGGTACGGTAGCGGCATTTTTTCGGGAAGCCGACCTTCCTGCCGCAGTATGGATAACCCAGGCAGATACCGCCCACCAGCCCAACGAGTTCTGTTTCATAAGTAATATAGCCGCGGATGCAAAGGTCTTTGCATGTGTCTATCTCGGCGAATATTGAGCCAATTGAACCGAAACTTTCTATCTCGTCCTTTCAAGGTGAAGAACCAGTCTCCCCCCTGTCCAGTATTCCACGAACTTGGCAGTGGTATTGATGCGGTAGGTGCAGCCCTGCATGCTGTTTGTGGGCGAGAGATACACCTTCACCTTCATCTCTTTTTCACCGTTTAACCACTGACGGTAGCTTGCCATGTACTTGTTGGAGATTTTAACGGTAAATTCTGCATTCCAGTAAGATTCAGTGACCCGCACATAAATATCGTTACCCTTGGTGATGACATCTTTTACCGCGTTCTGGTCGATCTCAATAACAGTGAAAGGGCCATGAACACTACCCTTTTGTGCGCGGGCCACAGTGGGCAAGGCAAAGCAAAAAGCCACGATCAAAAATAAGAATAGCGCTTTCTTCATAACTGGTTACCTCCTGTGGAGCTCTAAAAAATTGGAAATAATTATATAAATTCTACATTAAATCACATGAAAAAGAAAGACTAACAACACTATGCTCAGACCTGGTAAACCGGCGTCAGGTCAACAAGCAAATGTTCTGGGAATGCATGGTGAGTAGGATTGCCGGATTTTGAGGGCGGATTTTTCTATCCCAGATCCAGAATGAATTCTTGTTCATCGACCCTCGTGCCCCAGCTGTTACCTTCCTCCTCCCGCACAAGGTGAAATCCGAATTTTTCATACAAGTGCCGGGCAGCTTCCAGGCCTTCAAATGTGAAAAGATAGACCCTACTAAAATGCCTGCTTTTGCAAAAGGCTATGGCTTCATCTAACAGTCGGTTTCCAAAGCCCCGCCCTCGTAGAATAGATGAAACGATAAACCAGCGAAGATGCGCCCCTTCTGAAACGCCTTTGATGCCGTCAATTGCAATTGAGCCTTCCACGCGATTCTCTCTGACAACGGTCCAGAAACCATCACGCGCTTCATCAAATCGGCTCAGAAACTCACAGAGCCCTGTTGCTACTTTGATTTCGAAAAATTGCCCGAAGCCCCAGGCCTTGGAGTAATATTCAGCATGCATTTCGACTATGCGGCCAATTGCTCCGGGTGTATATCCCATGATTCGCGCTTCTGCCATTTCAATTGCCCTTTTGTGAGCCATCTATCGTAGCAAGAACTCATTCTTGATCTTTTCCACTTGAGATCTTCCTGCTGGCAGATGAGCGTTCTTTGCCCTGCCTTAGGGTCCCGACACTTGAAAATGTTGACACACAATATGGCACTGCCACTGTCATAGCCATCTTGGTCAGCGAAACCAGAGATACATGGCCTTTTATTAAGGAATCGCCGTGGTTGATTATAATGAGAATCGGCCCGACGACAACAGCAAAGGCCAGGGCTCGCTTTACAGCAGGGCGGGAAGTCGTAGCTTGCCACCAGCTCAGTTCAGGTGAGTTGTCCATCGCTTTCAAAGGATCTAACGATCTTGAGGTTTGTAAGCAATACAGTCGATCTCAACTTTTGCGCCAAAGGCAAGGCGCGCATTCCCGACTGTGATTCGCGCGGGCGGATCTGATCCAATCGCCTCCAGGTAAGCCTGGTTCATTTCTTGGAACTCATCCATGTCGGAGAGGAATACATTTACCTTGACCACGTCTTCTAATGATGCCCCGCACTCTTCCAGAATGGTCTTGATATTCAGAAGAGCCTGTGAGGTTTGAGGGCCGGTGCCGCCCTGCACAAGCTCTGTAGTGTTGGGTTTTGTACCAAGCGTACCTGACACATAGATGAAATCACCGGCAACCACTGCATGACAGAAAGCAGGTAACCTTCCGAGTCCCTCGCATACTATTTTTCTTGCTTTCATTTTGTTTCCTCCCCCAATATTTGATCTAAGCGCAGCTATTTTCTCTACTTCTTTGTGTGACCCCTTTTCGCTTTAGAGCGCGCAAAAGGCCCCCGGATAGCCTAGTCGATGCCAAATAGGTCGAATACTTGGCCGGGCAAGAAATTGAAAGATTCTACTAGGGAGTAACCGGCTTCGTTCATTTTTTGGAGAATAACTTCCTGAGGCGTGTAATGGCGAAAAAGGGCAACAAAGCTCAAGCCTTTCTTGGGCTTGTGCTCGATTATTGCAACTTTTCCGCCAGATATTAGGTATCTTCTAAAGTTCTCAAAATAACTAACCGGTTCAGGCAGGTGGTGGAAGGTGTTCCTTGCAAAGGCAAGATCAACGCCTCCTTCCGGCAAGTCCATCTGCTTGCCCCTGGCCAGGACAAAAGTAACATTTTTAAGCCCTTCTTGTTCGCACAGGCGCTCAACGAAACTCAGATTCCTTTCTTTGACATCAACAGCATACACTCTACCTGTTTTCCCCACTCTTCGTGCAAATTCGCATGAAAAATACCCGCCACCCGAGCCAAGATCTGCTATTACTTCTCCTTCCTTGACTCCAAGAGCGTCAATGATCTTATCTGCACCGCTCCCTGGCGCCGATGCTTCCCTGTTGAGCATTCTTAGGAAGAAAGAGTCGAGCATCCACTTTCCTTTATCACTACATGAAGATCAATGTTTCTCATTGTCATGGGCTCGCCAAATCAGGGCTGTCCTTCTTTTTCCTAATCAGACGCCATTTCTGTTTTCCATTCCTCCCAAACCCTGCCTACGAGGTCCACTCCCGGCTTGAGCACCTTTTTGCCGGGTTTCCAGCCCGAAGGAGTAGCCTCTGTGCCCTTGCTCTCGCGGACCAGTTGGAAAGCCTGAATTTGGCGAATGGCCTCAGCCACATTCCTCCCTACGGGTGGAGTCAGCACTTCAAAGGCCTGGATAACACCGTCGGGATCTATAATGAATCTTCCACGGGTTTCAACCCCTGCGTCTTCGTCATAGACACCGTAAACTTTTCCAACCTTTCCTCCTGTATCCGATAGCATGGGAAATGGAATACCCCCCTGAACCATTTTGGATAGCTCATAATCATTCCACATCTTGTGAACATACATGCTGTCTATGCTCATGGAGATAACCTGGACTCCCAGCTTCTGGAATTCAGGATATTTTTCAGCAACTGCTGAAAGTTCTGTAGCTCAAACAAAGGTGAAATCTCCGGGGTAAAAGCACAAGAGGGTCCATTTTCCTAGATATTCAGATAACTTAATGTTGACAAATTTACCGTTGTGATACCCCGGGGCTACGAAATCAGGGGCTTTCTTTCCTACCTGGACCATACTTGCTACCTCCTTTTTTCCGGGTTCTTGTTCGGTGGCGGGTGGGGCCTCGCTTTCGCCGACAGGCCCACCTGTTGGCCGCGCACATCCAACATTTAACTCCTCGGCCATAGACACGCACCTCCTTTTTGGGTTAAGAGTTAAAGGTCACAGCCGGGCCTTAGTCCTTTTCAATAAAAAAGCTTCCGCCGGACAGGCTTCCTGGCTCCTAGAAAGATTAAGGAAGGCTTGCTGAAAGACAGCACGAAGTCTACTTCACTTAATTCAAAAATGCAATGTAAAAGGGGTCACACCTATTTTCGTTTTTACCCAGCGGGATGGCACACATTGAGGACAACCACGCGAGTGCAATCTAAAATAGGTGTGACCCCTTTTTGGTGGGCAAATCGAAATGCTCGTGGGGGAGTTGGCCGCTTGGGTGGTAATGGAGATGTTGATGCAGCAAGCCTTTCTCCACTTTAACTATTTTTCTGTTTTCTATTGAATAGAACTGAGAAGTGGTCTGAACCACAAAGTCCCAGTCATGCGAAACGATTACCAAACCCTGATTCAGATGATTCAAAACCTTTATTATCTGTTCCCTCATTTGAGAGTCAAGACCGGTGCTTGGTTCGTCAAGGAGCATAGCTGTGGGTCGCATGGCCAAAACTGTGGCAAGAGACAGAAGCCTCTTTTCTCCACCTGATAGCCTGTGTGTTATCCTGTTCTCAAAGCCCCGGAGCCCAACCAGCTCTAAGGATTCTAGGGCAATTTCCTTGGCCCTTTCTCGATCGATGCCCAAGTTAAGAGGCCCGAAGGCAACATCTTCCAGTACAGTAGGTGAAAAGAGTTGGTCATCGGGATTCTGGAATACAAAGCCAATGGCTTTCCTTAGCTCCAGCAGGTCGGAATCTGATTCTACTCGCTTGCCTCGAAAAAAAATTGTGCCCTTACTGGGTTTCAGCAGCCCGATGCAAAGCTGTAAAAAGGTCGTCTTGCCGCAGCCATTGGGCCCGATCAACCCCACACGCTCATTTTCCCCGAGTTCAAACGAGGTTTCTTCAAAAACAGGCTTTCGGGAATTACCATAACTAAATGTGATGTTTTTTAGGCTAAGAAGCGGGTTCATGTCTGCTTACGCTCCCCATGGGACTCCAGGGATAGCTCCTATATGATCTGTCCCAATTAAAATCAGCACACACAGGCCTGTTCCTAAAGCGAGAAGCAAATCCTGTTTTCGGAGTTGAAAATCTTGCAAACAATAAAACCTTCCGTTAAAACCCCGGAGCAGCATTGCCTGATACACTCTTCGCCCCCGCTCATAGCTTCTTATCAACACCATGGCTAGTAAGTACGCATAGGTTCGATACGTGTGCATATTGTTCTTTGCCACAAAGCATCTGATTCTGGCTGCTTGAAGGAGTCGGTTGTACTCCTGGAAGATAACGCTCAGATACCTGTAACTGATGAGTAAAAGCAAAATGAGCTTTTGAGGCAGCCTCAGACTTGTCAGTGCCAGGCCCAACACGGGAACAGGAGTGCTTGCTGCAAAAGAGATAATCATAAGCAATATAGCATTACACTTAAGGGTTATCAAGGTGGCCATTTCGATTCCTTCCACCGTCGCATTCAGCTTCCAGATGGAAAAGATAACTTTACCCGGCGCTGAAAAGGGTAAAAATAACCACAAAAATCCAATAAACGCATTTACCACGATGAGCCTTTTTATGATTTTGCTTGGAGGCAACTTTGCTCCATACAAGAAGAGGAGACCTACGAGCAAACCTGCCATGGCCGCGGATATCTTATGGAGATATGCAATGGCAAAAGCCAGGAAGAATACACATATCACCTTGGCTCTTGGATCAGCCCGGTGCAAGAAAGAACTGCCCTGGTAAAATGTCTCTTCCAGCAATTAATTTCCCCTTTCCTTTTTGCCCAGGAAATAGAAGGCAACCCCTGCAAGCCCAAAGATGTATCCTAGCCCCCCTAAGATATCCTGAAGCGATATCCTGTCTTGTCTTAATTCCGCGAGCTCTTTTTTTATCGGTGCAAGCTGCTCGGCCAGGACCTGTGAGAGTGCTTTTTCCAATTCTTTGTTAGAAGATATGCTCGATTGTTGCAAAGGGGGTTTTTCTCCGCCAGGACTGCTCCCTGTTTCCACTGAACCGTACTCCTCGGCCTTTACAACCCAGAAATTTTTGTGTCCCATTTCTGCATTGCACACAACTTTCAAGTCCGACCCGTTTTTCCTGGCTTCTTGTGGGATTTCAAATGTAGCTCTACCATTTTTATCTGTTGTTAGAGTTAAAAGCTTTTCCCGTGTTTTTTGAGAGTAAACTTCGATTAAACCTCCCTTCACAGGACCTCCCGGAGTAAACTTGGCTTCACAATTTATTTTGCTTCCTTCTACCCAGCAAAATACATTGACCCTGTGACAGAGTCCGGGCCTTGGAACAGACAGAGCCAGTACCAAAAAAGCCAAAAGAAGAAAAAAAATTTTTTTACCATGGATCAACATGGCGCATCCTCCTTTGCTCGAAGGAGTTCAGGCTTCACCCTTTTTAGAAAGGATATCATAATAACGGTAATTATTCCCTCAATTATCATGATAGGTAGGTGGGCAAGCAATACTGCTTTCGCCGGTGTAAGAAATGCGCGGTTAGAAAGGTATAATGATACGGCCACCAAAATTCCGGCACCGGCCACTGCTCCTGCGCCTGCAATAAAGCCACCCACAATGCTCAGTAAATGGTTATCGGAACGCGCCATGCCGGAGCACAAGTAATAGGCCACAACCCCAGGGAATGCCATGTTTACAGTATTTACGCCAAGTACCGTTAGGCCGCCAAACTGAAAAAAAATTGCTTGGAAAAACAGCGCGATGAGTAACGCCGGAAAAGCGGCCCACCCCAAAATCAAACCAATCAGGCCGTTCAAGATGAGGTGGACGCTACTAGGGCCGAGAGGGACGTGCACCAGCGAGGCCACAAAGAAGGCAGCTGTAAGGACTGCTACTTTAGGTACTTCATCCTGGCTCATTCTCCTCAAACCCAGAGCTGTACCCCCAATGCAGATAGCAGCACCCCCTACCAAAACAGGCGCAGCCAGAACTCCTTCAGAAATATGCATGGCTTGCTCAGCCTCCTGCCATAGAGACTATTTCCCTTGAGGCCAGGGTAAGAACCTTACCCAGATAACCGCGCCGATCTCCACGCTCTTGGGCTCCCCGTCATGCTTGATGGTATAATCAGCGTCACTTAGCGCGGCAAAAGCCCACCAGCCCGGTGCGGGCGGGGAGTAGCAGAAGATACCTTGATCATCAGTATGGACCACCTGGGTTACCATGTACTCCGTGGCGGCCTTTAGTTTTTTCCCCTTGTTGTAGTATTCTATTTCAACTCGCCTGTTTGGCGCGGGCTTTCCCTTTAAATAGACGCGGCCGCGGAAAACATTACCTGTGTAAAGGCCGAATGGTCTGGTGAAAGGCACTATCTCGGCTTCAAGTCCAAGGGGCTTTTCCCATCCTTCTTCTGCACCGTAAGCGGCAATGTAAGTTTTTGTAATGTGCTTGATGTAGGTCTCTTCAGCAGGCTCCCAGTAAGGTTTTGGGATCATGTATATGCAGTAAACAGACGGTCTTTTTACCTTGTAGACGATTTGCCATGCATTGTGTCCCAGGTGCGTGGCCGGCTTAAGCCTAGAGGTAATGATGTCTTCTTTCAGCGTTTCCATGCTCATCACACTTGCCTTTTCAGGTTTTTCAAGATCCATAGCATGCTGTTCAAAAGGATGCGTGAAAGCAAAGAGTATTCTTACCTGCCTGTGTGATTGATCAAGCATGGTGCTTGATGGAATCACTGCGCCAAAATGAGCAAACGCCTGAGGTGGGACAAGAAAGAGCAGAGAGAATACTGCCACTATTAAACTGTTTCTAAAATTCTTTTTACGCATAATAACTTCTCCTTTCCCTAATAAACTGAAACTATTTCGCCCTCGGAGGGGCTAATTGTTTACCCCGTAGGAATACCCCGTGCGGGAGCACGGGGATGGTAAATAAAGTTTTTTTTCCGCTTTTTCGCACGGGGTTCAATCCCTCGTGCGAAATTCCACAGGGTTTACCCCGCCCGCAGAAAGCCACGGCTTTAGCCGTGGATGAATGCGGTTAAGGTGGATGAATGCGGTTAAGGGCGGGCGGGATGTCGTACCACTAAGTCCCGCCGATTGCGAAGCAATTCGGCGGGACTTAGTGGTGCCACGGGCTTGCCCGTGGGGCTCCACTTTAAGGAGGCCCGGTACTAAATTCATTTTTTTGTTTGACCGGGCCTCAAATATAGGTTTACGGTTGGGCGGGAAGACCAGGGCCGTTCAGTGCCTGCCGGGGCATTCCGCCCTGCCTTTTTTGAGGAAAGTGTCATTGAGCTATCACCTCCTTTCAATGCGTGCTAAGTGAAGCTTCCCGCAGTAAGCTTCAGGATATTTTCAGAGAAAGCGAACAAAAAAGCCAAGAAGGCCATTTGGATTTCAATCCATAAAGCCTTCTTGGCTTATTATGTTGGGATCAGTTCTTGGTAAACTTTTAAACTAGACGCGCAACTTCTTGTTGCAAGTTCTAAGAATTTCTAGCCAAGAACCTGATTCTTGTCAAGAATAATTTTTCACTGCAAAGCCTACGATACCCAGTGTCAGAGAAAGGAAAGGGGAGAGGCACTCTTTCAAAGCTCTTCTGGGGAAAAAGCGACTACCTTGTCAATACAGGGCGTATCAGCAAAAAGCATCACCAGCCTGTCAACGCCAAAAGCAATGCCGGCAGCTTCTGGCATGTGGCTCAAGGCTTTTAGGAACCTTTCCGGCATTGGATACACGTCTTTTCCCTCGCGCCTCCGTTTCTCTCTCTCCTTTTCAAATCTCTTTTTTTGCTCTTCAGCATCTGTTAGCTCTGAAAAGGCATTTGCCAGCTCAAGTCCCGCTGCATAGAGTTCAAATCTTTCTGCAAATCCAGGCTCTTTTTTGTTCAAGCGTGCAAGGGCTGCGTGAGAAGCAGGGTAATCATAGAGAAATGTGGGCTTTGGTGAACCCAGTTTCGGCTCAATCTCTTCTACCATCACCTTGTCAAAAGACTCCCTTTTGAGCGCTTCTTTCATAGACAATGAAGCGTGGCGTGCAAAAGCTTCTTGCACGGAAATGCGCTGCCACGGAGCTTTTAAATCGAGTTCAAGCGATTGGTATTTTATTTTGCTTCCCATCCCCAGATGATTTGAAACAAAGTTAACCATGTCTTCGCACTCTTTCATCAGTTCAAAGTAGTTGGCGCCCAGGCGATACCACTCAAGAAGTGTAAACTGGGGAAGGTGCAAGTTGCCCCTTTCATTATTCCTGAAGCAGGCGCAGATTTGAAATATTTTCGGATACCCGGCGCACAATAATCTTTTCATGCAAAGTTCAGGTGATGTGTGCAGGAAGGCATCACCTGCGCGCACAGCATCTATGTGCGCCTCTGGGGCGGGGGCGGGAATGAGGAAAGGAGTTTCCACTTCAAGGTAGCCATGACTGATAAAGAAAAGCCTGAGAGCCTGCAGGACCTTGGCCCTGAGCTGCAGCGCAGGCTTTTTCCCGGCCAGCCTTTCCAGTTCCCCTGGCGAGGAATTATTCTTTGACCCGGGTAACATACTCCCCGGTTCTAGTGTCAACGGTTATCTTTGAGCCTTCCTCAATAAAGGGCGGGACGCGGAGCTTGTATCCGGTTTCCAATGTTACAGGCTTGCTATCGCCGGAAACAGAATCCCCCTTGGCCCATGGGTCGGCAGAAACCACCTTCAAGTCAACAAAATTGGGCAAAGTAATGCCGATGGGCCTGTTGTCAAAAAAGGAAATTTCAACTTCAAGGTTGTCAACCAAAAAGTTTCTGGCTTCGCCTACCTGGTCGCTCTTCAAAGTTATTTGCTCGTAGTTCTCCAGGTCCATAAAAAAGAACTCTTCGCCCTGGTTATAAAGGTACTGCATTTTGCGTTCCTCAAGGTTTGCGGGTTCAAAAGTGTCCACTGATCGATAAGTGCGGTCAACAATAACCCCGCTGATCATATTTTTTAGTTTGCACCTGTAAAGAGCCTGCCCTTTTCCGGGCTTTGAAAATTGGAAGTCAATAATAATATATGGCTCCTTGTTGATCTGTATTTTCAGGCCCTTTCTAAGATCGCTCGCGTTATACATGGTTTCTTCCTTTTGCGTGAACTGATTCTCTCAACCACCTGCTTGCAGAGAATTGCAGCGAATATAGAAAAATCACCAGTTGGTGTCAAGATCCAACCACCCTTGCAACCTAATCCACCGTCAGATTTTGGTTTGTCTACCAAAAACACATGCTTTTGGGGTACTCCTGTTCACCAGCAAGCATCAGATGCAAGGCTTGCGAAATCCCGAGAAGCGAGGCGCACATTCACGTACGCCGCAGGGCCGTGAGCTTGTCGAACGGCAGATGGTATTTGACGGTGAATCTGGGGCAACTCTCAGCGCTTGCGATTTGCCGGTAATTATCCTATGATCCAGCATCAATTTTAAATGGGGCGCGCGGCTATGACGAAAGTCAGGTTGATAGCGATTGTGGGAACTTTTTTGCTCCTTGTCATGGGGATCGGCAATCCGCCTTTGCGAGCCGAGCTTGGTAATATTCTTCAGAGCTTGAAAAAGGTATTTGGCAGTAAATAGGAAGTGTTGAGTGAAGACAGGCTCGGGAGAGGAAAGGACTTCCAGGTTGAATGCCTTAACGCTGAAAGACATCAGAGAGGCTCATGCCAGGATAGAGCCCTACATCCATCGAACACCAGTTTTCAGATGCAGCACCATTGATGAAATATGCGAGGGGAAGTTATTTTTCAAGTGTGAGAATCTTCAAAAAGCGGGAGCTTTCAAAATTCGTGGGGCTGCCAATGCAATTTTCTCCCTTAGTAAAACAGATGCTGCAAAAGGCGTTGCAACACATTCGTCCGGCAATCATGCTGCTGCGCTGGCCCTTGCTGCAGGGTGGCGAGGCATCCCCGCATACGTGGTGATGCCCGAGAACTCCCCTGAGGTGAAGAAAAAGGCGGTAGCCGGTTACGGAGCAGAAATCGTGTTTTGCAAACCCACCCTGGAGGCCAGGGAAAAGGGCCTGGCAGGCGTAGTGGATCGAACCGGGGCGCAGTTTATACACCCTTATAATGACAGGCGGGTCATTGCGGGCCAGGGCACAGCTGCGCTTGAGCTTTGTGAGGAAATAGGAGGGCTCGATGTGGTAATGGCTCCGGTTGGGGGAGGGGGCCTGCTGAGCGGTACGGCAATCGCAGTTTCTTCGATCTCGTCAAACACGTTGATCGTCGGTGCTGAACCTGAAAAAGCTGATGATGCCGCCCAGTCCTTGAAGCTTGGTCGAATTGTCGTACCCGAAAATCCTGATACAGTGGCTGACGGACTTCGAACTTCGCTTGGCACGCTCACCTTCTCGATCATAAAGAAGCATGTAAGCGATATTGTCACGGTGAGCGAAGAGGATATCATCCGTGCAATGCGCACAATCTGGGAGAGAATGAAACTGGTCGTTGAGCCGTCTGCGGCGGTTCCTTTGGGAGCATTGTTGTCGGGGCGCAAAGATTTCCGAGGAAAGCGTATCGGGATTATCCTTTCCGGAGGCAACGTGGATCTGGAGAGACTACCCTGGACATGAAAATACAAGAATAAGAGAAAGGAAACTCAACGCAAGGGGATTTCACAATCTCCTTGAAATCGTGAGAAGAATCCTGTAAAAACCTGCTGGAAATTTCTGCTCAAGGAGGATCACATGAAGGTGCTGGTGACTTACTACTCGGAGACTGGCAACACGGAGAAAGTGGCGCGGGCTATATTTGATGGGGTCCAAAAAGCTGAAAAAGATCTTTTTCCAATCGGGGATGTTGATGGCGTTGAGGACTACGATCTGATTTTCGTGGGATTTCCGGTACATGCAAACAGCGTTCCTCCTGGAGTAGAACCCTTTCTCAGGGCAATTCCTGAAGGCAAGAAGGTCGCCCTTTTTGCCACCCATGGATCATTGCGGGGAGGAAAACTTGCCACAACCGCCTTTGAGTATGCGATGAGCCTGGCCTCAAAGGCGAGAATTATCGGCACCTTCAGTTGTCGTGGAAAAGTCAAGGCAAGCCTTCTGGAAGAGCTGCTGAAAAAACCAGAGCACGCGGCGTGGGCTGAAGAGGCTCAGAGTAGTGCTGCGACCCACCCTGATGATGCTGACCTTGCCGAAGGGGAGGCTTTCGGCAGGAAAATGGCCAAAAAGGTGCGGACACAGCCATGATTGGCTCCAGCCATGTCATCAGATCTTAATTTCCTCAGCCCAGGTTATTTTCGCAGTAGAATCCCAGGGTAAATTCCTGGTAAAAAAGGTGGGATTACCTGCTGTATAGAGACCCACATTGAGCCTGAGAAACCATCCCATAATCAGACCCCAATATAGTCCTCAGGATAATAACCTGTGCGGCGATGTGTGAGACAATTTCTGGAGAGGATGCGGTTGATGGTACTGATGGAAGGCAAAGGTCGAACCCCTTCTGGTCCAGGACCCGGGAGATGGCTTGAGCTCCATAATAGAGCCCCCTATTGTAGAGGTTAAGCCGTTCCATTATAAAGATCTCTTCTATTTCCTCACGGGTAAAGAG
>JAFDEF010000055.1 GCA_019310485.1 Deltaproteobacteria bacterium | reverse complement strand
GAACCAAAGGCACTTGCGATTCAATCCCCATAGTGGCACGAAGCGGCTCAGTTCAACCAGATTGTAACCGGAATTTCGCTCCGCTCAACTCCGTTTACAATCTTTAGCGTTAAATAGCGTTTCGTCAGCTTTATTGTTCATCTGGAGCTTAGGAGTAACCACAGAATCATTAATGTGAATAAATTGTTCCATAGTGGAACCATGTAATCCCATAGAGCTTGCTGAATATTGCGTGTATGTGAACCTGAGCCCGTGTTTATGCAAACGCTTTATAATAGTGGCACTCGGATCAAATAGGTTAAAGAAAGATACAGCGCCCTTATTCTTGCGCGCTACTTCCAGTATCCTGTCGTGCCATTCTTCTATCTGGGAGTCTTTAAGCCACTGATCAATTCTGCGTATTTTATCCTTCAGGATACGCTCCTGCTCGACTCTTCCCTGCTTCAATTTATTGGTATCCGTCTCAGACTCTAACCTACCAAAAAGCATTTCATACTTTTCAAGCTCCTCTTTGTCAGAAAGGATCTCCTTCGCTGGATTTGGATCCCAAGCCGCTTCTAATGTCTTAGGATGGAGGTGTTCTCTGAAATAGATCTTGTCTTTCCATAGACACCATGCAGCATAAGCCCGGAGTCTCTCGACGGTTTTTCTTTGAGCATACTGATGGGCCCTATCGGAAACAACAACCTTATGGCCGGACCTCTCGATCTCGATAAGGTCGTAAATGGGCTCAATTATAACGAGGATGTGGAGCCACCACTCAAATGTGGCTCTTGATATCGTTTGGAGCACCCAGTCCGAACCATACTGAAAGGCTGAGATAGCCGACTCAAGTGCAGTCATAGTCTTGGCCCAAGAGTTTAGCCAGCCTATTCTTTCAAAGCTGGCCTTCGGCTCCTGAAAATCGGCCAAAAGATTATATCCTTTTGCCCGGACAATCGCTGCCTCCTTTACACGACCCCCGAGTTCGCTTATGGTCTTCATCCACTCCTCTTCGGTCGGAAGCTGCGGAAGGTGGAGTTCTAAATCATTCAGCGGAGGCATGTTGACCCCGAAGAAAAAAGGTTTTAGTCATTTGCGCGCCCAATGGCCGAGCTGAGCGGAATTGTGATGGCCAGAGGTTGCCTCCTGATGCAAGTTATGGAGGGAGCAATTTCCGCTCCAGCGACTTGTTCGCGCCCGCAGGCGCGGGCAAGGCGCCTGAGCGGAGGCTCAGCTCGGCCATTCGCGCCGCCGTCCCTTTATTATCTCATTGTTTCTCACACCACGGTACGACTTAACGCCCGCGCCCTTGGTTTTATCTATAGGCGGCGCGAACATTTTCTTTTATACTTGTTATCACGTTTGGTCACACGATAGGGTTGAAAGCACGGACATGTCAACAAGAAAATCGAGTGTCTTGCTCAATTTAACCCCATAAGTCAATATAACAATCAAATAGTAGTGTTTTTGCGTTGTGCACATAAAAGGCAATGTAATTATGGTGCCTGAGTTCCTCAACCACACAACCAGCCATGGGCGCATCAAAGGTGGCGTCAGTCAAGCAATGCAGTCTTCATTCCACGCCCTCCGGGGTCTCCTTGGGAGTACAACAGGTGAATCGCCTGAACTACTCGTTGATGTTGTCCTTGTGGGCCCAGAAACATCATACAGGCCATCCCACACGGGAATCATTTTTTTCTCCCCTTTTTCTCCCCTTTTCTACTGACAGCATGCTAAATTATTGATATCATTCCGTGCATGTTGTGCATATTGTGAATAAAAAGAAAACCAGGTGCCCAGAGATACCCTGTGATTTTAACGGCTTATACGCCGTTTTTCATTGAAGCACAACTTTTTGGGGAGCAGGGTGTCGGAGGTTCAAATCAGCCGAAGGCCGACAAGTCCTCTCGCCCCGACCAGCTAAATCCAGGTGTAACTTGAGAGCGGAAGTGGCTAGAGGAGTTGGAGGTTAAGGCGGAGTCGGGGAGGGGGGATAAGGTGATCCTCTCGGGAGTGCTTGCGCGCCTTGGGAGTGCTTGTGCGCCTTGGGCGCATTCAAATCAGCCGAAGGCTGACAAGTCCTCTCGCCCCGACCAGCCATTTAAACAGTTTTTGAGGGGCAAGGGTGAGGAAGGGGGAAACTACATGGCAAACCGAAATAGGCACACCTTTAAAAAATCCCAGAAAGAGTTGAAGCGCAAGAAAAAGGCCGCTGAAAAGATGGCTAGACGGCAAGGCAAAAAAAATCTAGGGAAAGAAGAGGAGAAGCCGGAGGCGGAATCAGACCAGTAACCCAACCGATCTTAATCAGTGCTGCCGCGAGCCGATCATATGAAATAATCCATCTGAGGCGCGTATTCTTACGTATACTGACTCCTCAGGATTTCATCCTGCTGCGACCAGCGGGATGAGCGATTTCCCACAAGCTCAAAGATTTTCAAAAATCCACATATACCTCAATCCCACGGGATGTTCTGAACAAATGCGCGAAGTACTCTCCCCTTCTTAGGCGTTTCCTATTCGTACCGGGACATTGACATGGGAGAAATCGTAATTATTTAATATAAATAAGATTATCAAACAATTTCCCCTTTCTGAAGAGGAAAGGGGCCCATGAGCACAAGGGCCCCTATTTCTCTACATTAAGTGGTGCTATTTCTAACTCATCATGCTTTCTCAGTTCTTGGTTAAGAGAAAAATGAGAGGGGGTGATTGAAAATGGCGAAGGCAGTTGGAATAGACTTGGGAACAACGAACTCTGTTGTTGCTGTTTACGAAAATGGGAAAGCGACGGTTATACAAAATTCTGAAGGTTCTCGTACGACTCCGTCGGTGGTGGCATATGCGGAGGACGGACAGCGCCTTGTCGGGCAGGTCGCAAGGCGCCAGGCTGTGCTCAATCCACAAGCAACCCTTTATTCCGTTAAACGCTTTATCGGCCGTAAATGGGATGAGGTAACACAAGAGTCAAAGATTGTTTCATACAGAGTCGTTAAAGGCCAGAACAATGCCGTGCGCTTTGATGTGCGGGGCAAAATGATAGCACCGGAGGAGGTCTCAGCACAGGTTATAAGAAAGCTTGTAGAAGATGCTTCCAGTTACCTTGGCGAGAAGGTAACGGAGGCTGTGATCACTGTTCCTGCATACTTCAACGATGCCCAGCGACAGGCCACAAAAGCTGCCGGAGAAATCGCAGGGCTGAAAGTACTCCGCATAATAAATGAACCCACGGCAGCTGCTCTTGCCTATGGTCTAGAAAAAAAGAAGAACGAAACAATCATGGTATTTGACCTGGGCGGCGGGACGTTCGACGTTTCAATCCTCGACGTAGGAGAGGGAGTTTGCGAGGTTCGTGCCACTTCAGGCGACACCCACCTTGGGGGGGACGATTTCGATAAGCGGTTGGTGGACTGGGTTGCCGACCAGTTCAAAAACGATACTGGAATTGACCTACGCAAAGATCGACAGGCTCTTCAACGGCTTTATGAAGCTTGCGAAAAGGCCAAATGCGAGCTGTCCACGACCACAGAAACAGAAGTTAATTTACCCTTTATTACCGCCGACGCCACAGGTCCAAAACACCTGACCATGAAGGTTTCAAGAGCGAAATTCGAGGACCTCATCCATGACTTGGTGCAGCGCTGTATGAACCCGGTGGACCAGGCTCTGGCCGATGCAAAGCTAACCCCAAGTGATATTGATGAACTGATCCTGGTGGGTGGATCCACGCGTGTGCCAGCGGTTCAGGCTCTTGTAAGAAAACTTACCGGCGGAAAACAACCCAATATGAGCGTTAACCCCGATGAAGTTGTCGCAGTGGGGGCAGCCATACAGGCCGCGGTCATAAAGGGTGAAATGGAAGACGTCGTGCTTCTTGACGTGACACCCCTGTCCCTCGGTGTAGAGACACTGGGTGGGGTCATGACAAAATTGGTCGAGCGCAATACCACGATACCGTGCCGCCGTGAAGAAGTCTTCTCCACAGCAGAGGACAACCAGACTGCAGTGGACATCGTGGTGCTTCAGGGCGAGAGGGAAATGGCTCGCGATAACAGAGTACTCGGCCGATTCAGGCTGGAGGGGATTCCTCCTGCCCCGAGGGGAGTACCTCAAATTAAGGTGGCTTTTGACATTGACGCCAATGGCATTCTTCATGTTACGGCAAAAGACATGGCCACCGGCAAAGAGCAAACGGTCACAATCACGGAGTCAACCAACCTTGACAAAAATGAGGTTGAAAGGATGATCCGTGATGCTGAACAACACGCATCAGAGGACAAACACAGACGGGAAACGGTAGCTGCCAGATACCAGGTAGACAGCCTGGCCTACCAGCTTGACCGAACATTGAAGGAGGCCTCAGATAAAGTTCCTGTTAACGAAAAGGCCCGCTGTGAACAACTAATTGAAGAGGCGCGCCGCCTTGTCAAAGACGAGAGCACCAAAAAGGAGCGATATAACCAGATGGCCAGCGACTTGCAGCAGGCACTTCACATGATTGCCTCTTCTGCTTACCAGCAGGCTGAAGCCACCGGCACATATGGTGGTGCGGGCGCTTACGGATCCGGTGCCGAACAGGGACGCACCAGTGGTGGAGACGACGACGTGATAGATGCTGAATTCACCGAGCGTTGAAAAGGACAATAGCAGCGAGCGATGGCAATCAAATTCAAAGACTATTATGAAACACTTGGGGTCTCCAGAAACGCGACCCAGGATGAAATTCAACGCAGCTACAGAAAGCTTGCAAGGAAATACCACCCTGACATTAACAAGGAACCTGGGGCTGAGGAGAAGTTCAAGGAAATTAACGAGGCCTATGAAGTTCTCAAGGACCCCGAGAAACGAAAAAAATATGACCAGCTAGGGGCCCACTGGAAAGAGGGACAGGACTTCAGGCCCCCTCCTGGGTGGGATGTCCACTTCGATTTTGGTGCCGGGCCTGGAGCCGGGCAGCGGAAGCAAACCTTTTACTGGAGTTCCGAGGGAGGAGACTTCAGCGACTTTTTTGAGGCGCTTTTCGGGGGGGCTTCCTTTAGACAAGGATTCAGGAGTGCCAAAGGCAGCGGGCCTTTTGTGAGGCACCAGCGTGGTGCCGACCATGAGGCGGTGCTAAGAATTTCCCTGGAGGAAGCTTACAGGGGTGGGACGAAAAGCATTACCCTCCAGACACAGAAGATGGCTCCCGATGGTACCATCTCCACTGGGCAGAAGAAATACGATGTAAAGATACCGCCGGGAATCCTACCCGGGCAAAAGATTAGGCTTGCAGGCCAGGGAGGAGAAGGAACAGGCGGGGGAGCCAAAGGGGATTTGTACCTCAAGGTTGAAATAGAGCCGCATCCCAGGTTTCGGCTCAAAGGAAGGGATCTTTACATGGATTTGCCCATTGCCCCGTGGGAAGCCGCGCTGGGGGGAGAAGTGAAAATCTCGACCTTATCGGGTAATGTCACTCTCAAAATCCCTCCAGGTACCCAGAGCGGACAGAAGTTAAGACTCAAGGGCAAGGGAATGCCAAACCCAAGAGGAGCGCCGGGCGACCTTTACGCTGTGGTCCAGATCAGGGTCCCCAGACACCTAACTGCAAAAGAAAAGGAAATGTTCCAAGAACTCAGAAAGACCTCCTCTTTCAATGCAAGAGAGGTGGCGTGATTCTATAGAAAAGGAAAATACCTTATGACACGCAAAAGATATTTTCCGGTTCATGTGGAGACATTAACTGCCTGGTCTGGCTATATCAAGTTGGGAGAGGTAGCGGCCCTTTGCGGCATTCATCCGGAGCTGGTTGATCGCTTTGTGCGACTGGGGCTAATTGACCCTGTGGGCCGCGACAGCGATGAAGGGCAGTGGATCTTTCACAGGGAAACATTAGGGGTAGTTAAGAAAATCTTGCGACTTCGCAACGAACTGGGAATCAACTACGTGGGGGTAGGAGTGGTGCTGGAGCTGCTTTCGAGAATTGAATTCTTGGAAGAGCGAATCAGGCAATTGGAAAATGAACTGAGCTAGGGATACTCCATACTCAAAACCTTTGTTATCAAAATAAAATAACCCTTTGAACGGAGGATTAAATATGGACTTAAATAAATTCACTATAAAATCACAGGAAGCTTTACAGGAAGCCCAGACAAAGGCAATCCGCTACGGACACCAGGAAGTGGACGGAGAACACTTGTTGATGGCCCTGCTGGAACAACCAGATGGGCTTATCCCCAGGTTACTTCAAAAGATGGAAGTTTCCCCCGAGCAGGTGAAAGAACGTCTTGAGCAGGAGCTTGAGAAGAAACCTCGCGTTAGCGGTCCCGGACTGGAACCGGGCAAGGTTTATGTTACGCAGAGGATGAACAGGCTTCTTGTAAATGCCCAGCAAGAAGCTCAGAAACTCAAGGATGAGTATGTCTCGGTGGAACATCTCCTCTTGGCACTAGTTGAGGAAGGAAGCAGCACCCCTTCGGGCAAGATTTTGCAGGAGTTCAACCTCACCCGCGACACTGTGCTGGAGGCCCTTAGTTCTGTTCGTGGCCACCAGCGGGTCACCAGCGCAGAACCTGAGGGCACCTACGAGGCACTGAAAAAATATGGCAGAGATCTTGTCGAAGAAGCCCGCAGCGGAAAACTAGATCCGGTTATTGGAAGAGATACTGAAATACGCAGAATTATCAGGGTGCTGAGCCGAAAGACAAAGAACAACCCCGTGCTTATAGGGGATCCGGGCGTGGGCAAGACCGCCATTGTTGAAGGGCTAGCTCACCGTATAGTGAGAGGAGATGTTCCTGAGGGTCTCAAGAACAAGACTATATTTGCTCTAGACATGGGAGCCCTGGTAGCCGGGGCGAAGTACCGCGGGGAATTTGAAGAAAGGCTCAAAGCAGTACTGCAGGAAATCAAGGAGTCTGAAGGCAACACACTGCTTTTTATTGACGAGCTTCATACCATTGTAGGAGCCGGAAAAGCCGAAGGTGCCATTGATGCCGGCAACATGCTCAAACCCATGCTTGCAAGAGGTGAGCTCCATTGTATCGGGGCGACAACTCTGGACGAATACCGCAAATACATTGAAAAGGACGCTGCCCTGGAACGCCGCTTTCAGCCGGTTCTTGTGGATGAACCATCGGTGGAGGATACCATCTCCATCCTAAGGGGTTTGAAAGAACGCTATGAAGTGCACCACGGCGTGAAAATTCATGACAATGCGCTCGTAGCAGCCGCAGTGCTCTCAAACAGGTACATTACCGATCGCTTCCTCCCCGACAAGGCGATTGATCTCGTGGACGAAGCATGTGCCATGATTCGAACAGAGATCGACTCAATGCCCTCTGAGATAGACGAGGTTTCCAGAAGGGCCATGCAACTGGAAATCGAAGAAGCGGCCCTAAAGAAGGAACGCGACAAGGCCAGCAAGGAAAGGCTGGCGGCAATCCAGAAAGAACTAGCCGAGCTGAGAGCAAAGGCAGATTCAATGCGTGCCCAATGGGAGGCTGAGAAACAGGCAATCAAAAAAGTCCAGAACCTAAGAGAAGAAATCGAAAAGGTGAGGCACGAGATCGAAATAGCGGAGAGAAACTATGACCTAAATCGCGCGGCTGAGCTCAAGCACGGGAAGCTCCCGGAACTTGAGCGACGGCTCCAGGCAGAGGAAGAAATGCTGAACCGCAAGCAGGGAACTGAACGCCTGCTCCGCGAGGAAGTCACCGAGGATGAAATTGCTGAAATCATTTCGCGCTGGACCGGGATTCCGGTTTCAAAGCTTATGGAGGGAGAGCGCGAAAAAATTCTTCGCCTTGATGAAATTCTGCACCAGCGCGTCATAGGACAAGATGAGGCTGTTCAACTTGTTGCAGACGCAGTAATCAGGGCCCGTTCAGGAATAAAGGACCCCAGAAGACCCATAGGCACCTTCATATTCCTGGGACCTACGGGGGTGGGCAAGACCGAGCTGGCAAAAACTCTTGCGGAAGCACTATTTGATTCTGAGGAAAACATGGTCCGCATTGACATGAGCGAGTACATGGAAAAGCACACGGTCTCGCGCCTGATCGGAGCACCACCCGGATACGTTGGCTTTGAGGAAGGGGGCCAGCTCACAGAGGCTGTCCGTCGTAAGCCTTACTCTGTCATACTTTTTGATGAAATTGAAAAAGCCCATCATGATGTCTTCAATGTCCTTCTCCAGATATTTGACGACGGCAGGCTAACAGACGGGCAGGGCAGAACTGTTGACTTCAAAAACACCGTTATCATAATGACAAGCAACATCGGCTCCCATTATTTGCTGGACGGAGTAACGGAGCGCGGCGAAATCAAGGAGGCTGCCAAAGAACAGGTTATGAGGGAGCTGAGGCAACACTTCAGGCCAGAGTTCTTGAACAGGGTTGATGACATAGTTCTGTTCAAGCCGCTTACGCTCGAGGAGGTGGAACAGATCGTAACCCTCTTGACAAAAGACCTCACCAGGCGCCTGGAAGATCGGCGGATAAAGGTGGAAATCACAGATGCTGCCCGCAAGTTTATCGCAAAGTCCGGTTATGACCCGGTATATGGAGCCAGACCTCTGCGCCGGTACATCCAGCACGAACTGGAAACGCGAATAGGCAGGGCTCTCATTCAGGGTGATGTGCTGGAAGGAGCCACCATCAAGGTCGATTTACAAGACGGAGCACTTGTGGTAACCCACATTAACCCTCCTGAGAATAATGAAGAAGTTGCTGCTGAACAAACTGAGACGCTCGCGCAGGAGGCAGCAGCCACCTAAGTAAACCCCGTGGAATTTAGCACGGGGCACTCCTACGGGGTAAAGGATCCGCGCTCAAAGAGAGCGCACGGAAGGAGTTTGCAGGCCGAGTATCAATTTACTCGGCCTGCATCTTCTCGAGCTTTTCATGCTCGGCCTGGCAGCGACGGCACCTGACTGCATACGGCATGACTTCAAGTCGTGCCGGTGTGATCCATCGCCCACAATCCACACAGCGACCGTATTCGCCCCTTTCAATTCTTTGTAGCGTCTGCTCTATCTGCTGGAGCTCGTCGTGCTTAAGCTCAATCAGGGAAAACGCTGTGCTCGATCGAAGCTCTTCCAGGGCTATGTCACCTTGCTCCCTTATGATGTCAATATTCTTGTGCTCTTCTCTAGCATCATTTTCAAGATCCTCTAGAATCTCCTGCCATAACTCTTCTTTTCTTTTGAGCAAGTTCTCTTTGACCGCTTCCAGTTCTTCCGGATTCATACGCCTGCTTGTTTTCTTGCTCCCATCCATTCCACACTACCTCCGCACATCTTTAGAACATTAAGGAACCAAGCTAAAACCGCATGAAACCAAACATCTTGACTCCAGTACCCCCCGGTCCTTTTACCACTGTTCAGCACCAATCAGCCCAAGAAAGAAAAAGCGGGCTCTTTTTGCCTGGCCCGCTTTTTCCTTGCTAGTCCACCACTCTTTTCGCGCAAGGGGCGGACAAAGCAGATATGTCCTCGCAGCTAGGTGCGAGGGCATCCATTTACTATGATGTCTTGATTTCGATTTTCTTAACAGACTGTTCTTTTGCTTTAGGCAGATTGAGTTTCAGCACCCCGTCCCTGTATGTTGCCTTTACCTTACCGGCATCTACATCAGCAGGGAGCTCAACTGATCTGGAAAAAGAACCATACCTGCATTCTATTCTGTGGTAGTTCTTATCTTTCTCCTCTTGCTCTTGTTTCCTCTCACCCTTGATTGTTAGAAGCCTTCCGGTGAGAGAAATGTCAATGTCTTTGGGATCAATACCCGGGACTTCAGCATTAACAACAATTTCCTTGTTTGTCTCCGAAATGTCAACTGCGGGCGTCCAATCCCCTTCTTCAAAGGCACGGGGAAATGGTCGCCAGGCAAAAAAATCATCGAACAGCCTGTTAATTTCTCCTCTAAAACGGTCAATATCTCTGTCTCGCCACGGAATTAGATTTGCCATGACTCATCACCTCCTCCATTAGAGTAATCCTTGCACTTGCTTGGCAGTTGTCGAGCTTGCTGCCCGAGTGCACCCTCGGGCCCCTTTAAGGCACTGTTTAAGTGTCGGCCTTTCTTATTTGCAAGAGATTCATCTTCTGTGACCTTCAGGCGGTTCCGGACCCTGATGGCTCCCCCTTGAAAAGCATCAGCCGTTGCAGCAGCATGTGCGGCCCAGCTCCTGACAAGGCCTTCAAGGGTTGCTGTGCCGTCTTTGACGCTGATCCTCACGGTGCCGCCTTGAATAAACGGGTCATCCTGTATCTCTTCCCTTATCTTCTGCTCTATCTCCACATCCTTAAAGCGGTTGGGTTTATCAGACTTTATGTTACCGGCTCGTGTCGCAACAACTTTGCCGGCGTTAGTGCTTGAAGAAGGCACCGAAACTTCTGAGATATGCCCGCCTAATTCCCCCGGCGGTGTGACCTGTTTCCTGATTTCAACAGGCAATCCTTCTGCGGGGGAAAAAAAGACCAGGGCAAGGCAAACAAGAAAAACCGGTACTACTAAACCAAGAAGATAGTGCCAAAGGCTGCGCCCAATGTTAGTGGTCTTTTCCAGCACCACGTGCCTCATGAGCTTGCCTCCTCTACCATGGAGCATACTTGAAAGGGATAAGAACGTGAAAGCATATTTCTAACATTATCAACTACCTACCTTTTGGGTCCAAAAATAATCACAGTTTCTCATCTGTCAAGAATCCCTGTTACTCATGTAATATAAACACTGAGTCGGCGAACAGTGGAAATCATTCCCCTTTTTAGCTCACGAGCGTTGACAAAGAACTGTTGCACCCCTATATTGAGCTGAAAATGTAATGATCGGTCTAATTAACTACCCCGCCGCAAGCGGAGGGGATATCAATCGGAAATTTTCTTAACGCCCCAAGGGGCGGGGAATTCAACCTTCGTCCGCCAGAGGCGGATTAATCCGCCTCTGGCGGATAAAAAGACAAATTCTCGTAAAATAGGAGCAGCTATGGAAGAAAAGAATCTGTTGGAAGGGAAAAAAGTTCTGATCGTTGACGACGAACCCGATGTGCTGGAGGAGCTGGGGGAGCTGCTCAGTATGTGTGAGGTTGCAAAGGCCTCAACTTTCGAGGAAGCCAAGAAAATGCTGGAAACTCGTCCCTTTGATATTGCGATTTTAGATATCATGGGGGTTGATGGCTACAAGTTGCTTGAAATCGCCAACCAGAAAAAAGTAATAGCCGTTATGTTAACGGCCCATGCACTAAGTCCAGAGAACATCGTAAAGTCGTTTAAGGGGGGAGCCGCTTCCTACCTGCCTAAGGAAAAAATGGGGGATATTGTGCTCTTCTTAAATGAAATACTTGAAGCAAAACAAAAAAGTAAACATTTTTGGTGGCGCTGGCTCGAGAGATGGGCCTCATTTTACGATGAAAAATTTGGTCCTGGATGGCAGGACAAAGACAAGGATTTCTGGGAAAAGTTCAATTATTACCTGTAACCTCCTTCAACAAGTAACAATTCCTACCGCCCTTTCCATTGTGGCTTGCGCTTTTCAGCAAAAGCTTTCGGACCTTCGATAAAGTCCTCTGATTCCCTCATGGCCTTTACCTCTTCAAACTCCGTCCTCAGTGCCTGATCAAGAGTTAAACCAAGCCCTCTGATGGCCGCACCTTTACATGCCCTGACCGATAATGGAGCGCACTCCAAAATTTCCCCTGCCCATCTTTCTGCTGCAGGCATTAGATCTTCAAAGGGGACAATTTCATTAACAAGCCCAATCCGGAAGGCCTCTTTGGCCGTTATGCGTCGTCCGGTAAGAAGAAGGCCCATAGCAAGGTGGTAGGGTATCTGACGTGGAAGACGGTGAACACCGCCGGCACCGGGCATCAAGCCTACGCGTGGTTCAGGCAATCCAAAAAAAGCACTATCTGCAGCCAAAATAATGTCACATGCAAGTGCAAGCTCAAATCCCCCGCCAAGTGCAAGGCCATTAACAGCAGCAATGAGGGGTTTGTAGCAATCAAAACGCGCAGTAATTCCTCCGAAGCCACCCTTAAGATTCTTCAGCCCTTCCCGAACCGCTTCGCCCCCATGCTCTGCCTGCCATTTGAGGTCGTTCCCTGCGCAGAAAGCCTTGTTGCCTGCCGCAGTAAGGATCCCAACCCACGCCTCCGGGTCCGCAGAAAATTCATTGAAGGCCTCGTCCAGTTCCCTGCACGCAGGCGGGTGAAGGGAATTCAGAACTTCAGGACGGTTGATCGTCACTATCCACATGTGCTCCTTTTTTTCAATCCTGATAAACTGAAATCCCATGACTTCCCCCTTTACCCCGTAGGAATACCCCGTGCGGGAGCACGGGGATGGTAAATAAAGTTTTTCCGTTTTTTCGCACGGGGTTCAATGCCCCGTGCGAAATTCCACAGGGTTTACTTTTTGTAGTTCTATTTCTCCAGCAACCCTCGCCAACTAATACAAAGTTCATAAATCGAAGGACTTAGCAGCATCCTTGGATAAAAAACCCTTAAGTTTGTCCTTGAGGCGTTGTTCGACATCTTCCGGAATTTTTTCCCTGGGCAGACTCCTGCAAATTTCCGCGGTTCTCTTCAGCGATTCAAAACAGTGCAAACACTCAGGGCATTCACGGAGGTGACACTCAATCTTTTCACAGGTCTCAGAATCCAGTTCCCCGTCAAGGTATTCTGATATCTTTTCAAAGTACTCCTTGCATTCTTCCCGCATTGTCATCTACTCTCCCCTGTAGTGCTCGGAAATCTTTTTCCTTAGAAAAAGGCGTGCTCTGTGTAACCTAGTCTTAACCGCCTGGGATGTGATGCCCAGAATCTGGGCGGTTTCCTCTGTATCAAAGCCTTCAACGTCTCTCAGGCTAAACACCATCCTGTATTTCGGCGGGAGGGAACTCACAGCGTCATTGATGACATCCCTCAACTCTGCTCTGAGAAGCTCCGAGTCCGGGTCCGGTGACAAAGAAGGAATATCGAACTTGGCTTCCGAGCCTGCGCCGGGCATAAGAGACTCAAGGGATAGTTCTCTTTCCAGCTCAAACTTTTTCTTTCTTCTCTTCCTGAGGCATGCGTTGGCAGCTATGCGAAAAAGCCAGTTCTTGAGCTTGGTTTCTTCTCTGAAATTGTGAAGAGATCTAAGGGCATTGAGAAAAGTCTCCTGCATTATGTCCTCAGCATCCTGAACTTGACCGCACATTCTCAATCCAAAATTGAAGATACTTTCCTCGTACCTCTCCACGATTTTCTCCATGGCTTCGGGAGAGCCGTTCCTGAACTGCTCAATAAGTTGATGATCCGTGCTATCTGTCTTGACTAGATTCATAATTGGCCTAAAGGTTGCATTTATTTCAAAAACGCGCCTTTATGGAAGGCAAAACCTATCAAAGGTATGTCTAAATTGCAATAACAACTCAGGTGACAAAGTACAGGCAGTGGGGGTTGTGATCGCGCTGAATCCTGGTGCCTTTTCTTTCCAGAAAGGGTATTCATTGACATAGCTTTCAAGACCTTATATGTTTGTTCATGAAATGAGTTGGGCGCTTCTCCCTCTGAAATCTTGCGAAATAGTCCTTGCAGGTTGGCAGATACTTTATCCGGTGGCAAAAGGGAATTACGCCCCGTTTTCCTAGATAGCTAACCAAAAGACCTAACCGTTTCGAGGTCTTGGCGTGGGACTTGTATTCGACTCCAAATCTGCAAACCTTTACGCATCCTGGTACCGCACACCCCGGGGAAAAGCCATAGAGAGGTTGGTGGAAGCAGCATTTCCTCTATTGCTTGACCCGCAGCCGCGTGAAAGAATTGTGGACATCGGATGCGGAGAAGGAAATCACCTGCTTTTCTTCAGCAGGCTAGGCCTTGACTTGACCGGCATTGATGCTTCTCCTTACATGATCGCAAGAGCAAGGGAACGCCTTGGAAGCCGTTCGTGTTTGAAAGTGGGGAGAGCCGAGGACCTGCCGTTTGAGGATAACGAGTTCGACCTCTCGGCCCTCATCAACACCCTCGAATTTGTGGACAATCCCCTTGAAGCGCTCAAAGAGGCAGCAAGGGTGACAAAGAGAGCTGTATTTATTGGCGTCTTTAATAGCCTTTCATGGTGTTCGTTATCCAATAAAGTGGTGGGCCTTTTTCGGAAATCACCCTTCAGGGATGCACAATTTTTCAACCTCTGGGAGTTAAAGGCGCTTATCAAAGCGGCCCTGGGAGATGTGCCCATGGCCTGGTGCTGCACCCCTCTTGGAAACCCTTTGTTCAAACCATACAATCATGTCTCAGCCAAAAGATACGTGGGTCACTGCCCTTTTGGGTCTTTTCTTGCCCTTTCAGCCACAATGCTCTACCGCGTTAGAACTGAACAGCACCCTCTAAAGGTTGGCCTGGAAAAAGCGAAACGGTCAGTTTTAGATGGGATAACCATGGACAAACTTAGATCAGCGGAGGTCTATAGAAAGGATGAAAGAAGCTTATCTTTACGAGAAAATGGAGAACCTAAGAGTCAGATGTTTTCTCTGTAACCACAGGTGCATCATAAAAGACGGGGCACGGGGAATTTGTGGTGTCCGCGAAAACCAGGGAGGCACACTTGTCAGCCTTGTGTACGACAAGGTTATTGCCAGAAACGTTGATCCCATCGAAAAAAAGCCCCTCTTTCACTTTTTGCCGGGAACACGGTCTTACTCCATTGCAACAGTGGGGTGTAATTTCAAATGCAGTTTTTGTCAAAACGCTGATATTTCACAAATGCCCGCCGATCATAAGCGCATCATGGGCGAGAGCATGACACCGGCAATGATTGTCGAGGAAGCCCTAGCAAGTCGCTCTGCCACAATCGCTTATACTTACACCGAACCGACCGTGTACTTCGAGCTTGCTCTTGACTCAGCTCGGCTGGCAGTAAATAAGGGAATTAGAAACATCTTTGTTTCCAACGGTTACATGACAAAAGAATGCCTTGAAAAGATCTATCCCGACCTCCACGGCGCTAATGTGGACTTGAAAGCATTTACTGACAGATTCTACAAACAGCAGTGCGGCGCAAAGCTCGACCCCGTGCTAAAAACACTGCAGACCATGAAAGAAATGGGGGTCTGGCTCGAGGTAACGACTCTTCTTATCCCAGGGCTCAATGACTCGAAAGAGGAGCTTGAAGAAATCGCAAGATTTCTCGTTGAGCTCGACTCAGGCATTCCGTGGCATATCAGCCGCTTTCACCCCACATACCGCTTACTCGACAGGGAAGCCACCCCACCCGAGAGCATCCGAAAGGCCAGGGATATTGGCTATGAAGCCGGTTTGAAATACGTCTATACCGGGAATCTGCCGGGTGATGAGGGGGAGAAGACTTTCTGCCATAGCTGCAAAGAGCTTCTCATCGACAGGTACGGCTTCTATGTAAGAAAAAACAGGATAAAGGATAGACGGTGCCCCAATTGTCAGGCTGAGATTCCCGGTGTGTGGGAGTAATCTGCGTGGAAACTCTTCTTGGTTTAGGCGCTTTGAGCCCCGCAGGAGTGTGGATCAGTACCGAACCATAGAAAGAAAAAGCCCCTGCGCGGGTGCCTTTGGACCGGCCTTCTGCCTGTCCCTTGCTTGCAAAATTTCCAGAAACTTCTCAACCTCAATCTTTCCACTTCCAACCTGAACAATTGTGCCCACAATGTTTCGAACCATGTGCCGCAGAAAACCATCAGCTTCAAAAACAATTCGGATGATTCCATTTCTTGACAAGTGACACTCAGCAAGGATCATTGTGCGCACCGGGTTGGAAATGCCGCTCCCTGTTGACCTAAAAGAGGAAAAATCATGCCGCCCTTGCAAAGCTGAAAGGCATTCCCTCATTTTTGCCATATGAAGTTTTTGAGGTACATGCCAAGTGTAGTGGCGCAAGAAAACATTTGGTTCACGCCGGTTAAGTATTCTGTATTCATAGGTCTTGCTTTTGGCACTATATCTGGCATGAAAACTGAGAGGAACATATTTAGCTTCCTTGATCAAAATATCCGGTGGGGTCAGGGCGTTTAAACCCTTTTTCAGGGAACCTGGATCAATATTTGTCTTTGTCAAGAAATTGCACACTTGGTGAAGAGCATGAACTCCTGAATCCGTTCTTCCTGATGCTATCAGCTTGGCCCTTTTTCCTGTAATAACACCGATTTTGTCTTCCAGAATACCCTGAATTGAAATTTCTCCCTTTTGACGCTGCCACCCGTGATAGGCATTCCCATCATACTCTAGAACAAGCTTTATATTTTTTCCCTTTTCTTCCACGACCATCTCCGAGTAAAACAAGAAAGGGGAAGCCATTCTTGACTTCCCCCCTTGAGAACTTCGGCCAGGTTTTCCCTCTCGAAATTAACTACCCCGCCGCAAGCGGACGGGTATCAATCGGAAATTTTCTTAACGCCCCAAGGGGCGGGGAATTGAACCCCCGTCCGCCTCTGCCGGATTAATCCGCCTCTGGCGGATTAATCTGCCCCTGGCGGATTAATCTGCCCCTGGCGGATTAAACACCCAGAAAATATGTGCAAAAAACTCCTAGCGTTTGGAGTACTGGTAGCGCGCGCGCGCTCCCCGCTGACCGTATTTCTTACGTTCTTTGATCCTGGAGTCCCTAGTGAGCATGGCAGCCTTTTTCAAGGTAAGCCTAAAATCAGGGTTGCTCTCTACCAGGGCACGACTTATGCCGTGCCTAATGGCACCAGCTTGTCCTGATATCCCGCCGCCCCTTACGTTGACGGTAATATCGAATTTGCCCAGGGTCTCAGTTAGTTCGAGAGGCTGCCGGATGAGTATCCTATCCGCTTCCCTTGTCAGATATTGCTCAACAGGACGCTTGTTGATGGTAATGGCTCCTGTGCCCGGCTTCATCCAGATTCGAGCCACGGCCGTTTTTCTTTTGCCAACTGCGTGAAATGTTCCTTCAGCCATCTAAATCTCCAACTTCTCCGGTCTCTGCGCCTGGTGGGGATGCTCAGGACCTGCATAAACTTTAAGCTTTCTTAACTGCCGCCGTCCCAGGCTATTCTTAGGGAGCATTCTTTTTACAGCGAACCTTATGATATCCTCAGGCTTTTTTTCACGTAATTTTCTCGCACTTATCTGCTTCAGCCCCCCCACATATCCGCTGTGTCGGTAGTACATCTTGGAGTCCCATTTGGAGCCTGTCAGGGCGACTTTTTCAGCATTCACAACAACAATGAAATCACCCGTGTCCGCATGGGGGGTGAAGATTGGTTTGTGTTTGCCCCTAAGACGTGAAGCTATTTGGCTAGCCAATCTGCCGAGCACTTTATTTTCAGCGTCGACAAGGTACCATTTTTTCGGTACCTCTTCCTCTTTTGCAACAAATGTTTTCATAAGAAACTGCCCTTAATTCCAAATTCAAAACTTTATTTATTAGGTAATTGTCAGGCCTTTGTCAAGAGATTTTTCCTACGAAATCGTGTTGACAAAACCTTGAATTGTTGGTAGTGAATTTCTATATTTTATAGAAAACAACAAAATCACTGCACCTCGTGCGGAGTTTGTCAGTTTTATCATTCTCGCGCCCGTAGCTCAGCTGGATAGAGCGCCGGGCTTCGAACCCGTAGGTCGCAGGTTCGAATCCTGCCGGGCGCGCCTGAGTACGACTAAGATGCAAAAAGCGCGCTAGCGGCGGGCATTTCCTGAAAAAGCGACCATCTTCTTCAAGAAAATCAAATTCCAGGGCCTGTAGCTCAGTTGGTAGAGCAGTTGACTCTTAATCAATTGGTCGGGGGTTCGAGGCCTCCCAGGCCCACCAGTAATAACAAGGCTTCGCAGCAATGCGCGAAGCCTTTTCCTTGTTTGACAGCATCCTTCATGCCTAGAAGCATGAAAAAGGCTAGCCTGCTTGGACTTACAAGTTTTCACGGCTTCCCAGTCTTTTACTGAAAACCCCGATTGTGCCCGAAAATGTGCCCATTTGTGATTTAAGGTACTCCTCTTGCTTTTGAGCTGCTAATCTTAAATCAGTATCACTTACGATATTGTACCGCTCAAAGACCGATCTCGTCTTATGTCCGGAAACCATCATAGCTACCCGTTCAGGAATGCCAGCTCTAACCATGTTTCTAATAGCTGTTCTCCTGAAATCATGAAAAAGCCTTTTGCCTATACCTGCTTCGCTACAGGCGCTTCTCCATACCTTCCTAAAATCTCTTATCTTGTCAGCCCCATTCTTGTTAGTGAAAACATACGGGGTCAAGGTTTTCCTTTTCTTTCTAAGTTCCCACTCAGTGCTGAAAATCTCTCTTAATTCCTCGTCAAGATAGATTGTGCGGCCTTCATCATTCTTGGTTTCACCAGCCTCCAGCCTAACAATTCCTTGCCCAAGATCAACCTGCGCCCACGTTAAATTGCTTATTTCTGATACCCTCCAACCTACTGTAAGTGCTACTAAGAAACCGTACAAAATCGACCAAATCAGGGTAACACTTTCTCCGAATAGAAAGGAGGAAGTGTTATGGGTTCACTTGTTCCATCCAATAACAAAACGGCTTTTTATCTTCCTTTGTTGGCGATCAATAAATACTTCATAAATAGTCCACCTACATAGCAGCCAGTACCAAACATTGGCCCGCATCTCACACGTTTCAACCATCAGCGGTGTCCATTAAGGGAATACTATTTCTGGATCCTTGGCGGGGACACTATTAAAACCAGAAAGTTCCCATAATTCTGATAAAACTTCATCACCGATTTTCGCGCTAATTTAATCCTACAACGAAAGTTATGGTTTAAAAGCTAATTTTTTCTTACGATGAGAAAGATAAGCCCGATGATTTCTTTCCTGAATCCATTTAACCACATTAATTGCTGTTTGAAT
>JAFDEF010000054.1 GCA_019310485.1 Deltaproteobacteria bacterium | reverse complement strand
GGCCCCTTAAAAGGCTTATGACCATTGAGTGAAAAATTTGTAGTGTAGAATTGAAAACGCACTTCCAACAATATCAACATCTTACGCAGAAAAGTGACAAACTTCGGCTAACTTGCTGCTTCAAGGGAACTCTCTATTGACTCAGAGCTGATCTCTGCCAATCGAAACCCGCTGTGAGCCAAGAAGATGAGGCCGGTTGCCGTCGTTGGTACATACTGGGATGCCAGGTAATAAACAGATGCCGCAAGCGCCACATGTGCTGGCACGCCCAGGGGCTTGAGGACAATCGTGAAGGCCGCTTGCACCACCCCCCAAAACCCCGGGGCGGCGGGTACTGCAGCGGCTACCATGGTTCCGCAAAGAACCAGAATTGCGGCCTGAAAAGGCAGCTCAATTGAGAATGCCATAAAAACGAGATAAGCATACAAAACAAGAATAGACCAGTGAAGCACAGAGAAAAAAATCAGGTAAAGAAAGCGCGTGGGATTTCTGAGTGTATCCATCCCCTGCGAGCTGGAAGTAATCATTCTGGCTACCCTTGCGTGGGCTTTGGCAGGGATAAAGTGAAAGTGATTATTCCAAAACAAGAGCACTTTATGGCTCCTGTAAGCATACAGGATGAGGCAGAGCAATGCAACGAAAGCACCCGCCGCTGCAACTATGCCACTGTACTCGTATGATTCGGGGAGTTTTAGAGAAAGTCCTGCAAAACCGAGAAGAATTATGACAGCGATAGCATCCAGCAGGCGTTCAAGCACAATACTTGAAAAAACAGAGGTCTTACTCAGCGAAAAGCTCTTGCTCAGAACAAGCATTCTCACCAGCTCGCCCAGGTGTGCAGGCAGCACGTTGTTCCCCATGAATCCTATTATGGTTGCAGGAAAGACTTGGTGAGTCCGCAGTCGTCTCACAGGGACAAGAAGGAGGGCCCACCTGTAGGCCTTGGTGAGGTAAAAGATCGCAAGTAACCCCATCATCGGGACAAGCCAAATGAACTCAGCACTCTTTAGAGCCGCTAGGGTGACATGGAGCCCATTCCATTTTGAGGCAAGTCCCGATCCCGGCACTGCCAGCCACAGGCAAACCAGGGTTATTACCGTACCCAGGATAATCTGTACCAGCTTTCTGTTCTTTACTTTCAAAAGGTTTAGCCCCCGTATCAACTGCCCAGACTCGCCAGCGCCCAGGCTGAGCTCCCTCTCACATCCTAATTTTTGCGTCTGTCTTCTCCTTGTGTTTCTCAAGACGCCGGTAGCGGCGGATTGCTGATTTGGCCAGCCGACCCACAACCTGAGGTAGGTCGGAATTTTCCCACACGGATTTAAAGCTATCTGAGGAAAGAAGCCGCTCACTTAAGAAAAAGTTTGGGTCACTGTTCGGCTTAAGTGCAACATCCTCGTAGTGGATTTTCAACTTGCCTCCAAGAATGCTCTCAAGTAGCTCCCTGACAGTGTATGCAAAAAATTTCTTGACATCTTCAGTTGATTCGGCCTCATTTATTTTTTGCCTGAAACTCGGAACATACTCATTTTCATATTTTGTAAAGGAAAGTCTTTGTGTCATGGCATACCCTCCACGGTATGAATTCAAGGTAAATGCTCACCCGCCATGTCTTTCCCGTGATCCGGGGAAAGGGCGTTTTCCCTCGAAAGTTCGCCTTCTCCATGCTCACCCGGGCTGATTAAACGTCACAGGTAAGACCTTGCACCCGCATATCGATTCTTGTAATACTTATTTGAAAGAAAGTCCTCCCGTATTGTCTTCCCCCTGCCCGGGGCGTGAATGAACTTGCCGTTACCCTCGTATATGCCCACATGAGAGACACCCTCTCTTCCTGATGTGTCAAAAAAAACAAGGTCACCTTTTGAAAGTTCATCAATCCTTACAGGGGTGCCGGCATTGAATTGCTGATTTGAGGAACGGGGCAGGTTCAGGCCATTGAGCCGGTAGACCGCCATGGCCAGCCCGCTGCAGTCAAAGCCCTCCCTAGGGGAAGAACCTCCCCACCGATAGGGCAACCCCAAGAAACTTCTTGCCCTTTGGACAATAGCTTGTCTCAGAAATTTTTCACTACTTTTTCGCTCGTGGGATAATATATATTCATTTGGCGCAACTATGTAATATTCCTTGATAATACCCTTTTTCCTGAGTCTTTCAGCTGCACTCCTGGCACTCTCTTTGTTCTTGAAATCGCCAAAGCGGACTTTGTAAAGGCCTGCCTTGTGCGCAAAATAGTATGCGTCAATGCCCTCCCTTTCGAGAGAATGGGTTAGCCTCACTGCATTGGCCAAATTTGAAAAAGCTCCCATCTGAATGGAATACCCTATGAGTGGGAGCTTTTTCTTCGCTGAGACTTCCAGGGGCCTTGGACAATACTGTGCTTTTCCGGCGCAGCCAAAAACTGCAAAAATAAAGCAAAGAATCGGCAGAGAATACCCCAGCAGAAACCTCCAACCCGTGCTTGTGCCTCCTATGTCACCACACTCATTTAAGAATCGAACGAATCTCATCAAGATCATCTGCGAGCTTTTTTGGCGTGTATTTCCTTGTGCCTTTTTCCTCTATTTCTTCTATCTGGTTCCTTAATCGTTTAATTGCACTGGTGCCTGCAACAAAAATGGCTGTTGAAACCGCGCATGCCCAGACTAGTATATGGTTCACCATTGGCTGGCAACGATTACCTGTTAGAAAAAAAATAACTGCTCCCGCAACCAAGAGGAGCATGCCGACCCGCATTAATAAAACCGAAATCTTTGCATCCATTTTTCACCGCCTTTTAAACTTCACATCCCCTTGTCAGACTTGCAGTTTGCTTTTTGAACTCTCTGCTGCATGATCAGCCAAACCAGCAGCATTGTTTCTTGACCCTCGGCCATCTGTCTTTTATACTCTTCCTGCCCCCGTTGGCGAATTTATTTGGAGACACACGCCATGGAAAGTTTGACCAAAAAAAGGCTGCGCGCGAAGCGCATCTTTGAAATCCTCGATCCCCTCTATACCAAAGAAAAAACCGCCCTCAAGTACAAAAATGCTTTTCAGCTTCTCATAGCCACCATTCTTTCTGCACAATGCACCGATGAGCGAGTTAATCAGGTGACAAAGAGCCTCTTCAAAAAATACAAGAAACCTGAAGACTATGTTAAGATCCCAATCGCTAAACTTCAAGAAGAGATAAGACCGACCGGCTTCTTTGTTAACAAGGCTAAGTCTATCCAGAGCTGTTGCCGTGAACTCATAGACCGGTACGGTGGCAAAGTCCCAACCACCATGGAAGAAATGGTAAAACTCCCCGGTGTAGGACGAAAGACAGCCAATGTGGTGCTTGGTGCCGCTTTTGACGTGCCTGGTGTCGTGGTTGACACACACGTAAAGAGGTTGGCCCTCAGACTGGGGCTCACAGACAACCACGATCCTGAAAAAATAGAAAAAGACATCCAGCAGCTTCTTCCTAAAGAACAATGGCGTCGCTTTTCAGATCTCTTGATCTATCACGGCAGAGAAATCTGCAAGGCGAGAAAACCCCAACACGACCGATGTCCCATATTTGACCTCTGCCCATCAAATTCCCTTTGACGCAAGTTTTCACGTGGCAAATTACAATCCCATTCAAGGGAGAGGCTCTGTTTTTATTGACACCCTGCTATCTGACCTTGCTTCCCGGAGCGGTTCTTGCATCAGGGGTCAGCAGGTGGACCCCGGTATCGTCCTCAGCTGCAAGTACCATCCCATTGGATTCCACGCCCATGAGCTTGACCGGCATCAGATTGGCAACTATGACCACATCTTTCCCCACCAGCTCTTCGGTTGAATAGTAACCGGCAATTCCTGCGACAACCACCCTTTCTTCTCCTATGTCCACGAGAAGTTTAACCAGCTTCTTAGAGCCGGGTATGTTATGAGCCTCCTTAATCACTCCAACTCTGAGGTCCAACTTCTGGAATTCTTCAAAAGAAACCATTTCTTTTCTCCTCTCCTCTGGCTTTTGTTCTTCCTCCTCTTCTCCGACACCGGCCTCTTTTTTCACCTCTACTCTCGGAAACAGGTGTGGGACCTTTGATATCTTGCCCACGTCTCTCAGACCTTCCCAAAGACCTAGATTTCTAAGCTTCAAATCCCCTCCTTTCCTCTCAAGGCCGAGAATACCCTGTAGCTTTTCCGAAGTTGCAGGCATGAAGGGCCACAGGAGAACAGAAACCTCTATTATTGATTCAATAATGTTGAACATGACGGATGAAAGTCTCTCCCTGTCTTTCTTTGCAAGGACCCAGGGTTCGGTTTTCACAATATACTTGTTAACGTGGCCAATGAAGTCCCAGATGGCAATAAGGGCCTTGTGAAAGCCGAGTTTTTCCATGTTGCTTTCATATTCTCCCAGAAGCTGGAGAGCCCTGCGTTTGAGGTCTTCATCAATTTCTACCTGCTTGCCAGGCTGAACACTTTCCCTTTGAAAATACTTGCGGGCCATAGTCAGGCTTCGACTTACTAGATTTCCGAGGTCATTTGCAAGATCAGCATTTATTCTGGCTACAAGGGCATCTTCGCTGAACTCTGAATCCAGTCCGAAGACCATCTCCCGGAGCAGAAAATACCTGAAGGCATCCAGCCCGTAGATATCTACAAGCTCAAGGGGCTTAACAACGTTTCCCAGGCTCTTTGACATCTTGCCTTCGTCCACATTCCAGTACCCATGAACATTGAGGTGCTGGTAAGGCTCAATATCGGCCGCCTTGAGCATGCACGGCCAGTATATACCGTGGGGTTTCAGGATATCTTTAGCTACAAGATGCTGAGCTACTGGCCAAAATCTTCTGAAAAGTTCCCCTTCCGGATAGCCGAGCGCCGAGATATAATTAATAAGCGCGTCAAACCAAACGTAAGTAACATAATTTTCATCAAATGGAAGAGTAATGCCCCATCTCAACCTTGACTTAGGGCGCGAAATGCAAAGGTCTTCGAGAGGGTCTTTCAAAAATGACAGGACTTCGTTCTTGTATCTTTCCGGCCTGATGAATTCGGGATTTCGCTTGATGTGGTCAATGAGCCAGTCTTGGTAATTACTCATCCGGAAAAAATAGTTGCTCTCGCTGATCATCGTGGGTTCTGTCAAATGATCCGGGCACTTGCCCTCCACCAGTTCACGCTCGGTGTAGAAACGCTCGCAACCAAAACAATAGAGGCCTTCATAGTCACTAAAGTAAATGTCACCCTTTTCGTGGACCCTCTCAAGAATCTTCTTGACAACACTCTTATGACGAGGCTCGGTGGTCCTGATGAAGTCGTCATTGCAGATGCCAAGCTTAGGCCAGAGATCCCGGAACATCTGGCTCATCCGATCAACGTACCTCTCTGCTGGCTCGCCTGCTCCTTCGGCTGCCCTGACTATTTTGTCCCCATGTTCGTCAGTTCCTGTTAGAAAATACGTCTCCTTTCCTTCCAGTATGTGGAACCTGTTAAGGACGTCCGCCACAATGGTCGTATAGGCATGCCCCAGGTGAGGTTCTGCATTCACATAGTATATTGGGGTTGTTATATAAAACTTTTCACTCAACTATTCCTGTTTTCTCCTTTTTTACTCCACATTTCTATCACTTCGGCCGTGATTCCGGCCTGTACCCTTCAGGGAGAGAATTCAAAAGACAAAAAGGTCACTTCCTAAATACCCGCCCAGTGGCCTTTGCGCCTGGGTATCAATCCAACTAGAGGGCACAGCACCGGACCTGCGGACCCGGAGCCGGGCCATCTGGTGCCCGCCGCCATCACTATTTCGCGCTAACAACAAGTCACATACTGGAAAAAGAAAGGCCCCTGCGGCATTCCTACCGGCCAGAGGATCTCTTCAGGTGCCAGTGAGGGGCTGAAAATGACATTCAGCCGGAATCCCTTCCCTCTAGCTTGTTATTTCCCAGAATATCGGAATACGGGATCTCCTTCTCCTCTCCGGATTCCAGCTGTACCGTCATTTTTTGCTTGAAAATATTGTGACGAACAACCTTGCCCTTTCCGTGGGCAGTGTTCACCTTCTTACCTACCTTCGGAAGATTTTTCTTTGCTTCTTCATAGAAATCATATTCATATGCAAGACAGCACATAAGCCTGCCACACATTCCCGATATTTTTGGAGGATTCAGGGAAAGGTTTTGCTCTTTGGCCATTCTGATTGAAACTGGTTGGAAATTTGTGAGAAATGACGTACAGCAAAGCTGGCGTCCACATGCGCCCAGTCCGCCCACCATTTTGGCCTCATGCCTGACCCCGATCTGCCTCATCTCAATCCTCGTGTGGAACCTCTGCACAAGGTCCCTGACGAGCTCGCGGAAATCGACCCTGCCGTCGGCCGTAAAATAGACGGTCACCTTGCTGCCGTCAAAAAGGCATTCAACGGCCACCAGGCACATTGGTAAAGACCTTTCCTTAATCTTCATATACGTAAATGCATAAACTTTCTTCTCAAGCTCGCAGTTCTTTTCAAAGCGTTCCCTGTCCTTCTCATTAGCAACGCGGTAGATCTTGTTCAGTGGTTTTGCGGGTTGCTCCTCCCTTGGTGTTCTAGGATCACTACAGACCACTCCAAATGCAGGGCCCTGCTCTGTCTCAACCAACACTTCGTCTCCCTTTTGCAAGACAAAATGTGCAGTGTCAAAACTTCGAATCCTTCCATATTTTCCAAGTTGTACATCAACAATCTTGCTCATAATATCAAGGTGTCCTGATACTGGATGAAATTTCCCCTCTCTCCAAGCTTAAACTCTTTAAGCCCAAAACAATGTTTTCTAGCATTAGATCAAGGTTACGGGATCCCGTGAGATCCCTTTCCGCCTGGTCGATAAGGAACAAGCTGTTTATTAGCATTTCAATTGTAAAATTTTTTGACACTTTTTTCAACTCGCCGGAAAAATCCTTATTAATCAAGAAACTATCGCCTCCGGTTGTCTTGATAACCATCAAATCCCGATACCAACTTTTCCAGATAGCCAGCAAATCGAGCGCCTCATAACCCTTCTTGCTTTCCCGTCCCACGAGCTGAATCACCTTTTCAATGGAATCCAATGGGGGATCCTGTACAACGTCAATTATTCCTTTTATGTATTCTTTTCTCTTTCTGAGGAACTCTCCTTCGGCAATTTCTTTTGCCCTGCCCAGACTCCCGTTGCAAATTCTGGCCACTGCTGTTGCATCGCCTTCGCTTAACCTTTTTTCAGCCACTAGCCATTTTTTGATCAGGTGTGCTGGAATAGGCCTGAAAGCAACTTTCTGGCATCTCGATACGATTGTAGGCAAAAGATCCCGAGGGTCGGTAACTGTCAAAACCAGCATGTTGCCAGGTGGGGGCTCTTCAAGTGTTTTCAAGAATGCATTGGCGGCCTCCTCGGTCATAGTTTCAGCTTGCCGTATCACGCTCACGCGGTACTTCCCAACTAAAGGCTTGAATCCGAGAACGTGATCTAAGTCTCTTATTTGTTCAATCTTTATATACCGCCCTTCTGCCTCTATAAATACGAGCTCAGGAAAGTTTCCGCTCTTGATCTGCCGGCATGACCGGCACCGACCACAGCCCTCCCCGTTATCCGGGTTCTCGCAGTTTAGTATCTGGGCCAGGGCTATCGCAGCCGTTGTCTTTCCAATCCCCGGGACACCCACGAACAAATAGGCATGAGGAATCTTTTCGCGTGCAATCACCTGCTTCAAGAAATCTACTGCCTTCTCCTGCCCGAGGATCTGGGAGAGCGGGATAACAGTTGGCTTTTGGGCGATTTTGGCTTCTCTTTCGCCTTGATTCATCCTTCTTTCCTCAAATTACTTTCCTCTCTTTCAGCCAGGGATGCCAAGTTTTGAAACTCGAATCACATGCTCAAGTATCTCATGTTGGATACTGTCTCTGCCCCCGCTTGCATTAATGACGATAAATCTGCCCGGATTTTCGCGAGCAAGCTTAAGGTACCCTTTTCGCACCTGCCTGTGAAAAGCAATCTTTTCGTTTTCAAACCTGCTCTGCCCCTTGATGGTGCTTTCCACATCTCGTTTCAGAGCTCGACCCAAGCCCACTTCCACCGGGCAGTCAAGAACAAAAGTGAGGTCCGGTTCAATTCCCTGCGCGCTCCTCTTATTAAGAGTTTTTACCAGCCACATGTCCTGCCCCCTCGCCCAGCCCTGGTAGACAACCGTTGAGTCAGAAAACCTGTCACATATCACCCATTTACCCTCATCTAGGGCAGGCTTTATGACTTCCTCAACATGTTGTGCCCTATCAGCCACATACATCATCAGTTCTGCAAGGGGGGCCAGATCCTTATTTCTGGAATTCAAGAGAATGCGCCTGATGCCCTTCCCGATCCTGGTGCCACCAGGCTCCACAGTGAAAACAACAGAAATCCCATAACGTTTCAAATGCTTGGCAAGGCGTCTCGCCTGAGTCGTCTTACCACAACCCTCTATACCTTCAAAAGTAATAAACAATCGTGTCACCAGATCAACTTAAAAGCCACTCAACCCCACCCATGCGATAGGGGGAATGAGCAGAAATTATCCCTTGTCGAGCCGTCAGCAAATTGGCCGCCTCCTCTTCTGCCCGAGAACAGAAGCGAAAAGAGTGTAATCAAAAAGTAACCAATAATCAAGGTATGATATCACCTCTTTGCAGGTGAAAATAACTGTCTAAAACACCTGATTAACTACCGCGCTGCCTGAAGGCCTGTGGTCTTTGCCTCTCTTGACGCTGGGGAACCAGCAGTTGCTATGCTGCCAGCGCTTCTCAGATGAAGCATTTTCTTAGTAGGGGGTAAGATAAAAATCATGAAAAAAGCGAGCTAATTTTGTTGACAAAGCAAAGAAAATGAATATTTCTACCCAAGTGTTTGTTGCTTCAGATCTTAGTTTCATTTCACATTGAGAAGCTCGACACGGGCAATCCACCAAAAGCTCCTCGGAGGGGTCATGACAAGAAACCCACGGAAAAAACCCTCGTCAGGAAAATCCGGCACCAAGGCAGGAAAGACAAGAAAAACCACCGCCAAGAAGGAGGAAGACTTTCGTACTGCATTTCTTAAAAGTCTACAGGAAAAAAGGGAAGAACTGAAGGAAACCATAGAGCGCTTAGTCAGCAGTAGAAAAGAATATAACGGCCAGCTCACAGCAGGCGATTTTATTGACGAAGTTGACGACGCTCAACGCGAGATTTCTGCCTACAGCCACTACAGCCTCATTGAAAGAAAAAACAAAGAGCTGCGAAAAGTCGAGCTTCTTATTAAGAGGATCCAAAATGAGGAGGAGTTTGGCATTTGCGAGGAGTGTGGAGCCAGGATTCCTAAAGAACGTTTACTGATCGTGCCGGAAGCAACCCTCTGTGTATCTTGCCAACGAGAACTGGAAAAGTTCGATTCAAGTCGCCTCCGTGCATCCAAGCAGGTTGCCACCTTCGCCCCCCAAAAGGCAATGCAATGGGAGGGCGCAGATACCCAGGAAGACGATGATAACCTGAGAATTAAGTACCAAATCGATAGCCTGCCTGACGCAGAACTGGAAGAGACTGAACCTGATGAACTTCCTGATGAAAAAACCGATAGCTAAAAGGCTGGTCTTTGCAACCGACCACGCGCAATGCGGCTGCAGCACTTATGACATAAGGCGCACCCTGACAGATGGAAAAAGAGAGGTATCTGTGTGTGGAATGAACCTCGCAGCGTTGAATAGATTCATGAATTGCTGATTCACGTTTAACTCTACATAAGTTATCCTATCCCGAATATTGTATATCTCTTCCCTGGCCTTTGCAGAGAGAAGTGCCATTTCAGCGCCAGCCAAAGAGGTGTTTCCAAGAGGTTTGTAGATTTCCAAGGGGAGATCCGGAATCATGCCAAGAGTAACGGCAGAGCGGGGATCAATGTAAGAGCCGAATGTCCCTCCTATATAGAAATCGCTGATCTTTTGAAGCGGTACCTCTATCATTTCCAGGATGGTTTGAATAATGGTATACATTGCCGCCTTTGAGCGCAAAAGCGAGTCAATGTCACTTTGATTTAAGGTCAGATCCTCTGCCGTACCTGTTTCAGGGGCATAAACTATTGTGAGCGCGCTGAGACCCTCTTCTCGCCTGAGCCTATCTCCACATTTATCTCTTACAAATTTCCCCCGCACATCTATCATGCCTGCCATGAAAAGTTGAGCCACAAGGTCGATTAGTCCTGACCCGCAAATACCCACCGGCGGTTTATTTTCAATAGTCCTAATTGAAAACTCCCCGGATTCTGGATTAACCCTTACCCTATCTATAACCCCGGGACATGCCATCATGCCGATGCTAGCGACACCACCTTCCAGCGCAGGGCCTGCCGCGCCCGCACAGGCAACGAGCCATTCGCTGTTGCCGACCACCAGCTCTGCGTTAGTGCCAACATCCACAAGGATGCTTATTTCATCCTTTTTCGCCATTCCAGAGGCCAGGATTCCACCTACCAGGTCGCCCCCCAAATAACTCCCTGCATTTGGAAGAACTAGAACCGGGGCCTGAGGACAAATCTGCAGGCCAAGCTCAGAAGCTTTAAGAATTTCCGGAGTGTTTATCGCCGGAATATAAGGCTCACGACATATCCAGTAAGGGTCAAGTCCAAGGAAAAGATGTGTCATGGTTGTATTTCCTGCAACCGACATACCCACTATGCGGTGCTGCAGAACACTCCGTCGTTGAGCAAGCTCTTTGAGTTCCTTGTTCAGCTTTTCGAGCAGGGTACACTGAAGTTTTCCAAGCCCTGATCCTTGGGACGCAAAGTGAATGCGGGTAAGCACATCCGAGCCTATTTTATTCTGCGGGTTGGTAAATGAGATCTCTTCCACAACCTCCTGGGTGAAAAAATCTATGAACCTGACTGCGATACTCGAAGTTCCAAGATCAACAGCAGCAAGGTAAAGGGATATCTCCTCTGAGGAGGGATAAAGGTCAATAAGGTGCCATGAACCTTTATCCTGGAAAAGGAGAGTGGAGACCTCATATTCATACTTCCTGAAAAGCGAGGGCATGCTTTTTACAAGTTCCAGGTCAAACACTATATTTTGGCAATGGAGTACTTTTTCAATACCCTTTTTCACCCTGTCCGCGTCGGCAGTATTGTCCTTCAAGCTTGGCAGGTTAACTGAGGGCTTAACAAGCCTAATCCAGCCTTCGTGCATTGAAACTTTGCCCATTCCCCATTTCTCCCACTCCGCGTTTCTCTCCCACTTTTTACATCCCCGTCACTTTATTTTTCAACCTTTATTCTTTTTATCCTTAAAGAAGTGGAGGGTATTACGCAAGCTGAGACCCGAAGTTTCCATTTTGCGCTTGCACACCGAAAGTTTATGATCTAGATTGGCAAGTTGGCAATGACCTTTGTTCTTCAGAAAAGCCGATTGTTACCCGGGACAGTGACCATGCCTTTGTTCCTTCTTCTGATCGTTATCTTCTTTATCTCCTTTGTTTTGACCATGGTTGGACTGGGAGGAGGGCTCATCTTTTCTCCTCTTTTCGTGCTGCTCAAGTTCCCGCTTTCTACTGCTGTCTCAGCCTCTCTTTTCCTCAACGGCATTGCAGCCGTATCGGCTGCCATAACATACTTTCGGAAAAAGATGATAGACGTGCGAATAGGCTTACCCTTGCTCATTACTTCCACGCTGTGCGCTCCTCTAGGAGCCATGCTTACCGGAAGGACAAATGTCAAAGTCTTTAGCGCCATTATGGCATCGGTCATATTTGTGGCTGCAGTGCGAATGCTCTTTTCTCCCAAACCTGAACCTGTCGGGGCTGATGTGGGCTCCTTGCGCCGAATGATCGGGGGCGGTGGAATTGGTGCGCTGATAGGTGTAATGGCAGGACTGCTAGGTATTGGTGGAGGGGTGTTTATTGTTCCTCTTCTGATCTATGTGCTCAAAGTGCCCACAAAAACGGCCGCAGCAACATCTATTTTCATAGTGGTTTTCTCCTCCTTCAGCGGGTTTGTAACGCATATTAGCATTTCCTCTCCTAACTGGAAGTTTATCCTCCCTGCAGCTATTTTTTCCCTTGCAGGGGGACAAGTTGGTTCACGCGTCATGGCTGAAAAGTTGAAGGATCGGACTGTACGCCGTATATTCGGCGTTGTGCTGCTTCTCTTCACCTTTAAACTTATTCAGAGGGCTTTGCTCTGGTAAGGCCCACCACTAGAGATCAGGGTTTTTGCGATGCCTCTTTCAGCCACCCCCCGACCAAGCCCATAAAAAGACCTATTGCCAAAAAAAGCACCAACATTAGAAATGGGGTAAACATTCCAAAGAAGTGCTGGTCAATTTGATACTGAGTGATATATGCCACAAGCCCGGTTGCAATGCCCGTAATCCCACACTGAAGCCTTCGTCGGTACTTCAGTTCCGTTGCACTTTTTCCCCAGACCTTGTACCCTCCGTGAGATGCGCAATATGCAACAATAAAAGGCATAAATGCGCTGATACGAGAAACGCCAAGAATCAGGCCGACTGCAAATGCCAGGGCCAACACGCCCCCGGCACCGGTTACAAACCCAATGATCAAGCCATTCCACGGGCGAAGCTTGGCGCTAAGATAATCTATGAGCGCATCTGCATAAAATCTCATATTCCGGACAAACCACTCGGTAAGTGCCCTTGGCTGCAGCACGCGGTGTGCTATTGTCAGGTTAGATGTCAGGCATAGTTCTTCTCTGCCGGCACCTGTGTTTCTTTTCGTCTCACCCTCTTTACTGCCACTGCCAGAGCCCATACTAAACCGAGACAGATTACGAACCAGAATCCTGCTCCAATATGATCATATATACCTATTGTAAACGGAAGCTTTACAACATAAGGCTTTCCATACATGCGCTGGAGAGTCTCAGGGGAAAAATAGCTCCACACCCAGCATAGCATGGCCAGCATGGGGATGGAGTGAACTGCACTTCCACGCACTATTGAAACCCGCATCTGTTCAAAGTAGATCTTGTCCATCTCATCATCCAGCCCCTTGCATACTTCCTTGGCACCATGGCTGGCAGCTTCCTCTCTCATTTCCTTTAATTTATTGAATTCCTCCTGCAATTTCTCAATTGCCCTTGGGGAGTAAAGCCTTGAAAGAATCCTTGTAACTATATAGGTAAGTGCGGCAATCGATGCTATCCCGAGCTCAGGTCCCAGCAGCATAAAAGGGGAAAACGCTGCTCCCAGAAGGCTTGAAGCCGTTGAAAACAAAGGAGCAATTCTCAGCCATAACCTATCCGTGAGCTGGACAAGATCCATCCTTAGCCCCCAATAAGCGCAGACAGGCATTCCCTTGTGCAGGAAATGCCTGTCTATAACGTTTGCGGCCGTCTACATCCCTGTCCAGGGTTGCCAGACTAAGCCTTTGATAAATCCGATTGCTATAATTATAGTCCCTATTATCATGAGAATTATCATACCGTAATCAAGGGCTTCCATTTCCCTTTTTTCCTTTTCTTCTTCTGCCATTTCTTGCCTCCTATATCCATATCTCTATCTTGAGAAATCTCAGGATCAAGAAGTAAAGGGTGGCTGTTGCGATAACTTTCAGGACCTTCTCCGACAAGAACCGCTGAGTCCTACCACCTAAAAACCCACCAATGTAAGCGCCTACACAAATTCCCAACATGATCCACGGGTCGGGCCAGTAGCCCCTTACCATAAACCCGGAAAGTCCTGAAACGCAGCTGAACATGGTCCCCACAAGAGAAACCGGGACTGCCAGATACATGGGTAACCCGGCAAACATAGTCATGGTAGGTACAAGGATAAAACCGCCTCCAATCCCGAAAGAAACCGCGACAATTCCTATAAGGACTCCCACCAATCCAAAAAGAATAGGATAGCTTCTGAAGGTTGAACCAAAGAACTTGAAGTCCAGCGTCCACCAGCCCGGCTTGACAGTTTCCACCTTTGACATTTTTAGTGCTACCCCTTCTGCTTTGGCTTTCTTGTATTCCTCCTGATATTTTTTTACTACCTCTCTTCTTGACTTGGAAGCCCTCAGCCCTCTCGGAGTCATCTCATAGGTGAGCCTTATAGCCATGACCAGCACCACAATGCCCAGCCATGCCTTGTACTTTGCCATCGGGAGGTACTTTGCCGAAATGGGGGGGCCAATGATGAAGGCTCCGATAAATATCCCTATGCCGAAAGCAAGTGCCAGCGGCAAGACAAGTCTTTTCTCCTTCCACCAGTAATTCCTGAGTGCAGCTATAGGGCTGAAAAACACAATTGGGAGGTTGGAGGGCTTAAGCGTATTAGCCGCATTTATCCCCACTGGACCTGAGGTCTTCAAAAACAGGACCTGGTAAGCAGCCATGAGCATGCCGCCACCAAGACCCACCAAGGAGAAAAACCAGCCCACGATAATACCGCCTATGATTACTATTACCGGGTTCAGGTATCTGTAACCCAAGGGAAGCCAGAATCCATTTTTTGCTACTGTATAAGTGGCAACCTTTTTGCCATTGACGTACACATCAAATGGGGTATTGGGATAAGTATGCCTGAAAGTCTTGAAACTTACTTCATATTTTCCGGTGGCCTTGTCCAGTGAAACTTTTGTTCCCTTGTTCCAGTAGTAGGGTTCTTTTGAGTAATCGGTCAGCACGTCTCTACTGAAAATAGGCATCTTTCCTTTCATGGTCCGTTCTTTGGTAACTGTGAAAAGGCCGAACTTTTTTTCGTGGTTGAACTTGTACAGGTTGTACTCTTCTTTTGTATCTATGGGCCCGAGATATCCTTTCCTTGCCAGCGCCGATACCTTGTCCCACTTGGCTAGGTAAAACATCTTTGTTTTGTACAACCCTGAGAAGAAAAAGGCCCCACCGTACCTTTTGACGTCAACTTTCCCGAGCGGCTTGGAGTTGTTGGTTATAATGTACGCGAGGTAGGGCACCTTGGTATCCGAGTTGAACCCTCTTTTCTTCCCTTCCTTAATAAAAATCCCCCTCTCCTTTGAGCCGACACATTCCTTTGGAACAAAGATTCTCTGGGATGCCAGTGTGATATATAAATCCTGGCCAGGCTCTATTGTACCTGTAATCTTCAAAGTGTCGCCCGCAGGCACCGATTTTGCCGACACACTACCTGTTACCGCTGCAGAACCAGCCACGGGGAAAAACAGGAGCAATGCTAGCAAAGTCGCTATCCACGGCACAGCCAATTTTGACACGCAAACCGCCTTTTCTTTCATTTTCTCCTCCTTTTCTAGTTTATCTCAACAGCCAAATCACGAAGAGGACTTGCTGAGCTGACTGAAAGGTTGTCTTGCCAAGCCGTGTCGTTCTTTCACTATCACCCCCTTTGATGCTCGGCACGGGATCTTTATTTTTCCACCATTGAAGTTTATCCCCCGCCGCACTTTGCTCTTACTTACCACATAGGAATGCCCCCTGGGAAATCCAAACGGGGCTTACTACACCAAAGAAATACGAGCTTTGCAAACAAAATCATTAGTTTAAGCCATAGGGATTACCTCAGGATTAATGCCACATACGAAATATCCTACAATTGCAATATGATAAAGCATTTTTGTTTCATAGACTTGTACCCCCTGTCTTTGAGAAAGTCAAGATTTTTTGATAAATTTCTTGATTTTCTCTCATTCAAGTGCTATCAAATTTTTAAATTTTTAAAGTTTCATAAGTCGGGAAACTTCTTCTCAGCTAAATAGGACTTCATTCAAGCGGGTTGTTCCCCTGAAATATCTTTGTTTTCCACTTTAATCAGGGCAGTATAGTTCAGTCTAAAGGATAGGCAAAAACAAACTAAGGAATTAGCAAATCAAGGAAGGGAGGTGGCTTGATTTATGAGCTCAGAATTAATGAAATCCAGGGCCAGGAGGTATCAGTTCCTCTCAACCCTGTATCGGGACGAGATACCCATTGAGCTGATCGCTGCAATGCAGAAAGAGGACTTCCTGAATGGTCTTAACGAAGCCGTAAAAGGTTGCGGGTTCATCGACCTCACTAGTGGTGCAGAGGTAATGACCGCATATTTGAAAAGCGGCCCTGCAGAAAAACTCTATGAGGAACTCCGCTATGACTATGCCGACCTTTTCCTAAATGCAGGGCCGAATCCTGTTTTTCCCTATGAATCCGCTATCAAAAGTGGAGAACCTGTCGTCATGCAGGAACCTGTCTTTGAGCTAAGAGAATACTTTCGCAAGGCTGGTGTGCATCTATCCCCCAAGTACAAAGATCTCGAAGAGCATATTGCAGTTCAAATGGAATTTCTGCGGTATGTGATGGAGAAAGAGGATCAAGATCTCTATCTTGATTTTTTCAAGAATAAGTATTCAAAATGGGTGCCGGCTTTCTGCGATCAGCTTGTCGCTGCCGCACCTTCCGATAGCAACTTCTACCAGGGACTTGCGCATTTTACCCGCGGGGCTGTGATGTGCGAGAGCTTGAGAATCGAGGGATTTACAAAAGGCCAAGAAACAACAAAGAAAATGCTCCCTGCAGTTGACTCTCTTGGTCTTGACCCCGGGTACATAACGCTTGAAGAAGGGGCATTAGAACCGGAACCAGCCAAAACAGTCCCCACTCACTGCTATACCTGCGGGGCCCTTTGTGGCATGAAAGCGAAGCTCAAGGACGGAATCCTGATGGGCACCAGCGGCCTGGAGGGCGACCCTAAGAGCGGGGGGAGGCTTTGTCCAAAGGGTGCTGCGGCCGCTAAACACCTCTATTCAGCTTACAGGCTCAAGGCCCCGCTAATAAGGGAGGAAAACCGTTTTCGGAAAGCAACATGGGATGAAGCTCTGGACATGCTGGCTGGGGCAATAAAGAAAATAGAACACAGTAAGTTCGGTTTTATGAGAGGAAACGACTGGTTTAATAACGTAACTGAGGCCCTCTTTGACCACCTGGGTTGCCCGAAGACCACGCACCGCCCCATGTGCGATAATGCAAATCGCATGGCCAACGAAAAAAACTTGAGTGACAAGAGACCTTGGATAAATTATCAGGAGGCGGATTATATTCTCCATTTCGGCATGAATGAGCTGGCAACCTCTTATGGCCAGAGGAAGACTGCTCAGCTTCGCGCAGCTGTTAAGCGAGGAGCGAAGCTTGTGGTTTTTGATCCGCGAAGATCAGAAACTGCAAGTCTTGCCACTGAGTGGATACCAGTTTATCCTGCAACAGACGGTGCAGTTGCCATGGCTATGTGCTATGTAATAGTGAAGAATAACCTATACGACAAAGAATTTGTCGAAAACTGGACATCTGGCTTTGAGGAATTTAGAAAGAGACTTCTCGGAGAAGAGGATGGAGTGGAGCGAACGCCTGAGTGGGCTGCTGAAATCAGCGGAGTACCTGCTGAAACCATTGAACGCATAGCAAAGGAATTTGCTTTGGCAAAGAACAAGGGGTGCATCTCATGGACGGGCCTTGCGCAGGTTGACAATGGAATGTACGGTACCGCAGCAATTCAGGCACTCAATGGTTTGTGCGGAACCTGCGATGCCCCCGGCGGGCCATCTTTGCCTTTTAAGCGCAAGCTCAAATCTCCGTGGGGCAAGGGTCAGGAAAAGCCTCCCGCTGCTAAGGCTCCTAAATTGAACAAATTCGGCATTTGGTCAGGGTGGGCCCCGGCACATCTTCTAGCTGACGTGGAAGCAGGGAAGCTCAAGGGAATGCTCAATTACTTTGGTGATCCTGTTCTTTCTTGGGGAAACCAGGAGGCTATTACCAAGGCAATCCAAAAGATGGAGTTCGTCGCCACGATTGATGCATACATGTGTAATACTGCGCTGCTAAGTGATGTTGTTCTGCCCGATGCTACATGGCTTGAGCAAAGCCAGGTCAAGGCGGATTGGATGTATGAAGCTTTTATAGCATACTATGCGGAAGTGGTAAAGCCAATGTACGACTCAAGGCCGATATTCTGGATCATAGTGGAATTGGCCAAAAGGCTTGGCCTGGGTCAATATTTCCCTTGGAAGGATGCCGAGGAAGCGGAGCGCAACCAACTTGCCGGAACGCCATGGTCTTACGAAGAGCTCAAACAAAAGGGATTCATTATCACCGATCCGGCCGAATACTATAAATACAAGAAGTGGGGCTCTCTTAACCCGCCTGATGGGTACGGCTCTTCCGGCAAGACGGTAACAGGCAAGTATAATTTCCTGAACCCTGCAGCTCAGGAAAACGGCATAGACCCTCTTCCTGACTACAAGGAATCCAGTCCTGATCTGGTGCCCGACAAAGAATACCCTTTTATTTTCGGGAATTTCAGGCTGTTTTTACACGAGCACTCTTCCACTTTTAATAACTACCAGTTGATGAAAAGTGAGAATACTAATCCCCTGTGGATCAATAAATTGGATGCCCAGGAACTCGGAATCAAAGAGGGCGACAGGGTGCGTCTTAAATCACCCTGGGGTGAAGTGGAGATAAAGGCACATCTTACCTGGGATATCATGCGAGGAGTTTTAGGAGCAGCCGGTGGCTTTGGACATATCCGCGGACTGGAGGGTGACCCCAAGTACCCGCAGTTTGGGGGCGTGAACCCCCCAGGCATTATGAAACCAAATTATACAGAAAACATTGGCGGCACGCCACTTTTCAAATACATAAAAACCAGAGTGGAAAAAATCTAAAATTCTCATTTTGGCAAAAAGGCCGGGCTAATAAGCTCGGCCTTTTTTGCCGGTATAATATCGAAAGCTTACAAACTTCCCGGATACCTGGGATTAATTTGAATGCGAATTTACTACACTCTAGTTCAACACACTTAAAAAACTACCTACGTGGAGAGTCTCGCCGAATTGCTTCGCAATCGGCGGGACTTAGTGGTACGACATCCCGCCCGCCCTTAACCGCATTCATCCACGGCTAAAGCCGTGGCTTTCTGCGGGCGGGGTAAAAAATGCACCTTTGAAAACGCCTTTAATCAGGCTTCTAACCACCCACGTTGATGCAAGCCTATTGACAGGTGTCTTTTCGACAAAGATAATTCCTAAAGAAATTACGGGGTACCAAAGGAGCAATATTGAAAGATTTACCTTTGATCGGAATAACCATGGGCGATCTTTCAGGGATTGGCCCCGAAATAATCGTTAAAGCGCTTTCTGATCCGAGCATTTTTGATATATGCAGGCCGGTGGTGATTGGAGACCCGCAACCAATTCCCAAAAACCTGGGCCAAGAGAGCGGGATCTCGGCAAGAGAAATCCAAAGACCCTTTGAAGCGCGAGGCCAGGCCGGGGTTATTGACATCATCCCGGTTTCAAGGCTGAAGAAGGATTCCACCATGCCGGGAAAACCAAGTGTCGAGGGGGGAAAGGCTATGGTGGAGTATATCTTACGGGCTGTTATGCTTGCAAAAGATGGTGAAATTGAGGCATTTGTAACATGCCCGATCAGCAAGGTGTTGATGCACGAGGCGGGATACCCCTACGACGGGCATACGGAGCTGATAGCATCTCTTACGGGCTCCCCTGATTATGTGATGATGCTTGCAGGGAAAAAGCTTCGTGTTTCTCTTGTCACAACCCATTGTGCGCTAAGAGATGTACCCTCATTGCTGAGCTTGCAAAAGATATACAAAACGATTGTTATCACTTTCACTGCACTCCGTGATGACTTTGGCATAAAGAATCCGCACATCGCTGTGGCAGGGCTTAACCCACATGCAGGTGAGGGCGGCCTTTTTGGCAAGGAGGAAGAAAAGCTAATCAAACCTGCAATCCAAAAAGCTGCCAGTGAGGGTTTCGTTGCAGAAGGGCCTTTTCCTCCCGACACCGTGTTTTACAGGGCAGTCGCCAACTCACACGATGCCGTGGTTGCTATGTACCATGACCAAGGCCTGATCCCACTGAAGCTTCTCCATTTTTCAGATGCAGTAAACATCACCCTGGGGCTTCCAGTTGTAAGAACCTCTGTTGACCATGGCACCGCTTATGATATTGCAGGAAAAGGTGTTGCTGACCCCTCCAGCCTCAAAGCAGCCATCAAAATGGCTGCTGAGGTTGCCAAAAGACGAGCCACGAGGAAGTGACGAGGGACGAGAAACAAGTGACCAGTGACAAGTCACGAGTAACGAGTGTAAGATGAGTACGGAGTTCATTAAGATACGTGGCGCAAGGCAGCATAACCTCAAAAATATCTCCTTGGATATTCCACGAAATAAGCTGGTGGTCATCACCGGGATATCAGGCTCAGGGAAATCCTCGCTCGCCTTTGATACAATCTATGCCGAGGGGCAACGGCGATATGTTGAATCGCTTTCTGCCTACGCGCGCCAATTCCTTGAGCAAATGGACAAGCCGGAGGTTGACTATATTGAGGGCCTGTCTCCTGCAATAGCCATTGAACAACGAACTCCTCATCGAAACCCTCGCTCCACTGTAGGAACAGTCACTGAAATACACGACTACTTGAGACTTTTGTTTGCAAGAGTAGGTCATCCTCATTGTCCGAAGTGCGGCCTTGAGATCAGGCCTCAAACGACCCAGCAAATTGTTGATCAAATCATGTCTTTACCTGAAGGAACCAGCATACAGATTCTCGCCCCGCTCCTTGAGGGGAAAAGGGGGGGCCACGCAAAGCTACTCCGGCGCCTCCAAAAGGATGGATTCACCAGGGTCAAGGTAGATGGTAAAGTGAGGCTTCTGGAAGACGATATTGCCCTTGATGGAAACAAAAAGCACTCAATCAGCGTGATTGTCGACCGCCTAACTATCAAGAAACAGATAAAGCGGCGTCTTACAGATTCGGTTGAGCTGGCCCTAAGTCTTTCGGACGGAAGGGTCATTGTGGATCTGCCGGGAGTTGAAGAAATGTTTTTCAGCCAGAAGGCTGCATGTATTAATTGCAGTATCAGCATCCCTGAGCTGACACCCCAGATGTTTTCTTTCAACAACCCCCATGGGGCTTGTGAGGAATGCAATGGTCTTGGAACTAAAATGTACTTAGACCCTGAGCTCATCGTTCCAGACCCTTCACTTTCTCTGGCTGAAGGCGCCATCAAGCCGTGGGCAGGCCGCCACTCAACATATTTCTCCCAAATGCTCAATTCTCTGTGCCAGCACTATAACATCGACATTTATGCCCCGTTTAAGGACTTGCCGAGAAAAGTAAGGGATACATTGTTATATGGATCCGGCGACGAGAGAATCAAATTTTACTTTGAAAAGGACAGGCGCCGGCAGTTTTCCGAGCACTCCTTTGAGGGGGTAATACCAAACCTGGAAAGGCGCTATCACGGGACCGAATCTGATCAGGTCAGGGAAGAGATTGAAAACTTTATGAGCATAAGAGCATGCCCTTCGTGTGGAGGGGCACGGCTTAAACCAATGAGCTTGGCAGTCACTGTAGGTGGTAAACCGATCCACGTTATCAGCGGATTTTCGATTGAAAAAGCCTATGAGTTTTTCAGTAACCTGAGGTTGATGCCCGGGGAAAGAGCAATCGCAGAAAGGATCGTAAAGGAAATAACACACAGGCTTGGATTCCTTATAAGCGTGGGATTGAATTACCTCTCCCTGGATAGGCCGACATCCACGCTTTCGGGAGGAGAAGACCAGAGAATCAGGCTGGCCACGCAGATCAGCTCAGGTCTGGCAGGTGTACTCTATGTGCTGGATGAACCAAGCATCGGCTTGCACCAGCGCGACAACCTTCGTCTTCTGGAAAACTTGAGACGTCTGAGGGACCTTGGAAACACTGTGCTTGTTGTGGAGCATGACGCCAGAACTATTCTATCATCGGACTACGTGATAGACATGGGACCCGGGGCAGGACTAGAGGGAGGACATATTGTGTTCCATGGCGAGCCCGGCGAACTGCTCAGAAACGGTTTCTCTCTCACGGGCCAGTATCTCTCGGGGGAAAAAACCATCCCGATTCCTGTTTCAAGAAGAAAAGGGAACGGCAAGTATCTCGTAATCGAAGGGGGCTCCCACAACAACCTCAAAGATATCGAGGTAAAAATACCTCTTGGCACCTTTACCTGCGTAACAGGTGTTTCAGGTTCTGGCAAGAGCAGCCTTGTATCTGAAACGCTCTTTCCTGCCCTCGCCCACGAGCTTTATAAATCAAAACAAACGGTAGGAAAAGTGAGATCTGTCCACGGCATACACCATATAGACAAGGTGATCAACATAGACCAAAACCCGATTGGCAGGACCCCCCGCTCAAACCCTGCCACTTACACGGGAGTATTCACCCATATACGGGAACTTTTTTCCATGCTTCCAGACTCAAGGCTGAGAGGATACAAGCCTGGAAGATTCAGTTTCAACGTGCGGGGAGGTAGATGCGAGGTATGCAACGGGGACGGTATCATCAGGATTGAAATGCACTTTCTTCCTGACGTGTATGTTACCTGCGAGGCTTGTAGAGGACTTCGCTTTAACCGTGATACGCTTGAAGTTAAGTACAAAGGTCATCACATTGCCGACGTGCTTAACATGACAGTTAACGAGGCTTGCGCTTTTTTTGAAAACATTCCCCGCATAAGAAGCAAGTTAAAAACACTTGTTGAGGTAGGCCTTGGCTACATTCGGCTCGGTCAGCCGGCAACCACGCTCTCCGGCGGAGAAGCGCAGCGGGTAAAATTGGCCAAGGAGCTGAGCAAAAGAGCCACGGGTAGGACCCTTTATCTTCTTGACGAACCCACGACAGGATTGCATTTTGATGATATCAAGAAGCTCTTGGAAGTCCTTAACTATCTCGTGGAACTCAAGAATACTGTTGTGGTGATCGAGCACAATATGGATGTGATAAAAGCCGCGGATTTCGTCATTGACCTGGGTCCTGAAGGAGGAGAAAAAGGCGGCTACGTTGTGGGGGCAGGTACGCCTGAAGAAATTGCCAAATTAGAAGACTCTTATACTGGCCGGTTCTTGAGAGGGGTGCTGGGTGGAAAATAGAGGGAATGGACCGGCATCAGGCACTCGCCCATTCCCTGCCAAAATAAATTTCTTGCTTGGTTTTCTAGCCGCCGAAACTCTTGACTATTGCTTCAAACATTGGTCCCAGGTCAGGGATCTTGAAAACAAGCAAAAAGCATATCAGCAAAGCGTAGATACAGAGGGATTCGATCAGGGCCAAACCAATGATCATGGTTGTCATTATTCTTCCACCTGCTTCAGGGTTTCTCGCTGTTCCCTGAAGAGCGCCGTTTATGGCGTAACCCATGGCAAGCCCTGTTCCCATTGCAGCAACACCGATCCCGAAGCCAGAGGCGACGGCAATTCCAAAAAAAGTCCACAACCCAGCAGCCTTGGCCGCTTCATCAGCAGCAAAAGCAACAGAGGAAACCCCCAAAACCAGAAATGCTCCCAAGATTCCGATTACAGCTTTTTTCGACATATTTAGCCCCTTTTCATTTCTTTACTCTGAAGATATAGCAACTCTTCCCTCGCGCACCTGCCCCTTGCTCAGGCCCTACTCAATACTAGTAGCCTAGTGCGCCTCCTCCATGGCTCCCACAAAGTATACTATGGACAGCAACATAAAGACCACGGCCTGAATGAAGCTGACCAGGATTCCCAGGAACAAAACAGGAAGCGGTGCCAGGTAAAGCCCAGCCAAGGCAAACAGAATGCCTAGGATTTTCTCCTTCCCCAAGATATTACCAAAGAGCCGCACGCTGAGTGACAAAACTCTTGCAAAGTGCCCTATCCACTCGATTATAAACATCAGCGGGGCCAGAGGCCAAACCGGCCCCAGGAAATGCCTGATGTACTTTACCCCGTGAAACTTCACACCTATGTAGTGGGTAAGAAAGAACGTGCAAATTGCCATGGAAAGGGTCGTGTTTATGTTTGCTGTAGGTGAGACAAACCCCGGTATCAGTCCAAGCAAGTTGCACGCGAAAATATAGATAAACAGCGTTGCAATAAAAGGGAAAAAGGCTCTTCCTTCCGGCCCGGTTATATCCACCATGAAATCTTCAAGAGTTTGGACGATTACTTCCAAGAAATTCTGCCCCTTCCTTGGAATCAGGCTCAGGCTTCTTCCAAACAAGAAAGAGCCGATAATCAGGATAATCATAAGCAACCATGAATGGATAACATGCTCCTGTGTATGGGCAAAATGTCCCAGGCCAAGGCGGTTTAGAATTTCCACCAGAAAGTAATAATGATGCTCCATACCCTTAAATCGCCTCCCCTGCCCTAATTTTTAAAGCCATGTAGATGCCGGTAGCAAGTATAGCAAGCACAATCGTAGAAAGCCCGACGGCGAAACCAATAGGATCTACCACTCCTTTAGCGATCAATAAATAGACGACAACCGCAAGGGCCCCGAGCCTGAGGTAAAACTTAGCGATGAGTGGGGCTTTGCTGCTTATCATCAGACCGTGGCCCGAAAAAGCATTGCAAATGGATCGCTTGGAAGCGTTGAAATTGGCTATGATGATGATCCCTCCAATCATCACTCCAAAAGCTCGAGGCGGGCTCATCAACAAGTAACTCGCACAGGACAAGATTATCAGAATCAACCAATAGGACGTTTGAAGTCTTTTATAGAAAATCTTCCATTCCATTTGAACACCACAGCTTACATTTTCTGCGCTTTCTTATACATAATGTGAAGGTTCCTGAAGGCTGCTGCTATCCCAAAACCTAGAAAGATGAAAAACAGCCAAGGCCTGGTTCCAAACTTCTTGTCAAGATAATACCCCAGTACAGCCCCTATTCCGATGGAGAAGGCCATAGCAAGGCCGACCGTACTCAGATATCCTAAGGTCTTGAAAAGCTTCTTGGTTTCTTCATCCATCCAGAATTCATCAAAATATTCGCACTGATACGCCCTAGCGAAACGGTTTGCGGCATGTGTCTACCACAGGTTTTCAGTGAAAGTCAATCAATTTTTCCCTGCGCTCAGCTCCCAAGGGACGCAAAGCTTCTCTCAGCGCATTCGATGGTCATCTTAATCACTTCGCTATCATGGGCTGCTGATACAAACCAAGCTTCAAAAGGCGAGGGAGCCAGATATACGCCCTGTTCAAGCATGCCGGAGTAAAATTTCTTAAACTTTTCACAGTCGCTTTGCTTTGCTGATGCAAAATCTTTCACCTCCTCTTCCGTAAAAAAAATGGAGCCCATGGAGCCCACGCGATTTATCACTACACTCAGGCCCGCCTTGTGCGCTGCTCGCTCAAGCCCTGAAAAAAGCAGTTGGCTTTTTTCCTCCAATTGTTTGTAAATATTAGTGTTTTTTTGAATTTGCCTCATTGTTGCCAGCCCACCTGCCATGGCAATGGGATTCCCTGAAAGCGTTCCTGCCTGGTAAACATCACCTTCCGGGGCCATGCTCAGCATAATTTCCTTCTTCCCACCATAGGCCCCCACTGGCAGGCCGCCGCCTATGATTTTCCCCAGGCATGTGAGGTCAGGCGATATCCCGTATAGCTCTTGTGCCCCTCCACGGCTCACTCTAAAACCGCTGATCACTTCATCAAAGATCAGCAACGAGTCATATTTAAGTGTTATCTCCCTGAGGCCCTCCAAGAATCCCCCCTCAGGGACCACTACCCCCATATTGCCGGGAACCGGCTCCACTATAATTGCTGCCACATCAGAGCCCCACTTTTCCATTGCCTTCCTGACTTCTGCCAGGTTGTTAAAACCAAGAGATATTGTGTGCTCTGCAAGAGCAGCGGGCACTCCAGGGCAGCCCGGGATTGCAAATGTGGCAACCCCTGAGCCTGCTGATACCAGCAGGCTGTCCGCATGACCGTGGTAGCAGCCTTCAAATTTAATGATTTTTTCCCTTCCCGTGAAGCCCCGTGCGAGCCGAATGGCACTCATGGTCGCTTCGGTCCCTGAGTTTACCATTCTCACCATCTCCACAGACGGTACCATCTCAATGATAGCCTGAGCCATCTCAACCTCAAGACCTGTCGGAGCCCCGTAACTTGTACCTTTTAATGCCACCTGCCTGACAGCATCAATCACTTCCGGGAATGCATGCCCCAGGATCATAGGGCCCCAGGAGCACACATAGTCGATGTAGCGATTCCCGTCCACATCCCATAGAAAACAACCCTCTGCCCTGTCGATGAAAGGCGGATTTACCCCTACAGCCTTTCCGGCCCTCACAGGACTGTTCACGCCACCAGGTATAAGCTCTTTCGCCTTTTGAAAAAGCTCTCTTGACTTTTCTCCCATGCTCATACTCCATCAAAGTGTTTTGTCAGTGCTTATTAATCACTTCTCACCTGCTATTAGTCATTAGTTCTTGGTGAGTGGTAGTGGTTTTAGGCGGTAGCCAATCATTCCACCGAGCAAACTCCACAGTTCTTGCTTCTAACCTCATGCCTCCAACCTCTCTCCTTGTCACTCCTGAGTTGTCTCTCGTATCTCGTGACTTGTCACTTCTTAAAATACTGCATGCTCGTTTTCTTAAACTCCCTTTCGCTAAACAGCAGCACGTATTCTTTAATCCCCACCTTCTTGGATATCTTTTCAGCTATTCTATAGCACTCCTCCTCGTCTTCCCCGTGGATCATGGTGTAAAGATTATATTCCCAATCTTTCTGCGTCTGCCTCTGGTAGCAGTGAGTCACCCCCCGAAATTTGGCCATGGCCCTTCCAACGGTTTCTATCTTATCCTCCTTCACTTTCCACGCTACCATGGCATTCGCGCTGAATCCTGCTTCCTGGTGCCGCAAGGTTGCGCCAAATCTCCTGATAATTCCTCTTTTTTTTAAGGCCCTGATTCTTCCAAGAAAATCCTCCTCGCTGATTCCTAGTCTTTTGGCCAGCGAAGCAAAAGGCCTCATAACCAGAGGTAAATCCCCCTGGATAAGCTGTATGACCATTTTGTCCAGATCATCAATCATGGCGCAGCGGCTTATATTTTCTTGGTCTTTCTGGAATTTATGCTCCGCATACCCAATAGCATCGTTCATGTCAAGGACAAAGCCCGGCAATGGAGCTTGAAACTTTCAAAGGAATCCTGTATGTTAGGAACTATGTAGGCAGGAGCCGGTGCTTGAAAAAGTTAATCCGTTTCTTCACCTGGTTAAACGCCATGGAAGCGAGGCTTTGCTGAAGGGAACTTATGATTGGTTACCACCGATTTTCGCGCTGATGAAAAATGTAAGATTTAGGCGGAGCTGCTTCCTGCATCTCATTGATAATGGCAACAGAAACAGCTAGTTACCCCATGGCTTATATCCAGGAA
>JAFDEF010000053.1 GCA_019310485.1 Deltaproteobacteria bacterium | reverse complement strand
CCATACTACTTCCTCCCGTCCCAGGCTATTATACCGGTATCCCACTTTTATGAGAGAGAAATCTTACAGAGATAAAATCAAGAGTTACTGGGAAGAGAAGCTAGGGTAGGACACGATAGTACACGGGGTAAGCAACTGGATGGCGTCAGGGAGGCATGAGCTTGTTTCACATATTGCCCCGGCCGGCTCCTCGGCTTGGAGAGTTGCCAGTGCCAGGTCTACCATGAACCCGCCTATAATGACGCCAGGTGCTACGTGTCCGTGAAAGGACCTGACGAGGTTCAGAAATTCTTCATAAGTGTATGAGCAAATATTCATAACTCCGCCATTTCAAAGGACACGCAGTCCCCTTTGCAAAGGTATCTTTGTGGTCTATAAGTGGATAGTGCCCGCATTAAGGCTTGTTTTTAGCTCTACATCAAGGGCCTTCTTCTTATGTCCCTGGTAAACGATTTCAAGAGTGTAGTTGCCGCTATTTTCATCAAGCTTGTCAAACTTAAAATCTCCAAAAGTATCGGTAGTCGTTTCAGCTATCTTGTTTGAATCTTTAAAAAGGCTCACTGTAGCTCCTTGGGCGCATTCGATGGCACCGTCTTTTTCAAAGGCAACGCTGCCTGCTATAAAACACTTCTCGTAGAGATAGAGGTTTTTGTAATAAACACGAGGCCTTGTTTTGTATTCCGGGTGCAGTACCTCCAGGTCCTCTGCTTTTATAATACGTTCCATTTCAGAATCTTCAGCGTAAATAGCCCTCAGAGCTCCAGTGGGGCATGCCTGCACGCATCTGGGCTTTGTCCATCCCTCGTCCAGGAGGTGGGCACAAAATGTGCACTTTTGCGGAATATCTTTTTCCTCGTTCCACCAGACTGCCCCATAAGGACAAGCCTTTACGACTTGTTGCTGTCCCTTGGCTTTGATAGGGTCAATAATCACAATCCCGTCATTTCTCTTGTAAACTGCATTACCCCTCGCCGCTTTAATGCAGGGAGCACTGTCGCAGTGCATGCAGGGGGTTGGCCGATATGCCACGTCTATCAAAGGGTACTGTCCCCTCTCTTTTCGCATAATGTTCATCCACCTGTGACCGTGCCGGGGTTGGGAAACAGAGTACCCGGGCCAATCATTATCCACATGCTCGTCTTTGCAGGAAAGAAAGCAGTCATTGCAGTCTTCACACTTTTCAACGTCAATGATAAGGTTCCACTTCTTCATTTTATTTCGTCACCTCCTCGCCATCCCAGAGCTCTATCTGGACGAGACATGAATTAGCCGCCATGCTGTGGGATTTCTTGATCATCATCCTGCTCGGTGTCAGCAAATTTATGCATCCTCCGCGGTCAGGGGAGTAGCCTGGTTCGTCCACAGGGTCATACACTGCCGAGGATTCGTAAGAGTGGACAGTCCCGGGAGGGACCCTTTCGGTCACCTGCGCAGCACAGATCACCGCTCCTCTATCGTTAAACACTTTAACCAGATCATTTTCCTTGATGCCTCTCGCCTCTGCATCCTTGGTGTTTATTCTGATAATCCAGTAATAGTACCCGTCTATCAAGATCCTGTGATCCTTGACGTCGTTAACCATGCTGTCTTTTCCATCGCCCATGGTGTGGAAGCTGTAGCGGGGGTGAGGAGAGATTAGCTGGAGCGGATACTTTTGGTAAAGTTCCTTTGTGTGATGTCCTTCCCATGCCGGAATGTATTTGCTTATAAGCGGTCTTTCCGGATCGTCGGGGTCAAAGCGCTTGAGACTCGAACATTCAAACTCGAGTTTCCCTGACTGGGTTTGAAGCCCCATTCCAAACTTTTCGGTGTAGTCTGCAGGGAGGGGTGAAACCTCAGGAGTGTCCTTTGGCCTTCCCTCGGCAAACCATCTAAATGAAACAGGATCTCTTAGCTCTTCTTTTGGCGCAGGGATGACAAAGTATCCTTTCTTCAGGAATTTTTTCCAGGATATGAAGTTAGGCAGATCGGTTGCATTGAAAAGCCTCTTGCACCAATCAAGTTCCGTCATTCCCTCGGAAAAAGGGGCTGCCACGCCAAGCTTCTTGCTTATTTCCAAGAAGATTTGAAAATCAGACTTCGATTCCCCCAGGGGGTCAATGCACTTGTGCTGCATGATGGCGACGCGATGGTTACACTGGGTAAAGCTGTGCTGCACGTAGCCTCCGCAGTTTGCGAACTCACTGATATCCCAGCGTTCAAAACTTGTGCATGCGGGCAGAAGCACATCAGCAAACTTGGCTTCACCTTCAAACCAGATTGACTGATTCACCACAAACTCGAGGTTCTCTGATCTATAAGCTTTCGCATAGCGGTTGGTTTCAGCCATCGTGCCGAAATGCGAACCACCGTACTTGTAATACATCCTCACAGGAGAGTGCCCCGGGGCGGGGTAGTCGAACTTGAGGAACTGGCCTTCGATCGTGGCTGAGTCTGTGGGGTATCCTTCACACTTGCCTTCAAGGATTGCTTCAGGGATCCTGAGTCTCGGGACTCTCTGGTACACGGTGTTTACAGTGGGCAACTGGGGCATACGCTGATACATATTGACAGCAAGTGCTGTACCCTGCAGGTCACCTGAAAGGCCCCCTTCTGCATAGCCGGGGAAATAGAAGCGGGTATCCACAGGGGCACCCTGCTGGGCGCATCCCATGTTTATGCCGGGTTTCCCGAGTCCCTGCATAGCCATCAGGCAGACCATGGAACGAGCCCATTCGTTTCCAGTGGCACACCTGCAGGCACTGCCGAACCCGATGATGCCGCCTGCGGCAAGGTAGGTTTTCCTGGTGCCCCACTCTCTTGCAAGGGCGCGTACGTCTTTTGCAGGAACACCCGCTTCTTTTTCCTGCCATTCAGGAGTTTTGGGCACCCCGTCTTCTTTGCCCAGGATGTAATCTCTCCACTTTTCAAATCCTAGGGTACGTTTGGCAACATATTCTTTGTCGTACAATCCTTCGGTGATCCAGACATAGGCGATAGCCAAGGCCAGCGCATTGCCGGTTGCAGGCCTGGGAGCAATCCACTTGCCACCAAGAAGTGCTGCGGTGTGATTGTAGAATGGGTCGATATGCACCATTTTAACCCCTAGCTCTTTAAGCCACTGGCGCCGAACTGTTCCTTCAAAGGCGCCGTAAACTCCGTTTGTCGATTCAGGATCACTTGACCAGAAGACAACCATCTCGCAGTTTTTCAAACAATCCTCGACGGTGCTGTAGGTTTCGGAACCACCAAGGTGCATACTCTGTCCCCAGTGGTGCATCGCACCCCAGTACCATCCTTCCCAGCTATCTGGGTTATGCACCACGGGAGTAAACCCAATGGTATTAAAGAAACGCAATCTCGCGCTCAACCAGTAACCAAGATGGCCCCAGGTGTGGTGTGACCCGCTCCCGTTCAGAATAGCCCCGGGCCCGTATTCTCTCTTTACCCTGCGGATTTCTCTTGCCACGATATCCGTCGCTTCATCCCAGCTTATCCTCTCATAGCTGGAGATGCCTCTGTTATGGCAATTCCTGTTACCGTCTGGGTCAAAGTCCACTCGCTTCATAGGATAGAGCAATCTATCCGGGGAATAGACCATTGATTTCCAGGCCAGGGCATGGGGAGCAATGGTTGTCCTTCTTGGAGGAGTAAATGATTTCCCTCGGGCCTTGATCGTCCAAGGTTTTGCATCGGTTTCATCAAATTCTATGGGGGTTATGCGAATAATCTTGTTGTTTTTTACATATACGAAAACGGGTCCTCCGTTAGTGTTACTTGTATACCTCTTAATCCCTCCTCCCATGTCAGTTCCATACTTCAATCCGGCTGTAAATAATAGATTCAGGGTTTCTGAAAACCAAATGGTCAGCTCATCAGGTCCCTCCAGGCCCAGTTGAAAATTTTTCATAGCGCTGATTACATCTAGCTGACTTCTCCAGGGTTTCATGAGCTTTGCTGCCAGCGCTGCACTCTGAAAAGTCATAGTGATATCAGGACTGGGGTATATGCCGTTTTTGGAACGGACTTTGCCGTCTTTGAAAATGAAGTACCGGCCCTGGGAGTTGTCCCGTAATTTTATCTGGGCAATAAAGTTTTTCTCTTTAAGCCGAGCGGCAAAGGAGGGATATTTGCGCGCAGCGTACTTCATTATTTTTTCAAGGCCGAATAGGATTATTGAAAATTGAGCCTTATCAAATGCCATGGCTTCCTCCGTCTAACTTCTTGTTCTACAGGTGAGCTTCCACCATTTTGTAACAGAAACTCAGATTGAAAATTCCGTGTGGATTTATCCTTTTGTAATCCTTAACAGGTATTCCTGAAGACTTTTTCTGGACTGCTGGGCCTTCTGCTCAGGCCATTCCTGAAAGCCCCTGCCTGTCTTAAATCCGAGCTTGCCTTCTTCGACCAGCTTTCTTAACAAGGGAGAGGGTTCAGGCGAGCTTTCCAAATACTTCAGAATATAGTCATGGATAGCCAGTGTAAGATCGGTTCCAACCATGTCCATATTCTCCATAGGTCCCAGGTGTGGGAGCCGCAACCCGAAGCCGAACTTTATGCATTCATCCACTGTTGAGGGATCAGCTATTCCATGTTCAACAATAGACACGGCTTCTCTCCACAGTGCGTGCTGGAGCCTGTTACCCACAAAGCCTGGAACATCCTTATTGACACGAACCGGGTGCTTGCCAGTCTCCTTCAGGAGCCCAAAGGTTTGTTCCATTGTGTCCAGGCTTGTATCCCGGCCTTTCACTACTTCAACAAGCGGGATCAGGTAAGGCGGATTCCAAAAATGGGTTCCTACAATTCGGTCCCTGTTTTCCGCGCTCTGAGCAATCTGGGTTATGCTTATTACGGATGTGTTTGTGGCAAGGATTGTCTCTCTAGGGCACAGGGCATCGAGCTTTTTGAATATATTTTGCTTGAGCTCCAAGTTTTCATTTACCGCTTCAACTACAAATTGCGCGCCCTCAGAGGCCTCTTCCAGGCTCTGGGTCGTTTTTATTCTTTGAAGTGCAGGGCCGATTCCTTCCTCTGGACCAATTCCATGCTCGGACATGAGGGCCAGGTTTGATCGTATGTTATCCAGGGCCTTTGACAGGATATCCTCTTTTACGTCCATGAGGGTTACGGAGCAACCCTTTACGGCAAATATTTGTGCAATCCCGTGACCCATCAGGCCCGCACCTATTACGGAAATATTTTTGAATTCCATGACTCTTGAAACCTCCGCTTTCTTCAATCGACCATAGGGCCTGTGATCGGGCCCGGGCTGTTTACCACGCCGAAGTGCCCCCGTCAACATATAGGATATGACCGGTCACCATGGCGCTAGCCTCAGAGGCTAAGTAAACCGCTGCGCCTACAAGGTCCTCAGGTTCTGCCGCCCTCCCCAGCGGGATTCTTTGCATGAAAATCTTGTACATTTCAGGATCCTTCAATATGGGCTCTGTGAGCGGAGTCCAGAAAATACACGGGGCAATACAATTTACGCGTATCTTGAACTTGGCCCATTCAGTTGCCAGCTGTTTGGTCATGAGATGAACAGCTCCCTTGCTGGTCCCATAACCTGAATAGCCGGCAGGATGGCCCTGGAGCCCCCTGATAGATCCAATAGTTATCACGGTTCCGCCCTCGCCTCTTTTTATCATCTCCTTGCCAACGGCCTGGCATGAAAGAAAGGTGCCTTTGACGTTAACATCCATCACCTTTTGCCATTCTTCAATAGGCATCTCCTCGGCAGGGTGCCTCAGCGCTATTCCTGCGCATGTGACAACCGTATCGATCCTGCCAAATTCGTCCATGGCCTGTTTTACCATGTTATTGACGCTTTCAGGATCAACCACGTCACATGATATTGGAAGAGCCTTCCTTCCCAGTTTGCGGACTTCTGCGGCTGTTTCTTCCAGGGTTGAAAGCGTGCGGCTTGTGACCACGACATCTGCGCCGTAAAGAGCAAGCCCTATAGATATTGCCTTACCGGCACCACCCGAACCCCCGGTTACTACCGCCACTTTTCCTGTAAGGTCAAAAAGCTTACGTAGCTCATCTATTCCTTTTTTTACTCTCATTTTAGCCTCCTTTTTTGAAAGACGCCCGTGGGGCACATAAGCCCCTCGGGCTCTGCAGTAAAGCAAAAAGCCCAGGATTTGACGGCTTGCAAAAACCCCCGAAAATGGTTTTGTTTTTGCAGAACCCAGGACAAAGCCCTAAACACCAGATAGACTTTTTGCCAATCCCTTTAGAAATTTACTTTGTCAAGTCCCTTTAGCTGCAACATACTCCGGGCATCATCCGGGGAAGCAATTTCAAGGCCAAGTTCGTGGGCAAAACGAATCGCTTTTTCAACCTGCTCGGCATTGCTCTTTGCAAGCACACCTTTACTCAGGTAGAGATTGTCTTCCAGCCCCACCCTCATATAACCTCCCTGGATCATGTTCACCACTCCCATGGGAAACTGGTTTCTTCCTGCAGCACAGACCGACCACTGGAACTCACCCAGCACCTTTTGCGCAGTATTGATCAGAAATACGAGGTTTTCTACCGTGGCAGGGATTCCCCCAAGGATTCCCAGCACGAATTGCAAATAAAGCGGCCTCTTAAGGTAGCCTTCCTGCATTATCTGGGCGAGATTTGTTATCTGCCCTACGTCGTAAACCTCAAGCTCAGGTCTTGTCTGCGTTTCATTCATGGTCTGGCAAAAGACTTTCAACGACGTGAACGTGTTGGGGAAAATAAAGCTCTCGGTAGACATGAGAAACTCTTTTTCCCACGGGTACTTGAATTTTTCTATTTTGCTCACAACCGGGTAAAGGGCGAAGTTAAGAGATCCCGCGTTGAAAGTGGCCATTTCAGGCTTGAGCTCCCTTACAACAGCGATTCTCTGCTCTGGCGTCATTGTTGCTGTACCGCCTGTTGTAGGGGTTATTACCAAGTTTGTTTTCGCCTTAATGCCACTCAAGATCTCTCGGTATATCTCCACGTCTGTCGTGGGTTTGCCATCTTTAGGGTCCCTGGCGTGAATGTGAACTGCTGTAGCCCCTGCCTGCTCGCACCTTACTGCTTCATCAATAAGCTGTTTGGGTGTTAGCGGTAAGTAGGGAGACATTGATGGTGTATGAATATTCCCGGTAAGAGCAGCGGTAATGATTACTTTTCCCATTTGTTTTTTCCTTTCAGCTTTCTTGTTTTTTCTCTCGGTTCTTTTGGTGGTGGCGGGCCACGGTTCTCCGGATTTGAACCGGAAAACGCTTCTGGCCCAGGCTGCACTAATAAGCGATGCTTTTCCGGTAAAAACTACCGGAAAAGCATCGGCCACCCGAAGTGCTCGGCAAAATACCAGATCTACCGCAAGTGCGGATTTGAAGGAAGAGCAATGCTTCTCAGTCGGGATAATTAATTACTACCAGCATGCTTGCCGGTTTATTGGTGTTGTTGATAAGCTCCCTTCCCTCATTAGGGCCAATGTAAATGGAATCCCATGGTCCAAGCACAAACTCCTCTGTTTTTGTTTTAATAGTTACCTCACCTTCCAGAACAAAATATATTTTTTCCAAAGGCGAGTCATCATAATCCCACTCGGCACCACCCTGGGGCAGAAAGTGAGAAAGGCCCATCCAGAATTTCTGAGCCCCTGTTTCTTCTTTCCCGTGCAGTTTCAACGCAGTCATGTTGAAATGCTTGGGTGCCTGGTATGGCTTCACATCTTTTAATTGAACCTTTTTCATTCTTTTTATTCACCTCCTTAACCTAGTAAGAAAAGTTTTTATTGGTCTCCTTCGTCCACAATGGCAACCAGCCTAACAATGGAGCCGTCACCTTTCTCCCATCTAATAGGAAATCCTGCAAGAGTTACTCTCATGCCGACAACCTCGTCGATATCTCCTCCGACATTCTCAAATCCCATTATGCCATTACCCAATATAATATTGTGGCAGGGTTCCCAAAGAGGGAAATCCTCCAGTACATCATGGCAGGTTTCCCTCTTATCCTCCTCACATGTGTCCGGACGAAGTGGACCGGGCCCATGGGGACCAATTGCGGTAGCCAGTGGATGATCCAGTGCCTGCTGATCAACACATACTGCCTTTACACCCTTTTCAAACGAACCACTCGCCTGCCTCTTTGTAAAGTCCCGGAGAATAGCAGAAATATTCAATCCGCCAGAGGCGGACGAGGGTTTGATTCCCCGCCCCTTGGGGCGGTTAAGATGGTTTCCGACTGATACCCCGCTGCTTGCGGCGGGGAAGTTCATCGCTATCGGAATATTTTTCGTGCCAACCGGAATGAATAATAACAATGTCACCTTTCTCAATTTTCGGTCTTGCGTTCTCCAGGTCTTCAGGTGTGATCACTTCCCACTTTTTCTTAGGGATGTCCACGACTACGCCTGTACCGTAATATTTATCCAGGGGAATGTCAGGAGTATACATTCCGCCTTCAATAACGGGTGCTGGTGAGTCTGAATGCGTTGTGCAATGCATAGTGGCCGTAATGACCTGAGAAAGTACGCCGGATTTTGCGTGATAGTGCATACGTTCAATTTTAACATCTGCAAAATAAGGCCACAGAGGGACCTTATCCCCAAAAGGATGACTTAGGTCGACAAGTTTTACTTTTCCCATTACTTAGAAACCGCCTTCTTTTTGTGCAAAATTTTTTGGTGGGCCTCTGCAAAGTTTGTTAGAGGCCTATGCCAGAAGCATGCAGCTCTGTAGTGAACCAATTTCCTAAATTGGCTGGCAGCCCCAAACCGGTCTGACCCCACAGGGTGTCTTGCATAGGCGGCTCGTTGGCTTTGCTGTATCTCTTGAACATGAAAAGTCCCTCGGCGAAATACCTGAAAATGAGCGCAATAGCAAAGGCAATGCCGAGGGATCTTCACCCCCATATGCTTTTGGAAGTTGCCAGATCTATGATAAGGCAAATATCTTGCCTGTCATGGGAATATTAGGATGTTCCTTGTTATAGACAATTTTGAGCTCCCAGGGGAATTTGGTTCCTTTGACCCACTGTCCACCAACTAATGGTGTGCGGCTGTAATGCTCCTTGTTATATCTTATGTGACCAACAATTGTGTCCATGTTGGTGTCGGCTATAGCGTTTCGAATTGTCTGTTTGTCAATGCTTTGGGCCCTGCGCAGGACGTCGGCAGCAATTTCATAGCCTGCGTGCTTATAGCCGATCGGCTGAGTCCATTCCTTACCAGTATCTTTCATCCAGGCATCACAGAGCTCTCTAGCACTTTCACCAGTCAGAGAGCTTTTAAAAGGATGGTGGGGGCTCCACCAAACCTCAGTCGTTAGCCCATTGGCCAGGTCACCACCAAGCGCGCCCACTGCTGATGGGAAGAGAACTGCCTTGCCAATAGTAGCCACTTTAGGCCTGAATCCCAACCGCTGGCATTGTCTCCATGCTGTTGCAAAATCTGGGGGAATCGTATTTCCAAGTAAGATTTCCACATTTTGCTTTTTCCACCCATCAATGAATGAGCTAAAATCTTTATTGAAATAAGGGAATCTTCCCAAGTCAACGAATTTATACCCCAGCTTTGCTCCCAATTTCTTGAAAACCGCCGACCACGAAACACCATCCGGATCATTGGCCATCAAAATGCCTACAACTCTGTTTGTCTTCACCTGCTCCCACATGCCGGTATATACAGGGACTATATCTTTTTCAACTGACCAGAAGGCGTGGAAATTCCAGTGATAGGGGCCCCCTTCCAGCCATGGTTCCAGGGGGGCATCAAGGGAGATGCCCGGGACTTTGAACCTTTCGCATATGCTTGCAACCGGGTTCACGGTGTCGGGCGTGTGATAAAACACCATGAGGTCAACCTTATCTTTAACGATAAGCCTTGAAGCAACTTCTCCAGCTTTAGTGGGGTTACTTTCGGTATCCATTATCTTGATTTTGACCGGAACCTTCTTTCCAAACTCCTTGATGTAGATACCACCATCTTTATTGATCTTAGCTACTGCTCTTTCATCGACCCATGGAGTCGGCTCCCCAAAAGATGCAATCGGGCCGGTACTTGGATTGGGGCGGCCAATCAAAATGTATTTCCGGCGGGCTGCCCTTGCCGGTTTTACCACCTTCGGGAGCACCAAACCGGACGTCATAGCGGCCCCCACCGCTACGGCGCCCTTTTTCATGAAATCACGCCTGCTAATACCATCATACCTGTCCTTTTTTTTCTTCTTTTTTTCCATTGCCCTTTCCTCCTTTTTGTTTGATAGGTTTCAAATGACCGTAATTCGGTCCCCCTATAATCGACGAGGCGACAGGATTGCAAACCCCGTTTTTTGATGCAGCGTTCCCATGATTCCTGTAGGGGCGAGCAGGATAATCGTGATGGCTATTATTCCCAGCAATAGTAGGCTAATGTGAGCGTACTCGGCCAGCCACTGGGAAAGTAAGACATATATGAAAGTGCCCACTATCGGTCCTTCTATTGTTCCTATACCACCAATGATGACAATAAAGACCAAAATGACGGTCCAATCTATTGCAAAAGCTTTATACGGCTGTATGAATATTTGAAATACATACAGAACCCCCGCTGTAAGTCCGGTGATGAATGACCCAACCATGAAGCAGAATAGTTTCGATCGGAAGATTTCCACCCCCATGGCCTCAGAAACATCTTCATCATCTCGCATAGCCATAAGTCCAAGCCCGATTTTGGAACGTAGGATTATGTAAATGGCAGCCGTGGCGCCGGCCCCCATGATAAGCGAAGCATAATAGATTGTTGTCATGGAAGGTGGGTGAGGGGGCTTTATGAACAATCCCGTTCCATATTTAACGTATTTCCAGTTGCTGAACCAGAGCAAAAGCATTTCCGCGAAAATCCAGGTTCCGATGGCAAAATAAATGCCCCTCATCCGGAAGATAAATAGTGACATAAACAAGGCGAGCAGGACTGAAAAGAAACCGCCGATAAGAACGCTCAACCAAATATAAACTCCGTAGTAGTTCGTTAATACTGCCACAGCATATCCACTGAACCCGATAAATGCCTGTTGGCCTAGAGACAATAGGCTGGTATAGCCTGCCAGAAGATTCCACATCTGTGACATGGCTAAATATAGGCAGTACAGAAGACAAAAAAGAAGTACGTACTCTGAGCCCCAGACAGGAACGGTTGCAAATCCTACGAAAAGGACACCTAAAATCGGCCACTTGTATTTGACCATCTTATTCTCCATAACGCTTCTATATTTTCCCTCCAAATAAACCCTGAGGCCTTAAGCCGAGGACAACCAGCAAAGCGCCATAACCGAAGAGTAGCTGGTAGCCAGGACTCGTAAAATGGGCGCCCAAAAGCTGGGCTAGGGCCAGGATAAGCCCCCCTGCAAGACAGCCTTTCATGCTCCCCAAGCCGCCAATGATTACCACGCCCATAGCGATGATCAGATACTGGGGTCCTGTATGCGGGTAAAACGTAAAAGTCATTCCTACAAGCACACCAGCCACACCGGCTGTCATCATGGCTATGCCCATTGCATATGCATAGATTTTCCTCGTATTGACTCCCATCAGACTTGCGCCCATTTCATCATCAGAGGCGGCCCTTATTGCTCTTCCCATGTAAGTATTCTTAAAAAATAGATAAACGGCCAGAATAACTGCGCCACCAAGTAAGAAATCGACTAGGTAAAGTACAGCCAGGTTTAAGTGTTCTCCTAATGGGATTGTTTTTACAGCTAGATCTGTCGTTAAGCTTCGTGCATCAGGTGTAAAAATCAAAAGAAGAAAGTTCTGCACGATAATCGATAATCCGAATGCAACAAGCAAGGGAGGCTCCATTTCCTTACCCAAAACCCTATTTATGAGAAAGTCCTGGATAAAGAAGCCCACGAAAAACATGACAGGGACGACCCCCAAAAGGCTCCACAGTGGGTTGACTCCTAACCATGCGACAATGACCAAGCTCAGGTAGCTGCTCATGATCATAAGATCACCATGGGCCAAGTTAACCAATTTTACAATCCCAAACATGGTGGACATGCCTATAGCGATAACAGCGTACAAGCCACCAAGCAACACGCCATTTAGGATGGGCTGCAAAAGACTTTCCACAGAAACTCCCATTACAGGTTGTTCAGCTCGCGAGGCAACGCAAAGTATGCGCCCGGATAACGAGCAAGCTTACTAGCCAACGAAAACTTAAATCCCAAAATAGGCCTTCCTTACCTGTTCCTCAGAGATGGAAGAAGGCTCCCCTTCCAGAACCATTTTCCCTTCCAACATAATGTAAGCACGATTGGCTACCTTTAGGCTCCGTTTTATATCCTGCTCCACTAAGACGATTGTGATACCTTCTTGATTGATTTGCCTCAATCGTCCGTAGATGCTCTTTATGACGACTGGGGCGAGGCCTAAAGAAATTTCATCGCAAAGAATCAGCTTTGGATTGGACATCAAAGCCCGTCCGATAGCAAGCATTTGTTGTTCGCCCCCGCTGAGCGTATCCCCCATCTGGTTATGGCGGTCCTTGAGTACTGGGAATAGCTGGTAGATTTTCTTCAGGGCCTCATTCCTCGAAGATCTCGTTCTCGGCGTGTAAGAGCCCATAATGAGATTTTCATAGACAGTAAGGCGAGGGAATATACGTCTTCCTTCTGGAACAAGGGTAATCCCTATAGGTACTATCTTGTAAGGTGGCAATCCATCAATTTTTTCTCCGAGACATTCAATTGCTCCCTGAGTTGGTGCGAGCAGCCCGGCTATGGTATTTAAGAGCGTGGATTTACCTGCTCCATTGGCACCAATAACCGAAACGATCTCGCCTTTTTGGGCTTCCAGAAAGACATTCCATAGTGCCTGGAAATCTTTATAATGAACGTCAAGGTTACTTACTTTTAAAGCTATCTCATCTGGCACTACTCTTCCTCCGCTCCCAGGTAGCATTGAAGGACTTCTTCAGAGTTCATGACTTCGCCGGGATTTCCGCACTTAAGCCAGCGGCCCTCGGAGATGACTAAAAGCCGGTCTACCCCCTCAGACATCATGGCCAGGATATGCTCAATCCAGACAATGGTTATCCCTCTTTTCTGGATTTCTTTCACAATCTTTAGCACTTCTTCGGTTTCTCCTTCAGTCAAACCGCCGGCAATCTCATCCAGTAGAATCAGGCTTGGCTGAGTGGCCAGTGCCCTTCCCATCTCAAGACGTTTCCTATCCAGCAAAGGCAGTCCGCCAGCTAGCCGATCTTTCACTGAAGAAAGCCCCGTTAAATCCATAATGTCGGAAATTTTTCCTCGGGCATGTTTTTCCTTCAGTTCTCCGCCATGCACGGCGGCAACAAGGAGGTTTTCAAAAACACTCATTTTGTCGAAAGGACGAGGAATCTGGTAAGTCCGCCCAATCCCAAGACGACATCTTTTAGAAGAGGATTTTTGTGTGATATCCTGGCCCTTAAAAATGATTCTACCCGCATCCGGTTTGTAGGTCCCAGTAAGGAGGTTAAATACCGTTGTTTTACCCGCACCATTGGGACCCATCATGCCGAGGATTTCTCCTTCCTTCACTTCGAAGGACAAATCATTAACGGCTACAAGTTTTCCGAACGTCTTTTGTAGATTATTTGCCTCAAGTATATCTGTCACAAAATCTTACCTTTCAGAGGCTTTCCCAAATCTGCTTCTAGAGTAATAGTGGAACCCCCGGGGTGATTTAGACTCTCTTTGACTTTCCTCCAGAACGATTTTCTGGGAGAGCTTTTCCATAATAGAGCTGAGCAGAAATCTTCGCTGCTGTATTCTTGACTTCATAAGCCATTTCTGAGTCATTTTCCCAGTTAATTCTCTGAGAAGGGCCAGCTACCACAACAGCCCCAACAGGGATCCTGTTATGGTTGAAAATAGGAGCGCCTACAGCACATGTCCCCTCGTCAATTTCCTCATTGTCGAAAGTAATACCCCGAGCTTTCATTCGCTCTAACTGATGCCACAGAACTTCTGGATCAGTAATAGTATGTTCAGTGAAAGGATACAGCTTTCTATTAAGCAGTGTTTTAGCGACTTCAGGTGGTGAAAAAGCAAGAATAGCTTTGCCCCCAGCAGCAGCATGGATAGGGACCCTGTCCCCAATGCTACCGGCGAGGCGTACCAAGCGCGGTCCTTCGGCAATATATGCCATCAATGTGCTTTCACCTGACAGCACCTCCAGAATTACCGTTTCTTTGAGCCTGTTTCTAAGGTCATCAATGAATGGCTTAGCAATTAGAACGAAGTTTGTCTTAAGCGACTGATTCACGGCTCGCGCAAGATCCATCACGGAAGGGCCAAGCGAGAATTTTTTTGTCCGAGAGTTCTGATTGAGATAACCGTGGAAAGTCAATATCTTGAGGATTCGAGAAACGGTTGCCTTGTGAAAACCGATTTTCTTCGCAATTTCAGTAGCTCCCATCTCTTGATTGTATGGCGTAAAAGAAGAAAGGATAATAAGGGCTTTAGCAATGGAGTTCGTATTTTTCTGTATTTGTCTCATGATGCAAAACTAAATATTACAATATGATATTTAATATATGAGAAGCAACATACTGCTGTCAAAGCGCTTGTGCTAGCCTGGTGCTTGATAAGCGAGTAATAATCCGGAAGAGCTCTTTCTTACTCCAAATTGCATATCCCGAGGGCGGTTTCAGGCAATACTTTGAAGATAATTCGATTTTAACTGAAGAAAGGTTTAGGGAAGCTTACTTTGAACTTAATAGGATTGATAGCACCTGAATGTAAAGATTACCTTTCAGTACTGTAAGAGCAAAAGTTTTTTCGAGTGCACCACTTTTTGCACAGCGATAGGCAAGTCTTATGCCCGTGATAAAAAAATAGTGCCCAGATTAAGACTTTTCCCGAGATTGAAACTGAGGCTTTGTTTTTTGTACTCCGGGTATCGAATCTCAAGGGTGTAACTACCGCTGTTTTCCTCAAGGTTGTCAATCTTGAAATCACCGTAATTGTTCGTCTCTGCTTTGGCTATTACCTTTCTTTGTCCCTTTTTAAGTGTCACACTTGCCCCTTGGGCACACTCGTCAGTGTCCTGCAATGCCACACTGCCTGCCACAAAACACCTGGTATATCTGTACAGGTTCTTGTAATATACACGCGGCTTTGTCTTGTACTCGGGTTTGTACACTTCAAGTCCTTCAGATTCCCTGATCTTTTTCATCTGGGCATCCTCTACAAATAGAACCTGGAGGGCACCTGTGGGGCAGGCTTGTACACACCGGGGTTGCTTCCATCCATCCTCCAGCAGGTGCACACAAAAGGTACATTTTTGAGGAAGCGTCTTTTCATCGTTCCACCAGATGGCACCGTAGGGACAGGATGAAAGGATGTCTTTTTTGCCTTTTGCCTTTTCAGGGTCTATGAGCACAATGCCGTCTTTTCTCTTGTACACGGCCCCGTCTTTTGCGCTTTTCACGCAGGGGGCATCGTCGCAGTGCATGCAGGGGATGGGAAGGTAGGCTACATCCACCTTGGGGTACTGGCCTCTTTCTTTTCGCATGATGTTCATCCACCTGTGCCCGTGCCTGGGCTGTGCGACGGAGTAAGGGGGGAAATCATTTTCAAAATACTCGTCTTTACAGGAAAGGAAGCAGTTGTTGCAATCGTGGCACTTTGATATATCAATGACAAGATTCCATTTCTTCATATCACGTGCACCTCTTTTCAGTATTTTTCAATTTGCACTAAACACGAGTTGGGAGCCATACCGCAGGCATTCTTGGAAATATAGCGTCCCGGTGTCAAGAGGTTGATGCATCCGCAGCGGTCCATGGACTCTCCCGGCTTTCCCATGGGATCGTAGTCAGCACAGGATTCATAGGAATGAACGGTTCCCGGAGGAACCCTTTCCGTTACCTGGGCAGCGCAGATGACTATACCCCGGTCATTGAAAACTTTTACAAGATCCTGGTCCTTGATACCGCGTGCCTCGGCATCCTTTGAGTTTATCCTTATTATCCAGTAGTAATACCCGTCTTCCTTTAGCATTCGGTGGTCCTTGATTTCCTTTATCCAGCTTTCCTTGCCATCCCCCATGGTGTGGAAGCTGAAGCGGGGGTGAGGGGAAATCAACTGCAGTGGATACTTAGTGTAAAGCCTTGTTGTATGGTGTCCTTCCCAGGAGTAATTGTATTTGGGGATAAGGGGGCGTTCTTCATCACCCGGGTCAAATTTCTTGAGACTGGAGGATTCAAACTCAATCAGCCCCGAGGTTGTCTGCAGCCCCTTGCCGAACTCTTCCTGGGACTCGGGCGGTGGGCCCCAGTCAGGCGTGTCCCTCTTCCTCCCCTCTGCAAACCACCTCAGCGCAGGCGTGGGCCTGTAATCCTCAGGTATGGGGACAACAAAATAGCCCTTGTTGAAGAACTCTTCCCACGAGATGTACTTGGGCAGGTCGGTTGCATCAAAGTACCTCCTCACCCAGTCAAGCTCTGTCATCCCCCCCTCAGTGTAAAGATCATAGAGCCCCAGCTTCCTGGAGAGAAAAGCGAATATCTCGTAGTCTGACTTGGACTCCCCAAGCGGCTCAATACACTTCTTTTGAAGCGTGATAACACGGTGGTTCACCTGGGAGGTGTTATCAGGAATATAGCCGTGGCAGCCTGCAAACTCACTCATATCCCAGCGCTCAAAGTTTGTGCACGCAGGAAGTATTATGTCTGCAAACTTGGTTTCTCCCTCCATCCATATGGACTGGTTCACCACAAAGGGAAGGCGCTCAGTCCTGTAAGCCTTCACATAGCGGTTTGTTTCATTCATGGTGCCGATGAAAGAGCCCCCGTAGCGGTAATACATCTGGATCTCAGGGTAACCGTCTGCGGGGTACTTGTACTTGTGGAACTGTGCTTCTATTGACTGCCCGCAAAAGCCCTTTCCCCGCCACTCGTACTTGCCGTCCAGTATGCACTCAGGGATCCTGAGTCTTGGAACGTGCTGTCCCATGGGTGCATTTATGCTGGAGCGGGTGGGTCGGTCATGCATGCGATATACAAAACGGAAGCCGGCTGCAGAATTGTCTACGTCCCCTGAAAGTCCCCCCTCCGTGTAACCGGGGAAAAGGAAGCTTGAATTGTGAGGCGCTCCCTGGGTTGTACCCCAGATATTTGATCCTGGCTTTCCCATTCCCTGCATGGCGGCAAGGCTTATCATGAGACGCGCCCAGCCGGTTCCCGTGGCTGATCTGCAGGCGCCTCCCCAGCCACCCAAGCCGCCTGCGGCAAGCATGGTTTTCTTTGAGGCCCATTCCCTGGCAAGCGCGCGGATCTCCCTTGCAGGAATCGTTGTTTCCTGCTCAGCCCACTCGGGTGTCTTTGGGATGCCGTCTTCCTCGCCCAGAATGTAATCCCTGAATTTTTCAAAACCAACGCTTCGTTTTTCAATGTAGTCTTTATCGTAAGTGTCTTCCGTGATCCACACAAATGCGATTGCACATGCCATTGCATTGCCCGTATCCGGCCTTGGCGCGAACCATTTGTCCGAATACATTGCAGCAGTGTGATTGTAAAACGGATCAATAAAGACCATCTTCACCCCGAGCTCTTTAAGCCACTGCCGGCGTATGGTGCTCTCAAAGGCAGCGTAAATTCCGCTGGTGGTCTCAGGATCGCTTGACCAGAAAACGATCATTTCCGTGTGCTTCAGCGCATCTTCAAGGAGGTCATACTGTTCCGGGATTCCGAGTCTATGGCTAAATCCCCACTGGTGCATGCCTCCCCAGTGCCATCCTTCCCAGCTATCGGGATTGTGATCTGCATAGGTAAAGCCTATTAGGTTCATGAATCTGAAATACGCGCTGTGGCGATAGCCCAGGTGCCCCCAGAGGTGGTGCGAGGAGGCAGTGGAAAGAATTGCAGCAGGGCCGTATTCCCGCTTGATTCGCTTGATTTCACTTGTGACTATATCTGCTGCCTCATCCCAGCTTATGCGCTCGTAGCCTGACTCACCCCTCTTGGTGCAGTTTCGATTGCCACCCGGATCAAAATCAACGCGTTTCAAAGGATAGAGTAGCCTCTTAGGAGAATAGATCATTGAGCGCCAGGCAAACGAATAAGGGGACAAGGTAGTTTTCCTTGGCGGGGAAAACTTCCTGCCCCTCGCCTCAATGACCCAGGACGGAGCATCGCTTTCGTGGAATTCCATGGGAGTTATTCGGATGATCTTTCCGTCTTTCACGTAAACAAAGACCGGCCCGCCAGTGGTGCCATTTGTCAATTTCTCAACCTTTTCCATTTTTTATTTTCCCTCTAGTAAGCTGGAAGTTACATAGGCGAATACGCTCATAGTAGATAGACGTTATCTAGCCAAAGACACATATACAGGAGATGGCGGTCTTTTGTCAAGAAAGCCAAACAGGTTCACTCAGGTCATTACCCCTGTGGACTTGCTGACATCCAGTGCCCTGGAACCCTTTTCTCTCATTTTTGGCTTCACAACCTCTTTAAGAAAGCGCAATGCCTCCTCTGCATCATCGTCCATCAATATTGCCTCTATTCTCATTTTTTCCTCATCAGAAAATTCAAGCACTAATTTAGCCATGGGTTGCCTCCTTTCCTGTCTAAACAAAACGTGTATGGAATTTTTGCTGTTTGCCAGCCGACAAATTCTCAACATGGAAAATACCACCCTAAATGGTAAAGAGCAATCCCCGTCCCAAGGATATAGCGGAAATTATGTTGTTCTCTATTTTGATTCTTTATTTTCCTACTTAAACTTGGAGTCCCCAGCAAATAATAGCTTTCATAATCTTTCTGCATCAAATAAAATGCTAACAGAATCATTTTCACCCCGCCCGCAGAAAGCCACGGCTTTCCGTGGATGAATGCGGTTAAGGGCGGGCGGGATGTCGTACCACTAAGTCCCGCCGATTGCGAAGCAATTCGGCGAGACTAAGTGGTGCCACGGGCTTGCCCGTGGGGCTCCACGCCCTTTATTTTGAAAGCCCGCGGGGCGTGCCTATATACCCGGACACTGTGAGAAAGTTCAAGCTGAATCTTCTAGGCAAACGCCTTGTAGAGACTAAGAAGTTAGGGAATAGTTGAGAAAATAAACTGTGATTGTCATTGTTGATGCACACGAGGGTGATAAACTAAAAAGAGTTCGCGAGCTAATCAAAGAATACGAATCGGGGCTTCAGATAAGCCTGGACTTTCAAGATTTTGACCAAGAGCTTGCGTCTCTTCCGGGAGAGTATGCCCCGCCGGAGGGATGTCTTCTTCTTGCTTCTTACAGAAGGGAAATAGCGGGGTGCGTGGCACTTAAGAAGTTGGAAGGGAGTATATGTGAAATGAAGAGGCTTTACACTCGTCCGCAATTTCGTGGCTTGAAGATAGGAAAAACATTGTCTGAAGTCGTAATAGAGCGAGCCCGTAAGATCGGCTACACTCGTATGCGCCTTGATACAATTCCCTCCATGAAACGTGCAAGAGCTCTTTACGCGGCACTCGGCTTCAAGGAAATTCCTCCCTACCGCTACAACCCCGTTGAAGGAGCCTCTTTTATGGAGCTGGAACTTTGATCTGTTTGCTCTCCGGTATGGTCCCCTGCATAGATCGGTGAAAGGTGGGCAGAGTGGAAAAACACAAAACCTTTGAATCAAACCAAGACCAGGTTCGAGCACGATATAATTTTCTGGCTAGATACCATGATGCCCTGGGCCGGCTTACTATGACCCACCGTCGGGAATCTATAGAGGCCCTTGACGTTCGGCCCGGACAAGTTGTGCTTGATCTTGCGTGCGGAGCAGGCGCAAATTTCGAACCAATCAGGAGGCGTCTGGGAAGCGGGGGGAAGCTTGTGGGGCTTGACTATACACCTGGGATGCTGCAACAGGCCAGAAAAAGGATAATGTGCAATGGGTGGAAAAATGTGCATCTGCTTAAAGGCGATAGCGCAAAGTTGCCTTTCCGTAACTGCACATATGACAGGATAATTTGCACCTATGCTCTGAAAGTGATTCCTCCGTTTTACGAAACTCTTGACGAGATAAACAGGGTTTTAAAACCTGAGGGGATATTCGTGACCCTGGATGGTAAGCCCAGTGGAAGACCTGATCGTTTTATTAATAGGATCATTTTGTGGATGGCCAGAAAGGGGCCCATGAGCGATCTTTCAAGGCCGCTTATCGAAGAGATCAAAGCAAGGTTTGAAAGTCTAAAGACCCAGGAGTACGACTTTGGGCATACTTTTATTGCAATTGCGCGCAAGCAATAACTTGCATAGTTTGACATAAACGCGTGTTTGCCTTATAGTGCGTCCCTCATAGACCTGGCATAAAGGTAATTTCCTCCCACCTGTTGTGAGCCCAAAAGGAGCATAGAATGCACTGGTTTTACCTATTGTCCGGAGTTGTTTTCTTCTTAGGAATCCTTGGGTTTTCCATTACGTCATTTCGGGAGCTTGAAAAACGAGCTGGACTGCTCAGCCTTTTGTGCGCTGTGGGTTTTGGCATAATATGGGCTGGGATCGGGATTGCCTTTCCTGAGGCTACTTTCTACTTGGCGGTGATTGCCTGGGCTCTTAGCGTCGCCGGGGCGATTTTTCTTTCTCTTCCAATAGGTAAGGCAGAACCGCTTAAGATCGATATTTCGAAGACTGAACGTTTCGATGAACGACATATCATGTTCGGTCGAATGGAGCTCAAAGAAGGAACCCCCCAGTACGATGAATATTACATGCACTTGAACCCGGAAATGAAAAAAGTAGATGATAACCTCCGCAGCATGCCGGACCTTGGCGAGCCGGGTGCAAAGTATTTTAATAAGCTTGATTCTCCCTATATGGTATCGATTTTTGAGTTCATTGAAAAAATCAGGCATCTGGCTGATCCGGGAGAGCCGGATCAGGGGCCGGTAAGTATCACCCCGGAAGAGGCTACCCGCAAGATAAAGGGGTTCGGCAAGTTTTTGGGCGCTCTGGATGTTCGGGTGACAAGGCTAAGAGACTATCATGTTTACTCCCATGCAGGCAGGCAACTCCATAACTGGGGGCAGAGGTTGACACTAGATCACAAGTATGCGGTTGTCTTTTCCTCAGAAATGAACTATCGCATGGTACATACCGCTCCCCTTTTGCCAACTTCAACAGAGAGCGCATTTGAGTACATGCGCCTGGCATGCATAGCCATATGCCTGGCAACCTACATTAAGAACCTCGGTTATAAGGCCAGGGCACACATAGACGGAAACTACCATGTTTTGACCACAGCTGTAGCTCATGATGCGGGCCTGGGAGAGCTGGGACGATTGGGCCTGCTTGTTACCCCGACTCATGGACCCAGGGTACGAACTGCGGTAGTTACAACAGATATGGTGTTTGTTGAAGATAAACCTATAAACATTGGTGTCCAGCATTTTTGTAGGATCTGCAAGAAATGTGCAGAAAACTGCCCCTCCCAGTCCATTGAGAAAGGTGAGAAGAAAGAAATCAGGGGGGTCACGAAGTGGCAAACAAAGATGGAGACATGTTACCATCACTGGAGAACGCTGGGGACTGACTGCTCAATATGCCTGGCAGTGTGCCCTTACTCAAAACCAAACAGCTTTTACCATAACTTGCTGAGATTTTTTATTCACAGAAACTCTGTTGCCCGGAAGCTTGCTTTTCTAATGGATGACCTTTTCTATGGGCGAAGGCCGAGGCATACAGAAAAACCGGCTTGGTTTTCAGAATAATAGCACTTTATGCCACATGAACGAAAGTAATAAGCATATGATCAAAAGGGTTTGTTGTTGACATAAAGGTAATACTGCCTGTAGATTTCGACGGATAAGAGGTTTCAATTGATAACTTCCTGCAGACGGCTGCAAGGAGCTTTATTGGAGATTGAAAGGTTGGAAGGAGAAATCATGAATAAGGAAACAATTCAGGCGGAACCCTTTAAGATCAAAATGGTGGAGCCTATAAGACTTATACCGCGCAGCGAAAGAGAAGCGAGGATTGAGGAAGCAGACTACAACGTCTTCGGTTTGAAGCCGGAGGATGTTTACATCGACCTACTCACGGACAGCGGAACTTCAGCCATGAGTGACAGGCAATGGGCCGGCCTGATGATGGGTGATGAGTCCTACGCAGGGTCACGAAATTTTGATCATTTACAACAGACCATAAAGGAACTCATGGGATTCAAATATGTGGTTCCGACACATCAGGGAAGGCCGGCCGAAAATATCTTGACTGCCGCGCTTATCAAGCCGGGGCAGAAGGTGCCGGGTAACACCCACTTCGACAGCACAATGGCCCATATCCTCCAGAAAAAAGGGGTGCCGGTTAATCTGCCAATCCCCGAAGCTATGAAAACGGATATCTATCACCCTTTCAAGGGGAATGTGGATATTAAGAAACTTGAGTCGTTCCTTGAAAAGGAAAAAGGAAATACCTCCTTTTTCTTGATGACAGTCACCAATAATACTGGAGGTGGCCAGCCGGTTTCAATGGGGAACATAAGGAAGGTTAGAGAAATAACTTCGAAATACGGAATACCCTTTTTCTTTGATGCGGCCAGGTTTGCCGAGAACGCTTACTTTATTAAGGAGAGAGAAGAAGGATACGCTGATAAGTCCATCAGGGAAATTGTGTGGGAAATGATGTCCTACGCGGATGGTTGTACAATGAGTGCAAAAAAAGACGGCCTTGTCAACATGGGTGGTTTCATATGTATGAATGACGAGGGGCTCTATGAGCAGTGCTGCGAAATGCTTATTCTTCTGGAAGGCTTTATCACCTATGGCGGGCTTTCGGGTAGAGACCTGGAGGCTTTAGCCATCGGCCTCCAGGAAGTAGTGGAGGAGGACTATTTGAGATATCGAATAGAACAGGTTCGTTACCTGGGCTCCAGGCTCATGGATGCCGGTATCCCTATAATCAACCCCACGGGAGGGCATGCCGTTTATGTTGATGCAAAAGCCTTTCTTCCCCATATCCCCCAGTCCCAGTTTCCAGGGCAGGTGACCGCTGTTGAGCTATACATTGAAGCCGGTGTTCGGTCCAGCGAAATTGGAGCGGTTGCTTTTGCAAGGAAAGACGAAGAGACCGGTGAAGTCGTTTATCCCGAGCTTGAACTAACACGCCTCGCTATTCCAAGAAGGGTTTACACCAACCGTCACATGGATGTGGTAGCCGAAGGGCTTGAGAGAGTGTCCAGGCGGAAAGAAAGCGTGCGGGGCCTTAAGATTACCTGGGAACCTGATGTTTTGAGACACTTTATGGCAAAGTTCGCCCGCCTCTGAAAAACGTGAGTATAAGCTCCACTCAAAAGATAGGAAATTCAAGAAGGCGTGAACTAAAACCCTGATGGCCTCCCAAAATACCCCACCTGTGGCCACTTCAAAATACCCCACCCAGCAAGACTGATTTGCCATTAAGAGATTGCTGAAAACGGGGACAGAACGTACACAC
>JAFDEF010000052.1 GCA_019310485.1 Deltaproteobacteria bacterium | reverse complement strand
TCTATGAAAAACGCCAAAAAACGGAAAGTCCTTTTGTCAAAAACCTCTCCTCCACATACTCTTGCGGTCAGAATACCGCCTCAACTCCTCAGCACAATACCGATGTAATCAACACACCGCCGGTGAATACGAGGAGGTGATGATTTTGGTCTACACTCCTCAATTATCCCCCTATCATTCGCACAGAAAACAGACAAGGCGTATCATGGCTCCATCCTCTTTGTGGACGATTGCATCACCTCCGGCACCACAGCCAGTCTCTGTTACGAAGCCCTGGTTAAATTGGGGAATCATGTGGACGGCCTGATCTGGGTGAGTGCGGGAGGATAATCAATTTGATTTTTTGAGGAATTCCTGGCAAAATTTAGAAAGTTATCCAGATCTTCTCCCATAATCGTCTAAGAAACATACCATTTTGACTTCTAAGGAGGGTTTTATGAACCTGCTCAAAGAAACGGCCATCGAATCAATCAAACGCTTGCCGGAAGGGTGCACCATTGAGGACATTATGTATAGAATAGATCTTATTGCCCAGGTTTTTGAGGGTCTTAAGGATGCAGAAGCGGGAAGACTGATTACCACTGAAGAGCTCCTTGAAAGAGTTGACCAATGGGCCAGCTAAGGTGGACCGAAAAGGCGAGCAAGAATCTACAGGCTATTTTTGATTATATATCGAAAGATTCCAGAGTATATGCTGCAAGATATGTAAAGGCGCTCATCCATTCAACAAAAAAGCTTGAGAATATGCCTCGATGTGGTCGTATTGTACCGGAACTTGAAGATCCCGGATTTAGAGAAGTGATCTATGGGAACTACAGGATCGTATATCGAATCATCGGGGGAGATGATGATATCGAAATCCTTGCTGTAATTCATGGTGCCCGTGATATGAAAGGGGCTTTTCGGGAGGAATGGGAATTATTATGAATGAGATTTTAGGGGGTATTTTGGTCAACAATTGCCTAAAAATATCCCTATGTTTTCGTGCATATCACTCAAGGCGTATCATGGCAGGTTCGCCAGCCTCGGCCAGTCACGGCCTCGGCCTCCATCCTCTTTGTGGACGATTGCATCACCTCCGGCACCACAGCCAGTCTCTGTTACGAAGCCCTGGTTAAATTGGGGAATCATGTGGACGGCCTGATCTGGGTGAGTGCGGGGGGATAATCAGGAAATTCCGCATCTGATGAGCAACTCTCGAACGAATCCTACGACATCAGCCTGTAATTCTTCATTTGGGACGGCATATAGAAATTCAGCAACGCGCCTCGGCCCCACACCATTGGGGTCGGAAAAGTCGCGTTGTAAGATTTGAAGAGCTTGTCGAGTTTCCTGTTCATCGAGGATGGGCTTGAGATGTCCGAAAATATCATCAACACCGCTTCCGTAATTTCGGATCACATAGTAGAGGTCATATGCATCCTTGTTTTCTCCTCTCGTATCGAACGCCAGGGCCTTCAGCACCAAAAAGGCACCGGGACCGCATACCCATACGTCGCGGCTTGCTTTTTCTCCGATAATCGTATCTCCTCTTATTGAAACTCGACGCTTGTCTTTAAAAGCCAGCTGAAGGCCTGGTGTTATCACGGCGGCAAAATCTCTCTCGATGTGTCGCAGGTTTCCCCCCTTATCCTCATTGAGACTTGGGGGTATGACAAAATCGACGGTTACCTTCAGGTCGGGAGAGGGTTCAATCTTCCAGCGCTGAAATGTCGGGTTTCCACCTTCATTGACATCCGGTTCAAAACCCGCCCTTCGAAGCCTCGATGTCAGGTCCTCGTATCTGTGGGCATCCAGTAGGGCCAGAGAAAGGCCCAGATCAAGATCCATAGTCCCTACATGGGCATCTTCATCTTGAGGGAGGGACTTCTCGGGAATCAAGAGTGAAGGTACGAGTCCTCCGACAACGACGAATTCCTCCAGGAGGTCTCCAAGCTTCGTCGCCACATAAACGCAGGTCTGCCTTACCAGTTCAACCTGTTCTCTTCGGTACTCATAGGCAAACGAAGGTTTTTCAGGCATCTTGCCTCCAGTTCAGATATTCCTGGCGCAATCTGGATGCCGCTTCCTTGGATCTTTCAGGATGTCCCTTGAGATCGAGGTAAACCTGGACAGGATGGACACACGGAATTCCCTCACGGTCTGCTGATCCCTGGAAGACCCCTTCATCATTGGGGACAACCAGCCAGGTATTGGCCCCGGCTTGATCTTTCCGGAAATGAAGGGACTCAAGTATTTTTTCACCTGGCGGTTCTTTAAGATAGAATGTCGCAATTCGGAAGATCGCAAAGTGCGTGTACGCCCAGGCCCCTGCCAGGCCTGTAAAGGCATGGTCCATCCCATTTTGACGCAGGGCCCCGGCTATTCTCTGGAGCAGTTCCTCGCCACTGCGTGCTGCGATGTGCCCTTTGATAATGTGATGTTTGTTGAAATCATAGGCCTCATGCCAGGCGTCGAGCAGTTGACCCGGATCATGAGGCCTCAGAGAGCCCTGATCCTCCCTGACAATCAACCTGCTCTGTTCAAGCCTGCGAATGATACGGCTGGTATAGCCCTCGTCAAGACCGGTAGCCTGCGACAATTCCCGTTGAGTGAAGCTCCGGTATGGTTCGATCAAAAACTGCCGCGCAATCCGCGAGCTTTTTGGGGCGAATAGGTTTGCAGGCCGGCCAGCCTTCTTGAAGCGATTCGGCCGGCCTTCTATGTGGATAAGGAGCCCGGGCGCCTTGATATGGGCGTTTCCGGAAAGGTCAAGCCATGCAATTCCATGTTCGTCGCAAAATCGGTGTCCAGCTTTGCCCATGAACGGAACGACCAGGAGTGGGATGACATCTTGCCTCGAAGTTTCCCTGATCTCCTCAAGTTGGACAACAGCCAGATTCAGCAATGCTCGGGAACTCGAGCTTTTACATTCGACCAGGAATGAGTATTTGCCTGCATCCACCACAAAGTCAGGACCGGTGTCTTTTTGGCCTTCCAGAATCCTTACCCGGTGTTCCGCAGGACCGGTGTCTTTTTGGCCTTCCAGAATCCTTACCCGGTGTTCCGGTACCTCCAGGAGCCTGGCAAGTATTCCCGGGAGCTCAGAGATGACCTCTTTTTCGAATGAACCTTGCATGCTTGACTAAATACCCCAACTAGAATATTTTGTCAAGCACATATATTTAGTCAAGTCGACTCCACTTCTGAGGCTTGACCAGTTTTACATCATTTTTCTTTTAAAAGGCATTCGGGACGCGGGAGTCGCTGGTTCAAATCCAGTCGTCCCGACCACTTTTCTTTCCTAAAGTCTCACTTAAATGATAAACAGACGCCTTTATTGTCAATAGCGTTTTCTCTAAACAGGGTCCTTTTTAGGTCAAGTAAACATGGGGCTTCCCCAGGCGCTTTAGCTCGTCCACCCAGATCTTCAAAAGATCCAGCCGCAACTTGTTATCTGTTCTGGGTACCTGGCCTGTAGCAAGGCAGGGAACGAGCCACTTCAGGGCAGTTCGCACATCTTCCACAGTCACCACGACCCCTTTGTGTTCCAGCATCTGGTCCCTGTACCTCAGGGTCGTCTTTATGAGCGTTGAAAAAACTTCCCTCACCTCATCCGTATCCTGGGATGAGTTCTCAAGTGCAGCCAGGAAAAGTTTGTCTATTTCGTCATCTTCCAAGGCCAAACAGCTCCTTTCCGGAAGCTCTCCCATGCCCTGCACTCGGGCTGGTGTCAAAGGCGCTAACTGGCTCTTGAAAATTTATCACGGCTAGATTTTCCCTGCTTTTACCAGCCGGGCGAAATGATCAAAGGATCTATCAAAAGTCGCCTCTGCATCAGCCGGGAAGCAGCAACCAGGGAGCTCCCTCATGTTGAGATGGTACTGAATACACTCACAGCAAATTCCTTTCTTGGAACAGGGCTCATAAGTACAGTTGCATCTTTTCAAGTTCTGCTCACGATTGCATTCCATGCAAGAACCTCCTTTCAAAATGCCGCGCCATAGATACTATTTTCTTATATCAAAATAGGAACTGCGATCAAGATTATTCAGAAACTGCCTGAACCACGGGGGGTTGAAGAGTATTACATAGCATAAGAAAAGCGCAGTGAGCGGCAAGAAAAAGATAAGAAGGTCGACGGCCATAATGCCCAGGCAAAGAAGAATCCGTTTGATCATACTCATCTTAGACACTCCATCTCTTTGGTTAACTGTTTGATTCCATTCATTTTCCTTCAAGAGAATTATTTTCTAAAAATAACATTTGGGACTTGACAAAACCGTTCAATTGTTGAACATTATGTCCCTTCAAAATTTGAACGCCTCATCGTCTCGCTCTAAAGAGGCGGAATAAGAATAAGTGGTCTTGTCAAAAGCTAAATGGAAAAAGAAGATCTACATATCTTGCGCCTTATGGGCGAAATTGACCGCAACGGGGACCACAGCCAGAGGGAGCTTTCAAGGCGTTTGAATATTTCCCTTGGGCTGGTCAACACCTTTCTTAAAAGGCTCGTAAACAAGGGCTACTTCAAAGTTAAGACCATGCCCAGAAACAGGCTGAAGTATTTCCTCACCCCAGAAGGCCTAGCGAGAAAAAGCATGCTCACCGCAGAGTTTCTGCGCTATTCCGTAAATTTTTACAAGGATATCAAACAACTTCTACTAAATAAATACAAGGAGATGGAGGAAAAAGACGTAAGATCAGTGATTTTTTTCGGGGCCGGCGAGGTTGCGGACGTGGCCTATCTCTACTTGCAACTTACAGACCTTCATCTTGTGGGTATAGTGGATGATGACGCCAGGGGCAAGAGCTTTTTCGGCCACGAAATTAAGGGACTTGATCGCCTGATGCGCAGGGACTGGGACATGGTTCTTTTGACCCGGCTTGATGATACGGACAAGGCGATAGAGGTGCTTTCAGACCTAGGGATAGACCCGGATAGGATAGCGACCATATGATAGTGGATTCGCCCAGGTGGTATGCTGTTCACACCAAAAGTCATTTTGAGAAAAAAGTTTTTGATGGTTTGCGGGGCAAGTCTCTAGAGGCTTTTTTCCCCAGGGTCCAGGTAATGAGCCGGAGGAGGGATAGACGGAAGAAAATCCTGGTGCCCCTTTTGCCAGGTTATGTTTTTGTTCGCTTTGACATGAAACCCGAGATTTACTGGGAGGTTCTTAAGACAACCGGCGTGGTAAGAATGGTAGGGTTTGAAGGAAGGCCTGTCCCTGCCAGGGAGGAAGAGGTAGCCTCCCTGATGATACTTGATGGAACCGACCGAACAGTACAAAACCGGGCTTACATGAAAACCGGTGACAGGGTCATGATTGTGGAAGGGCCACTCAAGGGCTTGATTGGCTTTTACCTCCGCCACAAGGGCCGCTCTGACAGAGTGGTGGTCAGCATTGAACTCTTAAACCGTTCCCTTTCAGTTGAACTAGAGGATTGGGCGCTTGAAAAACTTTCATGGTAAGAGACGCTATGGGGTCTTGTGAAGCGCGGCTTTGCAACTGTATAAAAGCTGTTGTTTGTGGGGCTGGTCCCGGCAGCTTCCTTTTTTCCATGCTGGCCGAGCGTTGAGGCAGGAGGCCAGATTGTTTTTCCCGGCTTCCTACAGCAGGAGTTTGGTTCCTGCAAAGAACGAACTTGTTGACTAAAAAACTAATCAAGGCAATAAGTTATCGTCCATGCAGGGGTGTAATGGACGGGGCGGAGCTGTGCCGGCCGGGCGCGGGGGTGAAAAAATGAAAGTACTGATTACAGGTGGCGCAGGGTTTATCGGTTCTCACCTGGCTGAAAGGCTGCTGGAGCAGGGCCATGAAGTGTTTGCCATAGACAATCTGTGGACAGGCAAGCTTGCAAACGTAGCAAAGATTCAAAACAGTGAGCGATTTCACCTTGTGGTGGATACCATACTCAATGAATCAGTGATGAATGAGCTCATTTTCAAGGCAGACCATGTTTATCATTTGGCCGCTTCAGTAGGGGTTAGAAACGTTATGGATCACCCTGTTGAAACCCTGGATATCAATGTAAAAGGCACTGAGGTTGTACTGAGATTGGCCAACCGCTTCAAGAAAAAGGTTTTCATTACGTCAACTTCCGAGGTCTATGGTAACCACATGGAACATACGCTTTCTGAAGAAAATAACCGCGTGTTGGGATCGGTGAAGAAAAGGCGCTGGGCCTATGCTTCCTCCAAAACCCTGGATGAGTTCATGGCGCTTGCTTATTTTGAGGAAAAAAAGCTGCCCATAGTAATAGGCAGATTATTCAATACAGTAGGCCCAAGGCAGACGGGTCGGTACGGCATGGTTCTGCCCAATTTTGTGCAGAGTGCCCTTCTGGGAAAGCCGATAACGGTTTACGGGGATGGAACCCAGACAAGGAGCTTCACGCATGTCAAGGATGTTGTGGGAGCGCTGATAAAGCTAATGGACGAGCCCAGGGCGGAAGGGGATGTTTTCAATATAGGAAGCGACCAGGAAGTTGCGATCAAGGATCTGGCTCTCAAAGTCAAGGAAATGACACAGAGCACATCCGAGATTGAGTATATTCCCTACGAAAAGGCTTATGGCCCCGGGTTTGAGGACATGAAACGAAGGTGCCCCAATATTGAGAAAATAAGAAACGTCATCGGGTTTGAGCCGGCATACGATCTTGATTCAATCATCCAGAGCGTTATTGAGTACTTCAAGGAATAGGAGAGCGCATGGAAAACCAGATTAAAGTTGCAGTTGTGGGAGCTGGTTACTGGGGCAAAAACTTAATCCGTAATTTTGATGCCCTGGGGAACCTGGCGCTAATTTGTGATAACAATAAAGAGACCCTTGAGATCTTCTCTAGGAAGTATCCTCACGCAAAAACCACTGATTCCTTTCAGTCCGTCTTGCAGAATCCTGGCATTGAAGCGATTGCCATTGCAAGCCCTGCTGAGGCGCACTACAGGATGGTAAAAGAGGGCCTGCTTGCCAATAAGAACGTTTTCGTGGAAAAGCCCCTTGCGCTCAATGAGGAAGAAGGCATTGAACTAAATGAACTTGCCAAGAAGCAGCAACGCGTGCTCATGATCGGGCACCTCTTGCAATACCATCCTGCGGTTATCAAGCTGAAGCAACTTGTCTCGGATGGCGAGCTGGGAAAAATTGAATATATCTATTCCAATCGCCTGAACCTGGGAAAAATAAGGAGGGAAGAGAATATCCTCTGGAGTTTTGCCCCCCATGACATTTCGGTAATTCTTTCTTTAACCGGGGAAATGCCTGAGCGGGTTACAAGTGAAGGGGCAAACTATCTTCACCAAAAAGTTGCGGACGTCACCCTCAGCAGCCTTTCTTTTCCCTCTGGGATCAAGGCGCATATTTTCGTTAGCTGGCTTCATCCTTACAAAGAACAGCGCCTGGTGGTTGTAGGCGATAGAAAGATGGCAGTTTTTAACGATGTGGAGCCTGAGGACAAGCTGCTTCTATACCCTCACAGGATAGTATGGAAGAACCACGTGCCTGTTCCTGACAAAAAAGAAGCTGAAAAGATCCCGCTGGAGAAAAATGAACCGCTGAGGGAAGAATGCCGGCATTTTATTGATTGCATTACCCAGAGCCTCAGGCCCAAGACTGACGGAGAAGAAGCCATCAGGGTTCTCCGGGTACTTCAAGCATGCCAGAGGTCCCTTGAGCAGGAAGGAAAGGCTGTGCCTGTGGGCAGACCCTTGCAGGAGAGGCGCCTGCCTGAAGTGTTTGTTCACAGCACTGCGGTAGTAGACCCGGGTTGCGAAGTTGGGGCGGGCACAAAGATATGGCATTTTTCCCATGTGATCAAGGGAAGCAGAATAGGAGAAAACTGTAACATTGGCCAGAACGTAGCGATCGGTCCTGATGTCAGCATTGGAAACAGGGTCAAGATACAGAACAACGTTTCAGTATTTGACGGTGTCACGTTGGAGGACGGTGTTTTTTGCGGTCCTTCCATGGTTTTCACCAATGTCTATAACCCCAGGAGCTACATCCCCCGAAAGAGCGAGATTCGCCCAACTCTCGTGAAAGAAGGTGCAACCCTAGGAGCTAACTCTACTATTGTCTGCGGCCATACAGTGGGAAGATTTGCCTTTGTAGGGGCAGGGGCAGTCGTGATTGACGATGTTCCTGATTATGCTCTCATGGTGGGAAACCCTGCAAAGATCAAGGGCTGGATGTGCCAGTGCGGGATCAGGCTTCACTTTGACAAAAGAGGAAGCGCTGTCTGTGATGCGTGTGGTTTGAAGTATGAAAAGGCAGGAAATCAGGTCACCCAACTTTAGACTCAAACTCTCAGCCAACGGAAGGGAATATCTAGAACTATGCAATTTATTGATTTAGCCGCGCAACAGAAACTCATCAGAGATAAAATAGAGGCAAATATCCAGGCGGTTTTGGCTCACGGTAGATACATTATGGGGCCTGAAATCAAGGAGCTTGAAAAGAGGCTCTCTGAATTTGTCGGTGTCGAGCACGGCATTGCGTGCTCCTCTGGCACGGACGCGCTTTTACTGGCACTTATGGCCTACGAGGTGGGCCCCGGTGATGCTGTATTTACATCCCCTTTTACTTTTATAGCAACAGCAGAGGTAATAAGCCTTCTCGGTGCAACACCGGTCTTTGTAGACATAGACCCCCACACCTTCAATCTCGATCCAGAGCATCTTGAAAGGGCTGTAACTGCACTCAGCAAAAGTTCTTCCGGGTATCCATTGCCTTGCGCTGAAATGAGCAGGTTGACCCCACGGGGTATCATTGCCGTTGATCTTTTTGGCCTTCCAGCCGATTACGATGCCATCAACGCCATTGCCCGAAAGTACGGGCTTTTTGTAATAGAGGACGGGGCACAATCATTTGGTGCTCTTTACAGGGGCAAAAGAGCATGCTCTCTAGCTAGCATTGGTTGCACGTCTTTTTTCCCGGCAAAACCGTTGGGTTGCTACGGTGATGGGGGCATGTGTTTCACTGATGACACTGATTTGGCCGAAGCTATGCGGTCATTGAGCATTCATGGCCAGGGCAGCCACAAGTATGAAAATGTCCGAATAGGGATAAATGGTCGCCTGGATACGCTCCAGGCAGCCATACTCAATGCCAAGTTCGATGTTTTTTCAAAAGAGGTAGATCTCCGCCAGGAAGCGGCTTTGAGATACAACAAACTGCTTTCAGGTAGGCAAAATGGCATTTCAACGCCGCAGGTACCATCAGGCATGCAGTCCGTATGGGCCCAGTATTCAATACTCACCAAAGGCGGAAACCATCGAACTGAAATACAGGGCAGGTTGAAAGATGCCGGTATCCCAACAGCCATCTACTATCCGCGACCTTTACACCTCCAGCCGGCCTTCCAGGACCTGGGATACAAAGAGGGGGATTTTCCGGTAAGCGAGGATTGTTCACAAAGGATCATGAGCCTTCCCATGCACCCCTATTTAAGGGCCGAAGACCAGGAGCATATCGCTCAACTCATTTCAGAAGGATAGCGGCCGTTCCATGCATGAATGTTGTACTCTTTGCAAAACTTACCGAAAATTGTCATTGCAGAGGTATCATAGAAATTTCAGGGGCTATCGGAAGGACTCGATTCGTTTCCCGCTTCTTTGGACCAAACGAACCAGCGCCACGAAAAAGACCGGATAGACGAGATAGACCAAATGAACGAAACTAAGCAGGTGATACGCATGGCCCGCCTCGTAAAGGCAAGCGAGCAGGATAGATCCTTTGACCTGGTCTTTTGGAAGAAGGTTGGGGCTGAGGGGAGGTTTGAAGCCGCCTGGCAAATGGTTTCAGAGGTGCAGGCCATCAAAGGAAAGGGGCACATGGAAGAAGAAAATGCCCTGTAAGGGGCAAAATGTTAAGGATGATAGGGCCAGGAACTTGAGGAGATTGTGACAAATTTTGGTAAAAAAGCATCTCAACAGGACCCCCATGACCTTGTAGCAGAAAATTCAAAGCTCTCGAATTGAGAGACCTTTATATGGTAGAACTTTCCAGACTCTTGAGAAAGGATGTCCATCCGGTGATTTTGAATTCTGCAAGTGAGATGTTACTAAGACAGATATTCGCAAAGGGCAAGTGTCTCTTTGTGAAGGATTCCATTAAATTTACAGAGTACAAAATGATCAAGTTTGCAGCAATTGCGGAATTTGGCTACTATCGAAATCTAATGCACAGGGGCATAATCAAGCGAATCAAAAGAGAGAAAGAATTATGAGGCAATTGGAAGAACTTCAATTTTTGAACGATGAAGAAAGGGCTCTGTTAAAGAGATGTAGCGATATAATTAGAGATATAGAGCCCTCTGCGGAGCTAATTCTCTACGGGTCAAGGGCTCGGGGTGATGCCGAACCGGAGTCGGATTATGACCTTCTTATTCTAATTGATGGAGAGGCGAATCTTAAGAAGGAAGAACTTATCTGCCGTAAGATCTATCCTATAGAATTAGAGACTGGAAAAGCTTTGACGGCAATTGTTTATAATCGTCAACTTTGGAATGGATCTTTATATCGAGCAATGCCGTTTCATAAAAATATTGAGAGAGATGGTGCTATTGTATGAACAAAGAAATTGAAGCACTCATCCGTTACCGGCTTGATCGAGCTTTCGAGTCACTGAAAGAAGCGGCTATTCTTTTGGAACGAGGACATAGCAATACCTTTGTAAATCGTCTTTATTATGCGGCATTTTATGCGGTTTCGGCTTTGTTATTGACCAAAGAGCTTGCATCTGCAAAACATAGCGGCATCAGGTCGCTTTTTCACCAAAACTTTGTAAAGGAGGGTGTGGTCCCGATAGAACTCGGCCTGGTTTACGACAAGCTATTTCGGAGCCGTCAAAGGGGAGACTATGCAGATTTTGTCTATTTTGATATTGAGGAGGTCAGACCTTGGTATTCAGAGACACGAAACTTTGTTAAAGCAATAGCAGATATTATCGAGAAAAGACTTGAAGAGTAGTGGCACCTATTGGGTGTCTGCGCACCAATTCCACGAAATAAACCGAACAGGTTTATCCCGTTGAATTGCTCCGATGAGCACCTGAAAGGATTCAACTGGGACGAAACAGGCCAGAATGAGTTTTCCGCCTTTCTCGGGTTAAACGCTTCTCGCTCCTCCATAGACCAAATGAACCCAGCAGACCAGACACACCGGTTTGTATTTCGAGGGTCTAAGCTGGTGTCAACGGCCTAAGCAAGGGGGAAGGCCGTGCCCGGATAGAGAAAAGGGGCACATAGAAGAAGAAAATGCCCTGTAAGGGGCAAAATGTTAAGGATGATAGGGCCAGGAACTTGAGGCGATTGTGACAAATTTTGGTAAAAAAGCATTTCAACAGGACCCCCATGACCTTGTTGTAGAAAATTCAAAGCTCTCACAACAGCAAGGGCGAAGCGGCGGAATACGTGGGCGTTGGCGAGCCGGTCGAGCTGCATGTTAAGGTCAAGGTCTGCCGCCCCATCGAAAGCCTGGTGCTAGGCTACGGTATCAAGGACCGACTGGGGCAGGTCATGTACGGCACCAATACTTACCACACCGGTCAGGTGATCCGCAACCCGCAGCCCGGGGATGAGTACCTCTTTGTTATCGCCTTCCTTGCCAACTTTGGAGTAGGTAGCTTTTCAATTCAGACCGCCCTAGTGGACCGTGATACACATCTTACCGCAAACTACGAGTGGCGAGACATGGCCCTTGTCTTCAACGTTGTCAATGTGGACAAAACGCAGTTCATAGGGTGTCTCTGGAAGGAACCGCACATTGAGATCGAGAGTTTAGCTCAATGAGTTTTATTTCATACGCGCAGAATTTTGAAGATGTGATGCTTTGGCGCGCGCTGAAGGACATCAATAAAGGTTTTTATATTGACATCGGCGCATGGTCACCTGATCAGGATTCTGTCACGCGCGCCTTCTATGAGCGCGGTTGGCATGGCATCAATATCGAGCCAAATCCTGAGTTTATCCGGCAGCTACAGAATCGCCGACCCCACGACATCAACCTGCAGCTCGCCATAGGGGATCAGGAAGAGACCCTCAGCATGAACTTCCTCGCCAATCCCGGCTTGTCCACCCTCGACGATGCCATTGCACAAAAGCACCAGGAGGCTGGTTGGGAAGTCAATCGCGAGCCGGTGCAGGTTACCACTCTGAACAATGTATGGGCTGATTATGTGCCCACGGGCCAAGAGGTCCACTTTCTCAAGGTGGATGTGGAAGGGTTCGAAGCGGCGGTGCTGCGTGGTAATGACTGGAGAAAAAACCGGCCCTGGATCATCGTTGTTGAATCCACACTACCGATGTCGCAAGAACAATCGTATGGCGATTGGGAACCCATGCTGTTGAATGCCGGCTATTACTACGCATATTTCGACGGTCTCAACAGGTTTTATGTGGCCAAGGAACATTCCGGGTTATTGGATTCATTCAAAGCGCCGCCTAACTTCTTCGACGATTTCGTGCTCTATCGGCAGCAAGAGGCCGAAGGGCGGCCGAAGAACGCGCCACGCAGGCCGAAGCCAAAGCGATGGCGGCCGAAGAACGCGCCACGCAGGCCGAAGCCAAAGCGATGGCGGCCGAAGAACGCGCCACGCAGGCCGAGGCCAAAGCGATGGCGGCCGAAGAACGCGCCGCCCAGGCCGAGGCCAAAGCGATGGCGGCCGAAGAACGCGCCGCCCAGGCCGAAGCCGCTTTGCGGGCCGTGTACCAAAGCCGCTCGTGGCGGATCACTCGCCCCTTACGAGAGCTGGCCGGCTTGATGCGGCGGGGGCGTGATGGAGCCAAACGGGTGGCAAAACGGCTCATGGCGACATCACTTGATCTTCTGATTCGTTTGGGGACTTCTCGTCCATGGGTCAAACGTCCGGCACTGGCTTTGATCAGGAGGTATCCGCGGATAGAAGCGAGACTGAGGCAGCTTGCGGCACTGCACGGTTTCATAGACCACACCTCCACTTCAGCCATGGGAGCCAATATGCTTTTGGAACTGCCACACGGGCTGGAGAATCTTCCCCCCCGCGCCCGCCAAATCTACGCTCAACTCAAAGCCGCCATCAAGCAGAAGCAAGAGGAGAAGGCCTGATGCGCATCGTCATCGACATGCAGGGCGCGCAAAATGAGAGCCGATTTCGCGGCATCGGTCGCTACACCTTAGCGTTTGCACAGGCTGTTGCCCGTAATCGCGGTGAACACGAAATCATCCTGGCCCTCAGCGGCCTCTTCCCGGAGACCATCGAACCCATCCGCGCGGCCTTCCATGGGCTGCTCCCGCAGGAAAACATCCGCGTGTGGCACGCCCCGGGCCCGGTGCGTGAAGAAGAACCCGGCAACAAGGCCCGGCGCGAGGCGGCGGAACTCATTCGTGAAGCCTTCCTGGCCAGCCTCCAGCCGGATGTCATTCACATCTGCAGCCTGTTCGAAGGCTACGTGGATGATGCCGTTACCAGCATCGGACGATTCGACACCTCTACGCCGGTCAGCGTCACGATCTACGACCTCATTCCCTTACTTAATGGTGAAAAATACTTAAGGCCCTATCCTCGCTATGAGGAAGCTTATCATCGAAAACTCCAATACTTACAAAGAGCGGCGATTGGACTGTCCATATCTGAATCCAGCCGGAAGGAAGCTGTCGAGGCGCTTAATGTTGAGGGTAGCAAAATCGTTAACGTCTCCACGGCGATTGATCCGCATTTCCATCCGTCCATCATCGACGATGCGGCAGCCGGACGGCTACGCACAAAGTTGGGCATCCGCCGAAACTTTGTCTTCTACACCGGCGGGCCCGATGAGCGCAAAAATCTGCCACGGCTCATTCGGGCCTACGCCAGCCTGCCGCCCAGCTTGCGCGCCAGCCACCAATTGGTGTTCGCCGGCAAGATGCCGGAGGACTATGTGGCGCGTTTCAGGCATCTCGCCCATGCTGCGGGGCTGAAGGCCGACGAGCTGGTTTTCACCGGCTACGTGACCGACGAGGAGCTCGTTCAACTTTACAACCTCTGCCGCCTTTATGTTTTCCCTTCCTGGCACGAAGGCTTTGGCCTGCCGGCGCTGGAGGCAATGGCCTGCAGCGCTCCGGTGATTGCCGCCAACACCTCCAGCCTGCCGGAGGTGATCGGGCTGCAAGAGGCGCTGTTTGACCCGTTCGATGTGGCTGCCATCGCCGCAAAGATGGCCCAGGGGCTGGAAGACGAGAATTTTAGAAGCACGCTACGTGAACATGGCTTAAAGCAGGCCAAAAAGTTCTCATGGGACGAGACGGCCAAGCGGGCCTTTGCGGCATGGGAAGCACTGCCAATCTGTGATAGCGCCCAATGCCTGTACGTAGATCGCTCACAGTCCCACAATCGCCTTATCGATTGTCTAGCTAATGTGCTATTGGCAAACGATGATAAGATGCTTGCTCGGCTGGCCTCATGCCTGGCCCAGAATCAAAGCGCGGGTATCGAACGTCAGCTTCTGTTAGATGTTTCAGAGCTCTCACAGCGGGATGCTGCCACCGACGTCCAGCGCGTCGTCCGCAGTTATTTGAAATACTTGCTGGAATCGCCTCCTCCCGGTTTTCGAGTTGAACCGGTCTATGCGACACCCAACGAAGGTTACCACTATGCCCGTCGGTTCACCCTGCGCTCTCTAGGTCTCAATGCGACCGAAGTGGTGGATGAACCGATGCAGTGGCAGCGGGGCGATCTCTTCTTCGGGCTCGACATGCAGCACCATGTGCAACTGGCGCACGCTGAGTTCTACCAGCGGCTGCGGCAGGATGGTGTTATCGTTAAGTTCCTGATATACGACTTGTTACCCATTCAGCTTGATAAGCTTTTCTATGACCCGAACGCGAAAGCCTTGCACGAACAGTGGCTGACCATGATTGCTGGTACCGACGGCGCGGTCTGTATCTCTAAGGCGACAGCCGATGCCTTTGAGGAATGGATCAACAGGAATGGCATCACCACAATACCGAGATTTTCAATAGATTGGCTTCACATTGGTGGTGACATAGAAGGCTCACAGCCATCTAAAGGCCTCCCAACAGATGCGCAAGCTGTCTTGGAAATCATGCAAAGTCGCCCCACCTTTCTCTGTGTTTCGACCTTAGAGCCACGCAAAAGGCAGCACCAGATCCTCAATGCCGTTGAATTGCTTTGGGCCGAAGGTCTGGATGTCAATCTCGTTTTTGTCGGGCAGCAGGGATGGCAGATGGAAGGCCTGGTCGAAACACTCTGCAACCACCCAGAGCGTGGCCACCGTTTATTCTGGTTGGAAGGCATCAGCGACGAATATTTGGAGAAGGTGTATGCAGCCAGCACCTGCCTTATCGCCGCCAGTCTAAATGAAGGGTTTGGTCTGCCGTTGATCGAAGCAGCGCGGCACGGCATACCGATTATCGCCAGAGATATTCCCGTGTTCCGTGAAGTAGCGGGAGACAGTGCGTTTTACTTCAAAGGGGACGCAGCGCAGGATTTAGCAGAAGCCATCAAGGTCTGGTTGCGCCTGTTTCAGCTAGGGGAACACCCAAAGTCCACCAACATGCGTTGGTCCACATGGCGGGAAAGCACAGAGAACCTCAAGAAGGCGCTGGTGCAAAAGAACTACCCACGACGGCAACTCCTGGTTGATATCTCGGAGCTGGTCCAGCGCGATGTCCATACCGGCATCCAGCGCGTTGTACGCAACGTGCTCAAGGAATGGCTGCATCACCCACCGGAAGGCTACCGGGTTGAACTGGCCTATGCCACAGTGCATCAGCCCTATCGCTACGCCCGACAATTTACCGCCCAGTTCCTCGGCATTCCTTCGGATGCACTGACCGATGAACCCATAGATGTTGCCCCCGGCGATATATTCTTCGCGCTGGACTTGAAGCCCGAAGTGCAAACCGCGCACGCGGTGTTTTATCAATACCTGCGGCAGCAGGGCCTGGCCGTCCAGTTCATGGTTTACGACCTTCTGTGCATTCAACAACCCGAGCACTTCGTTCCCCACGTAGCCGAAGGATTTTCGGCCTGGCTGCAGGTGGTGGGGGAGAGCGACGGCGCGGTTTGCATCTCCAAGGCGACCGCCGATGCGCTCGCGGAGTGGATGCAGGGCACGACCTGGCGGCGACAGCGCCCCTTTACGATTCAGTGGAATCACATCGGCGCCGATCTTGACAAATCGGCAGGCCCTCGGGGGATTCCATCGGATGCCGAAAAAATTCTCACAAAATTGTGCCAATATGCCACCTTTCTCATGGTGGGCACCCTGGAACCACGTAAGGGCCATGCCCAGGTGCTCGACGCTTTCGAGAAACTCTGGCAACAGGGGACGGAGGTTAATCTTGTCATCGTCGGCAAGCAGGGCTGGATGGTGGAAAAGCTCGTGGAGCGGCTGCGCGCCCACCCTGAACTGAACAAACGCCTGTTCTGGCTGGAAGGCATCAGCGACGAGTACCTGGAAAAAGTCTACGCCGCCAGCACCTGCCTCATCGCAGCCAGCTACGGCGAAGGCTTCGGACTGCCGCTCATCGAGGCCGCCCAGCACAAGCTGCCGATCATGGCGCGCGATATTCCCGTATTTCGGGAGGCGGCGGGAGAACACGCCTACTATTTCGCCAGCCGCGACCCGCAAGGGTTGGCACACTCTATTGAGGCGTGGCTCAGCCTTTACGAAAAAGGCAAGCATCCCAGGTCAGACAACATGCCGTGGGTGACGTGGAAGGAGAGTGCTGCGCGGTTGATGTCGATAGTCGTGGGCGCAGCGACGGGAGAATCCCGGTGAATGCACCAATCCCGTCGAAGTCAACTCCAATTTAGTGAATCCGAGGATGGTGAAGTCAAATTAATTAACAAGTTTGCTGTTGAGAATGGAGTTGCCTTGCCTGAAAAAGAATTGCGCAACATCTTGTGGTTGTCATACTTGTTATTATCTCTTTTTACCTTATATCAATGGACACATCACGACTGGTTTCCCGTTACTGGTGATGAGCCGCACTACTTGGTAATAGCCGGCGCAATTATTAAGGATCATACATTTGAGGTAACAAAAGCCTATACTAGGGAATTTAAAAGTCATCATATATACTCAGCAGGTTTAGCGCCGCGAGATGCCAAACCGAACCCGACAAACACTCATGCAGTGCAAGGGCCGCATGGTCTATACAGCGTACATAACATTGGATTACCATTAATTTTATCAGTTCCCTATCTTGTGGCCGGAAATCTTGGTGCAAAAGTGGCTTTGGTGTTATTGAGCAGCTTGGCCATTCCTCTAATATTTAATATAACTGGTCTCTTCTGTTCAAATAATGTAATTCGAACCATTTCGATCGTAGCAGTAGCTTTCGCGACTCCGCTTATCCCTGCATCGAGCCAGATCTATCCTGACCTTCCAGCCGGCATTATATCGCTTGCTGCTTGTTACGTTATTTTAAAAAGGGAAATCGAAAATAAAGAACAACTCACAAAAACTGTAGTAGTTGCTTTGCTTGTTTCGCTCTTGCCTTGGCTACATATTAAATTTGCGGCGCCCGCGCTAATCCTTTCTTTGGTTATTTCATTCCAAACTTACCTTCTGACTAAACGCAAATTAACTGTATCCGCTCGGCTCGGGTTATCGGCGTTTGTTCTGTCTTTTATAAGTACATCTCTTGCGCTTCTTGCGGCTTATAATATGTACGCGTTTAGCAAATTTACCGGTCCATATCACGATGGTGCTCTTCAATTTAGTGCTCACGCTTTTATGGTTTTCCTTGGGCTCCATTTGGACAGATTCCAAGGGATGTTTATCCAAAATCCTGTTTATTTTCTTGGACTAATATCTATATTTGCATTTTTAAAACAGTATCTGTTGACTGCGCTAACTATATTGCTTGTGTACGCAAGTTATGTGGTTCCAAACTCCCTTCATCCCAACTGGTACGGTGGGTGGTCGTTCGCTGGAAGGTTTGGATGGTCTGGAGCGGTCTTAATTATGCCGATCGTTATATTTTCAGCGATCAGGATTATGAAGGAGGCAAAATATGGTTTATGGGTCGTGATCATTTTGATAGGTATCAATGCGCTGACATACATCTCGTATACCTTTAAAAGGTTTGATTTTTACAATATGCTCAGCGGTACCTGGCTATCTGCATATGGATCGTTTCATCCTGCTTTGAACGGCTATCTGCCTGCGCTATATAATAACACCTGGGCGCTCAAATATGGACCGAACGCTGCTTTTGTGGTTTTTTGTATAGGTTTAGTTGTTCTTGGCGCACTTTTTGAGTCCAAAAGAAAAGATATCTACTATAGAAATATAGTAGGGTTTGTGATAGTTAGTGGGTTTTATATACTCGCATCAGGCATTTCTAGCCAACCTCAAGACAAGCCTAGGATTTGGGCCGGGGCAAGTTTGCCATCAAATGTAGGCGCTGTTGTAGGAAAGTCAAGAGTGACTAATGGTCCGCCCGCAGGGTTTTTGACATTTGGTCCATATATTAAGCTAAGCGATGGGAAATACGAGTTCATATTTGACGTTAACGCTTATCATGCAGGAGATAAAGAAGCCGTTGGCTATATTGATGTTTACCTCCCCAATAAAGGGAAAACTCTTTTTAAAGAGGATATATTTCCTCGGCATGAGCGACAGTTGATTAAAGGCGTCTTCACGGTACCAAAGTCTTTATCAGGCGATCTATTTGAAATTAGAATTTTTTACTGCGGAAAAGGTGAGCTCAGTGTGCATTCGCTGACGCTTAAGCACAACTAGGTATATATTTGTGCGTATGGTAAGAAAAATCCAAATACTTTCAGTACTAAAACTCCTACGCCCGCACCAATACATTAAGAACGGCTTCGTTTTTCTGGGTGTTATTTTCTCTGGGCAATGGGATCAGACCACCCTGATGAGTGCGGGGCTTGCCTTCCTCGCGTTCTGCGTGATTGCAAGTAGCGTTTACGTCATGAATGACATTCTGGATGTGGAAGCTGATCGTAAGCATCCCACCAAAAAAACGTAAGCTCTGACAGGGTTATTGCGAGGCGGCGCTGCGAATCCATGCTAGGTCGGGCTGTTGCCCTTTGAAATAACATGACATTGCCTCTACGAGGGTGGCAAATGATGACCTGCTCCGGAGTCGGCAGGTCTGCCGAAGCGAAAGGAGGAGAGCTTTGCATAACCTGCCGAGAATTGTCATTTGGGGAAAGGCATGAAAAAAAATTAGCTGAGATACAAGAGCTGTGATCGTAAGTTGTAATAAACACTGGAGTTGATGGATTTAAGTGGATAGTTAACTTACTGAAACTACTTGATAAATGGCCTTATTTATGATATACACTCCCCCTACATACAACGTGTCTGAAAGGGGGAGACAGTAATGGGATATAAGGATTTTGGAGGTAAATTCAGTTTTGCTGATCTGGCTGTGAGGGGTTTATTGGAGCACAATCGCAGTGTGAAGATGATGGAGAGGATTAATAAGGTTGTGAAGTGGAGGAACATAGAGGCACTGTTGAGGGAGTACTATGAAGTTGGGAGGAGAAAGGAAGGAGCTGATGCCTACCCACCCTTGATATTACTTAAGTGTCTGTTGTTACAGAAGTGGTTTCATATTCCATCTGATCCTGAGCTGGAGAACTAGATAAATGACAGGATATCGTTTAAGAAGTTCTTAGGGCTTCCTCTTGATAAGCCATCCCCTGATCATTCCACGTTTTCGAGGTTCAGGAGTAGGTTGTCCAAGGAGGCGATGGTGAAACTGAATAGTGCAGTGTTGCAGGAGTTTGCCAAGAGGGGGTTGAGCATAAATGAAGGGATAGCGGTGGATGCGAGGCTGGTGAAATCGGCGAGTAAGCCTATGAGCAATGATGATCTTAGAAGGGAGAAGGAGAGAAGGAGTGGGCCTGAGGGGGAGTGGACAGGAATGGTAAGCCGCTGAAGTTTAGCAGGGACCTGGAATCTGATTGGACGGTAAAGAACGATGAACCTCACTACGGATTGAAGGAGCATACTTCGGTAGATGTAAAGAAGGGCTTTGTATTGGCCACGACTCTGACACCTGCCTCTGTGCACGATAGCAAGTATCTTCCCTACCTGGCACTAGCCAGTTGCCACACGAAAGATCCGATCAGGAAGATATATGCGGATAAGGGATATTATGGGGAGCCGAACAGATCTTTTCTGTACATAAATGGGATTGAAGATGGAATCATGCGCAAGGATACGGCGAGTGCGAAGATTACTGAGATTGAGATAGAGAGGAACAAGAAGATATCGAAGAAGAGATACATAGTGGAGCAGTACTTTGGTCTGAGTCATTTACATGATGGGGCCTATCGTGCGAGGTTCACGACCATTGTGAAGAATCGCTGGGATTCCATGTGCAGGCAGATGGCATTTAATATATTTAGAGGGGCCAAGGTGCTTGTAAGTACCTAAAAATAGGGGAGAGGTGTGCCTGAATAGAGAAAAAGGGCACACGGAAGAAGAAAAAGCCCCTGCAGGGGGCAAAATGTTAGGGGTGACAAGGGTAGAAACTTGAGGAGATTGTGACAAATTTTGGTAAGAACTCATCTCAACAGAACCCTTCTGCCCTTGTAGCAGAAAATTCAAAGCTCTCCATGTGCAATTCTGCAGGAAAACGATCTACATCTTTCAAGCTGGCAATGAACTACGCCATATTCGCACTCATTGCAACTGCAGCGAATATTGGCACCCAGGATATTGTGATCCGAACCTACGGAGGTGCTTTCCATATTTTGGTCTCAGTCATTGTGGGCACAGGCGTCGGCCTCTTAGTCAAGTATGTTCTGGATAAGCGGTATATATTCCGCTTCCGGGCACGCAGCATCACTCATGATACCCTGACTTTCGTCCTTTACAGCATCATGGGCGCTGCCACCACCGCAATTTTCTGGGGCTTTGAGTTTGGCTTCCATTACATTTTCGAGACCAAGGAAATGCGATACCTAGGTGGGATTATCGGCCTTGCGATCGGCTATTTGGCCAAGTATTATCTCGATAGGCGTTTCGTTTTCAAGTAATTCGGCAAATAACAGAGGTTGGCGACTATGCAGCAATCATTACCCTTAGGTAACCGGCCACTTACTTTTGCTTTTAGCTCATTCCTTCTTCTTGTTTTGCTGAGGACCGCATGGATAAGTGGAAAGTATCAGAGAAGACAATAATCTTCTTAAAGATCCCAAAACAACAAAGTGTTTCTGGGAATCAATACGAACTGTGACACGCAGCGCTACTGGACAGAAAGCGATTAGTCGAAATTGTTAGATTAAATTTGGGCCTAACAGAAAAACCGGACTGGAAAATGTATAGAACGAACTTCATACCAAGATCCTCGTTGATCCCTATGATAACAGAATTTGATGTTCGAACAATTCGGAGCGAAGGAACACCTTGGAATGCTGCAGGAAACATCCAATTTGACTATATGTTAGATATTGCATTGACACAAAAAACAACCATTAAATCAATTGATGTTTCTGTTGATAATAATGATGTCTATGAGATTAGAGGGCTTCAAAATGGCGAATGGATTTTGATAACCACCATTTATCCAAAACGAACACCTGGGTTAGTTCGTCACAAGATTCATCTTGACAATATGGTATTGAATGTAGATAAAGTCAGGATCGTCGCTATTTCGGGTGATGGAATGTATTCACTTGGCCATTTGTTGGTAAATACACAATGAAACCAGTATCCTCTTGGGGGCGCTTGAGCGCCGAACCTCATCGTGTTGTGGAGTTGCATGATCCGTTTATCGTTAAGGACTTTCTTAGTCATGGTCCGTTGCCTGGTCTTGCTTATGGCATGGGCCGCAGCTACGGTGACGTATGCCTGAATCCAGGGGGCACACTCTGGGTCACAACCCGGCTCAATCATTTTATGGCTTTCGACGATAGGGCCGGCCGGCTGGTCTGTGAGGCCGGTGTGTTGCTGCGGGACATCCAACGGCTGGCCGTTCCTCGCGGATGGATGCTGCCGGTAACCCCTGGCACACAGCTTGTGACCGTTGGGGGTGCCATTGCCAACGATGTGCACACTAAGAACCATCACGTGATGGGTTCTTTCGGCGATCACGTCCGGAACCTAACGCTCATCCGTACCGATGGAGAGGTCATCCGGTGTGGCCCAAACGAGCGCTCAGACTGGTTTGCCGCCACAGTGGGTGGATTGGGCCTCACGGGTGTCATCATCCAGGCTGAGATCCAACTACGCCGTGTGGCCGGGCCTTGGTTGGAAACGGAGATTGTCCCTTACGGCAATCTTGATGAGTTCTTCCGCCTCGCCGACGACTCCGAGGCCGACTGGGAACACACGGTTTCCTGGATCGACTGCATTAGTGGGGGCGGTGGACGAGGTTTGTTCCTCCGTGGTAACCCGACCAGTCCTGGAAATCTCCCGGAGCCCAAAGGGTGCAACGTGACCGTGCCCTTCGTGCCGCCCTTTTCCTTGGTGAATCGGCTGTCCCTGCGCCTTTTCAATATGGCCTACTACCACGCCAAAAAGCGGCGGGCGGGTCGAGCCGTCAGGCACTACGAACCGTTTTTCTACCCGCTGGACAACGTGCTTGAGTGGAACCGCATGTACGGGCCAAAAGGCTTCTTCCAGTACCAGTGTGTGGTGCCACGGAAAGTAGGAAAAATCGCCATACAGACGATCCTGAAGGAAATCTCCCGCTCTGGAGATGGATCTTTTCTTGCCGTCCTGAAGACCCTTGGCAACCGACAGTCAATAGGTATGCTAAGTTTCCCGCAACCAGGGGTGACGCTGGCGTTGGATTTCCCAAATAAGGGGACGCACACATATAAGCTCTTGGAGCGACTGGATGCCATTGTTTATGAGGCAAAGGGGCGGCTCTACCCGGCTAAGGACTCGAGGATGCCCAAACAACTTTTTGAGTTGGGTTATCCGCGACTGAAAGAATTCTTAAAGTATCGAGACCCAGGCATCAGCTCAGGTTTCTCACGCCGCGTGATGGGAGGTTGAATGAAAGGGAAAAGAAGAATCGTCGTTGTTGGGGCTACCTCGGCGATTGCCTCGCACTGCGCCAGACTCTGGTTGGAAAATCAGCCGTCCGATCTCACACTAGTGGGGCGCAACGCACAGCGCACCGACCGGGTCGCCAGTGACCTCAAGGTGCGTAGCCCCGAATCACTAATTCGGGTCGTCTGTGCAGATTTCCTTGACCCGGAAGTCATCACTACCACGGTAGAAAACATTTTTCAGTCTGGCGATGTGGATATTGTACTGATTGCCCATGGTTCACTGCCTGAGCAGGTCAGGTGCCAAAATGATTTAAAGGCATGTTGCCAAGCGCTGAATATTAATGGGGTTTCGCCGGTCTTGTTTGCCGAGGCTTTCGCCAAACAGATGGCAAAATCCAACCACGGCACCATTGCCCTGATAGGCTCCGTGGCGGGTGACCGGGGCCGGAAGTCCAATTATGTTTACGGCGCAGGCAAAGGACTGATTACACGCTACGCCCAAGGCTTGCAGCATCGCTTTGCACATAGTCGAGTCAAGGTGGTACTTATAAAGCCTGGCCCGACGGACACCCCCATGGCCGCTGACCTCAAGGACAAGGGCACCAAGTTGGCGCCCGTTGAAAAGGTTGCAAAGGAGATTGTTGAGGGAATAGAGGCAGGTAGGCCTGTGATTTACACCCCCCGTAAGTGGTGGTTGATTATGATGGTTATTCAACATTTACCCGCGTTTGTATTCAATAAGTTAAATATTTAGCGTGATATTAACAGATAAAATATCTTTTAGATCGGAACACTGTACGAATTACTACTCTTTAGTTATAAGAGCTGGCGAATACGTGAAATTTTATTCGAGTGGGTTCCAGTTGATTTTGTCACATTGCCATGCATAAGACGATAATCGATGCTCTTTCGGTAAAAGCTCGTCCAGCGTGCGCCCAGCTTCTGGGGCTAATCAAGCTGATGCGCCCAAAGCAGTGGGTAAAGAACAGCTTTGTTCTGGCACCGCTCCTATTTTCAGGAAAGTTTTTGGATACTGATGCCGTCAGTCATGCCCTTTTGGCAGCGCTGCTGTTCTGCGTCGCTTCGTCGGCCACCTACATCGTCAACGACGTTCGTGACATTGATCGGGACCGGTGTCACCCCCAAAAGTGCAAAACCCGCCCCTTGGCGGCCGGGATTGTCCCCGTACCCACAGCCTTGATCCTAGCCGCGGTTCTCTACGCCGTGCTGGGGTGGTGGTGGTTTGACGCTCCAAAAGTGGTGACGGCCATCGGGGCCTATTTGGCCTTGAATTTGGCCTACACCTTTGTGTTTAAACACCAACCTGTGCTCGACATCTTCACCATCGCCATCGGCTTTGTGCTGCGCGTTTATGCTGGGGCCATGGCGCTGGACGTTCCCCTGTCCGCATGGATGTTCATCACCACCTTGTGCCTAGCGTTGTATCTTGCTGCTGTCAAACGGCGCCAGGAGCTCATCCAAAATGGCACCGAAGGCCGAAGGGTGCTTGAGAAATACTCTGTCCAACTGGCGGATCGCTATGCTGAGATGTCAGCAACGGGGGCCTTGCTGTTCTACAGCATGTTCGTGGTGACTGCGAGGCCCGAGTTGGCCATCACGGTTCCATTGGTTCTGTTCGGTCTGTTCCGTTACTGGTTCGTGGTAGAGGCCCTGAATGGGGGCGAGTCGCCCACGGATGCATTGCTGGCGGATTGGCAATTATTGCTTACCGTGGTGCTGTGGCTGGCTGCTTGCACATGGGCATTGTGGCCGGTGTAGGGGTGATGATGGATTTTTCTTACGCCTTGACCCCTTTTCTCGCTTGGCTTGTCGCCGGAGTTTTGAAGTTCATTGTCAACAGCATAAAGGCCAAGCAACTGGCGTTCAACCTCATTGGCTACGGTGGGTCACCTAGTAACCACAGTGCCATCGTTAGTAGCATGGCTGCGCTAGTTGGCTTCAAAGAAGGCGTCAGCCACCCCGCCTTCGGTGTCGCCATCACGCTGGCCTTCATCGTCATACTTGATGCCAGCAGCCTGCGTCGCGAAGTTGGCAAGCATGCACTGGTCATCAACAAGTTGGCTGCGGGCGCCTTTGACCATCAGGCGTTGCGCGAACGTATTGGCCACAGCCGGTGGGAGATTGCCGCCGGTGTGGTCGTGGGTATCGCGGTCGCGGCTGCGGCGAATCTGATCGTGGGCTCCTAAATGAATCACCGTAATCAGTTCTCCGACCATGACGCAAGCATTCCAGAAATACTTTAATGGCCGACTCGTGAAAAATGATACCGCAGCAGAATGAACGGAGGAAAAAACAAGATGACAAAACGGGCCTTTATCACCGGAATCACCGGGCAGGATGCAGCCTATTTGGCGAGATTGCTTTTGGAAAGGGGCTACGAGGTTTATGGAGCCTACCGGCGGAGCGCTTCGGTGAACCTGTGGCGGCTGCATGAACTGGGGCTGGATGGAAAGATCCAGCTGGTGCCCATGGATCTATTGGACCTGAATTTTGCACGAAATTTACCTTTTCGAACCTACCCGAGTAATTTTTTCTGATCCCAAGGGGCGTTGTTCGAATCAAGGGGTAACACAATTAGCGGTTCGCATTGCTTAGTATTGGTGGGATCTATGTATCAGGCATTGCCTTATTTTGCTGTATCTTCAACATGATGTATTTGTGCAAAAAATTTTTTGCTCATGATTGATTCAAAGAAAACCGGCAAGGCCATAGGCTTCCCTCAATCCATGGCCTCACTTTAGAGCGCGCTGTATCTAGAAACTTTAAGAACTTTATCATCGCGGGTGTTCGAGCGTCATGAATGGAAAACTTCGCCTTTTCGTGATTATCATGAAAGGTCAACTTTGCAGCTATGAGCAGAAGCTTCAAGCGCGCAATGCGTATTGTATTGTCCACAAGTCCCTCAAGTGCCTCATAGCTGGGATGAGGATTATCCCAGCGGGATTGTTCAGCACTGAGCTGGGCCGTCATTTTGAAATACCGCCACATGTTATAGGCCGTCATGACAATTTGAAAGAAGGCGTAGTTGTTTTTGAATTTGGCCGAAGGGATAGCATCAAGACCCTCCCGCTTGGCCTCACCGATAAGGTTCTCTACATCTGCTCTTTTATCATAAAGGGCGATAACCTTGTGAGGCTTTCCTTGTAAGTTGGTACAGAAGATACGATATGTATATCGATCATCCTCAAAAGGTACTTGGAACAGGCAAGCAATTAAGCCCAAAAATTCCACAGACCATGGCGTCAAGCCGTATGTATATGAAATGCCACAACCGGTTGAATCCTGTAAATAGGAGCATCAGAACACCCATAACCATTCGATAATGTCCCAGCTTGGGTGAACGTTTTGGAGCCTTATAGGTATGCTCAAAGATCTCTTTAAAACCCATCAAGTCCAAAAACTTAACCAATGCCAAAAGCCCACCAAATGGGCTAAGCCGCTCGGTACAAGTGCCATATGGCGTGGAAGCCTTGATTTTTCTGGCCTCAGAACCATTATTACTACAAGCTTTACTGTCACGCTTTTTGGTGGTATGGTTTTTTCGCTTTTTAACCATCTGGGGTACCTCCTGTTCTTAGTTTATTTTGTCAGAAACGTTTCTATAACAGGGATCCCAGGTGGTTTCATCATTTTAGGGCTACTTCCGTGCAAAATTCAGGTATTAGTTTAGTAACAGATAGCAATGATCCTCAATGGATTTGCACATGGAAGCCAAAGATGCAGGGCAAAGATCTTGGGATAATCTGATTTGACATGCTAAAAACCTCTATTAAGTCTATTTGAGAATAGGATGGGTTATGAAAGAATTGTTGAATTACAGATACCTGCTTTTCAATCTAGTTTACAAGCAAGTAAAACTGAAGTATCGAGGTTCTTTTTTGGGATTCCTTTGGTCCCTGTTAAACCCACTTTCTATGATAATAGTTTATACTGTTGCCTTTAAATACATCATAAGAATAAAAATGGAAAACTATGTAATATTCTTATTGGCAGGAGTTCTCCCTTGGTCATTTGTTGTGAATTCTCTTAATATGGCAACTTCATGCATAATTGATAATGGCAATCTCATTAAGAAGGTCTTCTTTCCGAGAGAAATAATCCCCATTTCTACGGTAGCATTTAATCTTGTTCAGCTACTTCTTGCCTATATAGTGTTTGTACCCATACTAGCTTACTGGAAAGGCCTTAGTTTGTCATTAGCGTTTTTGCCGGTTTTACTGTTTCTTCATTTCCTTTTCACGTTGGGCCTCAGTCTTCTTCTTTCTGCCGTCACAATTTACTTCAGGGATATCAAGCATCTGGTAGAGGTATTATTGATGCTGGCATTCTGGGTTACCCCCATAATTTATCCCCTCTCTATGGTTCCAGAGAGATTTCATATCTTGATGTGGTTAAACCCCATGACCGTCTTTACCCTCGCTTATCAAAAATTGATATATAGTGGCCAATTTCCCGCGCTCCCCGCCATTGTCATAATGTTGTTGTGGGTGATTGGGGCGTATGTAATTGGCTCTAAGACTTTTGCTTGGTGCAGGCCAAAATTTGCGGAAGAGGTGTAATAAAGAGTGGTTGCGAGAATTGAAGGGATTTCAAAATACTTTTTCATAAGGCACAATCGTTCATATTTCCTAAAAGAAAGGGCTATCGCACTTTTGAAAGGAAATTTCCGTGAGAAGAAAGAGATGTTCTGGGCCTTGCGGAATATAAACTTGGAAGTAAAACGTGGAGAATTTCTTGGCCTAATAGGGCCTAATGGCTCAGGTAAAAGTACATTATTAAAATTAATGGCGGGTATACTAAGTCCCAGCAAAGGAAAAATTTTTATTGAAGGCCGCGTAGCTCCAATAATAGAGCTAGGAGTAGGGTTCGAGCCAGATTTGACCGGCACAGAAAATATTTATCTTAGTGCTTCCCTTTATGGACTTACTAAGAAGGAGATCCAAATGAATTACGACGAGATTGTTAGGTTTTCTGAATTGGAAGACTTTATTGATGTGCCGATAAAGAACTATTCTACCGGAATGCAGATGAGACTTGCCTTTTCCATATCGCTGAGTATTGATCCTGATATTTTCCTTATTGATGAAATTCTCGCTGTTGGGGATGAGAAGTTTCAGGCAAAGTGCTTTGAGAAGATGGAGGAAATTAAGAAGAAGAAAACAATAGTGTTTGTATCTCATGATATGCATGCGGTGAAAATGATGTGTGATAGAGTGTGCTTGCTGGTCAAAGGAAAAATACTTGATGAGGGACCCCCAGAAAAAGTTATTGACAGCTACCATAAGTTGATAGCTGTGGAAGAGTAGTGATTCATCTTAACTCAAACTTCCCAGTCAACTATAACAGGATAGGATGAAGGAATATGAAGAAGGCTTTGATCATCGGAATTAGTGGACAGGATGGGGCCTATTTGGCCCAATTGTTGTTAAAAAAAGGGTATAAGGTTTATGGGACCTCCCGGGATGCACAGATGGCCTCTTTTGAAAACCTGCACAAATTGGGAATAAGAGATAAAGTCGAGGTACAATCTGCATCCCTTAATGACTTTAGAAGTGTATTACAAGTAATAAAAAGAACGGTTCCTGAGGAAATCTACAATCTAGCAGGACAAAGCTCTGTTGGGCTGTCTTTTAATCTTCCTGTAGAGACATTTGAAAGTATCGGTGTAGCTACTTTGAATCTACTGGAGGCTATTAGGTTTCTTGAAATTCCAGTTCGCTTTTATAATGCGGCATCAGGAGAGTGCTTTGGGAATACCGATGGAAAGATAGCCAACGAAGAGACTTCATTTCGTCCTCGAAGTCCATATAGTGTTGCTAAGGCCGCGGCTTTTTGGCAGGTAGCCAATTATCGAGAAGCATTTGGGCTTTTTGCCTGTTCAGGTCTTTTGTTCAACCATGAATCGCCACTTAGACCGCTTCGTTTTGTCACGAGAAAGATAGTGAGAACAGCGTGCGAGATTGCCAAAGGCAGTAAAGAAAAACTCAAGCTGGGCAATCTTAAGGTTGAGCGTGACTGGGGCTGGGCTCCAGAATATGTAAAGGCAATGTGGCTTATGCTCCAGCAGGATGTACCTGAGGACTTTGTGATTGCAACAGGGCAGACAAATAAACTAGAAGATTTTGTTGAAACGGTTTTTGATTATTTGGGCCTTGATTGGCGCGAACATGTGGAGATCGATGAATCTCTATTCCGTCCTACTGATATTTTGTCTGTGAAGGCAAACCCCAAGAAGGCAGAAAAGGTGTTGGGATGGAAAGCAAGGTATATGATGAGGGATGTGGCGAGAATGATGGTAGATGCGGAAATCTCCGAGGGACGTAGCACTAGATAGCATGCAGACAAGGCGCGGTGCTAGGGTCCTGGTTGATGCAAGGCCTTTGAGCTATGTGTTCACAGGGATATCAGTTTATCTCAGGAGCCTTTTGGATGAACTGCAAGATTTAGATCAATACAATCATTATTATCTCCTGTCCCATGCCAAGATACATTACCATATCAAAAACCCTAAATGGAGGAAGATAGAAGGCCGATTGAACAAGAGGTTCGTTAGTTCCACGTGGATGCAGGGTGCGGTATATCAACTCGCCAGGAGGAACAAATATGATTTGTTTTGGGGAACAAGACACCATCTTCCCTTCACCCTTCCCCGCTACATAAAAAAAGTTCTAAATATTCACGACTTGGTTCATATGGAACATCCAGAAACAATGCCTTGGTACAATCTGACGCTGGAAAAAATTATGATGAAGCAGTCAGTGAAGAGGGCCCACTGCATCATTTGTGATTCAAGATCCACGCACTCGGGCTTGGTAAAGACCTACCGTACGGCACATGCAAAGGTGTTTACCGTCTATCCGGGCGCACCTTCGCTTGCACCCCTTTCCAACGTGGACCACGTAGTCGAAAAGGTCCCGCCAAAATACTTTCTTTTTGTCGGGACATTAGAGCCAAGAAAAAATGTGATCCGCTTATTGAAGGCCTTTGAAAAGATTAACCCATCTCATCTGGGGGTACATCTAGTGCTCGTTGGAGCAATGGGGTGGAAAGGAGCCGATTTGTCCAGACTACTGAAAAACTATTCCTGTAAGGCGAGTCTCAAGCCCATGGGCTACTTGCCGGAAGAGCAGCTTGGGTACTTATATAAGAACGCCCTTTGCCTAGTTTTCCCATCAATCTATGAAGGGTTCGGTTTTCCGATTTTAGAGGCAATGAGATTCGGTACGCCTGTCATAACCTCAAAAGTGTCTTCCATGCCCGAGGTAGCAGGGGATGCGGCCCTACTTGTCGATCCCTATAGCGTGGATGACATCAAGAATGCCATGCTAAGAATTGTGAATGATGCTTCTCTTAGAGAAAAGCTTTCCCTTTATGGGAAGAGGAGGGTCCGGAAATTTTCGTGGAACACCTGTGCAAAAAAGACCCTTGATGTTCTTAAAGTGGCCTTGGAGTGCAAGACATGTCATTAGAAGGTGTCTCAACAAAACCATTCAGAGCAAGGTGCAAAATCCAATCTGTCTTGAGGACTTTGATTCGATAGGCTGAACTTTAGGAAAAAATCCAGTAGAAGTTGCTCTGACTATTTCTAGAGAAGCTATCGCACCTAAGGTTGAAAAGTCTCAATAGGTCGCTATTGACTTTAATGCGGAAAATTCAAGATCCTCTTTCCGTCTCAGGGGCTTAGGATAAGAAACGCTTTACTGTAGAGAAGGTTTTATTTATATGGGCGTCAAGCTAGAATCCGCGAAACATATCATAATATTTGAACCTTGGAATCTAGGTGATCTAATTATCAGTGCTTATTTCTCAAGAGAACTATATACCATTTTTGATATACGAACCAGCTTTATCTGCAAAAAGGAGTGGGTAGAATGGATTTCACTGCAGGATTTCGTTGAGGATGTTTTTTGCTTTTCAGCTCCTTGGAATAGGAAGGTAGGAAGGCATCCATTTCATTATAATATTTCGCACATTCTGAAACTAAGGAAATGGGTTAGAAAAAAAAGATACGACTTCCTCTGGGATACTAGAGGGGATTTGCGCCACAAAGTCTTTCTCAAATTGCTGAGGATAAATAATATTATTTCTATCCGCTACCCATCAAATCTAAACGCCTACCAACGAATTAACCTTCTGATAGATAGATTTGGCGGTAGCCGTATTCCTACGAAGGAAAAGCTCCCTGATACAATTAAATCAAACAGAATCTTTTTGTTTCTGGATTCATATTGGCCCAACAGACGGGTGCCTCTTGCGCTCGGACAAAAACTGATTGAATGCTTGGTTCACGAGGGGTTTATGGTCCGATTGGTATTACCGCCTGGAAAAAAATACCATTTCATAAAAGCTCTGCTATACTTGAGTGGAGATGAATCATTCCAGATAATCCGCGGTAGCATTAATGAAGTGGCCTGTGCACTAGAGGACTCCGCACTATGTATTTCAACGGACTCAGCATGGCTACACATGTCTTTTTATCTGGGTGTTCCGGCCATTGGTCTATTTGGTTTCTTGAATGCTAATGAGTGGGCTCCTCCTGGCACAAGAATAATATATCCGAAGAACCCTCTTTCCGCCCGCGATCGATATAGACTTAGATACATGGACAAGCAGCCCCTTAAAGATATAAATGTAGATGATGTAGTTCATGTGGTCAAGTCGGTAATTGGGTAACGTCTGTCTAGAGAATTCCAGGTCTTTTTTATAAGAAATCCGTGGATGAATGCGGTTAAGGGCGGGCGGGATGTCGTACCACTAAGTCCCGCCGATTGCGAAGCAATTCGGCGAGACTAAGTGGTGCCACGGGCTTGCCCGTGGGGCTCCACAAAGAGCTTTCTCAAGAAGGCCGATAATTACCCACGGATACTATTTTAGACTTGAATATTCTGTTCCTTAACCAGTATTACCCTCCAGACACAGCGGCCACGGCATATGTTGCCCAAAGGTATGCTTACGCACTAGCCGAGGAACATAAAGTTACAGTTTTAGCTGGGCGACCTTCGTATAACCCTCTTGAGAGGTATCCATGGCACTTTTTGCATCAGAGTGCTGATGGCAAACTCCTAGTTGAGCGGGTAGGATCTACATCTTTTGAGCGACACCTAATGAAAGGGCGGGTTTTGAACTACTTTTCTTACCTGATGTTAATGACAGTTAGGGCTCTCACGATTAAAGCTGATGCACTTGTTTGTATGACTGACCCGCCGCTGATTGGAATTGCAGCTGCAACTGTTGCTACTTTACAACAGCGACCTTTTGTTTATTTTATACAAGATCTTCACCCTGACATGGCCTTGGCTTCAGGCTTGGTAAGAGAGAATGCGCTGGTATCTCTATGGGAAAAAATCCACCGATGGGCCCTTAGAAAGGCCAAAGTTATTGTTGTCTTGGGAGAAGACATGAAAAGGCTTGTTGCTTCAAAGGGCATTGACGAAGACAAGATTAAGGTCGTCAGGCTGGGTGCCAGCATCGACGAATCTCTGATGGCGCCGAGGCAACATCCAAAGACGTTAGAGTTGCGGTGCGGTTTTTCTTTTACCGTCTTTCATGGGGGAAACTTGGGCTTTTACGGGGCATGGGAGACATTGATAGACGCTGCAAGATGCCTAAATGAGGAAGATATCGGATTCATCTTTATCGGAGACGGTGCTGCCAAGGGCAAAATAGAAAAATTGGCAAGTTCGTGCAAAAATGTACGGTTCATGCCTTTCCGACCAGCGAATGAGATCTCTTATGTGATGGCGGCTGGAGACTTGCATGTGGTTGCGATCAAACGGGGCTTAGAAGGAATGGTCGTCCCTAGTAAATTTTATTCTATCTTATCTGCTGGGCGCCCCGTTTTAGCACTGGCTCCGGAATCTAGTGATGTTGCCCAAATAGTTGGGCAAGAACAATGCGGGATAGTAGTCAATCCGGATAGCCCAGAGGCGCTGGCGAAAGCCATTCTTGATATTAAAGCACAGCCTGAAAAGCTCCAAATGATGGGCAGAAGGGCTAGGTCAGCTGCGAGGAAGTACAACAAGAAAAAGGGGATTGAGAGATTTGCAAAGTTGATTAGTTCAATGGCTCGTGCTAATAAAGTTGAGGTATAGAGACGGTGATGATCTTTAGAGCTTATGTGTAATGAAAGGATAAGAGTAGTAGCTCAATAAATAGTGGCGAGCTCAATCTGTGGTGAGGCACTGTGTGTGGAGCGCATTCCAGCTTGAGGCTATAAAGAGATTACCAGGAGATGAAGGTATTTTCAAAGGTATTTTAAGGGGGTTTCCATGAGGTGCCCAGATTGAGTTGTTGGGCTCTTTGAGTGATAAGCTCAGCCATACTGGGCATTTCAAAGGCGCCGGAGATACGATCGAAGACATAATGATAGAAATTGATG